>NZ_JBYLTY010000002.1:0-381141 GCF_058107145.1 Bombilactobacillus sp. ESL1197
GGGGTATCACATTGGAAAAAGAACAAGACTTATTTTTGTCAGTTTCTGATATGGAGAAGTTACGCTTGTTTGAGCGGGTCAGACAATTAAAGATTATGGAGATTTCTTATCGCGATGATCTCAAAGCTCATCAAAGTCTAGATTTTGATATTAAAGATATTAATTTTCGCCAAGCAGCTGCACAAATGAATAAAAGTTACGGCAGTATCTATAATACTTACGATGGTATTATTCAAGATATGAAGGAATTATTGGGGAAAGATGATCCAACAATCGAAGAAATTTTTTCTGTTGACAATGATCAGTATCACTTTTTTTTAGTTTCCCATTCGGATGCTTACAACTTTATGATGGCGATTTTGGAAGATACTTGTCAGTCATTTGATGATTTTTATCAAGAGTGTGGCAATAGTAAAGCAACTGCTTTGCGCCATTTAAAACCGATGCGTTTATTTTTGAAAACTTTTAACGTACGAATTACTTATGAAAAGATGCGCTTTGTCGGGGAAGAAACAGATGTTAGATTAGCAATATCCGCAATGTTTTGGGAAGCAACGCGGGGATTTGCTTGGCCTTTTAAGACTATTTCTGAGGAAGAAAGCGAGTGGCTCGTCAATCAAGGCTTGGAGGCTTTTCAAGTAGTAGCGCAACCGAATCCGATGACTTTTCGGGTTTATCAAATTTATGCCACTGTCAATTGCTTACGGATTTATCATGGCCATTTTGTGGAACGCAATGCGAAAATCGACTGGGTACGTTATCCAAATCTGAATGTTTATGAAAGCTTCATGACCGAAGATAGTTATGAACGATTTGCGGACAGTGACTTTGCTAAAATCATTCAGTACTATCGAGATTTGACGCCCGCCCGTTTAATGAATGAATCTTATAATATGTATAATTTGGTTAACTGTTCATTATCCATTGTTCCTTGTGGTAATGAAAAAGCCGATGAAATTCTTGACCATATTCAAGAGTATGATACTAAGATTTACGACTTTGTGGGGGCATTCTTACAATCGATGCCTTATAATATTCAGCGACAATTTAATTTATCCGATGAAATTGTTAAGCTCTATCGCATTGCCTTGATGCGGGTCTTAATCGGGGGCTTGGCATTTGGTAATAGCTATTACCAAATGGTAGAAGTCTACACGGGAGAAAAATCAGGGCTATCCAGTATTGATTTGCCAGAGTTTAAGAAGACCATCCGGAATATTTTACAGCATTTATTTGAACAAAATGAATTTCAAGATTTTCAAGATAAAGTTAATTTGCTGACCAATGCGGTTTACAAGATTTTGCTTCGAGTCGTGGTCATGTTTTCTGATCATTTTGCAGTTCAAGTCTACCTCAGTATTGAAGAAAATCAGTTATACCGTTTTGATATGGTAGAAACAATTGATAGTTTGCCTTACGTGCAATTAGTTCAAGATCCTAATGATGCAGATTTGATTGTGACGACTTCGAGTCATTATACGTTAGATCCTACACAACATGACATTTATATCTTTAAGTGGGAACATGATGCTAATAGTGCCCAATATGGCCAGTTGATAAGTTTAATTCGGGATATTTGGACGGAGAAAAAGATCTCCAAATAAAACTTGCCTTTTAATGTTAGTTATATTACTATCAACCTAGATAACGTAGATATCTTACCGACTTTACAGAGAGCTAGTGCAGTGCTGAGAGTTAGCAGTTGGTGTTCCAATATCGTTTCAAACGGATAATGAATAAATTATACGGTCAGCCCCGTTATAGCTGTTAGAGCGTAGTGTGAAACACTAAAATTGGGTGGTACCGCGATGAAGAGTTGATTCGTCCCTTTAATGGGGATGAAGACAACTCTTTTTTATTTAAAGGAGGAAATTATGTTAGATTTAAAAGTGATTCGCAATAATCCTGATTGGGCGAAAAAAAAGTTAGCTGAGAGAAATATTGCAGGGGAAGAGATTGATCATTTACTAGACTTAGATGTTAAGCGCCGCCAAGTGATGGCGCAAACTGAAGATTTGAAAGCTAAGCGCAACGAAGTTTCGAAGCAAATTGCTCAAACTAAGCGACAAAAGCAAGATGCTACTGCCGCGATTGCTGCCATGAAAGAAGTTGGCGCGCAAATTAAAAATTTGGATGAGCAATTAGCAAAGCTTAATGACCAAACGGATTATATTTTAGTCCGCTTGCCCAACTTTCCCGATGATTCAGTGCCTGTTGGCAAAGATGAGTCTGCCAATGTGGAAGTTCGTAAGTGGGGCGAAATTCCGCACTTTGACTTTGAAGCCCAAGCTCATTGGGATATTGGTGAACAATTGGGAATTTTGGATTTTGAACGGGCTGCGAAAGTTTCAGGTAGCCGCTTTGTCTATTATTTAGGTGCCGGTGCGCAATTAGAACGGGCGTTATACAACTTTATGTTAGATGAGCATCAAAAAGATGGTTATACAGAAGTTATTCCACCTTATTTGGTCAATAGTGATTCCATGTTTGGTACTAGTCAGTTTCCTAAGTTTAAAGAAGACGTTTATACCATTGTTGATGAAGAACGGCCATTGACTTTAATTCCTACTGCTGAAGTTCCCCTAACTAACTATTATCGTGGCGAAATTTTGAGTGAAGACCAATTACCAACTTATCTTACGGCTTTGACACCATGTTTTCGTTCTGAAGCCGGTTCTGCTGGCCGTGATACCCGCGGTTTGATTCGCATGCACCAATTTAACAAGGTGGAAATGGTTAAATATGTTAAGCCGGAAGATTCTTGGGATGAATTAGAAAAATTAACCGCAAATGCGGAAAATATTTTACAGAAGTTGGAATTACCATATCATGTCATTACTTTGTCCAGTGGTGATGCTAGTTTTAGTTCTGCAAAGACGTATGATTTAGAAGTTTGGATGCCCCAGCAATTTGTTCACACCTTAAATGGTCGAGCAGTATGTATCGGGAAATTTCGAGTTGTTCTAATTGTACAGATTTTCAAGCACGGCGCTCACAAATGGCTGTCACTAAAGGATGGACCTGCGGCGTATTAGCTAGTTGGTGAGGTAAAGGCCCACCAAGGCGATGATACGTAGCCGACCTGAGAGGGTAATCGGCCACATTGGGACTGAGACACGGCCCAAACTCCTACGGGAGGCAGCAGTAGGGAATCTTCCACAATGGACGAAAGTCTGATGGAGCAACGCCGCGTGGATGAAGAAGGTTTTCGGATCGTAAAATCCTGTTGTTGAAGAAGAACGTGCTTGAGAGTAACTGCTCAAGTAGTGACGGTATTCAACCAGAAAGTCACGGCTAACTACGTGCCAGCAGCCGCGGTAATACGTAGGTGGCAAGCGTTGTCCGGATTTATTGGGCGTAAAGGGAGCGCAGGCGGTTTGAAAAGTCTGAATGTGAAAGCCCTCAGCTTAACTGAGGAAGTGCATCGGAAACTGTCAAACTTGAGTGCAGAAGAGGAGAGTGGAACTCCATGTGTAGCGGTGAAATGCGTAGATATATGGAAGAACACCAGTGGCGAAGGCGGCTCTCTGGTCTGTAACTGACGCTGAGGCTCGAAAGCATGGGTAGCGAACAGGATTAGATACCCTGGTAGTCCATGCCGTAAACGATGAGTGCTAAGTGTTGGGAGGTTTCCGCCTCTCAGTGCTGCAGCTAACGCATTAAGCACTCCGCCTGGGGAGTACGACCGCAAGGTTGAAACTCAAAGGAATTGACGGGGGCCCGCACAAGCGGTGGAGCATGTGGTTTAATTCGAAGCAACGCGAAGAACCTTACCAGGTCTTGACATCTCCTGAAAGCTGTAGAGATACAGGGTTCCCTTCGGGGACAGGAAGACAGGTGGTGCATGGTTGTCGTCAGCTCGTGTCGTGAGATGTTGGGTTAAGTCCCGCAACGAGCGCAACCCTTGTTACTAGTTGCCAGCATTAAGTTGGGCACTCTAGTGAGACTGCCGGTGACAAACCGGAGGAAGGTGGGGACGACGTCAAATCATCATGCCCCTTATGACCTGGGCTACACACGTGCTACAATGGATGGTACAACGAGAAGCGAACTCGTGAGGGCAAGCAGAACTCTAAAAACCATTCTCAGTTCGGATTGCAGGCTGCAACTCGCCTGTATGAAGTTGGAATCGCTAGTAATCGTGGATCAGCATGCCACGGTGAATACGTTCTCGGGCCTTGTACACACCGCCCGTCACACCATGAGAGTTTGTAATACCCAAAGCCGGTGGGGTAACCCTTCGGGGAGCTAGCCGTCTAAGGTAGGACAAATGATTAGGGTGAAGTCGTAACAAGGTAGCCGTAGGAGAACCTGCGGCTGGATCACCTCCTTTCTAAGGAAAAATAAACGGAAAGCAGTTGGCAAGAAACTTTGTTTAGTTTTGAGAGGTCTACTCTCAGGGCACCAAGAGACAAGCGCGAAAGAAATCGGGCCTATAGCTCAGCTGGTTAGAGCGCACGCCTGATAAGCGTGAGGTCGATGGTTCAAGTCCATTTAGGCCCATAGAAATAGTACGGGGGTTTAGCTCAGCTGGGAGAGCACCTGCTTTGCAAGCAGGAGGTCATCGGTTCGATCCCGTTAACCTCCATTGACAGGAAACTGTCAAGGACATTAGTACTTTGAAAACTGAATATTATGAGAAGAAAGACACCGAGAATCGAGAGATTCGAAGAAAGTAAGAAACAGTAGTAAATAAGGTTAAGATAATAAGGGCGCACGGTGGATGCCTAGGTACTAGGAGCCGAAGAAGGACGCAACGAACAGCGAAATGCTCCGGGGAGTTGTAAGTAAACGAAGATCCGGAGATATCCGAATGGGGGAACCCGGCTAAGGTAAAGCTTAGTCACACTGCGACGAAAGTTGTAAGTGAGGAAGACATGGTGAACTGAAACATCTAAGTAGCCATAGGAAGAGAAAGAAAAATCGATTTCCTGAGTAGCGGCGAGCGAAACGGAAAGAGCCCAAACCAGAGAGCATGCTCTTTGGGGTTGTAGGACTGGGACGTGAGATAGTCGAAGATAGCTGAATCAGTTGGGAAGCTGAACCAGAGATAGTGATAGTCTAGTAGGCGAAATCAGAGACACTCTACCAGTATCCTGAGTACGGCGGGGCACGTGAAACCCCGTCGGAAGCAGGGAGGACCATCTCCCAAGGCTAAATACTCCCTAGTGACCGATAGAGAACAAGTACCGTGAGGGAAAGGTGAAAAGCACCCCGGAAGGGGAGTGAAATAGATCCTGAAACCGTGTGCCTACAAGTAGTCAGAGCTCGTTAAAGAGTGATGGCGTGCCTTTTGTAGAATGAACCGGCGAGTTACGATTGCGTGCGAGGTTAAGTTGAGAAGACGGAGCCGTAGCGAAAGCGAGTCTGAATAGGGCGAAAGAGAGTACGTAGTCGTAGACCCGAAACCAAGTGACCTACCCATGTCCAGGTTGAAGGTGCGGTAAAACGCACTGGAGGACCGAACCCACGTAAGTTGAAAATTGCGGGGATGAGGTGTGGGTAGCGGTGAAATTCCAAACGAACTTGGAGATAGCTGGTTCTCTCCGAAATAGCTTTAGGGCTAGCCTCGGAGAAGAGGATCTTGGAGGTAGAGCACTGTTTGGACTAGGGGCCCAACATGGGTTACTGAATTCAGATAAACTCCGAATGCCAAAGATCTTTCTCCGGGAGTCAGACGGTGAGTGATAAGATCCATCGTCGAAAGGGGAACAGCCCAGATCACCAGTTAAGGTCCCAAAATCCATACTAAGTGGAAAAGGAAGTGGAACTGCACAGACAACTAGGATGTTGGCTTAGAAGCAGCAACTCATTTAAAGAGTGCGTAATAGCTCACTAGTCGAGTGGTTCTGCGCCGAAAATGTACCGGGGCTAAGTATGGTACCGAAACTGTGGATGTGCATCGAAAGATGTACGTGGTAGGAGAGCGTTGTAAGCACGAAGAAGCCAGATCGAGAGGACTGGTGGAGAGCTTAGAAGTGAGAATGCCGGTATGAGTAGCGAAAGACCAGTGAGAATCTGGTCCACCGGATGACTAAGGTTTCCTGGGGAAGGCTCGTCCGCCCAGGGTTAGTCGGGACCTAAGATGAGGCCGAGAGGCGTAATCGATGGAAAACAGGTTGAGATTCCTGTACTGTTCAGTGTTGTTTGAACGATGGAGGGACGCAGGAGATGAATTGTGAGCATGCAGCTGGAAAAGCATGTCTAAGCAGCGAGTCTGGATATGAGTCAAATGCTTATAACCGCGAAGGATGAGTTGTGATAGGGAGCGAAATTAAAGTAGCGAAGCACAATAGTCACACTGCCGAGAAAAGCTTCTAGTGAGACACTGAATACCCGTACCGCAAACCGACACAGGTAGTCAAGGAGAGAATCCTAAGGTGAGCGAGAGAACTATCGTTAAGGAACTCGGCAAAATAGCCCCGTAACTTTGGAAGAAGGGGTGCTGGTGTAAGAGCCAGCCGCAGTGAAAAGGCCCAAACAACTGTTTATCAAAAACACAGGTCTCTGCAAAATCGTAAGATGACGTATAGGGGCTGACGCCTGCCCGGTGCTGGAAGGTTAAGAGGATGAGTTAGACTTCGGTCGAAGCCCAGAATTGAAGCCCCAGTAAACGGCGGCCGTAACTATAACGGTCCTAAGGTAGCGAAATTCCTTGTCGGGTAAGTTCCGACCCGCACGAAAGGCGTAATGATTTGGGCACTGTCTCAACGATAGACTCGGTGAAATTATAATACCCGTGAAGATGCAGGTTACCCGCGACAGGACGGAAAGACCCCATGGAGCTTTACTGTAGCTTGATATTGAGTTTTTGTGTAACATGTACAGGATAGGTAGGAGCCGTAGAGATCGGTACGCTAGTATCGAAGGAGGCGCTGGTGGGATACTACCCTTGTTATATGAAAGCTCTAACCCGCGCCGTTGAAGCACGGCGGGAGACAGTGTCAGGTGGGCAGTTTGACTGGGGCGGTCGCCTCCTAAACAGTAACGGAGGCGCCCAAAGGTTCCCTCAGAATGGTTGGAAATCATTCGTAGAGTGTAAAGGTAGAAGGGAGCTTGACTGCGAGACAGACAAGTCGAGCAGGGACGAAAGTCGGGCTTAATGATCCGGTGGCACCGTATGGAAGGGCCATCGCTCAACGGACAAAAGCTACCCTGGGGATAACAGGCTTATCTCCCCCAAGAGTTCACATCGACGGGGAGGTTTGGCACCTCGATGTCGGCTCATCGCATCCTGGGGCTGTAGTCGGTCCCAAGGGTTGGGCTGTTCGCCCATTAAAGCGGTACGCGAGCTGGGTTCAGAACGTCGTGAGACAGTTCGGTCCCTATCCGTCGCGGGCGTAGGAAATTTGAGAGGATCTGTCCTTAGTACGAGAGGACCGGGATGGACATACCACTGGTGTACCAGTTGTCTTGCCAAAGGCATAGCTGGGTAGCTAAGTATGGAAGGGATAAACGCTGAAAGCATCTAAGTGTGAAACCCACCTCAAGATGAGATTTCCCATTCAGTAATGAAGTAAGACCCCTCAAAGAAGATGAGGTAGATAGGTTGCGAGTGGAAGTGTAGTGATACATGGAGCTGAGCAATACTAATCGGTCGAGGGCTTAACCAAGGGTGTCGAGTAAGAACATAATATTCAGTTTTGAGAGGACTAAGGTTCTTTCAGAAGGTAAGAAGAGAGCAAGTGTGGTGGCGATAGCGAGGAGGAAACACCTGGAATCATGCCGAACACAGAAGTTAAGCTTCTCAGCGCCGAAAGTAGTTGGTGGGAAACTACCTGCGAGGATAGGTCGTTGCCATGCTGCTCTTATTCCGGTTTAGCTCAGTTGGTAGAGCATCTGACTGTTAATCAGGGTGTCGTCAGTTCGAGTCTGACAACCGGAGTTTTTATTTGGAGAGTTGTCCGAGTGGCTGAAGGAGCATGATTGGAAATCATGTATACGGGCTTTTACCTGTATCAAGGGTTCAAATCCCTTACTCTCCGTTAGCTTTTAGCTGACCCGTTGGTCAAGTGGTTAAGACACCGCCCTTTCACGGCGGTAACATGGGTTCAAATCCCGTACGGGTCATTTTTGGAAGATTAGCTCAGTTGGGAGAGCGTCTGCCTTACAAGCAGAGGGTCACAGGTTCGAGCCCTGTATCTTCCATTTTATTTTATAAATAAATATTTGTTCTGACCCGTTGGTCAAGTGGTTAAGACACCGCCCTTTCACGGCGGTAACATGGGTTCAAATCCCGTACGGGTCATTTTTGGAAGATTAGCTCAGTTGGGAGAGCGTCTGCCTTACAAGCAGAGGGTCACAGGTTCGAGCCCTGTATCTTCCATTTTTAATATCTTGGTAAAGCATTGATAATTAATCAATGCTTTTTTTGTGTTTATACTAGGTTTGACTAAAAGTGTTAAAGTTATTTGACATTATGAAATGGAAAATAAGATTGCCAATTTTAAAAAAACAGCGTTATTCACAGGCGCAGTTAGCTGAATTAGCTAATGTTATACGGCAAACTGTTAATGCTATTGAAAATAATAAGTATGATCCGTTGTTGTTGGTTTGGGAGTGGTCATATGTTTTTGCATATTGTCACTTGGACCATTAAAAAATGTATACAATCAAAAATGGCACTTCCTAATTAGAAGTGTCATTTTTAATTCAGGTTTATGTTGATAAGCTAGACTATTTTGTTATCTTTGCTTTTATAAGGGAATTTTTCCTTTAGCGTTAGCTTCTTGTTTGCGAGTGGTTTAGTTACTGCTAATTATTAAAATTAGATCTGGATTACCAGCCAGACTGTACTTTTACTTTCGCAAATATTTTAGCATTAAAATTTAAATGAAGTAATTTAAAAAACTAAAAATTCCTCGCACAATATCTAATTGGTAATCGTTTAGTTTTAAATGGAGTAAATATTTAACTATTAAAATTATTAAAAAGCAACCTAAATAGCTCACAACTGCTAAGTTGGTTAAATAATGTAGTAGGTATAATCCCAATAAAACTACTCCAATGCAAAACCCACCGATAAAAATCTGGTGCGAGTTGTTAGTTAGTGTAGTCAGTAAAGTAAAAAAATTAATTAAAATAATATTTAAAATAATTTGGGCGGATAAAAAATGAAGTATTGGAAAAACAATGACAATACTACTAAAAATCGGCAGAAAAAAATTCCAGATAAAAGTTGAAACAGAATTATTAGCAATAAATAAGCAAATTAGTAATTCGCATAACCAAAGAATAAAGAGGTAGTGAGGGTACGATTGCAATTTTAACAAATAAGCAATTGCCAGACTGAATACGAAATAAATAAGATTGAAATATTTATTGGCTTTTAAGGGGTGGAAAATATTACTATAAACAACAATCAGAATTGTTAAGATTAACGACACCATACTATTGTGATCATAGTTGGTGGGGTATTTTAAAGTTAAAATCATCGGATAAATTAACAAACTTATGAGATTAGTTGCGGAATTGATTAGTTTCATTGCTGAACTCCTTTATGAAGACTAGTTTAATTTTACTAAATTTGAAGATTATTAGCTAATGGTGTAATGTAGGACTATTGGATTGAGAAATGAGGTCAATAATCTATGTTAGAAAAAACTTTTTATAAAGAGTTATTAAAAAATTCGTTTAATATTCCTCTTAAGGTAACCTATTGGGATGGTAAGACTGAAACTTATGGTACTGGCGATCCCCAAATTCATATTACTATTCATGAAGCTATTCCAATTAAAGAGATTGCAGCTAACGCTTCAATTGCTTTAGGTGAAGCGTATATGGATAAGAAAATTGAGATCGATGGCAGTATCGAAGATTTAATTTTAGCCGCTTATCAAAGTAAAGATAGCTTTTTATACAATAAAAAATTTAAACAATTTGTTTCCAACCGTCAACATTCAGAGAGTAAAAATCAAGAATATGTTCAAGATCATTACGATATTGGTAATGACTTTTATAAACTTTGGTTAGATGAGACGCTAACTTATTCTTGTGCGTATTTTGAACATGAAGATGATGATTTAAAAACTGCACAGTTGAATAAAGTTAATCATATTTTGAAAAAGTTAGATCCTCAACCAGGCAAAACGTTATTAGATATTGGTTGTGGCTGGGGTACTTTAATGCTGACTGCTGCACAAAAATATGATTTAAAGGTTACGGGCATTACTTTAAGTGAAGAACAGTATAAGTATGTGACTGCACAGATTGAAAAATTAGGTCTGCAAGATCGCGCAGAAATCTTATTGACGGACTACCGTGAACTGAAGGGCCGTCAGTGGGATTACATTGTTTCTGTGGGCATGTTTGAACATGTAGGTGAGGAAAACTTGCCAGGTTATTTCCAAGATGTTAGTGATTTCTTAGTTGACAATGGTAAAGCGTTGATTCACGGAATTACGATGCAAACACAACATGGTGGTTCCAATGGCTGGATTGATAAGTGGATTTTCCCAGGTGGGTACATTCCCGGCTTAACAGAAAATATCCAAAATATTATTGGTTCCGGATTGCAAATTGCTGATACTGAAATGTTACGTAGACATTATCAAAAAACCCTTGAAATTTGGGATCATAATTTCCAAGCTAAATTACCAGAAGTCATTGAGATGATGGACGAACGTTTTAGTCGCATGTGGGATTTGTATTTACAAGCTTGTGCTGCTTCCTTCGCTTCCGGACATATTGACGTTGTGCAATATCTATTAACTAAGGGTCCTTCTGGAACTGGTTTGCCAATGACTCGTGATTATGTTTATAAATAATTAAGTATTAATGTTTTTAAATATGTGATAACATATTTTAGTTAACTAAATTCCCGATGGGGCTATTTAGCTTACCTGTAACCTAAATTCAAGGGGGAAGTATTTTTATGGAAAAAGAACGTCATTTCTTTACATCGGAATCTGTTTCAGAAGGACATCCAGATAAAATAGCTGATCAAATTAGTGATGCTATTTTGGATGCTATTTTAGCTAAGGATCCGCAAGCACGGGTTGCTTGTGAGACTACAGTGACCACTGGATTAGTTTTGGTTGCTGGCGAAATATCAACGACCGCTTACGTTGATATGCAAGCTATTGTACGTCAAACGATTCGTGAAATTGGCTATACGGATTCGGCTTACGGTTTTGATGCTGATACTTGTGCCGTGATTATTGCGGTTGATCAACAATCGCCTGATATTGCGCAAGGGGTGGATGACGCCTTAGAAAAAAGAGATTCAGACAATGATACTGATCCGCTAGATCAAATTGGTGCTGGCGATCAAGGCTTGATGTTTGGTTATGCTACCAATGAAACACCAGAGTTTATGCCTTTGCCGATTATCTTGGCTCACAAGTTGGTTTATAAGGTGACTCAGGTCCGCAAACAACATGAATTGACTTATTTACGCCCAGATTCAAAGGCGCAAGTTACTGTCGAATATGATGATAACTGGAAGGCTTTACGGGTTGATACAGTTGTTTTAAGTACGCAGCATGATCCAGATGTCAAGTTAGCTGATTTACGGCAAGATGTGATTGAGAAAGTGATTAAACAAGTTATTCCGGCTGAACTATTGGATGCTGAAACTAAATTCTTTATTAATCCAACTGGACGCTTCGTTTTAGGTGGTCCAAGTAGTGATACTGGATTAACTGGTCGTAAAATTATTGTCGATACCTATGGTGGTTTTGCTCATCATGGTGGTGGAGCCTTCTCTGGCAAAGATGCGACTAAGGTTGATCGTTCGGCTAGTTATGCGGCACGTTATGTGGCTAAGAATTTAGTTGCTGCTGGGGTCGCTGATCAAATTGAAATTCAATTAGCTTATGCGATCGGGGTAGCACGTCCAGTTTCTATTAATGTTAATACCTTTAATACAAGTGATTATAGTGATTCGCAAATTGTGCAAGCTATTCGGGAAGTCTTTGATTTAAGACCAGCCGGAATTATCGAGATGTTAGATCTAAAGCGGCCAATTTATAAGCAAACGGCTGCTTATGGCCATTTTGGGCGCACTGATGTGCAATTGCCATGGGAACAATTAGACAAAGTTACAGCGATTCAGCAAGCTATTAAAAAGTAGGGATATTGTGAATTCAACAGTAAAAAAAACAAACGTTAAGTGGGTCACGGTTGCAGTCTTTGTAGCAACTTTCATGACAGCCGTCGAAGGAACGATTGTTTCGACGGCGATGCCGACAATTATTAGTGATTTACATGGCTTGAAATTAATGAATTGGGTCTTTTCAATCTATTTATTAATGAGCGCGGTCACGACGCCGATTTATGGTAAATTATCTGATCGCTATGGTCGTAAAATTTTATTAAATATTGGCTTATTAATTTTTGTCTTGGGTTCTTTTTTATGTTGTATTTCGCATTCTATGTTGCAACTAATTTTGTCACGGGTTTTACAAGGACTAGGTGCTGGGGCAATTCAGCCGTTGACGTATACCGTTTTAGCTGATATTTATCCGTTAGAAAAAAGGGCCAATATGATTGGCTTAAATGGGTCTGCCTGGGGAATTGCCTCAATTGTGGCGCCTTTGTTAGGTGGTTTTATTGTTGAACAACTGTCTTGGCATTGGGTCTTTGCCATTAATATTCCCATTGGTTTGATTACAATTATCTTGATTCAATTATTTTTGCATGAACCTAAGCGCAGTCAAGCTGTGCGTGAGCCGGTTGATTTTCAAGGTATTATCTTATTAACGTTCGTCTTAGTTTGTTTAATGCTCGGGCTACAGAACTTAAATAATGCCCATGCTTGGCTAATTAGTTTAATTTTGTTAGTAGCAGCCGTATTAGGTGCTTTTGTATTTGTGAAGGTCGAACGGCAAAAATCAGATCCAATTTTGCCGTTAAAATTATTTAAAAATCGTACTTTTGTTGTACAAAATGTGTCGATTCTATTAATTTCTGGTTTCTTGATTGGTTTTGATGCTTATTTGCCAATTTGGATGCAGAGCGTTTTAGGACTGAAGCCGTCGATGGGGGGCTTTGTGGTTACACCTAGTTCGGTAGTTTGGTTATTTGGTTCTTATATTTCTGGTAAAATGATTGCTAAATATCCACCGCATAAAATTACGTTATTTGCACTTAGCTTTCTAGTGGTTGGCTGTGGGTGCTATCTGTTGTTACCGTTAAAAACGGCCTTTGGCATTTTTCTAATTATCTCTGCGGTGGTTGGTTTTGGTTTTGGTTTGTCGATTACAACTTCCACGGTTACTTCGCAAAGTGTAGTCACAGCAGATGAAGTTGGAACGGCCACCAGTTTCAATACGTTAGCTCGTAATTTGGGGCAAACCTTGATGGTTTCCGTCTTTGGAATTGTGATGAACCTAAAAATGGCACAAGGAGTACAACAACATTCAGGTTTAACTTTTAAAATGTTGGATCAAATGATTAATTCTTCGACCGCGCATTTGTTAGCAAAACAATATTTAGCACCAGCTAGACAAATTGTTTATGAAGGCTTGCACTGGATTTTTGTAGTGGGAATTATCATTTTAATTGTGGCAGTTATTCTCAATTTCTTTGACCATAGTGATTATTTGTTAAAGGATTTTCAAAAAAGCCAAGGTAAATCAGCAGAGTAATTCCACTAGCTAAACAGGTACCTGCTAAAACGTCAGAAAAATAATGAACGTGTAAAATGGGACGACTGATAATAATGATGAGGGCAATTACCATTAAGAAAAATGGTAATTGCTTTTTTTTCGTAGTTTGGTAATAGATGAGAATTAAACTACCAATTAAAGCAGTGGTAGCCATAGCATGACCGCTAGGAAAACTAAAGCCAGTTGCTTGAACGAGATGATTTAAATTGGGACGAGGTCTGTGAATGAGCGCTTTTAAAACTTGGTTTAATAATAAATTACTTATTACGTTACTAAGCAGAAAAATTCGTTGGCGTTGATTCCTTAGAATTAGGCTAATAAGGATAGTTAGACCAAAGACGACTTTGGGCGCACCAATAGTGGTGATGTATTTGAAGAAGGTTCGATTATGTTCACTCAAAAAAGCTAAGTGTTGAAAAAACCAGAAATCACAGTGCCGTAATGCTGGTTGATGATGAAATAACATCATTGTCAAAATTAAAAAACAAGAGATAAAGAAAATGCTAAGAAAAAGTAATAGTTTTGATAATTTCATTAATAATCTCCTAAAAAATAATTAATTTTTTGGTAAATCTTACCGGAAAGGGCATTGATTAAGTTCATTGGTGACTATAATTAGCTTGAAGTAGTGGGAAGTTTAACTAATAAATGAGATTGGGACAAAGACCTTAGTATATTTTTATCCCAGTCGCAAATAAAGGGGGTCTGTTTGATGAAAAAACATTTAAGAAGATCAGTTAAACTAGTTGCAATTAGTTGCTTAAGTTGTTTAACTGCATTAAATGCTTTAAAGCATAGTAGTGTGACGAGTTATGCTGATAGTTTTGATCAAGTGACAATTAACGTCAATGATGCTGATAACTTGGAAAATGTGGTCACATCGTCCGGATATGGGGATCAAACATTTTTAAATTATTTGGGTTTATCGGCGCAAAAGTTAGCCAATAATAATGATCTTTATGCTTCAGTTATGTTAGCCCAAGCACTCTTAGAAAGCGGTTGGGGGACAAGTACTTTAGCCCAGGCGCCTAATTATAACTTGTTTGGTGTTAAAGGCAGTTTTCAAGGATCAGCGGTTAATATGGCCACGCAAGAAGATGATGGCAGTGGTAATTTGTATGGTATTCAAGCTAATTTTCGCAAGTATCCCTCCTATCGTGAGTCCTTAGAAGACTACGTTCGTTTACTGCGCGATAATGGCATGTATTCTGGAGCTTGGCGTAGTAAAACTAGTTCCTATAAAGATGCTACTAGCTTTTTAACGGGGCGTTATGCCACGGATACATCATATGCCGATAAATTGAACAGTTTGATTGAAAAGTATAATCTAACGCGGTTTGATCAATCAGTTGATGCTACTAAACCAAGTGTCAATGACATTGTAGTCAATAATGTTAGTTTAGTCACAAATGATGTGAACCATAATTCTACAAGGAATACTTATCAAAATCAACAAGCCCCGGTAATTGTGAGAAATAAATTTCAAAATCCAGCAGCTGATGCTTCAGCTACTAGCGAAACACAAACGCCGGCTTTACCGGTTATTGTTAATAATTCCCTGAATGAATTAATTAATACCAACAAGGAAATATTGCAAGCTCCTAGTACTAAACCAAGCAATCGGCCTAAGGATGCAAAAACTGAAACTGATTTTTCACGGACAATTCCTAGTGGAGATCATGCTGATCCAGCTGCTGTTATTAAAAAAGCACCAGTTGTGCAGGCTAAAGCAGTTTCTAATACTAAGTCAACCCCAGCTACTGATAATTCAATTCAAGTTTCGCCACAGGAAGCTGCAACTGAAAATTCGTCAGACTAGTTGCAATTAGCGTGATTTTTATTTATAATATGCGTCAGATTAGTTTTTACCAAAGGAATAGTAATTGAAAAATTGATTATCAGAGAGTGGAAGGTTAGTGTGATTTCACAGATATTTTTTAATGAACTCATCTTTGGAGTTTGATTACTGAACTAATAGTAAGTAGTCACGGGGTATCGTTAAATACTTGAGAGTTATATAGTTAATATATAAAACTTAGGTGGTACCGCGGGTAAATTTCGTCCTATTGCAAGAGCAATGGGACTTTTTTTGTAGGAGGGTAATTATGGGTTATAATCACAACGTTATTGAAAAAAAATGGCAAGCCTATTGGGCCGAACATAAGACGTTTAAAACAACAGAAGATCCAAATAAGAAAAACTTTTACGCGTTAGACATGTTTCCTTATCCATCCGGTAAAGGATTACATGTTGGGCATCCAGAAGGATATACCGCGACCGATATTATTGCCCGGATGAAGCGGATGCAAGGCTATAATGTCTTACATCCCATGGGGTGGGATGCATTTGGCTTACCCGCTGAACAATATGCGCTGAAAACTGGACATAATCCCATTGATTTTACGCAACAAAATATTGATACATTTAAGCGGCAGATTAATTCGCTAGGTTTTTCTTACGATTGGGAGCGCGAAATTAATACTACTGATCCCAATTATTATAAATGGACACAGTGGATCTTTGAACAATTGTATAAACGAGGGTTAGCTTATGAAGCCAAAGTTCCTGTTAATTGGAGTCCGGATTTAGGTACAGTAGTCGCTAATGAGGAGATTGTCAACGGCAAAACTGAACGTGGTGGTTTTCCAGTTTACCGTAAGCCAATGCGACAATGGATGCTCAAAATTACGGCTTATGCGGATCGTTTATTGGATGATTTAGATTTGATCGATTGGCCCGAAAATATTAAGGAAATGCAGCGCAATTGGATTGGCCGGTCAGTCGGTGCTGAAGTTAAGTTTGAGATTGCCGATCATGATTTAACATTTAATGTCTTTACGACACGGCCAGATACGTTATTTGGCGCTACTTATGTAGTCATGGCTCCAGAGCATGAACTAGTGGATCAAATTACTACCCCACAACAAAAAGCACAAGTTCAACAATATCAGGAAACAACTGCTAAAAAGAGTGATCTGGATCGGACCGATTTAAATACTGAAAAAACAGGTGCTTTCACAGGCGCTTACGCTATTAATCCGATTAATGGCGATCGGTTACCAATTTGGATCTCTGATTATGTCTTGGCTAGCTACGGGACGGGTGCTATCATGGCTGTTCCAGCACATGATGACCGAGATTTCGAATTTGCTAAAATGTTTGACTTACCAATTAAAGCAGTCATTGCGGGTGGTGATGTCAGTGATCATGCTTATACAGGTGATGGTGAACATATTAATTCGGAGTTTTTAAATGGTTTAAATAAACAGCAGGCAATTGATAAGGTTTTGGCGTGGTTAGAAGATCATCAGGTTGGCCAAAAGAAAGTTAATTACCGCTTGCGAGATTGGGTCTTTTCACGGCAACGTTACTGGGGTGAACCCATTCCAATTATTCATTGGGAAGATGGAACCACGAGTTTAGTTCCTGAAGATGAATTACCATTACGTTTGCCAGCAGAACATGATATTAAACCTTCAGGTACGATTGAAAGTCCGTTGGCTAACTTGACTGACTGGGTCAATGTGGTTGATAAAAATGGCCGCAAAGGTCGGCGGGAAACCAATACAATGCCACAATGGGCTGGTAGTTCTTGGTATTTCTTGCGTTATGTAGATCCACATAATGATGAAGCAATCGCTGATTATGAAAAATTAAAACAGTGGATGCCCGTTGATTTATACGTCGGTGGAGCCGAACATGCTGTGCTGCATTTACTGTATGCAAGATTTTGGCATAAGTTCTTATACGATTTAGGTGTTGTACCGACACCAGAACCGTTCCAAAAATTATTTAATCAAGGAATGATTTTGGGTAATAATCACGAAAAAATGTCGAAGTCCAAAGGCAACGTTATTAATCCTGATGATGTTGTCGATGAATATGGTGCTGATACGTTACGTCTTTACGAAATGTTTATGGGACCGTTAGATGCTTCCATTTCTTGGAGTGAAGATGGCTTAGCTGGTTCTTATCGTTTCTTAGAGCGGGTTTGGCGCTTATATATTAATGCAGATGATGACAACACTTTGCGGACTGATTTTATTACCGAGCAGCCGAATGCTGATTTGAAAAAGATTTATAGTGAAACTGTGAAACAAGTTAGTGATCATTATGAAAAGTTACAATTTAATACGGCAATTTCGCAAATGATGACTTTTGTCAACGCTGTGCAAAAGCAAGATCAGTTTCCAAAGGATTACGCTGAAGGTTTAATTAAAATGTTAGCCCCAATCGTACCGCATATTGCTGAAGAAATTTGGCAAAAATTAGGTCATGATGAATCCATCACTTATGCTCAATGGCCAACTTACAATGAAGAAGATCTAGTTAGTGCTGAAGTCGAAGTTATTTTGCAAGTTAATGGTAAGTTAAGAAATAAGATTACGGTGCCAGTTGATATTTCCAAAGCTGATTTAGAACAAAGAGCATTAGCTGATGAAAAGACACAATCATTTATTGCTGATAAAAAGATTGTAAAAACCATTGTGGTTCCGCAAAAAATTGTGAATTTTGTGGTAAAATAATAATTCATCAATTTTAGAGAGGATCAATTTGATGGATCAAGATGTCGAAGAGAATACAGTGACAACTGCGGTAACTGGTGGCAAAAATGATTTAATTAAGGGTTCAGCTTGGATGACGGCGGGAAGTATTTTTTCGCGAGTCTTGGGTGCTATTTATATCATTCCGTGGAATATGTGGTTTGGTTCCGTTTTAACGGCTACCTTGGCCAATGCCCTATTTGCTAAGGGCTATAATATCTATAGTCTATTTTTGATAATTTCGACGGCGGGTATTCCCGGGGCAATTTCCAAACAAATTGCGCATTACAATGCTTTAAACGAGTATGCGGCGGGAAACCAGTTATTTAAACAAGGCATCAAAATCATGGCTTGGATGGGCATAATTAGTGCAGCGCTGATGTATTTTGGCGCACCGCTTTTGAGTGATTGGTTTGCTGATGGCAATGCCAATGCCATTCCAGTTTTAAGAGCCTTGGCGATTGCGTTATTAATCATTCCGTTGATGAGTCTCATGCGGGGCTATTTTCAAGGCTATTCACAAATGGCGCCTTCAGCGGTTTCTCAATTAATTGAGCAAGTGGCGCGCGTAATTTATATGTTAGCGGCAACGTATTTAATTATGAAGGTGCAAAAGGGCAGTTATGTTAGTGCCGTAACGCAATCGACCTTTGCGGCTTTCATTGGTGCGGTCTTTGGTTTAGGAGTGTTGGTAATTTACTTTTTAAAACAATTACCGCAAATTCGCCGTCTATCACGACAAAGTAAATTTGAAATTGATACACGTCATCAGAATTTTTTTGGAGAAATTATTCGCCAAGCAGTTCCTTTTATTATTCTGGATTCTGGCATTATCTTATTCCAATTATTTGATCAGTCGACGTTTAATTCAATGATGTCGTCGTTTCAACATTTTAGTAAAGACACATTGAATGCTATGTATGCTCTATTTGCCTTTAATGCAAATAAATTAATTATGATTGTGGTTTCTTTATCAACAGCGATGGCTGTTACTGCGATTCCCTTATTGTCAGCAGCTTATTCGCGTCATAACCAAAGAGAAATTCAAGATCAAATTGGTAATATCTTACAATTGTTTTTCTTAGTTATGTTACCGGCAGCTTTAGGCATGTATGCAGTAGCTAAGCCTTTGTATATTTTGTTTTATCGATATGATCAGTTGGGGATTTACTTGTTACAATTTAGTTGTGTAGTAGCTATCTTGTTGGGGCTATTTACGGTTTTGTCAGCTATTTTACAAGGACTATATCAAAATAAAATGGCGATTAAATATTTTGTGATTGGTTTTATTGTTAAAATGCTTGTACAATATCCATGTATTTTAATTTTTAGTAGTTTTGGACCCTTAATGGCGACTGCTATTGGCATGGCGGTCACGTGTTGGCTGATGTTGCGATTATTGTGTGTGAAATTTGAGTTTAAATTACAGCCGACCATTAACCGTACTTGTGGCATTTTTATGTTAACAGTTGTGATGTTAGTAGCCATTTTAATCTTGGATTTTGTTGCATATCATTTGGTGAATAATCAAGGTCGCCCGTGGGCTATTGTGTTATTATGCCTGGAAGTTGTATTAGGTGTTGGGATCTATGGTTATTTAATTTTAAAATCGCACTTAGCGGAGAAGATTTTAGGCTCCAAAGTTGCTAATTTACGGCAAAAATTGCATATCAATTAATCTGTTTTAAAAAACAATAAGGTTGGAACGCAATAATGAATTAATGTTCGTTTACTTCTAGATAGAGTACGATCATTAATCTTATTGTTCCAACCTTATTTTTTTGCTATTACAAGTTGATTAGAATCAGAAACAGTGGCTGAAAGTCTGAATAATTAGCGATTAAACGGTGGTATATAATATGTTAGTAATAAGCAATTTACCAAGCATGGAACGCTATTGATAGAATGGTCTGAAAATAATATGGAAGTAATTGATTTAAAAAAAGATACGACTCCTCTTCAAAAAGTTAAGCAGCATCCGAAGTTGATTAACGTACAAGAAGTCGCAGAATCAGGTTTTTATAATACAATGTTTGCACAAAAAATAGGCCGCTTAAGAAAGCGCGTCTTCGTTTTGTTAGAACAACAGCAACCAACTGCCATTATCACTTCCTTAATTCCCAACCGCTTTTTACCACAATTGGATCAAAGTGATTTAATGGATTTGGAAAATCTAGTAGATTATCAATGTCAGGTTAATCAAATCACTCAAAATGTGATGTTAACATGGGCTAATGAAAAAGAACGTAAATTGTTCAAACAAGAAGTTGACCGCTTACAAGTTTTGGTAGAAAAAGCAATTTTTCGTAACAAGCAAGGAACGATTATTCGCTCGGAAGAAACGGTGCTGTTGCCGGACCAATTTATTTTTCAAAAAGGAGAAGGAGATTGAAGACCTATTTGTATATTGAAGCTAAAGAAAAAATTCTCAATTTAATTACTAGTGGGACTTTTAAATTTAATGAACGGATTTGGAATGAACGAACTTTAGTTAGTCAATTAGGTTACAGTCGTACAACTATTAAAAATGCGATAAATTCATTAGTGGCTGATAATATTTTAGAAAAAAGGCGCGGTGATGGGACGTATTTAGTGGAAGTGGACACTAACAATTTGGTGAAAATTGGTGATGATGCGCCCAATTCGTTTACACAAATTATGCGCATTAATAAAAGAAATACTACTAGTCGTGTTTGGTCATTTAAAGCCATTTATCATTCTCCAAAATTGCAATTGATTTTTGATAATAAATATGAAGATTTTTACGAGTTAATTCGGACTAGAATGGTGTCACACCAAGTAATCGCCTTTCAAAAATCCTATATTCCGTTTAGAGAATTTGAAGATGCTCATCGCTATGATTTTGGAAAATTGTCGTTGTATGATTATATGGCTTTTAGAAATAAAAAGCCAATTATGTTTCATACGACTTTTCAGGCCCAATCTGTTGAAAAAGCGCCCTTTGTTGCGGAGCAGTTGAAGTTAGCCGAAGAGCGTTATTTGCTTTATTTTGAATATCAAGGTTTTACTAAAAGAAAAAAATTAGTTGAATATACACAGTCATGGTATAATCCTAATTTTATTAATTATAAAAATACAATTCAGAGATGATTGGTCCCTAAATTGGTTTTAAAAATGAGGTCATTTTAAGAAATGGTCTTTTTTTTATTGCCTGAATTTGAAAATAGCTCTAGATTTAATAAATGAAGATATGGCTATAAAGAAGGTGAAAACTGTGGAAATAGTACTGGCAAGTCATTCAACTTTGGCGTTAGGAATGTATCAAACGGTGTCATTAATTATGGGGCAACAGCCGAAATTACATTATATTACAGCTTATGTTGATGACAATCTTAGTTTTCAGGAGCAATTATTGAAAACCATCACGCCCATAAAGAATGAACAAATTATTTTTTTAACTGATGTGTTAGGAGGATCTGTGAATAATGAGTTAGTTCAATTTGTGCAAGGAGAAGATAACTACTTTTTGATTACCGGAATGAACTTGCCCTTGGTCTTGGAACTGATCAATTACGTTAATGTAACTAGTCAAGTTGATGCGGTCACATTAATGCAAAAATTACAGGAATTAGTTGCCATGGGCAAGGATGGTTTACAGATCGTTATGGATGTCGCAGATTCCGTCGAGGATGAAGATTTTTAAGGAGAAACGAGAATATGATTGTAATGACTAGAATTGATTACCGTTTGTTACACGGCCAGGTGGCTTTTGCTTGGACCAATAATTTGTCTGCGAATGCGATTTTGATTGCTAATGATGCAGTAGCACAAGATACTTTTCGCAAAAAAACTTTACAATTAGCCAAACCAGCTAGTGCTAAATTGATTTTTAAATCAATTGCAGATTCTGCCAAAGCAATTAAGAGTGGTGTGACGGATAAATATCGAGTGTTTATTATCGTGGAGACAATTAATGACGCTTATCGCTTAGCTAAGTTAACACCAGATATCAAATTAATTGATTTAGGTTTAGCTAATAAAACAGAAAATAGTCAAAGTATCGCTAAATCAGTCTATGTAACGGCAGCTGATGTGAGACAGTTAACGGATTTAGAAAATAACGGTGTTAAAGTGGTAGTTAAGCAGGCACCTAATGATCCGGACACTGAATTTTCAGCTTTAATTAAGTAAAGGAGAAGGTAATGATATTACAAGTTATCGGCATTTTCATTATTTCCTTAATTGCTAATATGCAAGATTTTTTGGGATCATCTTTTATTGGACGGCCAATTGTAACCGGTTTTTTGGTAGGCGTTTTGTTTGGTGATATTAAGCAAGGACTATTGATGGGAGCTACTTTAGAGTTAGCTTTTATGGGCTTAATGGGAGTTGGAGCAACTGTCCCGCCAGATGAAATTATTGGAGGAATTTTGGCAACAGCCCTGGCTTTAAAAAATGGTTACGGCGTGAGTGTTGCCTTGACATTGGTTTTACCAATTGCCACTTTGGGTTTACTAGTTAAGAATTTGTTGTACGTTGTCGTCTTTCCAGCCATGACACACAAAGCTGATCACTTAAGTGATGAAGGTAAAATCAAGGCTGCAGGCAACATGCATCTCTGGGCTGCCTTGACCAGAATTTTAGTTATGACTTTAGTGACAACGATTTCTTTTGCTTTGGGTAGTGGCTTAGTTAAAGCATTCGTACAAATTATTCCGAAAGCTTTAATCGACGGAATCACGATTACAACTGAAATTTTACCGGCAGTAGGTTTTGCAATGCTTATCAATATGTCATTTTCCAAAAGTGTTGCGCCCTTCTTTTTCTTAGGTTTTGTCTGTTCCGCGTATCTAAAATTAGATATGGTTGCGGCATCGATTATCGGAGCCATTTTTGCCGGAATAATGTACTTAATAATGAATGAAATTCATAAAAATTCAACGACTAGTGCGAATACGCAGACGGAGGTACAAGAGGATGACTTCTAAGTCTCAAGAGCAAAAAAAGTTAACTAAAAAAGATTTACGTGGCATTTTTTGGCGCAGTATGCCCATGGAAGCGTCGTTTAACTATGAGCGGATGATGAGTATGGGCTTTGCTTATACGATGTCTGGAATTATTGATAAGTTATATGATCGTGTTGAAGATAAAACTGCTGCCTTAAAACGGCACCTAGAATTTTTTAACTGTACTTCAGCAACTTCGCCGTTTATTGCTGGTGTCTTGGCATCGATGGAAGAAAAAAATGCCAATGATCCTGAGTTTGATCCTAGTGCTATTAACGCTATGAAAACTGGATTAATGGGGCCTTTATCTGGCATTGGTGATTCTGTTTTCTGGGGTAGTTTGAAAATTATCGCTAGTGGAATTGGCATTTCTTTAGCGCAAAAAGGCAGTGTTTTGGGACCAATACTATTTATTCTAATTTATAATATTCCCAATTTATTAGTTCGCTATTATGGAACGATGTGGGGCTATCAATTAGGCAGTGCTTTTGTAGATAAAATGGCTAACGGTCTTATGAATATGATTACTTACGCCATTAATATTTTAGGTAATACGGTGATTGGGGCCATGGTGGCTTCCATGGTGGTCATTAAAATTCCGGTAGCAATTAGTGCAGGTAAGCACCCCGAAACAATTCAATCGGTTTTAAATTCAATTATGCCGGACTTAATGCCATTGCTGGTTACCTTCTTTATTGCCTGGCTGTTAAAGAAAAAGCATATTAAAATGATTTGGATTTTATTAACAATTCTAGTCATTAGTGTTGTCGGTTCATTCTTTGGCTTCTTGAAGCCCTAGTTAAATGAGGAGAATAAATCAATGTATTTGGATAAGCAAGTTTTTATCACCAATTATGAAGCAGCTGTCAATGAATTAGAACATGTTAGTACTGTGGCTGAGCAATTACAAGCAAAGTCAATTAGTAAAATTATTTTTACAGGATGTGGTGGTACCTATACGAAATTTGTAGATCTACGGCCCATGATGTTCAAACAGTTAAAAATGCCGTTTTTAATCGTTAGTCCCGAAGAATTAATTTCAGAATATTTTTCAGTGATTGATGAACAAACTTTGATTATTGCTGGCAGCAAAACCGGTGCCACTCATGAACTAATCCAAGCGTTAACAACTATTAGAGCGCAGAAAAAATGTCTGATGATTGGATTTATTGGTGATGACAATAGTCCTTTGGAACAAGCTGATTTGTTAGATGAACGCTTAAAGTCTATCGACACTGATGCTAATTTAATTGAGTTAGGTTGGTTAATTTTAAACTTATCAGACAATCTGGCTAATGTTCAGGTGACCACCATCCAAAAGCAATTATCTACTTTAGATACTAATTTAGTGCAGGGAATGGAAACTTTAATGCCCCAAGCTTTAGATAAAGTTAATAATACTGATTTAAAAGCACATCAGTTGTGGGTCGGTTCAGGTTTAATGTGGGGTGAAGTTTGCTGCTTTGCTAATTATTTATTAGAGGAGATTCAACGAATCAAAGCGCAAGCAGTTCATTCTGGAGAATTTTTCCATGGGCCAATGGAAATCGTCGATCGCAAGCAAAATGTCAATATTGTAGTTAACAGTGGTGGCAATCGGCAGAATGATCTGAGAGTGGTGAATTTTGCCAAGCAATTTACGAATGATTTGTTGGTAGTTGATATGCAAGCCTTTGAATTGGATCAATTAGACCAATCTTTGCGCGATTTTATTGAACCATACGCGTTAAATCACTACTTTGATACTTTGTTTAATATGTATTCAGTTAAGACGGGGCGTTCCGCCAAAACTCGTAGATATTATCGTTTATTAAATTATTAATTCAACAAAAAAGCTCCCGCATTGGGAGCTAATACATAGGCCTTACTCATATAATATATGTTAAACTGGTGTTGAAAAAAATTAATTCATAGTTTTAGCGGACATATGGTGAACTAATGCTTGCGAAACGTTGATAGATCAAGCAATTTTATGCCGTTGACAGGAGTCGAACCTGCACATGGTAACCCATACAGCGACCTGAACGCTGCGCGTCTGCCAATTCCGCCACAACGGCTTTACAAACAACTATTATAACAAATTTGTGTTAGAAAGTAACTAAGGATTTGATAAAAATGGAAAAATTATCAACAAAAATTTTACAAATGGTCATTCAACCGCGGCCAGTTGACTCGTATAAAGGTACTTTTGGCAAATGTTTGATCATTGCAGGCAGTCAACAATTTGGTGGCGCGGCTTTAATGGCGACTGGTGCGGCACTTTATACCGGAACCGGATTAGTGACTTTAGCTACTGATCCAGAGAATCTCACTAGTTTAAGAACCACATATCCAGAAGCGATGGGCTTAGACTTGAATGATACAAGAGCCATTTTAACAATGGTCCAAACTGTTGATGTCGTAGCGTTTGGTCCGGGATTACAAATCACAGCACCAATGGGCGATTTGTTAATTCAAATGGCGACCTTGTTGACGTCCAAACAAACACTGATTTTAGATGCTAGTGCTTTTGGATTGATCGCGCAAACTAAACTGAATTTAAAAAAAATTCAGGCGCATTTGATTTTGACACCACATGTGATGGAATGGAAAAAGCTCAGCCATTTATTACCATCACAACAACAGTTTGAGCGCAATCAGGCGACGCTTGATCAATTAACATTACCCCAAACGGCTTTGATCTTGAAAGGCGCCCCTAGCCATATTTATTTTAGTGGTAGTCAACAAATTTTTGAAAATACTGCTGGAACTCCTGCGATGGCTACCGGTGGCATGGGTGATACCTTAACTGGGATAATGGCCGGCTTTGTAGCCCAATTTGATTGGAGTCCAACAACTGTGTTGGCGGCTACTTTTGCACATAGTTATTTGGCAGAGCAATTAGCCCAAAAGCAGTACGTAGTTTTGCCAACACATTTAATTCAAGCGTTACCTCAGTTTATGAAATTGTGGCAATAATTGTTTTAAACTGGTTCGTGGCAAAGTCAAGTGTCTTTTTTTCAGCGCAATAAAAAAAAAGAGCCCTTCAGGCTCATTGGTCAGTAAAATTACGAAGCGGATGACGAGAATCGAACTCGCGACGCCAGCTTGGGAAGCTGAAGTTTTACCATTAAACTACATCCGCAAAATATAAAATTATTATACACCTATTTAAACAAAATAGATATTTTTTTTGATATTTTTTTCAATTTCAGGCATAATATAGTTATGATAACAATTAGAAAAAACAAATACATCAAAAAAATATCGCGAATTTTGGGCGTGTTAGTGGGCCTGGAATTAATTGCAGTTAGTGTTTCAATGTTCTTCGATCCTCATAAAATTGCTGCTGGTGGGGCCACAGGAATTGCTATTTTAGTTAAGCAATTGTGGCAGGTGCCGCTATCCATGACACTTTTAATCTTCAATGTATTTATGTGGATTTTAACTTTGATCTTTCTTGATAAGGTTGCTGCAGCTAAAATCACGTTTGGCAGTTTGGTATTGCCACTCTTTTTAGCGATCACGCCGGATTTAATGATTATTAAAAATCCGCTGTTATCGGACATCATTGGTAGTATTGTTTTTGGCTTTGGGTTGTCGATTATTTATCGCTCAGGTTATTCAGCAGGTGGTACCACGGTTCCACCCATGATTTTTAATAAATATTTTCGCATCCGCAATGCCAATAGCTTGTTTGTTATTGATGGTATTGTCTGTTTGGGGAATATTTGGGTTTCGGGATTTGAGTATTTCTTCTTAGCTATTTTATCAGTTGGTATTTCCACAATGGTGATGAATTATATTCAAACCGGTTTAGATAAAAAATTAGTTGTTTATGTTATGAGTGAACAACACCAGGATGCTATTCAGACTATTTTGGAGCAAGAACTACAACTAGGAAGTACGGTGTTTGACGTTCGTGGTGGTCGTTCTAACGAACCGAAAGAAATGTTGATGATTGTGACCGATACGCAAAATTATCGGAGTATTTTAGATTTGATTTTTGATATTGATGCTGGTGCGTTTATTTTGGCGGATAGCATTGCTGAAGTGCATAATGGCAGTTTTTAATCCCTAATTAAAAATTTGCGAGGCGTTAACTTTTAAATTAGAGCTGATGCATGATTGGTAAAAGTTCAGAGTTAAGGGCGAGCAGAATTTCTCGTTAATTTAGTTTAGATAACGTTTCAAAAGTCAGAAGTTGGTGTTTAATTGCGCGCAGCACTAAAGTAAAAGTTCGTACTTTAATGTTGGCCGCAGTTAATACTCAACTTCTTTTTAATATTTTTGATTAATTCTTTAATTTATTTGTTAAAATAAAATTATTAAAAGGAAACGGAGCAAGGTTATGGCACAATCAATCAGTCTAGGCTTAGATATTGGGGTATCATCAGTTGGTTTTAGTGTCCTGGATTATCAAAAAGGGCATGTTCTAGAACTGGGCTCCAGGTTGTTTAACGCAAGCATTTCGGAAGAAAATGAGACGCGGCGTGATCGGCGTGGAAGTCGGCGATTGTTAAGACGGAAAAAACAACGCCGAATTGATACGGTTAATTTATTTGAACGTTCCAAGTTACTTCCTACACGTTCCAAAACCGATCCGTATTATATTAATTTGCCGCAAAATGTGAATCCGTATGCTTTACGAGTTAAAGGGTTAACGCAGCAGCTAACTCAATCGGAATTAGTAAGCGCTTTATACAACATCGTTAAGCACCGAGGAATTAGCTTTACCTTGGATGATCTAAAGAGCAGTAGTGACTATAGTCAGAGCTTAGAAATTAATGAGACTGACTTACAAACACAGACGCCAGCGCAAATTCAGCTGCAACGATTGCAAAAATATAATCAAGTACGTGCAAAAATTGAAAATACTGAGAATAATCAAGTTTTACTAAATGTTTTTCCCACCGCCGCTTTTGTCAAAGAAGCGCGGCAAATTATTGCTACCCAGCGGCAATTTTATCCCACCATTTTGACTGCCGAATTTGAAGAACAATTTTGTAAGATTTTACAGCGTAAGCGGGGCTATTATCAAGGACCTGGTAGTGAGAAATCACGGACGGATTATGGTATTTATAAAATAGACGGTCGGACCTTGGATAATTTATTTGAGGAGTTGATTGGGCGTGACAGAATACATCCTGAAGAACTGCGGGCTTCGGCCGCTTCTTATACTGCGCAAGAATTCAATTTATTAAGTGATTTAAATAATTTAACGATTACCACTTATGAAGATGGTAAGATGCCGCCGGCTGATAAATTGCAAATTATTGACGAATTGCGGCAAGCTAAGGGTAATCCGTCAATGATGAAATTGATTAAAAAAATTAGTCATTGTGAAGAGCAAGATATTCGCGGTTACCGAGTGGATGAAAATGATAAACCAGAACTGCATTCCTTAGCTATTTATCGGAAAATGCGCAAAGCTTTTTTAAAACAAGATATTGAGATTAATACTTGGAGTACGGCTTTTCTTGATGATTTAAGTTTTATTATGACGCTTAATACTGAAGATGGTGAGATTAGAAAACAACTGCATCAACGGCTGCAACCCCAATATGATTTCTTGGACGATAGTTTAATTCAGGCTATTATTGATAATAAAGCAGCGTTTGAAATCAAAAGTAACAATAAATGGCACCGCTTTTCCATTAAAACAATGCGCGAATTAATTCCTGAAATGCAAAAGCGTCCAGTGGAACAAATGACCTTGCTTCAGGAAAAAGGCTGGTCTTTGCGCGATCAACATCGTTTTCAAGATGACGAGTATTTGCCCTACCGTAAGATTACGGAGGATATTTATAATCCGGTAGCTGCTAAATCGGTGCGTGAAGCGTTAAAAATTGTGAATGCTGTAACAAAAAAATATGGTCAACCAGATTATATTGTTGTGGAAATGCCGCGTGACAAAAACGAAAAGGATATGAAAAAGTATCTGGATCAATTAAAAAAGAATAATCGCAAAATTAAAGATCAAGCCATGCAAGAATTTATAACATCAGTTGGCAGTAAACAAGACGTTGATGATGGGTTACGTAAACAGGGTGGTAAATTATATACCAAAATTCGCCTGTGGTATGAACAACAACATAAGTGTTTGTATAGTGGTAAGACTATTGATGCATATGATTTATTACATTATCCAGAAAATTTTGAAATCGATCATATTATTCCCCAGTCAGTATCCTTCGATGATAGTTTAAATAATAAAACGTTGTGTTACAAAGAAATGAATCAACAAAAAGAAAAACAGACACCATATGAGTTTTTTAATATGAACCATGGTCAAGGTTGGAAAAAATTTGAAGCTCAAGTGTTAAATAATACCAATTTTTCTAAAGCCAAACGTGATAATTATTTATGTGATGAGGATTTAAGTGATTTAGAAGTGCGGCAACGTTTTATCAGTCGTAACTTAGTTGATACACGTTACTCTTCACGCGTGGTCTTGAATAGTTTGCAAGAGTTTTACCGCGAAAAAAACCAAAAGACGAAAGTAGCCGTCATTCGGGGTAAATTCACGTCTAATATGCGTAAGCATTGGCATTTACCGAAGTCTCGAGAAACTTATCATCATCATGCAGTTGATGCGACGATTATTGCCGCGACACCGTTTTTGAAGTTATGGAAAAAATCAGGTGGTACGATTTTTCCAGTGAAAGTGTCAGAACATACGATTGATATCAAAACAGGTGCTATTTTAGACGATAAAGAATATGATCAGCAACTACTGAATTTGCCTGATAGTCATTTGGTGACAGAATTACAAGAGATAAAACCACGAGTGCAATTTTCGCACCAAATTGATAAAAAGATGAATCGTAAGATTAGTAATGACACTATTTATTCAGTCCGTAATGGTCAATTAGCTAAAGATAAGCAGCCAGCAGATTATATCATTGCTAAAATTAAAAATATTTATGATGCTACGGATTATGCCAAATTCAAAAAAGTGTATGATAAAGATCCATCTAAGTTTTTGATGGCTAAATTAGATCCACAAAGTTTTGCTTTGTTAGAGCAAGTGTTGCAACAATATCCTGATCAAATAGAAGAAATTGATCAAGCAGGTAAGGTGAAACCTAAAAATGTTAGTCCGTTTGAACTATATCGACGCGATCATGGTTTTTTGCACAAATATGCGAAGCATAACAATGGTCCGATTATTAAGCAATTGAAGTATTATGATAAAAAGATGGGCTCAAAAATTAGTGTTACGCCTCAAAACGTGCGCAATAAGCAAGTTATTTTGCAATCTTTGAAACCATGGCGCACTGACGTTTATTTAGACGAAGCTACTGGTGAATATCAAATCATGGGGATTAATCATTCTGATTTGAGTTGTGTTCATGGCACCTTTGGAATTAAAAGGGCTGATTATCTCGAAATCAAGGCACGAGAAGGGGTTCAGTCTGATGCAAAGTTTTTATTTTCGCTGTACCGGAAAAATCGGATTAAAGTGCAAAATTTAAAAACGAAAGAGCAAATGGAATTACTATTTTGGTCACGGACAACCAGCAATAAGAATTATGCAGAATTAAAATTATTAGATTCGTATGATAATTATTTGACGAAGATTCCACTATATGGTAACGCTAAAGAAGGCAAGCAAATTATTAAGCCGCTAGTACCCAAGGACTGTAAACTTTGGAAAGTCAATACTGACATTTTAGGTAATCCATACTACCTAGAGCAAGAAGAAAAACAGCCACAAAATATTCTTGATTGATTCTAATAAAGGTGTTATACTTACTCCCGTAAGGGACGCCTTATATGTTTGAATGTTCAAGCGACTTAAAGTTTTTCTATTGCTAAATCTTTAAGGATCTACAAAAATAAGGGTTCATCCCGAATTTATTGACTGCCTTTGGCAGTCATTTTTTTTACATAAAATTTTCCAATGTAGAAGTTTTCTTAATTTTTGACAAAAAAAGATTGTCAAAGAATAAAATAAGCCTTATCATGAAAGCGATAACACTAAAAAGAGGCGTTTATTTTGGGTTGGCGGATCGTACATATTAAAGAAGGAGAATTATTGCGACTTAAATTAGATAATGTAGAAATTGTCAAATTATCTAAAACAATCTATATTCCGTTATCTGATATTAATACCATTATTTTGGAAGGCAATCGCACCACGATTACAACCAAACTGTTGGTGGGTTTAAGTCATAATAATATTGGCTTAATTATTTGTGATGATAAATATTTACCAGTAGGCATGTATCTGCCATATGGTCAATACCATCATTCGGCTCAAAGAGTAATTGCTCAAGCTAATTGGACTAGTCAACAGAAAGCTAGAATGTGGAAACAGGTCATTGCACAAAAAATGCTGAATCAAATTGCATTTGCCCGTTACAAGGGAGTGGAATTAGAACGCTTAGAAATGATGGAACAATTGGTCATGGAATTAACCGATGGTGATTTAACTAATCGTGAGGGTCAGGTAGCTAAAGTTTATTTTGATTCGTTGTTTGGCAATTCATTTACTAGAGATGCTGAGGTGTTAGTTAATTATGCAATGAACTTTGGTTATGCAATTGTCCGCTCCTGCGTGGCGCGGTGTGTGGTAGCCGATGGCTTAAGTTCAATGTTAGGCATTTTTCACCGAAATGAATTTAACAGTTTTAATTTGGCTGATGATTTAATGGAACCCTTTCGGCCATTGATGGATTATTGGATTGATCAACAAGTCTTGTCAACAACCGACTATTTGAGTTATGAGGCGCGGATGAGCTTAATTAATTTTATGAATCAAGAAATGTTGATTAGCAATAAGAAAATGACGATGGATCATGTGATTCAGAAATTTGTGCAATCGTTTGTGACCGCCATGAGTACAGATGATCCACAAGCTTTGTTGACGATTAGCTTGCAAGATTTTATTCAGGCAAATAGTATTAAGTAAAGTTTTTTTGTGGAATTAGTATCGTTAATTTATAGGAGGATCAGGTGAAATATCAAAATATGCGCTTACTTTGTATGTTTGATTTACCCATGGAAACAATTAATGAAAAACGGCAATATCGAATTTTTCGCAAAGAGTTAATTCGCAATGGTTTTACCATGCTACAATATTCAGTTTATTATCGTACTTTACCCAATCGTGCAGCTGGTAAAAAATATGAACATAATATTCAGGCTTTTTTGCCTAATCATGGTGAAGTTCGCTTATTAGCGGTTAGTGAGAAACAATTTGATGATATGAAAATTTTAGTTGGTAGTCGCAGTAATCAGGAAGCCTTGGTAGGTAGTAAAAAGCTGGTGCAAATATGAATTTACAAATTGAGTATCAAGACCAGCAATTTGTGGAAGCTGACTTAGACCAAATTCTTTATTTCGTGGGTCCTAATCATGATATGCTGTGGAAAATATTTCGTAGTTTTTATTTTTATCGTCAAAAGTTGGATGTTTCTGAGGCCAATATTTATGGTGAAAATGGTATTGAGTTACTGATTGATGATCATTTAATTGATTTAAAACATAATCACTTTTATTTTATTAATAGTCGTCAAGCGATTTATCAGCAAGTTATCTATCATAAACCATCTTTGTTCTTTGATTATCTGAATCAAAAGGAAAACGAAGTAGCTGTTACTCAACATTTAGAGCATATTAACAATGAATTATATCAACTATCTTTTTTACTACAGGATTATGTTGATGATTTTGCAGATAGTCTGCAAGTGGATTTAAGGGATTTAAATTATTTAGAATTGTTAAAAAATAATTTGGTAGTCGGTTATCAAGAAAATCAAATCATGACGCCAATTGAATTGATGAGTACTGATGAATTAGTGGATGAGTATCTCAATTTAATTACGGCTGTTGCCCAACGAACTGCTGATAAAATGTGGTTAATTATGTATAACCCTACGAGTTATTTATCAACTGATAAAATTGAAGAATTAGTAACTAAGTTAAAACAAATTATGCTTCAAACTAATTTACAAGTTATTTATATAGCGAATGATTTTCAAGGCGTCAGATTAGACAGTGCTGATATTCATAAAATAATTTTGGTTGGTCCTCATATTGAACAATTACCACCATTTGATGTTGTTATTCAAAGTCTAAAAAATCATTATCCCAATATGATGAATTTGTCTAATCAGCAAATCTTAAAATCTTTAGCCCAGTTACTACCCTTGATAGGTAGTAAGCGAGAGGTTGCATTATCATCAAAAGATTTGGTATTATTAAAAATAATAAATGATTTGCTGGATTATGAGACGTCATTTAATTTAGAAGATTATTTATTAACTGATGCAGAAATCTCTTTTTTGAAAAATTAATGATTATTTTCAATTTGAGGTTTTTGTACCCTTAAAGATTTAGCAATAGAAAAACAGGTACAGCCTACTCGGTCTTTGGAATACAGTTTTTGTACCCTTAAAGATTTAGCAATAGAAAAACATATTTTGCTTATTTTCCTTCTTTAACTTAGTTTTTGTACCCTTAAAGATTTAGCAATAGAAAAACTGAAGACCATTACATTATTGGAATATCAAAGTTTTTGTACCCTTAAAGATTTAGCAATAGAAAAACAGCTTAATAGTAGTAAGTTAAAGAGGTGAAGTTTTTGTACCCTTAAAGATTTAGCAATAGAAAAACGATGGTATCAATTCAAGTTATAATCGAACAGTTTTTGTACCCTTAAAGATTTAGCAATAGAAAAACCAAGTATATTATAACATGGTTATCAAGAATGTTTTTGTACCCTTAAAGATTTAGCAATAGAAAAACTATCAAGTGGGTCTGAAAAATCGTGAAGCCGTTTTTGTACCCTTAAAGATTTAGCAATAGAAAAACAGCAGTTTCTTCTTTTTGCAGACCTTGTGTGTTTTTGTACCCTTAAAGATTTAGCAATAGAAAAACAAGAGAGCGTTCAACTCTCTTCTTCAGGACGTTTTTGTACCCTTAAAGATTTAGCAATAGAAAAACCCAAACTCCGAGTAGGATTCAATGCCCATAGTTTTTGTACCCTTAAAGATTTAGCAATAGAAAAACTCCATAATCACAAGCTAAAACTTGTTTGTTGTTTTTGTACCCTTAAAGATTTAGCAATAGAAAAACCATGAAATGGGCAAGAAGCCATGATAACAAGTTTTTGTACCCTTAAAGATTTAGCAATAGAAAAACTGTAACCCATTTGTGGCTGAGCTTTGCCTGTTTTTGTACCCTTAAAGATTTAGCAATAGAAAAACACTATCTTTCTATCATCACTAATACTCTCTGTTTTTGTACCCTTAAAGATTTAGCAATAGAAAAACAAGTGCTTGGCAGTGATGCTTTTGTGTAGCGTTTTTGTACCCTTAAAGATTTAGCAATAAAACAACTATTTTTATTAAAACTCATTGATTGTAAAAATAAAACAAATTTTATTCTATAAGTACAATTGTGAAATCAAAGTATTGCTATTTGCTAATTTAAACAATATGCACTATGATGAAATTACGCTTAAAATAAAAGCGCTACCAAAAGATCTATCACGGGAGATGTTTATTTGAAATTTGAGAAAGTCATTACTGTTTTAGGATGGATTGCTTCTATAACTGCCATTATTATGTACGTAGCGTATATTCCACAAATTATTAACAATTTACACGGTGTGAAAGGAAGTCCGATTCAACCGTTGGCAACAGCTTTTAACACATTGTTGTGGGTAATATATGCACTATGCAAAAAAGATCGTGATATTCCACTAGCATTGTGTAATGGTGCGGGAGTAATTTTTGGTTTGATTACTTTCTTAACAGCTTTATAAAAATAATTTAGAAAGGATTAGTTATGAAAACTATTAAAATTAGTGATACCTCTAAAAAAATCAAAATTAATGTGCCAGTTGTTTTTTCAGTTACAGAAGATCTCTCAGGCGATTTGTGGTTAGCTCATGATCAAGAAAATCATGAAATTATTTGTCAACGCTTACAAAAAGAAACTGATAAATTTATAGCAATAGTGTCTTTTGCACAAGGTGATGTTCAACTGCAATTAGATCATGTCTTGGAGCCTAGTGAAGTAGATGGTATTCAGGAGATCACATCAACTCAAGAGACGGATACTTATGTTCATTTGAATACAGGTGTTTTTGATTTGGAATTGTGCCGTGGTAATGCTCAGGGAGAGGGTTCCTCCAAATGGGGGTTACGTCATTTTAAATCAGTTCAGGAAGACAAAGATTTATTGCCATCAGGTAATAATGCGATGGGCGGATTTTATGGTCCATTCTTTACCCCTGATAATGGTTTAATCAATCCTGCGGAACACTTGATTGTAGATATTCAGGCTTTGGAAGACGGCCCAATTTTTAAAAAATACCGTCTATCTGGCAGAATTCCTGACGGGTTAAAACCGGAACTATATGGTAAGCATTTTAGCTTGGATTGGTCTTTTTATTATAATGTTCCGTTCTTTTCACGGGTTTACCATGTGGATCATTTTCAAACAACAGTTAATCACCGTTCCATTACTGATAAGATTACCGTCGGTGATGAATTTGAAAGTGGAATCGGTCATCAAGTGTTTGATCGCTTTATTACCGATAGTGGCGTTTGGTATCGTGCCGGTGATCCGTATGCCAATGATTTGGCTGATAAGGTTCAAACGTTAGTTAATGATGGTCAAACGCGAGGAACAGCTTTTGAAAAGTTTCGGTCTTTGTTGACTGGCGATATGGCATCAGCACATTGGGATTTATATTGGCGGTTGTTTTCAGTTTGGGAAAATGCTTTGGAGCTCTCGGAAGATGAAGCACAATTGGCAGATATTCGAGCTCAAGCATTTGTAGAAGCCGAAACTAACGATCGACCATGGACTTATTCACAGCAACCAGTCGATGTTAGCCAGGTAGCTGATCAAACTATCTTTGCGGGACCAGCAACTAAATCAGCCGAAATTAATACGCAAACGCATCAAGCAATGATTTGGCAAACTGCGCAAGCAGCCGGTGCTTTTCAAATTGTTCAACGTCCTAATTCCGGTTGGCAGAATTGGGGTACTAACGGTGAAAATGAGTGTCCCGCTTTGCCGACCAATACTTTGATTCAGACAGCTTATGGGCCTTTCGAGGATAATTGGCAAGACGTTGCTGATAGTTTGGAAGCTTTAGCAAAAGTTGCTGTACAAGTTCAATAAAATAGTTCAAATGTTTTTGCTTGACATCCTAATATGTTCTGAGTAGAATAAGCAGAATTATATCTAGGAGGTAATGAGCATGAAAAAATTACGCATTCAACTTGATACAGCTTCACAAACGTTCATTGCCGTTGATCCCAGCAGAAATGTCAGTGGACAAGGCAAGACAATTCAAGAAGCTATTATGCATTTAAAACATTAATTAAAAACTATTTTAAAGGTTACTAATTTTTACCGTTGCTTGAAAATTTAACTTGAATCCTTTAAAATGAGTTTTGCAGAGAGTTAAGGTACATTTGGTTGTTTTAGTGAGGTCTTGTGAGTGTGAAAAGGCTACAGTCAAGTACCGTCGTGTCTTTGTGTTTTTTAAAATATGTTTAAATTAAAGTGGATTACTAATCAATTAGAGTGGTACCGCGGGTTAACTCGTCTCTTTCATATTTAATATGAAAGAGCTTTTTTTATGTTATGGAGGATCAGATAATTATGGATTTACAACAAGCCAAAGTAAGCATCCAAGAAGCCTTGCAACCAAATTTAACGAACAGTGATTTGACTGCTGACCAAATTTTGAATTTGATTGAAGTGCCGAAAAATACGCAAATGGGTGATTTTGCTTTTCCAACTTTTCAATTAGCCAAACAGTTACATCAATCACCAGTGGTCATTGCGCAAGATTTAGTCAAACAAATTGATCCAAATGTCTTTGCTAAGGTGGAGGCTAAAGGACCTTATGTCAACTTCTTTTTACAGCGTCCAGCCGTAGCACAAACGACTCTGCAACAAATTCTTAATGAACAATTGAATTATGGTGCAACGAAACAGGGCAACCAACAAAAGATGGTGATTGATATGTCATCACCTAATATTGCAAAACCGATGTCGATGGGCCATTTACGTTCCACTGTAATTGGTAATTCTTTGGCCAAAATTTTAGCCAAGTTAGGTTATCAACCGATTAAGATTAACCACTTGGGTGATTGGGGCACGCAATTTGGTAAACTAATGGTGGCTTACAAAAAATGGGGTTCTGAAGCAGAAGTTAAAGCTGATCCGATTACCAATTTACAAAAATATTATGTTAAGTTTCATCAATTAGATCAAGAACACCCTGAATTAGATGATGAAGCGCGAGAATGGTTTAAAAAATTGGAAAATGGTGATGCTGAGGCTACGCATTTGTGGCAGTGGTTCCGCGAAGAATCACTCAAAGCTTTTACCAAAGTTTATGACGAATTGGGAATTAGCTTTGACTCTTATAAGGGTGAAGCCTTTTATAATGATAAAATGGACGAAATTGTTGATTTATTGGAACAAAAAGGTCTATTGCAAGAAAGCCAAGGGGCCGAGATTGTTGATTTAGGTGAACAATTACCACCAGCGATGATTAAAAAGTCTGATGGGGCTACTTTGTATATTACACGTGATTTAGCAGCGGCTTTATACCGTAAGCGAACTTACGATTTTGATAAAGCTTTTTATGTTGTTGGTAGTGAACAGAGTGTGCACTTTGAACAATTAAAAGCAGTATTAGCTAAAATGGGCTTTGATTGGGCAAAAGATATTGAACATATTAAGTTTGGTTTAATCACTTCGGGTGGTAAAAAATTATCTACACGAGCAGGCCGGGTGATCTTATTAGAAGACGTGTTGCATGATTCGGTGCAATTGGCCCAAAAACAAATTGCCGAAAAAAATCCTAACTTAGCTAATCCAGAGCAGGTCGCTCAAGAAGTTGGTGTCGGTGCTGTAATTTTTCATGATTTAAAAAATAATCGGACCGATAATTTTGATTTTCAATTAGATGAAGTCGTGCGTTTTGAAGGTGAGACTGGCCCTTACGTTCAATATACTCATGCACGAGCAATGAGTATTTTACGTAAGGCAGATTATCAAGCCCAAACTACAGAAATAACAGCCGCCACTTTAAATGATGAAGCTTGGGACATCGTCTTAACCTTAGCCAATTTTCCTAAAACGATTCAACAAGCTGCTCAACAAAAAGAACCTTCAGTCATTGCCAAGTATGCATTAAAGTTGGCTAAGTCGTTTAACCATTATTATGCTCATAACAAAGTTTTAGTGGATGATGACCAATTGCAAGCACGCTTAAACTTGGTGCAAGCACTAGCTTGGGTTTTGGCAGCTGCCTTAGACTTATTAGGGGTTAAAGCACCTGATGAAATGTAATTAAAAACTTTATCTAAGCAGCAAAATATAATGTAAAATTAAGGGTGATTGGGATAAAAAACTAGTCTACAATTAAGACTAGTTTTTTTAAATACTTCAAAATTCAAATTTTTGTTGTTAAAAATGCTAAACTACAAAATAAAATTCTTTTTTAAAATTTATTGCAGTTGGTAGTTGATTGCTCTATGACTTTGGTCCTAACCGCATTTTATCTAATTAACTAGTTAAGTCTAAAAAATCTGGCGGAATTTTGGTGGTAACTGTCTGTGTTTGCCAATCAAAGGGTTTTTGGTATTGTAATTGGTAAGCATGTAAATACATTCTGGAAGCTTTCAGTGGACTGTACAAGGGATCACCTAGAATTCCCACTCCTACAGCTTGTAAGTGAACGCGAATTTGATGGGTTCGCCCCGTTGTTAATTGTAGTTGCACTAAAGCCCAGTTTTTATTATGTTGTAAGATTTGATAATGTGTGCTAGCAAATTGGCCTTTGGGATCAATGCGTCGTTTGCGAGGATCTAAAGGATCACGGCCAATGGGAGCAGTAATAGTTTGAGTTGAGGGTAAAGTGGAACGATAAGGAATCACGGCCACATAAGTGCGTTGGAGTTGTTTCAAGGCTAATTGACGCTCAATAATAGGGACGATTAAAGGATCCTGCCCAACCATGATTAACCCACTAGTCAACATATCTAGCCGGTGTAACATAAGTGGTGGGCTTGGCAAAATAGCGGCTAAATGGTTAAATAAAGTATGAGTTTCTAAGGGTTGATTGGGATGTGTTTTAATACCGGCAGGTTTATCAACAATAACTAAATCTGAATTTTGAAAAATAATTGGACAATTGGTTGTCAATTGGGCTGAATAATGTTGCGGCGTGAGGTTGGTATTAAAGGCCAAATCAATTTGTTCGCCATTATGAACTAATTGATTGAAATAACGATAATGATGATTCACAAAAATTGAACGCTGTGTTCGTAGTTCGTGCTGCCACTTACGTGGTAAATACCAATTGTTTAACAATTGACGAATAGTGAAAACTTGCGGTGCATGTTGTAGAATTAAATGACGTTCTAATATCAATGAGTTACTCCATTTTTTGAAAAAATTAGGTTTGAGGGATACGATGAAACACAGTGAAAAATTTGACTGGTCTGCCGGAATCAAGTATTTATTGGCACAAATTGGTCACGGACTCCATTATATAACGAAACGATTCCACTTGTTACGGTGGTTATTGTTAATTACGATGACCATTTTTTTGGTTTTTAGTGCAATTTTAACTTTTAAGGCGAAAACTGCTAACGTGAGTCATTTAAAAGCTTCTTTACAAACGACAACCACTATTATGGACGTCGACAATCATAAAGCTGGTTCGTTGTATTCACAAAAAGGAACGTATGTTGGTTTGCGGCATATTTCAAAAAATATGCAAAATGCGGTAATTGCTACTGAAGACCGCACTTTTTGGACCAATCATGGTTTTAGTCTGAAAGGTTATGCTCGTTCGGCGATTGGCTTATTACTTCACCATCAAATTGTGGGTGGTGGTAGTACTTTGACACAACAATTAGCGAAAAATGCTTTATTAACGCAAAAACAAACTTTAACTCGGAAAGCAGAAGAATTTTTCTTAGCCGTTGAAATAAATCGTGTTTATAGTAAACAAGACATCCTTTCCATGTATTTAAACAATGCTTATTTTGGTAATGGGGTGTGGGGAGTCGAAGATGCTTCCAAAAAATATTTTGCTGAATCGGCCAGTGAATTATCGCCAGCACAAGCAGCCACTTTAGCGGCTATGTTACGTAATCCCAGTTTTTATGATCCGTATCGCCATCCAGATAATTCTAAAGCTCGCCGCAATTTAATTCTGAATTTAATGGTGACTAACAAGACTTTGTCGAAGCAACAAGCCCAGATTAATCAACAAACGGCCTTAAGTTTAGATGATGGTTATCATAAACAAAGTGGTTATCGCTATCCTTCTTATTTTGATGCGGTCATTTCTGAAGCAGAAAGTCGTTATCACTTAAGTGAAAATCAGATTTTAAATAAGGGTTATACGATTTATACTAGCTTAGATCAAACCGTGCAACAAAAGATGCAAGCTAGTTTTGATAATGATTATCTCTTCCCGCAAAGCGCTAGTGATAATACTTTATCACAAGGTGCCTCTATTGCATTAAACCCGCAAACAGGTGGTGTTAGTGCAGTTGTTGGGGGACGTGGTCCGCATGTCTTTCGTGAACTTAATCGAGCTACACAAATGAAACGGCAGCCGGGTTCAACAATTAAACCATTAGCGGTTTATACCCCCGCCATTGAAAGTGGTTATAAGATTGATTCACCATTGCCTAATCAAGTGACGAGTTTCGGTAAAAATCACTATACGCCGACGAACGCTGATGGTTCTTATACTACTGAATTACCATTATATCAAGCACTCAGTAACAGTGAAAACGTGCCAGCAGTAGCTTTGCTGGATAAAATTGGTGTGAAAAAAGGCGTCGCTTCAGTGGAAAATTTTGGGATTAAAGTGGCTAAAAGTGATCAAAATTTAGCCTTAGCCTTAGGCGGACTACAGACCGGAGTGACACCTTATCAGATAGCGCGGGCTTATACAGCCTTTGCGAATAATGGTAAGTTAGCTAGTACGCATTTTATTACGAAAATTGTGGATGCTACGGGAGCCGTGGTTGGCCAAGATGAGCAAACCGCGTCTAAACCGATTATGAGTAAAAAGACTGCGCAAACAATGACTAGTTTGCTGCTGAATGTCTATGATCAAGGAACCGGCGCCGTCGCTAAACCAGCAGGTTATCAATTAGCGGGCAAAACTGGTTCCACAGAAGTACCACAAGATTATGGTAATGGTACGAAGGATCAATGGATGGTGGGTTATACACCGGATATTGTTGTGGCTACTTGGGTCGGATTTGACCGAACTGATCGTCAACACTTTTTACAAGAGGGTAGTGAGCAAGGAATTGGGCCCTTGTTTAAGAATGAAATGACGAATATTTTGCCGACTACTAAAAATACTAGTTTTGAAGTCAAAGATGCTGCTCAAATGGTGCAGCAGCAAAAACATCACGCAACTGGTAATTGGACCCAAGGATTTGGTGATAATTTGAAGCACAAAGTCCAAGATACGATAAATAATTTTAATAATGCCAAACAAAGTGTCAGTCAATGGTATAATCAGATAAAAGGTCGCTGGGGCCAAGAATAATAAGGAGAATTTAGTATGGTTAATGTGTATGATACTGCTAATCAATTAGAAAAAGATTTGCGTCAATCAGAAGAAGTTTTAGGATTACAGGCTGCTTTTAATCAAATGAAAGCTGATCCGATGGCTTACCAAATGTTTCAACAAATGCAAACAATGCAGGATAAATTACAGCAAAAGCAAGTTAATAACCAAGAAATTACGGATGATGAAATTAAACAACTGCAAACTCTGTCTGGTCAATTAGCTAAATTTGATTCTGTACAAAAATTGATGGACCAAGAACGTAAAATTAATGCGATGATGGAAGAATTAAATAAAATCATCTCTAAACCGATTGCTGATATTTATAATAGTTAATCCCAAAAAACGATACCTTGGTGGGTATCGTTTTTTTGTTATCTTGAGTTTATAGTTTAGTCACCTGATTAGACGATTGCATTTAATGGTGACGTTTATTAAACTAAGCTTAATCAAAAAGCTAGGGTGTTCTTTGTTGTATTTTAGATTAGAAAGAGGATGAAACATAGTGACTGATAAATTAGCTGCTTTACGCACTGGCGATACAATAGATGCTCCGGTTTTAATTGAACAAATGCACGTGCGTACTGCCAAGAATGGTAAACAATTTTTAGATTTAGTATTTGCGGATACTTCTGGTAAAATTTCAGGTAAATATTGGCAAGCTAGTGCAGAAGATGCCCAGAATTTTGTAGCGGGACAAATTGTCCAGTTAAAGGGGCAGTGTGAAACTTATCGTAATATGTTACAAATCAAAATCGAAAGTTTAAAGTTGACACCACCTGATAGCTATTCCGTTTCGCAATTTATGCAGCATGCACCATTAAGCAAACAAGAGTTACAAGATCAAATTAACGAATTAATTTTAGAAATTACCCAACCCCATTGGAATCGCATTGTCCGGCACTTAATTAATCAGCACCAAGATAGTTTTTTTGAATATCCTGCAGCTAAAAGCAATCATCATGATTATGCAGGTGGTTTGGCTTTTCATACTGTTAGTATCGCGCGATTGGCTAACAATGTTTGTCAGCAATATCCGCAAGTTAATCGTTCATTGTTAATTGCGGGAACCATTTTACATGATTTGGGTAAAACTCGAGAATTAAGCGGTGCTGTTAATACCCAATACACGCTTGAAGGTAATTTGTTAGGACATCTAGTGATTATGGATGCGGAAATTGTGGCGGCTTGTCAGCAATTAAAATTGGATACCGAAGCAGAGGATATTGTCTTATTAAGACATATGGTCATTGCGCATCATGGCTTGCTAGAATATGGTTCAGCTAAGCGTCCCCAAATATTAGAGGCGGAAATTTTACATGCGCTGGACGAATTGGATGCGACGATTACGATGGTTACCAAGGCTGAACGTAAAATTCAACCCGGAGAATTTAGTGAACGGATTTTTGGCTTGGATAATCGGCGCTTCTATCGTCCGCTTGAGCATACCACTAAGGATTAAAAAGGGCATTGAATTGAGACTTTGCCCCCAATGTTTTTTGAAGAAGCTGGTAAGCTATAATTAAATGATTTTATCGTACAAAAAAACGCATCGCAGTTTGTTCACTGAAATGCGTTTTTTTGTAATTAATATTTAGAACTCTTATTTAGAACCACTAGTGGATTTAGCATTATCTTTCTTGTTATTGTTAGATAAGAATCCAGACAAGACGTTCTTTAAGTCGTTATCTTTGATAGAAATATCAGAACGCTTCAAGACTTTCGTGATCACTTTTTGCATAGTTGCTGAATCATTCATCCGAGAAGCATAAATTTGATTCTTCAAAGTTTGTTCATGTTGCTTCATAGTACCTTTAGCTGGACGCTTAACCATCTTAATGACATGGTAACCGTAAGATGATTTGACAGGTTCTTTAGTATATTGACCTTGCTTTAATTTTAAAGCAGCTTTCTTAAAGTTAGCATCTAAAGAAGTGTCATTGTTATTGAAGGCTGGTAATTTACCACCTTTATTCTTAGTACCAGTATCTGTGGAGTACTTCTTAGCTAATTTATCAAAGCTTTGACCAGCATCTAATTTAGAGATTACTTCTTTGGCTGTTGCATCATCTTTAACCAAGATATGTTGTACTGTAACTTTTGGTGTATATTTTGCCCATTGTTTCTTTAATTGCGCATTAGAAATGTTGGTTTCCTTGCGAATGGCCACTTTGGTTAACAGTTGGGTCCGAATGGTATCTTTGAAATCACTCGCATCCATACCATTTTGTTGTAACAATGTATTGAATTGAGAACCATATTTATTCTTATATTGGTTAAATTCTTTGTTAACTTCTTTATCGCTAACTTGTTTACCATATTGTGACTTCAAAGCCTGAGCAATCACCATTTGTTGCAATTGCTGTTGTCCAGCTTGAGATTTTTTCATTTTTTGGTAAAGCTGTTCTTGAGTGATTTTACCACCCTTCATAGTTACCACAGCCTTATTGCCGGAACAACCAGCAACTAAGGTAACGGAGAATAAGGCAACTAAAGTCAAGATCCATTTACTAAACTTTTTTGACATAATCTACTTACACATCCAATCTTATTTTATCTTGAATTAAGATAACAAATACAAAGATAACACATTTATTATCTTTTTCCTACAAGTTAAATTATAAATTCATTAAAAAATCACAATTTAGTCGGAAAATCTTGCTGTAACTGTTTCAATTGTTGTTGTAATTGTTGCAAATCGGCAACAATGGGTTCTTTGCCCTGCATTAAAGTGGTTTGTAAATCTTTGAGGATCGGTAATGATTCGTCAGTTAATTGTTGCTTCAATTTTTTGAGTTCCAAATTTAAATTCTTCCAAGCAGCGATGCGCGGACGTTGTTGTTGCATAATTCTGTTGGCTCCAGCGAATAAACCAATGCCTGTTAATAAACCGAGGTTAAAACTTTTCATGCTTCATCTCCAAAATTCGTTTGAATAGTTGTGGCGATCTGATCTAACTTAGCAGCATCATACTGATCAGTATTGTCTGCCCATTTCATAGAAAAGCCGTCTTCTTCATTATAACGCGGAATTAGATGAATGTGGGAGTGAAAGACTGATTGATAAGCAATCTTGCCGTTGTTAATACAAATATTCATGCCCTGAATTTTCGGATCAAGTTGTTTAATCGCGCGGGCAATTTTGGGAATTCGGCTAAAGACCAAACTGGCCTGTTGGCTATCATAATCAAAAATATCTTTAATATGTTGCTTGGGAACAACTAAAACATGGCCTGGGGTGACTTGTGATAAGTCTAAGAAAGCTTTAACGACATCATCTTCATAAACGGTGTGACTGGGAATTTCCCCAGCAATAATTTTGCAAAAAACACAATTTGGATCTAGGTTGGTCATGATTTATTCCTCCTTAAGAATAAAAAATTATATCGGGTTAATTTCATGCTATCATAAATACAAAGCAATAACAGAGGGTAGGTAAAATTTTATGGCTTTAGTAGTAGAGCATTTAACTGGGGGCTATGGACGTATCCCGGTGATCAAAGATGAAAGTTTTACAGTGCGATCTGGAGAGACGGTAGGGTTAATCGGTTTAAACGGTGCCGGCAAATCAACAACAATTAAACATGTCATTGGTTTGTTAAAGCCACAAAAAGGGACGATTAGTTTAAATGACACTCAATTAGACCAAGACATTACCGCTTACCGCAGCCAAATTGCGTATGTCCCAGAATTACCAGTCTTATATCCTGAGTTAACTCTGAAAGAACATTTGGAGTTAACGATGATGGCTTATGATCTAAATCATGAAGCTGCTTGGCAAGATGCAAACCAATTACTCAAAACTTTTCGTTTAGCTGATAAGTTAGATTGGTTTCCGATCAATTTTTCTAAGGGAATGAAGCAAAAAGTGATGATTGTTTGTGCTTTCATGACTCAAGCGAAGCTATTTATTATTGATGAGCCCTTTACAGGCTTAGATCCGTTAGCTGTGAACGATTTATTGAAGTTGGTACAAGCCAAAAAACAAGCGGGTGCGGGAATTTTAATGTCCACACATATTTTGGCGAATGCTGAACAAAGTGCCGATCGTTTCCTTTTGTTAAATCATGGTCAAGTCAAAGCTCAAGGCACCTTGGCTGAAATTAAAGCCCAATTTGGGGCGCAGGATGATAATTTAAGTGACTTGTATTTACGTTTGGCTGAGGAGGGCTAAGTTAGCATGAAATCTCTATGGCAACAACGCCTGACACAGCATTTAAAAGAACAAGCCAAGTTTTTAAAATTGGTCTTTAATGAATATTTTATTATTGCCATTATCTTTATGATTGGCGCTTTTGGCTATTGGTATTCACAAGCTTTGACTCATTTGACGTTAAATTCGTGGTGGGTCAAACCCTTAGGTATTATTATCTTAACGGTTTGCGGATTATTTTTTAAAGTGGCGACGTTAATGCAATCCGCGGATACAACTTTTTTATTACCTAAAGAAGTGGCTTTGCGCGAATATTTGGTCAAGGCCCGTAATTATAGTTGGTGGTTACCGTGCTTGACTTTAATTTTGGTCAATTTTTTCTTGACGCCTTTTTGGGCTAAGGGCGCGGGTTTTAAGCCAACCACTGTGGTATTGATTGCATTGGCCACTTTAATTTTGGAAATTGGCGTGATTAACAATCGCTTAGCTAGTAATTATGTGGAACAACCTGCTAAACTGTGGTGGGAAAGTTGCATTAGTTTTGTGGTGGTTTTGATTGTGGCCTTGTATTGGCTGCCGTTAGTCGGTGTTCTTTTAGCTTTAATCGTAACGGCGCTCAGTTTTTATCAATTACATCAACTCTTAAATCAACGGCCATTGCAGTGGACTTATTTAGTGCAGCAAGAACAGCAACGTAGTTACCAGCTGAAAAGATTTTATAATTTGTTTACCGACGTGCCAGGAATGAAGGGCAAATCACGACGTTATCGTTGGTTAGATGGCCTTTATCGTCCTATTAAATTGCAACAGGCGCAGAGTGGTCTCTATCTTTTTAGTCGCGGCTTTGTACGTAATACTGACTATAGTGGCTTATTTTTACGTTTAACCATTGTTGATTTGGTATTAATTGCCTGTTTGAAGAATGTCTGGCTGATTAGCATCATGAGTTCATTGTTTTTATATTTAGTCGAATTTCAATTGGTGCCACTATATAAAAGTTATGATACGAATGTTTTATTTCAAATTTATCCGTTGAGCACACACCAAAAGCAGCATAATTTTCAAACATTACTCAGTGTAATTTTAATGAGCCAATGGTTGTTAGGATTAGTAGTTTTAGTTATTGTCTATCATCTGCAACAAGTAACGCTCATTGCTGGTTTAGTCGGATTAATTATGGTAATATTTTTGCTTAAAGTTTATTTACCACACCAATTAAAAAATTTGGAAAGATAGGAATTATGTAGTTATGCGTTTACGAAACAAACCTTGGGTGCAAGGCTTGATTGCCGAACATCCTGAATGGATTTTAAATGAACCTGAGCCCCAAAGTATTCAAGGACAGTGGCAACAGCGGTTTACAAAGAACCAGCCGATTGAATTAGAATTAGGTTCAGGCAAAGGCCAATTTATTATTGCAAAGGCACAACAAAATCCAGAGCGAAATTTTATTGCAATGGAATTACAACCAGTTGCTGCAGCGATGATTCTGAAGAAACAGTTGCAGGCACAATTGCCTAATTTACAAATTTTAGTAGCTAATGGGCGGCAGTTGCCAGAATTATTCGCTACTGGAGAAATTAGTAAATTATATTTAAACTTTTCGGATCCGTGGCCCAAGACACGCCATGAAAAACGTCGGTTAACGGCACCCAATTTTTTGAAATTGTACCAATCGGTTTTGCCGGCACACGGTGTTGTAGAATTTAAAACGGATAATCAAGGTTTATTTGAATACTCCTTAGGCAGTTTCAATCATTATGGAATGCAATTTGATAAAATTAGCTTAAATCTCCATCAGAGTCCGTGGGCTGAACATAATATTATGACAGAATATGAAGCTAAATTTTCGCAAAAAGGCCAGCCCATTTATTATTTAGTTGCACATTTTCCTAATTAACGGTCAGTTTTTAGTCAAAGTCAATTAACTGCAAGTTGACAGGAAGAGTTGGTAGTTTTTGTGCACTGGTGGTTATGAAATTCAGATTATGTAATAAAAAACACCAATCCGGAAATTTTCCAGTGGTGTTTTTTTAATAGTTAAACGCGTTGAATGTCTAATAGTTGTCCTGTTAAAGCTGATGCAATAAAATGATATTGTGCTTCTTCATCATCTTGCACAGCAGTAACGCCACCAACTAAAGCCCAGGTATCAGAGCCTTCAACATTAACTTTTTGGAACATTGGTTCAACCCAAGTAGTAATAATGTTGGTATCAGAACCTAAATTATTTTTAATTCGCTCAATTACTTGTTTACTATCAATTTGATGTATTAAGTATAAAGCACCAGCTCCGACAACAGCTGCTGTTGTTGAAGCAACGAGGGTTGATTTAACTAATCCCTTTAAACTCATAGATCTAACCTCCTCAGTTTATATATCTATTTTATCATTATATTATAAATAACGTTGGTAATTGACAACTTTTTTTTAGTTTGTAATATAGTTTATAGGTCAGAAAGGAATTGAAGACAATGAAAAAGCTAGAAGATCAAGCAACAACAAATATTGAACAATTAACGAAAGATGGTAAATTTATTTTATTTTTTGAAGCCGATTGGTGCCCTGATTGCAAATTTATTGAACCCGAGATGCCAGCAATTGAACAAGATTATCCAGAATATGAATTTATCCAAGTTGATCGAGATCAATTCTTAGACTTAGCCAAAGACTTAGGAATTATGGGTATTCCTAGCTTTGTTGCTTTTTCTAATGGCCAAGAAATTGGACGTTTAGTTAACAAGGAGCGCAAAACTAAGGCGCAAGTAGAGAGTTTTATGGATTCTTTAAATAAATAAAATTTAATTGGGAAAGATATGGTGAAACGATTGCAGATTAGTGTTTACAATCCAGCAGTTTTTGGTGACGTAGTTTTGATAATTTTAGGAGCCAACACTGCGGAGCAAAGTACAGTACAAAAGGGTAACATTGTACAAATTTTAAATGATCAAAATGAAGTAATTGGCTATAACTTCTTTGATGTGTTGGCCAAGTTGAATTTAAGTACACAAGCAGCGGGCCAGTTTCATTTGACTGCACCACAAATTCAAGTGTTAAATCAACAGTTACAAGCCGCAGGTTTTGCTGAGCAATTGGAAGTAGATACGACTGAGTATTTTGTGGCAGGTTTGGTCAAAGAAATGACCCCTCATCCTGATTCTGATCATTTGCATGTTTGCCAAATTGAATTAGATCAAGGTCAAGTTGAGCAGATTGTTTGTGGTGCGCCCAATATTGCCGTTAATCAAAAAGTTGCAGTAGCCAAAGTGGGAGCCATGATGCCCGCGGGCCAGATTATTTATCCAGGTGTTCTTCGAGGTGTCAAAAGTAATGGAATGGTTTGTTCACCTCGTGAACTAGCCTTAGCTAATGCCCCACAAAAACGTGGCATTTTAGTTTTAGACGACCAAGTACCTACGGGTTCAGCGTTAGACTTTGACCAATTGAACCAAATTTTTGTGAAATAAGTAAATTTTACAGCAGAGGTAAACAAATGGAACAACCAATTTATCATTTTATCGGTATTAAAGGAACCGGTATGAGTGCCTTGGCGTTAATCTTGCATGATTTAGGATATGAAGTTGAAGGTTCTGATATTAGTAAACAAACTTTTACGCAAACTGGTTTGCAACAAGCGGGCATTCAGATTACCGATTTTGCAGCAACTAATATTCATCCCGGTTTGACGATTATTTTAGGAAATGCCTTTGGTGATGACAATCCGGAAGTCGCGCAAGCCCAAAAATTAGATTTACCAATCTTTACTTATCCACAAATGGTGGGCAAGTTGGTGAATGAATATACGTCGATTGGGGTAGCTGGTGCTCATGGTAAAACTAGTACAACGGGCCTATTAGCTCATGTTTTACAAGGAATAGCTCCTACTAGTTATTTAATTGGTGATGGTACGGGGAAAGGTGACCGGCAAAGCCAATTTTTCGTCTTTGAAGCTGACGAATATCGGCGCCACTTTTTGGATTATGCACCGGATTATTTGATTATGACGAATATTGATTTTGATCACCCAGATTATTTTGCCGACATTGATGATGTCTTTTCAGCATTTCAACAAGAAGCCAATCAAGTCAAAAAGGCGATTTTTGCTTGGGGTGACGATCCTTTATTACAGAAAATTCAAGCACCTAAAGGTACACAGTTATTTTATTATGGTTTGAATGATCGCGATGATTTTCAGGCAATTAAGATCCAAAAAACGACGCATGGTTCCAGCTTTGAAGTGCTGTATCATGGGCAAAATTTGGGGCAATTTCAAATTCCATTATTTGGTCAACATAATATTTTAAATGCGTTGGCGGTAATTGGTGTCAGCTATTTAGAAAAGATTGCGCCGGCAGAGATTCAACGAGAGTTACAAAGTTTTCACGGTGTCAAGCGGCGCTATAGTGAAAAGAAAGTGGCAGATATGGTGGTAATTGATGATTATGCTCATCACCCTTCCGAAATCAAAGCCACGATTGATGCAGCGCGCCAGCAGTATCCAGATAAACAAATTTTGGTTGTATTTCAACCACATACCTATAGTCGCTTGCTGGCATTATTACCTGGATTTGTGCAAAGTTTGGATTTAGCAGATCAAGTCTTTTTAACGGAAATTTTTGGTTCGATTCGGGAAAATCAAGGCCAAATTTCTAGTGCAGATTTAGGAGCACAATTACAGCATGGTGGGCAAGTAATTACCCAAGATCAGATGCAACCTTTATTAGACTACCATGATGCTGTGGTCATCTTTATGGGTGCAGGTGACATTCAAAAGTATGAAGTTAGTTATGAGCAACAATTAGCGCAACGCTAAAATTTGAAAATGAAGATTGAAACGAGCATTGAGACAGTTCAAGTTAATGGATTAAAACTGTTGATTAGCTTTCGCTTCAATCTTTTTTTATTATTTTGAAAAAGAAATCTTCAAGTTCTTTTGTATTTTCAAATCTATTTAACGAATAGTTTGTTAAAATTAAAGTATTAGAAGATGAGGTACGATGATGAAACCAACAAAATTAGTTTTAGTAGACGGTAATAGCATTGCTTTTCGAGCTTTTTTTGCGATGCATAATGTCCTAGATAAATTTGTCACGCCAGATGGATTGCATACTAATGCCATTTATGCGTTTAATAATATGTTAGATTTGATTCTTACTAAAAGTCAGCCGGATGAAATGTTGGTTGCGTTTGATGCAGGAAAAACGACTTTTCGCACCAAAATGTATTCGGAATATAAGGGAAATCGTCCCAGTATGCCACCGGAGTTTCGCGAACAATTGCCTTTTATTAAGCAGTTGTTAGTGGCCCGGGGCATTAAAACTTATGAGTTAGCTAATTATGAAGCTGATGATATTATTGGTACTGTAGCCAAACAAGCGCAAGCTTTGGGCTATGAGGTGCTAGTCGTGACCGGCGATCATGATTTGACACAACTAGTGACGGAGCAAATTACAGTTGCGGTAACTATTAAGGGTGTTTCCGATTTAGAATTTTATACACCTGAGCATTTTCAAGAAAAATTAGGAATTACTCCTACACAATTAATTGATTTAAAAGGTTTGATGGGCGATACTTCAGACCATTATCCTGGGGTTAATAAAGTTGGTGAAAAAACTGGACTGAAATTATTAAAGCAATATGGTTCGATGGAAAACTTATACGCTAACTTAGATACTATGAAGACCAGTAAGCTCAAGGAACATTTACAAGAAGATCGTGAAATGGCCTTTTTATCTAAAAAGTTAGCAACGATTGATTGTCAAGCACCAGTGACGATCTCTGTTGATCAATTAAGTTATGATGGCGATCAAACGGAAATGTTAATTGAATTTTATCGTAAATTGAATTTTCAATCATTTTTGAACAAAATGGATGTTCCACTAAATCCCATTGCCCAAGAAGCTAAAAAACAAGCTGCTTATCAAGAATTGACGTCTGCAACATTAGCTAGTTTTATGCAGGATCACCAACCAGCTAGCATTATTATTGAAATGTTAGATGATAATTATCATGAAGCACCAGTCATCGGCATTGCATTGGGCAATCAAGATACGATTTTAGTAACTGATCAAATAGCAGTTTTACAAAATTCTCTATTGAAAGACTGGCTCCAAGATCCGCAACAGGAAAAATATGTTTTCGATTATAAAAGAGACTTAGTAGCATTAAACCGTTATCAAATTCAGTTGGCTGGTGTTAGTTTTGATGGGTTACTAGCATCTTATTTGATTGATGTAAATGACAACGCTAATGATTTAGGTGAAATTGCCCAATCTTATGGTTATAATGATTTATTACCCGATGTTGAGGTATACGGCAAAGGTGCCAAGCGCGCTGTTCCAGAAGATAAAAAATTATGCGATCATTTAGCCAATAAAGTAGCGGCTTTGAATTATCTCCAAACACAATTGCCGCAGCAATTACAACAGCATGATCAAGACCAATTGTTTGATGAAATCGAATTACCTCTAGCCCGAGTTCTAGGGAAGATGGAAATTGCGGGAATTAAAGTTGACGCGACCACTTTACAGCAGATGAAAGTGCAATTAGATGAGCGGTTAACAAATTTAGAAGCAGCTATTTATGATAAAGCTGGTCAAAAATTTAACATTAATTCTTCGCAACAATTAAGCAAAATTTTATTTGAAGAGATGGGCTTAAAGCCTATCAAAAAGACTAAAACGGGCTATTCCACTTCTGTAGATGTTTTGGAAAAATTAAAAGATCAAGCACCAATTATTGCGGATATTTTGGAATATCGCCAGGTCGCCAAAATTCAATCAACGTATGTGCTTGGTTTATTAAGTGCGATTGCCCCTGATGGCCGGGTTCATACTCGTTATTTACAAACACTGACGCAAACGGGACGGCTTTCGTCAATTGATCCCAATTTACAAAATATTCCTGCGCGTGATGAAGGACGTGCTATTCGTAAAGCGTTTGTACCTAAAGAGTCATCTTGGCAATTATTTTCCAGTGACTATTCCCAAATTGAATTACGGGTTTTGGCTCATTTATCAGGTGATGAGCATATGCAACAAGCCTTTCAAGCTGATTATGACATTCATGCGCACACGGCCATGAAAATTTTTAATTTGGATAGTATTGATGATGTGACTGCGAATATGCGCCGGAAGGCCAAAGCAACTAATTTTGGGATTGTTTACGGGATTAGTGATTATGGCTTAGCCAAAAATATTGGCATTTCCCGCCGTGAAGCGGCGGAGTTCATTCAAGCCTATTTTGAACAGTATCCCAAAGTGAAACAATACATGGATCAAATGGTGCAAAAAGCCCGCGAAGATGGTTATGTCGAAACAATTATGCACCGCCGGCGCTATCTGCCAGATATTCATGCAAAGAATTTTCACTTACGATCTTTTGCGGAACGGACAGCCATGAATACCCCGATTCAAGGTAGCGCTGCTGATATTATTAAGATTGCCATGATTAATATGCAACGGCAGTTGCAACAACAACATTTACAGGCACGAATGTTACTACAAGTGCATGATGAATTGATTTTTGAAGCTCCTAGTACGGAAATTCCCATTTTGCAAGAATTGGTGCCACACGTGATGGATACCGCTGTGAAGTTGGATGTACCTTTGAAAGTAGAATCAGCAGCTGGTCAAACATGGTTTGACGCGAAAGGATAAAATAATGCCAGAATTACCAGAAGTAGAAACAGTCCGTCGAGGCTTAAATCAATTAGTTAAAGGACAAAAGATTGTTAATATTGAGGTGCTGTATCCGAAAATTATCGTCAATCCCTTACCAGAATTTAAGAAAGATTTGATTGGAGCGACGATTACCGATGTGGGGCGCCGTGCTAAGTATTTACTATTTCATTTTGATAATGATTTGACAATGATTAGTCATTTACGAATGGAAGGTAAATATCAAGTTCGGGATCAAAAAAGTGATTTTGATAAGCATGTGCATATTATTTTTGAACTAGCCAATGGCCAGTATTTAGGTTATCGTGATGTTCGCAAATTTGGGCGCATGGAAGTTGTGCCCCGGACTGATGAGTTAACCACTAAAGGAATTGCTAAACTAGGTCCGGAACCCTTAACGCCGCAGTATACCTATGATTCATTGGTTAGCGGTTTACAGCGTAAAAAGAAAAATATTAAAGCTGTGTTACTGGATCAGCAAGTAGTTTCAGGCTTAGGTAATATTTATGTCGATGAAGTTTTATGGATGGCTAAAATTCATCCTGAGCAACCAGCCAATCAATTAACTGACGAACAATTACAGGCATTATATCCGGCCATTGCGGATGAAATAAAAACCGCCATTGCCGCTGGCGGAACCACGATTCGCAGTTATGTTGATGCTACCGGTCAAAAGGGTCAATTTCAATTACAATTAAAAGTCTATGATCAAGAGGGCCACCCCTGCCAACGTTGTGGCACGGCCATTGAAAAAATTCGCGTGGCGGGCCGAGGAACACATTATTGCCCGCATTGTCAACGGTTGAATTAATGGGGCGTGCGATTGGAATTACCGGTGGTATCGCGAGTGGCAAAACAAGTGTCCGTCAATTACTTAATCAAGCGGGCTTTTTAGTAATTGATGCTGACCACATTGCTCACCAAATCTTGGATACCAAAACGCCAGCTTTTAAAAAAGTGGTCCAACAGTTTGGAACTCAGGTTTTAACTGCTGATGGGCAGTTGAATCGCTCTGCTTTGGGGCAAATCGTCTTTGCCGATGCGAAACAATTGGATTGCTTAAATCAAATTGTGCAACCAGCAATTCGTCAAGAATTGGTACGACAAATTCAACAAGCACAAGCAACTTCACAAACTGTTTTCTTTGAAATTCCACTTTTATTTGAGCAACATTATGAACAAATTGTGGATCAAGTTTTAGTGGTTTATGTAACCCAGCAAGTTCAATTACAACGTTTACAAGAAAGAAATCATTTAACAGTTCAACAAGCATGTAGTAGAATAAAAAGCCAATTACCACTTCAACAAAAATGTCAATTAGCCGATTTTGTTCTTGATAATACTGGTGATTGGCAGCACTTACAGCAACAAGTTGACCAGTTTTTACAACAAGTAATTAAGGAGTAAATTATGATTTGTCCTCAGTGTCAAAAAAATTCTTCTCGGGTTATTGATAGTCGCCCGAGTGACGAAGGCCGGGTGATTCGTCGGCGCCGTGAATGTGAAAATTGTGGATATCGGTTTACAACTTTTGAGCGGATTGAGCATACTCCCGTTTTGGTCATCAAAAAGAATGGTAATCGTGAAGAATTTAGTCGTGAAAAAATTTTACGGGGCATTGTGCGTGCCGCTGAAAAAAGACCAGTGACTTTAGAGGCGATGAATCAATTAGTTAGTAAAGTCGAAGCTAAGATCCAAGCAACGGGTGAAAGTGAAATCAATTCGCGCCAAATTGGTGAATTTGTGATGCAAGAATTAGCCGGTGTCGATGATATTGCCTATATCCGCTTTGCCAGCGTTTATCGTCAGTTTAAGGATATTAACGGTTTGATGCAGGAAGTACAAGAAATGATGTTAGCTCAAAAAAATCAGGCAGAAAGCGAGACAACTGACGATGACGCAAGCGATGATTGATCCACTGTGGGGCTATTGGGTAATTGGTAGTAGTACGCTCACACAATTGGATTATCAGGTTTTAATTGACTTATATCAACCCATTATTGGGAGTGATGCTTTGAGCTTGTATCAGTTATTGTGGCAGCATCAAGTCCCCTTAGTTTCCCAGCGCAAAGCGCATTCTCAACTTTTAAATTTATTGGATCTTGATAGCCAGCATTTTTATCAAGCGCGGATTAAATTAGAAGCCGTCGCTTTACTGCAGACTTTTCAAAGTAAAGATAGTTGGGGTGATTATTTAATCTATCAATTGCAAAGGCCACTAGCAGGTGCTAATTTTTTTCAAGATAGTATTTTAACCACTTATTTACAAGAAAAAATTGGTCAACCCGATTTTCAACAGTTATTTAAAAAGTATCATCCTCAACTCCGCAATTTAGACCAAGCCAAAGAAATTACGAAAAGTTTTTTGGAAGTATTTCACCTGTCTCACAAAGTAGTAGATGCCAAAGTTGAGTCTGATGCTCAACTTTCTACTGTTAATCAGCCCAATTATCGACCGACGGAATTAGCGACTTTTGATTGGGATTTCTTAAAGATTACTGTGCGTTCATACCACGTTGCGCCCCAGCAAATTGATCAAAATCAGTCAGAGTTATTTAATTTGCATACTTTCTATGGCTTATCCGAAGTTGAATTAGCGCAGGCAATTGGGCAAACGCTAAATGTGCAAACTGATCAAATTGACTTGCGTCGTTTAAAGTCCTTGATTCAAAAGCAATATGAACAACGGGTTAATTTGAAGACTGCAGCTTTGCCTAGCGCAGCTAAAAGGCCACCGGTGACTAATTTATCCACTAGTCAAAAAAAATTAATCAAGGCCGCGCAGAACCAAGCGCCGGCAGAGTTTTTAGCTAATAAAAAGCACCAAAAAAATGGTTTTGTGGGTAGTTCTGAAACTAGTATTTTGCGGAAATTACAGGCACGCATGGTTTTACCAGCAGAAGTAGTGAACATTTTGGTAAATTATGTTTTGGATAATTCGCCTACTTTAACGCAAGGTTTTGTAGAAAAAATTGCTAATGATTGGGTGCAGCACGGAATTAAGACCGCACCACAGGCAATTAAATATTTACAGGACTTTCCGCAAAAGCAAACCAAGAAAAAACGTTCAACCACAAATAAAAAAGAGTCCGGAACTGATTGGTCCAAAACCCCAAGTCAACAGGTTAATTCCGAACAATTAGCGCAGATGCAACGGCAATTGCGACAGTTACAAGATCATTCTGAGTGAGGTTAGATAATGGAAAAGTTATCGCAATCATTAGCCAAAATCATTAAAGGCCACCAATGGCAAAATCATTATCAGGATTTATTAAGAAAAGCGTTAAGCGATGAGGATGTGCAACACTTTTTAACGGCACACAAAGGCCAAATCACCCAGCCAATTTTACAACAAGGCTTGGATGCTATTTATGAATTTGTGCAAGCTAAAAGCCATATGCAAGAATTTGCTGCGGGTTATCAGCCGCGGCTGATTTTTAAGAATCAAATGATTCAAGTTACCTATGCTCCTGATGCGCAATTGGTAGCACAAAAAAAGCAGCAACGCTTTGAACGAAACTTTATGACCATTGATATGGCAAGCGATATCCGGCAAGCGGATTTAACTGACTTTGGCACGGGCGCTAGTGGGCGCCAAACGGCGTTGATGGCTGCTTTGAAGTTTGTCTTGAATTATTCCAAAAATGAATTTACACCAGGCTTGTATTTATCAGGAGATTTTGGTGTTGGTAAAACTTATTTATTGGGAGCGATTGCCAAAGAGTTGGTTAATCAACAGGTGGCAGTTTTATTAATGCATTTTCCAACTTTCGCGGTGCAAATGAAGAATGCCATTTCTGATAATTCTGTCTTAACGCGGATTGACGAAATCAAAGCGGTACCGATTTTGATGTTGGATGATATTGGCGCTGACTCATTGAGTTCGTGGGTGCGAGATGAAGTTTTAGGAGTCATCTTACAATACCGGATGCAAGAGAAATTACCGACCTTTTTCTCCTCTAATTTTGCCATGAATGATTTACAAAAGCACTTGGCAGTCAACCAACGTGGTGATCAAGAACCGGTGAAAGCAGCACGGATTATGGAGCGCATTCGCTTTTTAGCACGAGAGGTGGTTTTATCAGGACCCAACCTGCGCTTTCAGAAATAATTATGGATTGTAACTTGCAAAATTGAAAAGCGCGTGGTTTAATATGGACATAGTCATAAAGCTTGGACTGCAGGGAGAGTTAGCCAGAGACTGAAAGCAACTCATTAAAAGCTGAACCATTACATTGATGTTAATAAGTACGTGGTTGGTCGCATTAAAGACTGTGAGATAAAGTTTGGTTACTTTAATGTGGGTGGAACCGCGTCAATGACGTCCCTTAGACAATTTGTCTAAGGGACTTTTTTATTTGTAGGAGGATAAAAATGTCCCAAATTTCTTTAGAATTTCCTGATGGCTCAAAACGTGATTTTGAACAAGCAATCACACCATTAGAGGTTGCTGGTTCTATTAGTAACAGTTTGAAAAAGCAAGCCGTAGCGGCCAAAATTAACGGTACTTTAGTGGATATTAAACGTCCAATTACACAATCTGCTAAGATTGAAATTGTGACCAATAAAGATGCAGCAGCTGCTGAAGTGGCGCGCAATACCGCCATCTTCTTGTTAGAAGCAGCGCTCAAGCAAAAGTATCCGGATTTACATTTAGGTGAACAAGCAGTGAATGATGACGGCTTTTTTGTGGATACTGATAAAGCTGGCAGTCAAGTCAGTGCTGATGAATTGAGTGCTTTACAGGAACAGATGGCACATTTCATTAAAGCTAATCAACCAATTGAACGCCAATTAATGGATAAGAGTGCTTTGGTGGAGCAATTCCAAGCTGATCCTTACCAAACAGAGATTTTAAAATCCATTGATAGTGTGCAGATTCCAGTCTTTAAAATGGGCGACTTTGTGAGCTTTGGTGAGACCGCACTTTTCCCGAAAGCGAGTGATTTAAAACATTATCAATTATTATCCGTTGCCGGAGCTTATTGGCAAGGGAAATCCAGTAATCCGATGTTGCAACGAATTTACGGTACAGCGTTCTTAAATGATGAAGATTTGCAAGCTGACTTAAAACGGCGGGCCGAAATTAAAGAACGTGATCACCGGACGATTGGTCGCGATTTAGATTTATTCTTCGTTGATCCTAAGGTTGGTGCCGGCTTAGCTTATTGGATGCCAAAAGGTGCGACCATTCGGCGGACCATTGAACGTTATATCATTGATAAAGAAATTGCTGCGGGTTATGAACATGTTTATACGCCTGTGTTAATGAATTTAGATACGTATAAGACTTCTGGTCACTGGGATCATTATCGCGAAGACATGTTTCCACCAATGGATATGGGCGATGGCGAAATGTTGGAATTGCGGCCAATGAATTGCCCTTCACATATTCAAATTTATAAGCATCATATCCGTTCGTATCGGGAATTGCCGATTCGGATTGCTGAATTAGGCATGATGCACCGTTATGAAAAATCAGGTGCTTTATCTGGTTTACAACGGGTGCGGGAAATGACCTTAAATGATGGTCATACCTTTGTTGCTTTAGATCAAATTCAAGATGAATTTAAAAAAGTTTTGCAATTAATGATGGATGTTTATCAAGATTTCAACATTGAAAATTATACTTTCCGGTTGAGTTATCGTGATCCGGCCAATACGGAAAAATATTTTGATGATGATGAAATGTGGGATCGTTCGCAAGGCATGCTTAAAGCAGCCATGGATGATTTGGGCTTGGATTATTATGAAGCTGAAGGTGAAGCAGCCTTTTATGGTCCAAAGTTAGATGTGCAAACTAAGACGGCTTTGGGTAATGAAGAAACCCTCTCGACGATTCAATTAGACTTTATGCAACCTGAAAAATTCAATTTGAGTTATGTAGGTGAAGATGGTCAAGAACACCGACCAGTGATGATTCACCGGGGCGTGATTTCTACTATGGAACGCTTCATTGCTTATCTGATTGAAATGTATAAAGGTGCCTTTCCAACTTGGTTATCACCAATTCAAGTTGAAATTATCCCTGTTAATAATAAATATCATTTAGATTATGCCAAAGACTTACAGACGAAGATGCGCCAACAAGGCTTGCGAGTTAATGTTGATGCCCGTAACGAAAAGATGAATTACAAGATTCGTGAAGCGCAAACGCAAAAGGTTCCTTATACGGTGGTTGTTGGTGATCAAGAAGTCCAAAATGCCAAAGTTTCTGTGCGGAAGTACGGTGAACAAGACAGCGTTGAAGAAGATATTAATATGTTTGTGGATAGCGTGATTGCTGATGTTAAGAACTATTCACGGACAGGTAATGAATAATAATCTGGTAAAAGATTTATTTTGCCTCAGACTAAAGATTTAGGCACAAATCCATTACTTGTATCATAAAGATTGAGACTGGGCCAAAAGGTTTAGCAGTTGAGCACAAACTGTTGACTTTTGGAACGCAATAATTAATGTTCGCAGCGTTTTAGAAAACGTAGGAGCATTAATCTTGTTGCCCCAGTCTCTTTTTGTGTGCCAAAAAGTTTAAGTAACAAAGCAGAATTAACTTGTACAAAATTATCATAATACAATAATTGTTGATCTTAATCAAAGGCTTAGATTAGTAAAGAAAAAATATTTTTAATTTATTTGAACGTTAAATTTGACTAGATAGAATTAATCTAATCATTAGTCAATTGGTGTATTATAATAACTTTAAAAACGTATCAATAGTTAATTTTTAACTAATATAAAGTCGAAAAAAGAAATTGAAGAAGAGATTACAAAGTTAGGACTTAATATGCTTGTGTGAGGTCAATGAGTAATTTTTAATTAGCAAATAAGTGCTTGGTTAAATTACAGATGATTAAAACGGAGGACTTTTCGATGAATAATAAATATTCTAAAATCGTGACCTTATTTGTCTTATTATTTGGATTTTTATTGCTTCAAAGTTCCAATTTGCAAGCTAAGACTTTGAAGCCACACACTGACTTTAGTCAAACAATACATACAGCTAATGATCTCTTGACCAGTCCACAGAACTTCAGTTCACTAACGTCGAGCAGTGCTAGGCAAAGTCGCGATCTCTTAAAAACTAAGCCAGCAATTAGTAACTTTACAGCTTTAACAGCGCCGGTCAGTGGAGTAGCAGGTACTTGTCCGTGGAACCTTGATGTTGATGGTACACTAACGGTGGGCGCGGGTACGTTAGATACTTACGGTTATTATAGAGATGTTAATACTAATTTTACTTACGAAGGTGAAAGTTGGTTGGAGCATAACAGTAATATCAAAAAAGTAGTTCTGCAACCAGGAGTTCAACTCCCAACTAACTGTGCCTATGTTTTTGCTAATTTAATATATTGTACTGAAATTGATGGCTTAGACAAGTTGGATACGAGTCAGGTTACTAATATGGCCAGTATGTTTTATAGGTGCTCCAAGCTTAGTGAACTAGACTTGAGTAACTTTGATGTCAGTCACGTTACTGATATGAGTTATATGTTCGATTATGTGGCTACGGGCAATATATTAAATGTTAATTTAAGTGGCTGGAAGACCAGTCAATTAAAAAATACTTCTGGCATGTTTATTGGAGATGATTTGACTGATTTTAATTTTCAAAATATTGACACTTCTAACGTCACTAGTATGGATTATATGTTTAATAGCGTTACGTGTACTGGAACATTGGATCTGAGATCTTTGGATACTTCTAATGTTACTACAATGTCAAACATGTTTGGTTATTCGCAAATTAGTGCTGCTGATTTAAAAGGATTTGATACAAGTAAAGTTACTGATATGAGTTATATGTTTAGAAATTCGGAATTTCAAAAACTAGATTTGAGTAATTGGGATACCAGTCAGGTCTATAATTTGGCAGCAATGTTTGACGAATGCCAACAATTGACGAAATTAAATGTCGGTGGCAAATTTGGAACATTTAGCAGTAGTCAACCTGTAATCACCAATAGTGACCTCGATGGTTCGAGTTTGTTTTTAGGTTGTTCCAAGTTGATCAATTTAAATCTGACTACATGGCGAACAGAGAACGTGATTAGTATGAAAAGTTGGTTTAAAGATTGTTCTGATTTGCAATCTATTACATGGAATAAGAAATGGTTTAATACCAGTAACGTAACTGTTATGTCTTTCATGTTTTACGGTTGTAGCAGTTTATTAAGGTTAGATGTCAGCGGTTTTGAAACAAGTAATGTTACATCCATGCCTTCTATGTTTTATGGATGTAGCAGTTTACCAAGTTTGGATGTGAGTGATTTTGAAACAAGTAATGTTACGTCCATGTCTTCTATGTTTTATGGCTGTAGCAGTTTACCAAGTTTAGATGTGAGTGATTTTGATACTAGCAATGTTACTGATATGTCTTCTATGTTTAGTGTCTGTAGCAGTTTACCAAGTTTAGATGTGAGTGATTTTGATACAAGTAATGTTAAATCCATGTCTTCTATGTTTTATGGCTGTAGCAGTTTACCAAGTTTAGACGTAAGTAAATTTGATACTAGCAATGTTAAGGATATATCTTCTATGTTTAGTGGCTGTAGCAGTTTACCAAGTTTAGATTTAAGTAATTTTGACACCAGAAAAGTCACTGATATGTCTCACATTTTTTATGCATGTGAAAATTTAACCAATTTAGATTTAAGTAGTTTTGACACTAGTCAAGTTACTGATATGTCTGATATGTTCTATAATTGTAGAAGCTTACCAAGTTTAGATTTAAGTAGTTTTGACACCAGTCAAGTTATTAGAATGTTTTATATGTTCTATAACTGTAGCAGTTTGACCCATTTAGACGTCAGCAACTTTAACACCAGTAAGGTTGTTGATATGGAAAGCATGTTCTCTGGTTGTAGCAATTTAACGAGTTTAGATTTAAGTAAATTCGATACCACTAAAGTTCAGTACAAAGAATCTATTTTATATTTTACGCAAGGTGATCATAATTTGTGGAAAATTAAAGTAAGTTCTAAGGTGCTCTTTCCTAATGCCTATCATTATAGCTCTAGTAGTAAGTACGATTGGTATAATGATTATGTAGACATGCCACAATTAGGTTTGACTTTTCAAGATGGCGCTTATCAATATAAAGTTTTAGGTCAGGCTGGGCAAAAGACCGGCGCTTGGCAAGCCGTGGGTGCAGGAACGGACCATCACCCAACTGGGACCATTTATCCGACCCGAGATTCATTGGATGATGATTTTTTACGTAATGCTAATCGTCCGAGTCAAGATCAAGATTCGGACGCCAGTAAGGGAAATCCTACGCAAACTTTAGTCTGGCAGCATCAGTTAAAGAATCAAACACCGCAAGTAAGGTTTGGGACATTGGGCACTACAAATATGGACCTAGAATATTGCCATGATTATCAAGATAAGAGTTTGCCCGCTATACAACTAAGCGGAAGCGTGATTGATAACGATAGTTCTCGAGTACAGTTGTATTATGCCATTGATCCGGTAGATACGACGCCAACTTTAGCTGAGATTGAAAGCTATCAAAAATTACAGCCCACACCTTTGACTATTCAAGATCCGTCATTGGCGCAATCTTGGACAGCAAATATTATTGATCAGACTGATTTAAAGACTTTAGCCACTCCCAAAGCTGGTGGTCATCAAATTAAAATTTATGCTGTGGATAGTGGGGGGCAATTCACTAATGAAAATCCGCAGGCTTCAACAGCAGCAACAGTTAATGTAGCAGAGAATAGTATTGTTCAGCTTAATTATTTGGATAATAATACGAACCAACCAATTTTTAATACCGATGAAAATGGAACCAAGCCTGCTAAGACGGTTGTCGGTGTGGTTGGCAAGCCGATAGATCCGACAGATCAAGCTAATTTTCCAACTGCAATTAAGACAAAGCATTATCGTTATACCTTAACTAACGCTTTAGAAATACCACCAGTTTTCCCAGCTATTACTACAGATCCCTTGTTACCATTAACACCTTATCAATTAGATTTGAAATATAATTCAGGTACGATGAACTTGATTGTGCCGGATACGCTAGACTTTGGCACCAAGATTGTACAAACGGCTAAGCAAGCTTACGATTTGCCGTATGATGCCACACGAACAGCATTAAAAGTAACGGACATGACGGGAGTACCGAGTTGGCAACTCAGTTTAGCGATTGCAGATTTCACTAGTGATCAAACGACAACGCCATTAACAGACATTTTCCAATATTTACCTGCTGGTAGTAGTACGCCAACTGCCATTTCGCAAACGCCGGCAGTAATTGATCAGTATGACAAGCATCATACGCTTGTTGATGGTTCTGGTAAGGCGGTTACTGATATTTCAACAGGTTGGTGGGATACTAGTCATCACCAAATCGCGGGTCCAAAGCTTGATTTACGGCAATTACAAGTTCCAGTCTATAAAGCAGATTATCATGCTACAGCAACATGGTCGTTAGTCAACTCACTACAATAAAACAAGCTGTTAGTCTTGTGAGCGCAATTGTTTTCAGATTTAATGTTTTGAAATAAGAACTAATTATATATATGTAAATAAAAGGTTTATGTAAAGTAGTGTTGATAATTAATTTTGAACTAACTAGATTGGCAATTTACCTAGTTAGTTTTTTTCTTCTAACATATGAACAGTATTTAACTATTATTTCTGGCTAGATTATTAAAATGATAGCGCTTATTATAAATGACAGGGACAACTTTGTATTGATTACTCAATGATACAAGGTTTAATCCTAGAGATAAGAGTTTTAATTTCAGTATTAAGAAGATCATTGGGAGGTTGTTTGAATGAAGATTCAGACTTTTTCGTTAAAAGCTGATAATCCAGCAGTGACGTTGACAACGTATTTACTAGATGATTCAAGCGAAACTATTAATGGTGGTAATCGGCCTGCCATTATTATTTGTCCGGGTGGTGGCTATTTTAATTGTTCAGATCGCGAGGCGGAACCCATTGCTTTAAAATTTAATGCATTGGGTTATCATGCCTTTGTTTTACGATATAGTACTTATAATGATGGTTCCGCAGATTTACCGGATTTAGTTGATTTACCACCGAAAAAAGAGCGATTATTTCCACAACAGTTATTAGAATTAGGCCAGGCTATGGTTTTGGTCAAGAAAAACGCAGCAAAATGGCATGTGGATCCACAAAAAGTGGCCGTTTGTGGCTTTTCCGCTGGTGGACATAATGCCGCTTTGTACGCAACTAATTGGCATCGTGCTTGGTTTACCAAGCATTTTGGAGCCGATAAGAATTTATTACAACCAGCGGCTTGCATTTTAGGTTATGCTTTAACAGATTATGTTATGTTGAATCAACAAATTAAAGAAGTTATGCAAGGAATGGATCAGCAGTTTATGAAGGCGTCGATGGTCGCTCTATTAGGTCAAGAAGAACCTTCATTAGACCAATTACAACAAACTAGCCCGGTTTTACAAGTTGACCAAAATACGCCTGCTACTTTTATTTGGGCGACTGCGGATGATCCGTTGGTTTCATCATTACATTCGTTGAAATTTGCAACAGCCCTAAAAGAACAGAATATTCCGTTTGAATTACATTTGTTTGAACATGGTGCGCACGGTTTGAGCTTGGCCACGCAGGCGACTGCTGCTTCGCAAAGTCAAATTGTAAACGATGTTGCTCTGTGGTTTGATTTGTGTGCTACTTGGTTACAAAAACGTTTTGCGTTACCGTTACCCAAGTTGAGTGCTTTTGAACAAATGTTAGCTGACAATCAAAAAGCTTAGCTAGTATTGATTTTTTAATACAAAAAAAACTCCCATATCGGGGAGCTCATACATAAACTAATCAATCATAATATCACCCGTACGGGAATCGGACCCGTAACTCCACCTTGAGAGGGTGGCGTCTTAACCATTTGACCAACGGGCAATCAAACAATAACTATCATACTGAAAAATCGATTGTTCGTCAAGCATTGTTTTACAAAGCCATCAGGATAGCTGCAAGATTGTTTAATAGATGTAAGCAAATATCACTTTTAATATTTTGGGTACGCACATAGAGTAATCCGAGTAACAAACCGATGAGGAATTTAGATAAAAAATAGATAGGGTCTTTCGAGAGATGGACTAATCCGAATAAAACGGCGCTGATAAAAGCTCCGAGATATAAGTGATCAGCAAAAAACCAGTTAATGATTAGGCCGCGAAAAAGAATCTCTTCAGTAATTGGGGCAATGAAAATGGCATAGATCACAAATAAAACTGGAGATGCTTGGGCTAAGTGGAGTAAACTATTCACGTTGGTATTGTCAGTCGTTTTCATCAATGGTAGCAATACTAAATTGATAACGATTACTAAGATAAACGCAATACCAATCAATGTATAAGTGGGCTTAGATAGCTTGTGTGTAGGGAAAGTTTGGCTGTGTTGCAGTCCCCACCACATAATTGTGATGACTATTAAAATACTAAGACCAAAGCTTAACGTAATTTGGAAAGGAGCTAGGTGTTCTTTAGCAGTTAGTTGCAAAATAATTAAAGGTAATTGTTGTAATAAATAAAAAAAACATAGTCCTATAATTAAAAAAATTGTGGTAAGATAGTGGTTATTTTGATGCTTAAGTTTCATAAAATTAACCTTTCTAATTAAGGGAGTGGATTAAAGCGCATGTTTCGAATTATGAAAAATCGAATTCCTCTATGGAGTGTATTAGGGGCAATTCTCTTTATGGTTTTACAAGTAATGGGCAATTTGTATTTGCCTAATATTACTTCAGATATTGTTAATAATGGGATCACTAAAGGTGATACTCATTATATCATAATGGCGGGAATCAAAATGATCGGAGTGTCGTTACTGGTTATTATTGCCGCAACGGTCAATGTTTCTTTAGCTTCACAAGCGTCACAAAAGTTAGGGAAAAATTTACGGAGTGACATTTATCGTAAAGTTTTGTATTTGTCGAATGATGAATTTGATCAAGTGGGAACTTCTTCATTGATTACCAGAACGACCAATGATGTGGTGCAAATGCAAAATGTCACAATGATGATGTTACGAATGATGATTATGGCACCAATTATGATGTTAGGCGCTAGTTTTATGGCTTATCAAAAAGATCAGCAGCTGACTAAGATTTTCATTATTGTCTTACCAATTCTTATCGTGGTAGTCGGCGTGATTTTATATTTTGCGGATCCCTTGTTTCGTAAAATGCAGGAAAAGACTGATCGGTTGAACTTAGTTTTTCGTGAAGGTTTAACTGGCGTGCGCGTGATTCGAGCTTTTCGCCAAGATGACTGGGAGCAAAAGCGGTTTGCGGCCGCTAATCAAGATTATACGCACAATGCCCAAAAGGTCTTTTCCATTGTAGCCGTGATGTATCCACTAACGACTTTAATCATGAGTGCTACTAATATTGCTATTACATGGCTGGGTGCGAAGTATATATCCATGCAAGTGATGCCCATTGGTAATTTGTTAGCCTTTATGACGTATGCTTCACAAATCTTAATGAGCGTTATGATGTTATCCATGATTTTTGTGGTCGTGCCCAGAGCTCAAGCTTCCGGGGTGCGGATTAACGAAGTTTTACAATTACAAAACCAGATCGTGGATCCAAAACAACCACAAGAATTGCAACAAGCTAGTGCAGCGGTAGCGATGCAACAGGTTACTTTTAGCTATCAAAATGCGCAGCAACCGGCCTTGCAAAAGATTGATTTTCAGGCGCAGGCCGGGCAAACTGTCGGAATTATTGGAGGAACTGGTTCTGGCAAGACAACCTTAATCAACTTGTTATGTCGGTTATATGATCCGCAGACCGGACAAGTTTTGGTTGATGGTCATGATGTCCGGCAAGTTAAGCAACAAGATTTGCGGCATGCTATTTCTTTGGTACCACAAAAATCAATTTTATTTAAGGGTACGTTACGCCAAAACTTACAGTATGGTAACCAACAGGCAACCGATGCCGAGTTGTGGCATGCACTCAAAATTGCGCAGGCCGATGATTTTATTGCCGCTGAAAAGGGCTTAGATACCTTGGTGGAACAAAATGGTGATAATTTCTCTGGTGGTCAAAAACAACGCTTGGCGATTGCGCGCGCTTTAGTGAAGCCAGCTGATATTTATATTTTTGACGACTCTTTTTCCGCGTTGGATTTTAAAACTGATTCCCAATTAAGAAAAGCCTTAAAAACTGATCCAGCGATGCAAGATAAAGTCGTCGTCATTGTCGGCCAACGAATTTCAACAATTTCTGATTCCGATGTTATTGTTGTCTTAGATCAAGGTCAGATGGTTGGTTTAGGAACACATCAAGAGTTGAAACAATCTAATACAACTTATCAAGAAATTATTAAATCTCAATTGAAAGGAGATACAATGAATGCCTAAAAATCATTCTGATCGTCGAAATTTTGGTCAACGTAAACCCCAAAACTTTTGGAAGACCACCTGGCGTTTATGCCGGTATTTATCCGATTTTTGGTTCTCAATTATTTTGGTACTAATTTTGGCTGTCACAGCCACGATTTTTCAAATTAAAACACCGAAGATTTTAGGTGAAGCGACAACGGAAATCTTTAAGGGTGTCATGACCGGTTTAGCCAAACAAAAGGCGGGTTTTAATATTACGCAATTCCCAGTTAATTTTGGCAAAATTGAACAAATTTTAGCAATTGTTGCTTTAATGTATTTGGGTTCGGCCGTTTTTAATTTCTTACAACAAATTTTGATGACGCGTGCTTCCCAGCAAACGGTTTACAAATTGCGGCGGGATTTAAAATTAAAAATGAAGTTTTTGCCGATTAATTATTATGATACCCATGATAATGGCGATATTATGTCGCGGGCGATTAATGATATGGATAATATTGCTAGTACGTTACAACAAAGTATTACGCAATTAGTTACCAGCATTGTCACTTTGGTCGGAACATTATGGATGATGTTCTCGATTAGTTGGAAATTGACTTTAATTGCCTTAATCACCGTTCCGGTTAGTATCATTGTGATTGGCTTGATTGCGCCCAAATCGCAAAAAGCTTTTTCTGCTCAACAAGCTTCTTTGGGATTATTGAATAATCAAATTGAAGAAAATTATGGTGCGCATTTAGTAGTTAAAGCCTTTAATCATGAACCAGAAGCTTTAGCAGAATTTGAAGAAGAGAATAATCGCTTATACCATTCTGCTTGGAAAGCACAACTCTGGTCCGGTTTAATGATGCCGTTAATGACTTTTGTGAACAATTTGGGTTATGTGGGCGTCGCTATCTACGGGGGCATTCAAGTAGCTCATGGTCGTTTGCCGATTGGTGATATTCAAGCTTTCTTGCAATACACGCAACAGTTTTCACAACCGATTAATCAATTAGCTAATTTATCCAATACGATTCAAGCAACAGTTGCTTCAGCAGAGCGGATTTTCGCCATCATGGATGAGCCAGAAATGCCGCACACACATGTTGATATTGCTGACGAAGAAACTGCTAATTTGATTGAATTGGATCATGTGCAATTCGGCTATCAGGGACAACCACTGCTTTTAAAAGACTATTCGCTACAAGTTAAACCGGGTGAAATGGTGGCAATTGTGGGACCAACCGGCGCCGGTAAAACAACGATTATTAACTTGTTGGAACGCTTTTATGATATTAGTGGTGGTTCGATTAAACTAGCTGGTCAGGATACGCGTAACTTAAAGCGTGAAGATTTGCGGAGTCACTTTGCGATGGTGCTGCAAGATACATGGTTATTTACCGGCAGTATTTACGACAATTTAAAATATGGCCGTGAAGATGCAACTCAAGAAGAAATTATGGCGGCTGCTAAAGCTGCGCACGTCGATGAATTTGTGCAACAATTACCACAAGGCTATGACACAATTTTAAATGAAGAAGCTTCTAATATCTCTCAAGGACAACGTCAGTTGTTGACCATTGCGCGCGCTTTTGTAGCAGATCCGGAAATTTTAATCTTAGATGAGGCGACTTCCTCAGTTGATACGCGCACTGAGATTCATATTCAACATGCTATGGAGCGTTTATTAAAAGGCCGGACGAGCTTTGTGGTGGCGCACCGTTTATCAACCATTCAAGATGCTGACCAAATTATTGTCATGAATCAAGGATCAATTATTGAAACAGGCACGCATGACGAGTTATTAGCCCAAAACGGCTTCTATGCTGATTTATATAATTCTCAGTTTAGTGGTAGTGTGGCGCTTTAATGGCAGTAAGGACAGATTATCTACTGGCTAAAATTCACCAACTAGTGGTAGAGCAAGTAGTTCCTGGAGTCAGTTGTGCTTTGATTACACCGGACAATTGCTATCAAAATTGTTGGGGTTGTAATGCTTGGCAGCCGCAAGTTACGCAACTGCACCAAAACAGTTTATATGACTTAGCTTCGTTAACCAAAGTTTTAGGTACGACGACTGTTTTACTAAAGTTGATTGAACAGGGAATATTATCCTGGGATAGTAAAGTAGCGACTTATTTGCCATTATTTACTGATCAACGTGTGACTTTGACGCATCTAATGACGCACACTTCTGGCATTCGGGGTTACATTCCTAATCGTGATCAATTATCGGCATCGCAATTGTTAGTTGCCCTACAAGAATTACCGATCACAACTGAGTTTGAGCAAGTAGTGCGGTATACCGATACGGGGCCAATTTTAGCAGGCTTAATCATTGAACAAATTTATCAACAACCAGTACAAACGGTCATTGAACAAGAAGTTTTACAACCCTTAGGGTTAACGACAGCAACGTTTCATCCGGAGGCAGCAAAATGCGTCGTAACTAATCAACGGGCTGGTCATTGGTTACAGGGAGAAGTTCATGATCCTAAGGCTTATCAATTAGGTCAGCATTGTGCTTCGGCCGGTTTATTTGCTTCTATGACGGATTTAATCCGATTTACGCAATTTATGCTGGGACAATTATCAATTTCTCAACCGCCAATTCAACAGGATATGGTGACCGGTTTATTTCAAGATTTTACCCAGCATCATTTAGGACGTTCATTTGGTTGGGATCTCCGCAAAAATGCGCAACAACAATGGGTGTTGTATCATACCGGCTATACAGGGAACTTTTGGTTGATTGATCGCTTCCGTCAGCGAGCGTTAATTGTGTTGAGTAATCGGGTACACCCGTTTAATAACAATCAACTTTTCTTAAGTCAAAGAGACGCAATCGTGAATTTATTTTTACAATAAGGAAAAATAAAGACAGTTTATTGAGGATTAAGTTAGAATCCCATCTAAACTGTCTTTTTTAGTAGTTTTGATAGTAATAAATAGCTAATTGAGTGCGATCGCGCAACTGCAGTTTGGTTAATAATTGACTGATTTGATTGCGAATCGTGCCCTCACTTAAAAACAAAGTTTGAGCAATTTCTTTGTTATTTTGTCCAGTGGCCACTAATTGGAGGATTTCTTGTTGCCGTTGAGTCAAAGACTCATGGGTATGGGTAGCATCTAACTTAGATGGAATGTTGGGCCATTGATGTTGGATTTTAGAAACAATTTCATCGCCATAAATGTATTGATTATTGGCAACGGCGTTAATAGCGGGCACGATACTTGTGAAATTTTGTTTGATTAAATAACCTTTAACACCAATTGCCAGTGCTTGACTAATATATTCATTATCACTAAAAGTTGTCAGCAATAAAATTTTTGCTCGTGGATACTTTTGTAAGATAGTTTGTGCCGCTTTTAAGCCTAACTGATCTGGTAGGCGAATATCTAACAATAAGACATCAGGTTGAATTTGTTCGTATAGATGTATAGCCGCTTGTGAATTATAGCCACAAGCACTAACTGTTAACTGTGAATCAGCTTCAATAATAGTGGTTAAAGCTTGTGTAACCAAGTGATCGTCATCAATTACGATTACCTTGAGCATTAGTTAGTCCTCCTTTAGGAATAATTAAAGTTATGAAAAATTGGTCTGCTTTGGTGTGAAAGTGAATTTGTCCATTTAATTCTTGAGCACGTTGCGTCATGTCCATTAATCCCATTCCTGGCTGATAGTTGGTGGGCGCACCATTATTAATGATTTGTAAACGATTAAAAGCCGGTAATTCTTGAAAATTAAATTGAACTAAAGTTGCATGAGAGTGTTTCATAATATTAGTTAAAGCTTCTTTAATAACCAAGATAACATTGTTTTGTTGCCGAGAATTAAGAACAAAAATCTGTCCGTGGCACTTTAGTGAGCAAAACTGAAAATTATTACATAAAAGTTCGAATTCTTGTGGGAATGATAAGGATTTATGCTGTAATTGGTGAACATTTAAACGAATACTATCTAACGCTTGGTTCATGGTTTGTTCTAAATTAATGAGTAATGGTTTTAATTGTTCATTTTGATTGATCGTTTGTAACGCGGCTACTTGCAAGAGACTGCTAGATAATAAGTGACCGACGTTATCGTGAATGTCACGGGCAATTTTGTTACGTTCATTGGCAATTTGTAATTGTAATTGTGTTTGATTAGCACTTTTTAAAGCAACATTTTGTTGCTTCAATCTTTTTTGTTGTTCAAAACTATCATCTTGTAACTTTAAATTGGCTTGATAAAGTTGTCGAATCAACTGATTACAATGATTCAAGATGAACGTTATGAAAATTAATCCCAAAAGCAAACTACTGGTCCAGTTAAAATGCCAGATAAGAGGAATACTAATGATTAATAAACAATATTTCCAGGGAAATTTAGTCCATTGTAGAGTGAATAAACAAACCATTGGCAGAAAAAAGCAAAAATTTGGTTGCCAGATGCTTAAACAACTAGTTGTGATTAGTGGAATCCAGCCGGGATTAAAGGAAACTGGTAATAATAAGCTACCTAAACATAAGATACTGGTTAGAGGGTAAATAACTGCAGTAGTTGTTGTTTGCTGATGATAAAATAATAGTCCACAAATGACTGTAATAATTAGTAGTGACCACTGATTGTATTTAGTTGGTGAATGCAGCATTTTGACTCCTTTGTGACAAATGTCATTAGTTGTTTGAATAAATGTAACTATCTAATATGGAATACTTCTATTATATTAAATTTAAAGTTCAAAAACAGGGGGCTTCTTATTTTGATAATTGATGTGCACAATTTGGTTAAACGTTATGATAAGCAAAAAGTTTTAAATCATTTGAATCTGCAAGTTAAGCCAGGTGATATTTTGGGTTTGTTAGGCCCCAATGGCAGTGGCAAATCAACTTTAATTAATTGCATTTTAGGCCTATTAAAATATGATCGGGGTGAAATTAAAGTTTTTGATCAAATCATGACTCCGACTAATTACGCAGTGAAACAAAGGATCGGTTTAGTTCCGCAAGAATTAGCATTGTTTGCTGAATTGACCGTACAAGAAAATGTTGATTATTTTTGTGGTTTGTACGTGCAAGACAAGCAAAAACGTCGGACTTTAGTTAATCAAGCTTTAGAATTGGTGGAACTTCAGGACTTTAGGAAATATTATCCCAAACAATTAAGTGGTGGCTTTAAACGACGGTTAAATATTGCTTGCGGGATTGCTCATCAACCAGAATTGATTTTCTTTGATGAACCTACGGTTGCCGTAGATCCACAAAGCCGAAATAAAATTTTGGAAAGCATCAAACAGTTAAACCAAAACGGCGCTACCATTATTTATACCACGCACTATATGGAAGAAGCTGAATATTTATGTGATCCTATCGTAATCTTAGATCGAGGCGAAATTATTGCTCGAGGGACTAAAGACCAATTAATTGCAATGATTCAAACTGATTCTAAGTTAATGATGGAAGTCCCACAAATTACACCTGAACAATTGCAGCAGTTAACCAAGCTTCCAGGAATGGTGCGTGTGGAATATCAATCTCGACAGTTAGTTTTATGTAATCAAAATTTGAATCAAAATTTAGTAACGATTTTGGAGTATTTTACCCAAAATCAAATTTTATATGCCAATTTAAAAATGCAACAACCTGATTTGAATGATGTTTTTTTAACGATCACGGGACGTAAATTACGCGATTAAGGAGCAGATGATGAGACTATTAATTAAATATCGTTTAAAGATATTGATTAAACAGCGTTGGTTCTTGTTTTGGATGGCAATATTTCCATTAGTTATGGGAATCTTAATGAAATTAGCTTTTAGTCAATTAGACCAAGATGCTACCACGTTTAACTTAGACCAAATTTCAGTGGCAGTTGTTGACCATAAACAGACAGATACGCACTTATTAAAGCAGGCTTTAACACAATCTAGAATGCAACATCAAAAATTGTTTAAAGTGCATCAATTGTCACAAAGTACGGCTCAACAACGACTACATGCGAACCAAATAGCCGGTTGTTTTGAATTTAAACAAGGACAATGGCGGCTAAATATTATCAATTCGGATGACCAACAACGGATTTTACAAGATTTTTTGACGACTTACTTACAAAATTACCAAATTATTCAACAACAAATTGCCAAAAAACAAAGTATTAACTTACCGACAAATCGCCAGTGGTTGAGTAATCAAGCGCGTCCCCGAAATTTTAGTATTTTGAGTTTTTATTTCTTTGCGCTATTGGCATTGTCAATTATGGATGGCTTTACGATTGGATTGACATTGAATTATGATGAACAACCGCAACAATCAGCCCGTGGAATACGTCTACAAATCAGTCCGCTTAATTATTTGAAAATTTGGTTCAGTGATTTAGTGGCTGCTTGGGTCATTTTTTATATCATTATGTTAATAGCTGTCAGCTTCTTTCATTGGGTACTACGAGTCAGCTTTGGTTCCCACATAGGTTGGTTATTGGTAACGATTGCATTAGGTTGTTTATTAGCCATTACTGGTGGTCAATTATGGGGAAAATTACTTGCAAAAAAGAATCTAAATCAACAACTGAGTTTAGGGTTGGTACTAGTTTTAACCAATTCATTTTTGAGCGGAATGATGGGTGATACTGATTTTAAATTTTGGATTGATGTTCATTTACCGATATTGGGACAATTAAATCCTAATAATTTACTGACTAATTGTTTTTATCAATTATTCTCCTATCGCAAACCGCAAGCATATTATCAAAACTTATGGTGGTTGATAATTTTATTAGTAATCTTATTTGTGATTAATCTTGTCTTACAAAGAAGGAAGAGCTATGACTATTTATAAAACTGTGTGGAAAATTTTGCGAAAGAATTATAGCACTTTATTAATTAGCTTAATTGTGACAATGGCGATGGTGATTTTTATTAGTTTCCAAACCCAGACCACTTCTTTAAGTCAACCAAAAATTGTTGTCTTAAGTTCAAATGAAAATAAGACAGTGAAGGCTTTTAAGGCTTATTTAAAAGATCAAAAAGCTTACCAGGCAGTTGGAAAATTTCCGACTAATAAATTAAGTGATGCTTTATACTACCAAGAAATTGACGCCGTGGTTAAATTGCCGGCTAATTTGCAGCAGCGATTACAAGCACACCAAAAGTTTAAGCTGAAGGTCCAACTAGCTCCTAATGCTAGTTCTCAACTAGCAGGAAAATTGATTAATCGCTATTTTAATACACTAGTTAATTATCAAAGAAATAATGCTCAATTGTCCTGGTCCCAAATTTTAAGTAAAACAAAAACTAACTTAAAGATTAAAGGTCAAATTGATTATGATCATGATTACTACAGACAACGACAAAATACGATCGCAGCCGCTTTTTATGGTGCTTTAGCTTATGGCTTAGCAATGACCATTTTTAGTGGTTTTCAAACCGTAAGTTTAAAATTTAATAAATTTGAAATCTATCAACGTAATTTTTGTTCACCCAATTCTCTCAAAAAAATTCGTACTCAAATTAACAATGGTTTGTTGAGCTATTTAGCAATTATTTTTGTCTTGTTTATGATTTTAATCGAAGTATTTGCACAAAGTTCTTGGAAAGTAATCGGTTTTTATTGGCTCAATTCTTTCTTATTTGCATTAACAACTACAGCTTTAGCTTCATTGGTTGCTAGTATTGCTAAAAATGCAGCTACCATGAATAGTTTTTCGACCATCTACGTTTTAGGATCATGCTTTTTAGGCGGAGTTTTTATTAGTCAAGAGTTTTTGCCGAAGATAGTGCATCAAGTTGCAGCTTTAACACCGACTTATTGGTTTGTGAAGGTCAATGATTTGATTGCGAACGATCAAATGCTTTCAGGTCAATTTTGGAAATTTGAACTCATTTTAATTTTGTTTGGCTTAGTTTTTCTTGTTTTACAGGCCCTGTATCAACGCTTACAAAACCAACAATTGGTGTTTAATGAATAATAATTATAAAAAGACGCAGCCAAGAATCAATAAGATCAATCATCTTACGATTCCTGCTGCGTCTATTTTAGTTTGACTAACCATTAAGCTAAATTCTTTTGTTTAATGTAGCCTTGATCGACTAATTTTTTGCGTAATTGTAACATTGCCGTATAAGTAGCTAAAACATAAATCTTTTCGGGTGCTTGTTGTTTCAACTTAGTTAAAAAGGTATCTAAATCAGGAACATGTTGTAATTGTTCTGCTTTAACGCCAGCGACCTGAAAGCGAAAATGGATGTCATGCCAACGTTCACCGCCAGTAATCACTTGGGGAATCTTGGTAAATGGTAATTGTTCAAAATTACCATCCCAAATCCAACTAGTATCAATACCGTCAGCATAATTAGCATTTAATAAAAATCCGAGACTATATGGATCATCGTCGGAATTTAAGGTACTGATCACTTGGTTTAAGCCCACGGGATTTTTAACGAGAATAATGGTTAGCTGCTTATCATCTAATGTGATGACTTCTTGGCGACCAAAAACTTGTTCATTATAGCTGAAAGCTTGCTTAATTTGATTAGGCGAAACGTTAAACTCACTACCAGTAGCATAAGCAGCTAAAGCATTGTAGATGTTATACATGCCCCCAATATTAATGGTAAAGTTAGTTTGATCAATTGCAAAGCTAGATTGATTAGGCATTAACTGTTCAGTACTGGTCACTTGATAATCTAATTGTGGTCGGTGGAAATGACAATGAGGACAGAAATAATCGCCTAAATTAGCATAAGTAATCATATGATAATGCATAATCTGATGACACTTAGGGCAAAGAACGCCATCAACATTAAAATCGGCCCGTAAATCAGTGGTTAATTGCTGCTCGTTGCCAAAGCCGTAATAAATTTTAGGATTGGGCAAGTCATCAACTTGAAAAATGGCGGCATCGGCATTGATAATTAATTTAGCTTGCGGTGCTAATTTAATGCCCGCTCGAATTTTGTCCCAGGTAGTATAGATTTCACCGTAGCGATCCATTTGGTCTCGAAAAATATTAGTCAAAATAAAAGCGCTGGGCGTCATGGCTTGACAAATTGGTTCGACATTGGCTTCATCAACTTCTAAAATGGCAATTTTTTTAGTAGCATCATCTCGCCGATCACTTAAAAAAGCTGATGTAATTCCTTGGATCATATTGGAACCAGTCGGGTTGGTTAACAGATGATCGTATTCTTGCTGTAAAATTTTGGTAATTAAGGAAGTAGTTAAAGTTTTGCCATTAGTCCCCGTCACAATAATCACTTGATAATCTTGACTGAGTTCTTTTAAAACGTTGGGATCAATCCGGTAAGCTAATTTCCCGGGTAAGGAACTGCCGCGATGAAAAACATCATGCAAAATTTTATAAGTTACTTTGCCGCAAGTGGCTGCTAGTTTTGATTTTAAGCTCATGTAAACACCCTTTTTAATTAATAAAAAAATCATACCATAAAAATTCTGCTAAGGTATAGTTGATTAGTATTTATCTATAGAAGTTTGTTCAGAATTGCGTATAATAAAAAGCGGTGAATCTAAATAAAGGAGTTCCAAGTTGTGGCACAATTATTCTTTCGCTACGGGGCAATGAATGCTGGTAAATCAATTGAAGTTTTAAAAGTAGCTCATAATTATGAGGAACAAGGCAAGCATGTTCTTTTATTAACCAGTGGTTTAGATAACCGTAATGGTGTGGGTAAGATTGCTAGTCGGATTGGTCTAACGCGTGACGCATTAGCATTGATGACTCAAGATAATTTATTTGAACTAGTTCAGACGCAAACTTTAACTCAAACAATTTCTTGTGTTTTAATTGATGAAGCTCAGTTTTTAACAGCTGAGCAAGTCAAACAAGCGGCTCGAGTAGTTGATGATTTGAGTATTCCAGTGATGGCGTTTGGTTTAAAGAATGATTCATTAAATCACTTATTTTCTGGCTCAGAAGCCTTATTAATTTATGCTGATAAGATTGAAGAAATGAAAACAATCTGTTGGTTTTGTGAGAAAAAAGCTATCATGAATCTCCGTGTAACTAATGGTCAGCCCGATTATGGTGGTCAACAAGTGCATATTGGGGGCAACGAATCATATTATCCTGTTTGCCGGCGGCATTATTGGCATCCAGCAATCAAAACAGAAGGTGAGAAATAAATGGACAAAATTTTTGATCAATTGCAGGGCTTAGTTGAACGTTTTGAAGAACTGCAAGAAATGATGAGTGATCCAGAAGTGATTAGTGATACACCTCGTTATTTGAAAATTTCTAAAGAAACAGCTGATATGCAAGAAGTTGTTGATCAATTTAAAAAATATCAGCAATTAAAATCAGATATTACAGAGAGCAAGGAAGTATTAAACGAAAGCCATGATGCTGATTTGGAAGCTTTAGCTAAGGAAGATTTGGCAGAAATGGAACCGCAGTTACAAGCAACTGAAGAAAAAATTAAATTACTGATGCTTCCGAAAGATCCCAATGATGATAAAAACATTATTATGGAAATTCGGGGGGCTGCTGGCGGTGATGAAGCCAGCTTATTTGCCGGTGATTTGTTAAATATGTACGAACACTATGCTGAAAATCAGGGTTGGCATTTTGAAATTATTGATGAAAATAAAACCGAAGTTGGTGGCTATAAAGAAGTAGCCATGATGATTACGGGTAAAAATGTTTATTCCAAATTAAAATTTGAAAATGGCGCTCATCGGGTACAGCGAGTTCCTTCCACAGAATCTGCTGGTCGGGTGCATACTTCAACGGCTACGGTAGCAGTGATGCCCGAATACGATGAAGTAGATTTAGAAATTGATCCGAAAGATATTCGCGTTGATGTTTACCGTTCTTCCGGTGCTGGTGGGCAACATATTAATAAAACTTCTTCAGCAGTCCGTATGACCCATTTACCGACCGGTATTGTAGTGGCAATGCAAGATCAACGTTCACAGCAGCAAAATCGGGAAAAAGCCATGCAAATTTTGCGTTCGCGCGTCTATGATTATTATGAATCTCAAAACCAAAGTGATTACGACGCAGAACGGAAATCAGCAGTAGGAACTGGTGATCGTTCTGAACGGATTCGGACTTATAATTATCCGCAAAATCGGGTGACTGATCATCGGATTGGTTTGTCGTTAAACAAACTAGATAAAATTATTGGTGGTCAATTAGATGATATTATTGATGCGTTAATTTTGTCAGACCAAACTCAAAAATTGGAGCAAATTCAAAATGGTTCCACCAAGTTATATTGATGCCCAACAATGGGCTTTTTTAATACTTCAAAATCTGCCGCAAGGTCCAGAAATTGCCCAATATTTATTACTGGAACTAACTAATTGGACGCCGAGTCAGTTACAGTTTCATCAAAAAGATGTTGTTCCGTCAGAACTTTGGCAAAGATATCAAGCTGTTATTCGTCAAGCTCAGACGGGAGAACCGCCCCAATATATTTTGGGTCAAGCGTGGTTTTATGGCCGCCAGTTTCAAGTTAATGCCGCTACTTTAATTCCACGGCAAGATAGTGAAATGATGATCGCACAGATCTTGCAAGAGCACCCCCACGGCCGCTTGTTAGAACTGGGTACCGGTTCAGGAGCATTGGTAGAAACCTTGGCATTGGAAGGTCAATATCAAGCCGTCACTGCGACCGATATTTCCTCAGCGGCTTTACAAGTGGCTCAGGCTAATGCCCAACGATATCAGCTGACAATTGACTTTCGTCAAGGTGACTTATTTGCACCAGTGGCCGAGCAATTATTTGATGTAATTGTTTTTAATCCACCATATATCGGTGAAGAGGAACGTAAGTATATGGATCAATCAGTTTTAGAGTTTGAACCGCAGCAAGCATTATTTGCCACAGAACAGGGTTTAAGTTATTATCGGCGCATTTTTGCCCAATTTAGTCAATTTTTAGCACCAAATGGCCAACTTTATTTAGAATTTGGCTTTCAACAACAAGAAAAACTTAGTAAAATGTTTCAAGAGCAGGTCACGGGCTACCAAATTCAATTTTTTCGTGATTTGTCAAATCAACCGCGTTTTTTGCGAATTCAACGAAAAGAGGTGAATTAAATAATGGAAACGAAAATGTTTACTCGTGCTGATTTACCACAAGCAGCCCAACTACTTAAAGCTGGTCAATTAGTTGCTTTTCCAACCGAAACGGTTTATGGCTTAGGTGCTGATGCAACTAATGCCCAAGCCGCAGCAGCGGTTTATGTAGCTAAGGGGCGTCCGAGTGATAATCCGTTAATTGTTCATGTTAATTGTCCCGAGATGGTGTGGCAATACGCTGATGTGCAATTTAAATCCTTAGCTGAGCCTTTAATGAAGGCTTTTTGGCCGGGACCGTTAACCATCATCCTACCAGTTGCCGATCATAAGCTCTCTAAAACTGTTACCGGCGGCTTAAAGACGGCGGCTTTTCGGATGCCTGATAATCAATTGACTTTGGATTTAATTAGTGAGGTACAACGTCCTTTAGTTGGGCCTTCAGCTAATACTTCAGGCAAACCGAGCCCAACTTTACCGGAACATGTTTACCATGATTTACATGGTAAAATCGCGGGGATTTTAGCTGATGGTGCCACACGCGTCGGGCTTGAATCCACTGTTTTAGATTTAACTAGTGAGGTGCCCACAATCTTACGTCCGGGTGCTTTAACTGAGCAACAATTGTCCAAAGTTATTGGTACAGTTCAAACTAGTCATCATAAGGTTCAGGCTGGTGAAATTCCGAAAGCTCCGGGGATGAAGTATAAGCATTATGCTCCTAAAGCCCAGGTAATTGTTGTGGATCAGCCTCAAGATTTTGCTGCAGCATTAACTTGGGTGCAACAACAAAAGAAAGCTTTTGCCGTTATGGCCACTACTTCAGTTTTACAGTCGTTAGATTTACAACAAGCAACAGATACTTTTTCATTGGGAGATTCTTTAAATTCAGCCAGTCATTTACTGTTTGCTGCCTTAAGACAATTTGATTTAAATGATCAAATTGAATATATTTTGGCGCAAGGCAGTTCTGATCAAGACTTAGGAATCGCTTATATGAATCGATTAAATAAAGCAGCTGGTAACCAGCATTTTAAAGCATAGGAGGAATTTAGGATGTCTAAATTTACAGTATTAAATCATCCCTTAATTCAACATAAATTAACCATTATCCGTAATAAAGATACGGGTACTCGCGTCTTTCGGGAGGTCGCTAATGAAATTGCCGAATTAATGGTTTATGAAATTACCCGCGATTTACCATTAGAAGATACCGAAGTAATTACTCCAATGGGTAAAAGTACACAAAAACAATTAGCTGGTAAAAAATTAGCCGTTATTCCGATTTTACGGGCTGGTTTAGGCATGGTTGACGGTGTTTTACGATTGATTCCAGCTGCCAAAGTTGGGCATATTGGCATGTATCGTGATGAAGAAACGTTAAAGCCACATGAATATTTTGTTAAATTACCACCTGATATTGATCAACGTGATTTATTGATTGTAGATCCAATGTTAGCCACTGGAGGCTCTGCTAATATGGCCATTGAAGCCTTGAAAAAACGCGGTGCGCAAAATATGCGTTTAGTCGTTTTGGTAGCAGCGCCCGAAGGTGTACGGGCCGTACAGGAAGCGCATCCTGACGTTGATATCTATGCAGCATCTTTGGATGAAAAAATTACTGAAAGTGGTTATATTTTCCCAGGATTGGGTGACGCCGGCGATCGCTTATTTGGAACTAAATAAATTTTGAATTTTATGAGAAAATGTCTTTGATTTTATAACTTTTGGTGGTAATCTAGCCATGTGCCTTACTTTTTATTAAAAGGCAATGAAAAATAATGAAAGGGAGGAGTTGTGCTGGTTGGATGATTCATATCAATTTCTTTCAATTGGTGGGTTAACTTTTAATGTTGCCAACTGCTTGTCAACATTAATAGCTGCCGTGATTGTTTTTTTGGCCTTCTTTTTTATGTCACGCAAAATTAAAATGCGTCCAGGAAAAGCCCAAAATATGCTGGAATGGTTAGTTGATTTTACGAATAATATTGTTAAATCATCGTTTCCCCAGAAGAGTGAAGCTCAACCATTTATGCTGTATGCATTTGTAATGTTTGCGTTTATCTTTATTTCCAACCAATTAGGCTTAATGTTTGAAATCATTGTTGGTGGTAAAACGTATGTTAAATCGCCAACATCGGATCCGATTGTAACAATGAGTTTAGGCATTATTACTTTGGTTTTATCGCATTATTTTGGCGTCAAAAAGCACGGCTTTGGTGGTTATTTAAAAACATATCTACAACCGATTGCTTTTTTATCACCAATTAACCTTTTGGAAGAGTTTACAAACTTTTTAACACTATCTTTACGGCTTTATGGAAATATCTTTGCTGGTGAAGTTTTGTTAAGTTTGATAACGAAACGTCTGGCACCATCATACGGAGTATGGACTTATATTGCTTCATTTCCATTAAGTATGATTTGGCAAGGTTTTTCTGTCTTTATCGGCGCTATTCAGGCTTATGTTTTTGTAGTTTTATCAACGGTTTATATTTCTGAAAAAGTAGTTAGTGAATAATGGAGGTATTTTAAATGAAATTTTTAGGTGCAGGTGTCGCAGCGGGTTTAGCAGCTTTGGCGGCTTCTTATGGTAATGGACACGTTATTTCCAAAACAATTGAAAGTATGGCTCGTCAACCAGAAATGTCTAGTAAATTACAATCAACAATGTTTATTGGTGTTGGTTTAATTGAAGCTGTTCCTATTTTAGCTATAGTTATTGCTTTCTTATTAGTCTTTTAATTACGAGAAAAACTTCTTTAGAAAGGAATGACGGTCGTGCAACCAGGATTATTATTGGCAGCACAATCATCCTCAACTGGTGATTCACTATTCGTCTTAGTATCCTTTATTGTCTTAGTGCTTTTAGTTAAGCATTTTGCCTGGGGTCCGATTACCAAAATGATGGATAAACGGGTAGATAAGATTACTGGTGATCTTGATTATGCAGATAAAGAGCGTAAACAAGCCGATGAATTGAAGCAAAAGCGTGTTGCAGCTTTACAAAATTCTAAAGCTGAAGCTGTCCAAATTGTTGCTGATGCCAAAAAGTCTGGTGAAGATCAACGAACTTCAATTGTTGATCAGGCACACTCAGAAGCACAAGATATTCATCAACGTGCTCAAGCAGATGCCCAACAGGCGAAAGCGGATGCGATGAAGTCAGTCCAACATGACGTGGCTCAATTATCAGTAGATATCGCGACACAGATTATTGGTCGTGAGTTGTCAGTTTCGGATCAACAAGACTTGATTGACTCATACATTAAGGAGTTGAATCCAAGCCATGAAACTAAATAAGGATGAAATTGGTCGCCGTTATGGAAGAGCTTTGTTTGAATTAGCTACAGAGCAAGATCAACAAGTTGAAATTCTTGAAGAGTTAGATGCTATTCAAGCAGTTTATGAACAAATTCCTGATTTAGGCGATATTTTAACTGATACGCGTTTATCTTCTTTGAAAAAACAGAAACTATTAGTTGTAATTAAGCAAAATGCTAGTACGTTAATGCAAAATTTTTTGCAGTTATTGTTTGAATATCATCGCCTAGATGCTTTTACCGAAATTAGACGATTTTATCAGGACTTGTATAATCAAGCAACGGGTGTTTATCAAGCAACGGTAACCACGGCTATTGAATTAAGTGATCGTCAACAAACCGCTTTAAAAAATGCAATTGGTCGCCAGTTTGCTGCAAAAAAGGTAATTTTAACGATTCATTTGGATCCGCAAATTATTGGTGGTTTGATTGTACAAGTTGGTGATCAAATTATTGATGGAAGTGTTAATTCGCGCTTGAAGCGAATGAGCCAATTATTGCTGAATAGTTAATTAAAGTATAGAGGTGAATTTGATGAGCATCAAAGCTGAAGAGATCAGTTCTTTAATTAAAGAGCAGTTAAAAAATTATCAAGATGATCTTGAAGTTGAAGAAATCGGTACTGTAACCTATGTTGGTGACGGAATTGCTCGTGCTCATGGATTAGATAATGTCATGTCCAATGAATTACTAGAATTTACTAATGGTTCATTTGGAATTGCCCAAAATTTGGAATCGACAGATGTCGGCATTATTATTTTAGGTAAATTTGATGATATTCGTGAAGGCGATAAAGTTAAGCGAACTAAACGGATTATGCAAGTGCCTGTTGGTAAAGAGTTAATTGGTCGGGTAGTGAATCCATTAGGTCAACCAGTAGATGGTTTAGGCAAGATTGACACTGATAAGACTCGTCCTATTGAAACACCGGCTCCAGGTGTTATGGATCGCCAATCAGTTTCTGAACCTTTGCAAACCGGCTTAAAAGCGATCGATTCGTTAGTTCCGATTGGTCGTGGTCAGCGGGAATTAATTATCGGTGATCGGAAAACTGGTAAAACATCAGTAGCGATTGATACTATTTTGAATCAAAAAGATCAAAATATGATTTGTATTTATGTAGCTATCGGTCAAAAGGAATCCACCATTCGTGCGCAAGTTGAAACGTTGCGGAAGATGGGAGCCATGGATTATACAATCGTTGTGGAAGCTGGTCCTAGTGAACCAGCACCGCTACTTTATATTGCACCTTATTCTGGGGCTGCGATGGGTGAAGAATTCATGTATAACGGTCAACACGTGTTGATTGTTTACGATGATTTAAGCAAGCAAGCTGCGGCTTATCGTGAAATTTCGCTATTGTTACGGCGGCCACCAGGGCGTGAAGCTTATCCAGGTGATGTTTTCTATTTGCATTCTCGTTTATTGGAGCGGGCTGCGAAGTTAAATGACAAATTAGGTGGCGGTTCCATGACCGCGTTACCGATTATTGAAACGCAAGCCGGCGATATCTCTGCTTATATTCCTACGAATGTTATTTCGATTACTGATGGACAGATTTTCTTACAAAGTGATATGTTCTATGCCGGCAATCGACCAGCTGTTGATGCGGGAACTTCAGTCTCTCGGGTCGGGGGCGATGCCCAGATTAAAGCTATGAAAAAAGTTGTTGGTACTTTGCGGTTAGATATTGCTTCCTACAATGAATTAGAGTCCTTTGCCCAATTTGGTTCTGATTTAGATGAAGCTACACAAGCAAAATTAAATCGTGGTCGTGTGACGATGCAAGTGCTCAAACAACCATTACATGATCCAATTCCGGTCGAAAAACAAGTTATTATCTTTTATGCCTTAACCAAGGGCTATATGGATAACTTGAATGAGGATCAGGTTGCTGATTATCAAACACAATTGTGTGATTACTTTGCTGGTAATCATGCTGATTTGTTAAAAGAGATTAAGACCACTGGTAATCTGCCGGACACTAAGAAGCTAGATAGTGCCGTTCATGATTTTACTGAAGGTTATCAAGCTAATTCAACTGAACAGCAAGCGCAGTAATAAGGAGGAAAAAGGCATATGGTAGAATCCTTAATGGATATTAAACGCCGCATTTCTTCGACTAAAAAAACTGGTCAAATTACGCATGCGATGCAAATGGTTTCGGGATCAAAATTAACGCAAATTGAGAAGAAATCTATTGCATATCAGTTATACGAACAAAAAATTAAAGAAACGATGGGGCATTTAGTTGCTAGTAAAATAGTTAATAATTACGAAAGTGAAGACCCCCAAAAAGGGGTTTTATCGCTGGATCATTTGTTAAAAGTGCGGCCGGTGAAAAAGACTGCTTATATGGTAGTTACTTCTGATCGTGGTTTAGTTGGCAGTTACAATTCAACTATTTTAAAAGCAACAATGGAATTATTAGAAAAGAATCACCACAATGATAAAAGCCAATTTACAATTATTGCTGTTGGTGGCACCGGAGCAGACTTTTTTAAAAAACGAGGCTACGATGTTGCCTATGAATATCGTGGTGTGGAAGATGTTCCAACTTTTTTGACTATTTCTAATTTGGTGAAAGCGTGCGTTGAGTTATTTGATGATGGCGTATTTGACCGTTTAATTTTATGTCATAATCATCATGTTAATTCATTAACTTCACAATTTGTGACCGATGAATTATTACCTATTTCACGCGATGTTGCAAACAAAAAAGATTTACAGCATCCCAAATTACTCCAAGAGTATATCGTTGATCCTGGTGTGGAAAGCGTCTTAGAAAAAATTGTGCCACAATATATTGAATCAGTAGTTTTTGGTTCAATTATGGATGCCAAAACAGCCGAACATGCTGCTTCAATGACTGCAATGAGAACGGCTACTGATAATGCTGATGATCTGATTGATAGTTTGTCATTACAGTATAATCGTGCGCGGCAGGCACAAATTACGACCGAAATTACCGAAATTATTAGTGGCGCGGCGGCTTTGGAATAAGGAAAGGAGTTATTTGAATGAGTCAAGGAAAAGTAGTTCAGGTTATCGGACCTGTTGTTGATGTATCATTTCCACTGGATGGCTCCTTACCAGATATTAACAATGCTTTACTTGTTAAGACTAATCAAGGAAATGAAATTACTTTGGAAGTTTCTTTGGAATTAGGTGATGGAGTAATGCGGACGATCGCGATGGCCGGAACCGATGGTTTACAACGGGGAACGGCTGTTGAAGATACTGGTCATCCGATTAGCGTTCCAGTTGGTGATGTGACTTTAGGACGAGTCTTTAATGTTTTAGGCGAACCAATTGATAATGGTGAGCCCCTTGAAGCGGATGTTCAACGGGAAAGTATCCATAAAGAAGCTCCTAAATACGAAGATTTAAATACGACTTCTGAAGTTTTGGAAACTGGTATTAAAGTGATTGATTTACTGGAACCTTACTTGCGCGGTGGTAAAGTCGGCTTGTTCGGTGGTGCCGGTGTTGGTAAAACTGTGTTAATCCAGGAATTAATTCATAATATTGCTCAAGAACATAATGGTATTTCTGTCTTTACCGGTGTGGGTGAAAGAACCCGTGAAGGTAATGACTTGTACTATGAAATGAAAGAATCTGGTGTGCTGGCTAAAACTGCGATGGTCTTTGGTCAAATGAATGAATCTCCCGGTGTGCGGATGCGGGTGGCTTTAACTGGTGTTACGATGGCTGAGTACTTTCGTGATGTGGAAGGTCAAGATGTGTTACTATTCATTGACAATATCTTCCGCTTTACACAGGCTGGTTCAGAAGTTTCGGCTTTGTTAGGGCGTATGCCTTCAGCGGTTGGTTATCAGCCAACTTTGGCGACCGAAATGGGGCAGTTGCAGGAGCGAATCACTTCAACTAAAAAGGGATCCATTACTTCTATTCAGGCGGTTTATGTGCCGGCGGATGATTATACTGATCCTGCTCCAGCAACAGAATTTGCCCATTTGGATGCCACTACCAACTTGGAAAGAAGTTTAACCCAACAAGGAATTTATCCAGCTGTTGATCCGTTAGCTTCAACTTCTAGTGCTTTGGATCCAGAAATTGTGGGTCAAGAACATTATGAAGTGGCAACCGAAGTACAGCATGTTTTACAACGTTACCATGAATTGCAAGATATTATTTCGATTTTAGGTATGGATGAATTATCTGATGAAGAAAAGCAAATTGTTGCTCGTGCACGGCGCATGCAGTTCTTCTTATCACAGAATTTCCATGTTGCGGAACAGTTTACCGGTCAGCCAGGTTCTTATGTTTCTATTGAAGATACCGTTAAAGGCTTTAAAGAAATTTTGGCTGGTAAATATGATGATGTACCTGAAGATGCCTTCAGAAGCGTTGGAACTATTGATGAAGTTTTGCAAAAAGCTAAGCAAATGGGTTATCAACCAGCTGATGAAGCAGCTTCTACCACTAAAACTGATGATGTAGCAGCTAGTTAATGATAGGAGGTTAAGGTTATGGAAGACGATTCTGTCTTAACTGTCAATATTATTACTCCCGCTGGTCAAGTTTATTCTCATCATTCCAAACGTGTAGTAGCTCGAGCTAGCGATGGTGATTTGGGAATTTTGCCGAATCACTTACCAATTATCGCTACTTTGAAAATTGCTGAAGTACGCGTATTGCGAGCAAACAATGAACATCAAGAAGATGCGATTGCGGTCAATGGTGGCTATTTAGAATTTAAAGATAATGTATTAAATATTATTGCTGATAGTGCTGAACGGGCACGTAATATTGATTTGCGCAGGGCACGTTATGCTAAGCAGCGAGCGGAAGAACAAATCAAGCACGCAGAGACTATTCAAGACATTGATGAAGTTAAACGAGCGCAGGTAGCCTTGGCCCGGGCAATTAATCGGATCAATGTTTATAATCATCGTTAAAATCCTCTTATTGATAAGAGGATTTTTTCTTTTCTAGCGATTGGTATGATAAAATCAATGATAGAAGTTTAGTAGAGTTGTTTGACAACTAGCTCTCAAACAGTTTTGGATTAAAAGGAGATTTTTCTGTGAAACAAGTCGGAATTCAAAGTTTATTAACTTTGTGTAGTCACGTTTTTTTTATTTGGATCGCGTTTTTAGCAATTCAAACGTTAAACTGGGATAAGTTATTACACAATCATACTAATAATTCAGGGAAAATTTTAATTACCTTTTTGGCGATTGCTTTAGGATATACTGTGAGTTCTTTTTTTATTAGTTTAATTCAAACTTTTCAAAATTTGATTTTTATGTTTTAAAGTCATTGTAATTTATCGCTAATATCCATTTAGCGCAGCCAGTTATGTTATAATCCTATCTTGTGAAGACTTTTTTTGGAGGCTTAAAATGGCAAAATCGATTGGAATTGATTTAGGAACAGCTAATGTCTTAATTAATGTTCAAGGTGAAGGTATCGTTGTAAATGAACCCTCTGTAGTGGCAATTAATACGGATGATAATCATGTTTTAGCAGTAGGTACGAAGGCTTATCAAATGGTTGGTCGAACACCGGGCAATATTAAGGCTATTCGGCCTCTGAAAGATGGCGTAATTGCTGATTTTGATATTACGGAAAAAATGTTACAATACTTTATTGATGAAATAAATGTTAATTCCCGTTTCTCTCATCCCACGATTATGATTTGCTGTCCAACAAATATTACTTCTATTGAACAGCGATCAATTATTGAAGCGGCTGAACAGACAGGTAGTAAAGATGTTTACTTAGAATTGGAACCAAAGGTAGCAGCTGTGGGCGCTGGTATGGATATCTTTAAACCACAAGGTAACATGGTCATTGATATTGGTGGTGGAACCAGCGATATTGCTATTTTATCCATGGGCGATATTGCAGTCAGCAAATCAATGCGGTTGGCTGGTGATGAGATGAATACTGCCATCCAAAACTATGTCAAATTACACAATAATATTATTATCGGTGAACGCACAGCTGAAGATATCAAAAAACAGATTGGTTCAGCGTTTGAACCCGATCCTAATAAGCAAATTACGATTCGCGGTCGCGATGTTGCTACTGGCTTACCAGTGGGAGTAACTATTTCTGAAGTAGAAACTCAGGCGGCTTTAGCGGATATTTTAAATTCGATTATTGCAGGCGTTAAGACAGTTTTGGAACAGGCAGCTCCGGAATTAGCAGCTGATATTATTGATCGGGGAATTATGCTCACTGGTGGTGGTTCCTTAGTTAAGGGCATTGACAAATTGTTTGCACAGGAATTACAAGTTCCAGTGATTGTAGCTGAAGATCCATTAGATACAGTAGCTAAGGGTACTGGCATCTTATTAGAACGATTAGCTAATAATAAAAAGCGTTAGGTTGAATTATGAACGGATCATTTGGAAATCATTTAGTTAAAGTTATTTTAAAAATTATTTTAGCTTTTATTATTTTATTCATATTAGGCATGATGATTGGAGCTGTTATTGGCGGCGGTAATCCTTTAACGCCGTTGTTGCCAAGCACTTGGATTCATATCTTTAAGTTTTCTAATTAATTACCATGTTAATTAGGTTAATTAAGTTATATCAAAAGTATCTCTCTCCTTTACTGCCACCTAGTTGTCGATATTATCCGACTTGTTCGGCCTATATGATTGAAGCTATCAAAAAAGAAGGTAGCTTGCTTGGATTTATTATGGGATGTGCGCGGATTTTAAGATGTCACCCTTTTGTTAAAGGTGGATTTGATCCAGTTCCAGATCATTTTACGTTATTGAAAAATCGCCATCCTGAACAGTATGAAGATGAAATTATCGCGCAGCGGTTTCATCCTAAAAAATGAAAGAGGAATTTATGAGAACAAAAGAACGTAAATTTAATGTCAACTTAGTTGAAGCGGGTACCAACAGTTGGAAAGTGACTTTAGCTAAAGGACGTCAAGACCAAACAATTGCTCGAATCAATCAAAGTGATTCCAAGCATTTTGAAGTGACACTGATTGATGATAGCAATTCGACTAAATTAGTTGCGTCGGATTTAAATGAAGCGTTAAATATTGCCTTAATGCAATTTAATCTACATTTACACTAGAGGATTCGTTATGGGATTAGGAAGTAAATCTAAAAGTAATCTTGATGAAGATAATTCTCGCATTGATTACGGGGTTATTTTTTCGGTAATGCTCTTGGCTTTGATTGGTCTGGTTTCAATTTATGTAGCTGCTTCGCACGATTTAAGAAGTGGTGGCCCGTGGCATATGGTTCTTTCGCAATTGGTTTGGTATTTGATTGGGGCTATCGGCGTATTTATTATCATGCACCTTGATGCAGAACAATTATGGAGTATTGCTCCGTATGCTTATTGGATTGGTATCGGTTTATTAATTGCAGTATTGTTTTTTTATAGTCGTGAATATGCGGTGAAGACTGGCGCTAAAAGTTGGTTTGCTTTGGGTCCATTTTCCTTTCAACCATCGGAGTTAATGAAGCCAGCTTTTATTATTATGTTAGGGCGCGTGGTAACGATTCATAATCACGCTTATCCTAAACATGATTTGCACAGTGATTTAATTTTAATTGGGCGAATTCTGTTATGGTCCTTACCAGTTATTTTATTGATGCTCTTACAAAAAGATTTTGGGACGATGTTAGTTTTCTTAGCCATTATTGCAGGTGTCATGTTAGTCTCCGGTATTGATTGGCGCATTTTGCTAACGTTGGTGGCCATTGTAGGAATTTTAGGTGGTGGCGCCATTTATTTAGTGTCGACTGGTGATGGACGGCAGTTTTTGAGTCATTTAGGTTTTCATGCTTATCAGTTTGAAAGAATTGATTCTTGGTTAAACCCGTCAGGAGATACTTCGAATTCTAGTTATCAATTGTGGCAAAACTTAAAAGCAATTGGTTCTGGTAAATTATGGGGTAAGGGTTTTAACCATTCTAATGTCTATGTCCCTGTTAGAGAGTCGGACATGATTTTTTCAGTTATGGGTGAAAACTTTGGTTTTATTGGCTCCTGTTGCTTAATTTTGATCTATTTTATGTTAATTTCACAAATGGTAAAAGTGACCTTCGATACTAAAAATGAATTTTATGCGTATGTCTCCACGGGGATCATTATGATGATTTTATTTCATGTCTTTGAAAATATTGGTATGAGTATTGGTTTATTACCAATGACGGGTATTCCATTACCATTTATTTCACAGGGTGGTTCTGCACTATTAGGTAATATGATTGGAATTGGAATCATTATGTCAATGCGTTATCATTATAAGAGCTACATGTTTAGTAATAACGATTTTAAGTAAGCAGACGAATTGAAATGAATTTATTTTATAATGATGTAACAATTAAAAAAACACTTTAGGGTAATATCTAAGATGATTGATGCAGATATTAACTAAAGTGTTTTTTAGTTGTTAAATTTTTACTTTGATTCAGTGCCAGGCTGTTCTTTAATAGTCTGATTTTGTAAGTCGGTTCTCACGACCATGACATCGCAAGGAGCATTGCGAGTGACAAATTCTGTGACGGAACCAATTAATAAACGTTCGACAGCATTTAAACCAGTAGCGCCAATGACGATTAGGTCAATATTTAAATCTTTCGGAATAGTGCGGGCAATTTTGGTTTTGGGTGCACCATACTGAATCGAAGTTTTGACGGAAGTAACGCCCTTTTTTAAAGCTAATTGTTCATATTCATCAATGGTTTGTTGAGCAGTTTGAGAAACTTGTTCTACCATTGAGGAATCAAAACTAGAAACATCCTGAAAAGCTCTCGTATCCACAACATGTAAAATTGTTAATGCGGCCTGGTTACGCTTGGCAACCTCGACAGCTTTGTTAAATGCCATTTCTGCTTCAAAAGAACCATCAACTGGTACTAAAATGGATTGGTAATTTTGTAACATCAAATCCCCCCTAATAACTTATCTGCGATACAATAGCTATTTTAATTGATTTATAATAAAAATGCACATGTGAGTTACTTATCTAGTTGGACAACTATTAAAGAAAAACCACCGACAATTAAACTACCAATGACTAAAGTCGCTAAATTCCAATCAAGTGGTGCCCAAATTAATAGAATGATTCCCAGTAAACTGACTAAAAGTAGGAAAGTGGCCGTAATGAGAGCCACTTTTTTTAATTGTGGTAAATTTTCTTGTTTAACAGCAATGAAAGGGTGATCTTTAGTAGTAATTAATAATATTGCCAAAATTAGCATAATAATAATAAAAATAGCAATTAAGAGTTTAATCATGACTGGTCCGCCTTGTTGGATTTATTTTGTAATATTTTCAAATGCTGGTAAGTCTTTTGTAAATTAGTTTCATATTGACTATTATTTTTGGCGTGATAATATTGCGTTCCTTTTAATTTAGTAGGTAAATATTGTTGAGCCACCCAATCATTTTTAAAATCATGTGGGTATTGATAACCTAAACCATGCTGCAAGAGCTGAGCACCTTGATAATGAGTATCTTTGAGATCATCAGGAATAGTGCCAATTTTACCGGCTTGAACGTCGGCTAATGCCGCATCAATTGCATTAATGCCCGAATTTGATTTGGGACTTAAACAGAGTTCGATGACACTATCAGCCAAGGGAATTCGAGCTTCTGGCAGTCCAACTTGCTCGGCTGCTTGACAAGCAACTACTGTTCGTTGGCAAACTGGAGGATTAGCTAGTCCGATGTCTTCATACGCACAGATCATTAAACGACGAATGACTGTTTTTAATTCACCAGCTGCCAGTAAACGAGCCAAATAATGTAATGCCGCATCTGTATCGCTACCACGAATCGATTTTTGAAAAGCTGAAATGACGTCATAGTGACCATCACCGTTTTTATCAGCAGTTAATGTTTTACGCTGCAGGGATTCACTAATGATTTCGGCGGTAATAACAATTTGTTCTTGCTCATTTTTCGGAGTCGATTTGACTGCCAATTCTAATCCATTTAATGAGCTCCGTAAATCGCCTCCGGTAGCAGTAGTTAAAATTTCCATAGCAGAATCGGTGATTTGCACAGGATATTGACCTAGTCCTTGAGCTTGATCGCTTAAAGCACGCTGAATAGCTTGTTTAATATCAGAAGCGCTGAGCGGTTTAACTTCAAAAATTTGGGTTCGACTGCGAATTGCGGGATTGATAGCAATATAAGGATTTTCGGTGGTGGCCCCAATTAAAATAATTTGCCCACTTTCTAACAAAGGTAATAAAAAGTCTTGTTTGGTTTTATCTAAACGGTGAATTTCATCCAGTAGCAAAACAACCGTGCCACTCATCTTGGCTTCCTCGGCTACAATTTGTAATTGTTTTTTAGAGTCCGTGGCCGCATTAAGTTGGCGAAAAGCATATTGACTGCTGCCAGCAATGGCACTAGCAATGCTGGTTTTGCCGGTCCCGGGTGGACCATATAAGATCATGGATGATAAAAGTTTAGCTTGCACCATACGCCAGATGATTTTACCAGGGCCGACTAAATGTTGTTGTCCCACTACTTCAGATAAGGTTTTAGGACGCATACGATAAGCAAGAGGTTGACTCAAATTATGATCCTTTCTCACAAAAAAAAGCAACCCGAAGATTGCTTTTTTTTGTGGAACAAAAGTAAATTACAAAATTTGGTTGTAAAATTCAACGACTAAGGATTCATCAATTTCTGGAGCTAATTCATCACGTTGTGGTAAACGAATTAACTTACCAGTCATTTTATCTTCGTCAAATTCTACAAATGGTAAACGTGCTACGTTAGCTTCCAAGGCATCCTTGACAACTTGTAAGTTTTTGGAACGATCACGTAAAGAAATTTCTTGTCCTGGTTGAACTTCATAAGAAGGAATGTCAACGCGTTTGCCGTCAACAGTAATATGACCATGGTTAACCAACTGACGTGCTTGTGCCCGTGTAGTTGCTAAACCTAAACGATAAACAATGCTGTCTAAACGAGTTTCCAATAAAATCATAAAGTTTTCACCATGTTTACCTTGGCGAATTTTACCGGCACGTAAGAAGACATTTCTAAATTGACGTTCATTTAAACCATACATTAAACGTAATTTTTGCTTTTCTTGTAATTGAGTACCATATTCTGATAACTTGTTCCGATTCTTGGGACCATGTTGTCCCGGAGCATAAGGACGACGAGCTAATTCTTTACCAGAGCCAGATAAAGAAATTCCTAACCGACGTGACTTTTTCCAAGTAGGGCCTGTATAACGCATAAAAAATTCCTCCAAAATTTTGATTGGAGTAAAATAATGAACGTTTGAGTTCAACATTCGTGCAGTTAATATTACAATCTTCACCTTTTGCAGCTGGAGGTTACACAATTGAACATTCGAGCTATTAACTGTTGACGAGCTTGTCACTCAGTGCTGCAATTATTTTACACGCAGTTGATTTTAGTTACTTTAATAGAAAAAGTCAAGCTTTTAAGCAACACGATTAATGGCTACAATAATAGTAGAATAGATTTTAAGACTTTTTTAAGGATTAATGATAGCTTTATTTGTTATAATAAAAATAAATTGCTAATTAATGTTCATATGAGAGGCTTAAATTTGATATTTTTTATTTTAGTCATTATTTTAATCGTTGTGATGATCATTGGTATCATTTACTTTTATCAGAAAAATTTAAAAACTATTAATCAGTTAACGGCACAATTTGATCAGCTCAAAGAAGACAACCTAGATACTATTTTGGATCAAATAGCCGATTTAAAATTAACTGGCGCTAGTTTAGATCATTTTCAAAAAGATCGTTCAGCTTATCAAGCTAGCAAAGGCCAAATTATAGATTTACAAACACAGTTGATTAGTATTTCAGAAAAGAATGCGAGTTTTCGGGTGTTAACGGCTTGGCATCAATTGAAGCATTTGACACAAATTCTTACGGAGCAGAAGCAAAAATTACTAACTGCTAATAAGGGCTTAAAACAATTATTTCAAAGTATTCAACAAAACCAGACGACATTAAAAGATTTGCAGACCAAAGTTCAACAACAACAACAGTTGTTAAATGATCGTGAAGAATTAGCTGATTTGGTCGTCCCTTTAAGTGAACAGTTAACACAAATCATGACGCAATTTGCACTCATTGAAGATAAAATTAATCAAGGTGACGCTTTGGCGGCCCAACAAGATCTACAACAAATTAAAGCTGCTTTAGCCAATTATCAGCAACAATTACAACAAGTGCAACAGCGTTTAAAGATTGATTATTCCGAACAATTAAAAGAGTTACAAGCAGCGGAAAAGAAGATGCAATTTACCAGTATCAAAATGACTGATCCGCAGATTAGTACGGAATTAAAAGACATTAAGCAATTACTGCAACAAATGCATTTGTTACTGGTGAAATTAAATTTTGACGAATTTGATCAGCTTAATCAGCAAGTCCAGGATAAAATTGACTATTTATATCATCGAATTACACAGGAATGGCGAGATAAACGCAAAGTTCAGCGTAATCAACCAGTAGTTGGCGATTTTATCCGGCATGCTGAACGTCAAAATCGGTTACTCAAACAAAAAATTAATCAGTTATTAGACGAGTACGTTGTGAATGAAGGCGAGCGGCAGCTAGCCAATTCCTATTCACAAAAAATTGCTCAGATTAAAACTGAATATCAAAAGCAATTGAAATTGATTCGGGATGAACAGGCTATTTTTTCCCAGGTTTGGCAACAGTTACAACAATTAAATCAACAATTACAAGATATCGAGCAACAACAAATTAAGATTGAGCAAAATTTAGATGGTTTAGTAGATGGCAGATCTGTGGCAACTAATTCTTATCAAGAATTTACGATTAAGTTAGATCATTTACAACGCCAAGTAGCTGTTTTGCACTTGCCTGGAACATCGAAAGACTATCAAAAATATTCTGCCATGGTTACAAAGGAAGTTAATAAAGTCGGGAAAATGTTAAAACAATTGCCGATAGATGTTGAAGAATTGACCAAGCAATTATTTGTGACACAAGAAGATTTAAATAATTTTGAACAGTTAACCCAGCAATTACTTGCTGATGTACAAATTACTGGGCGCCTGTTACAATATGCTAATAGATATGTTGCAACGGTACCCGAAGTAAAAACTGCTGCTCAAAAGGCCCAGATGCAGTATGATCAAGAATTTGATTATCATCAGGCCGTACAAACGATTGCTACAGCTTTAGAGAAAGTTGAGCCAGGAGCAGTGCAACGAATTGAAGATTTGTATTATTCAGATTATCCTCAAAAGTCCTAAGCTTCGTAGTTAGGATTTTTTTCTTGGGATTGGGAGTGTTGAAGCTTTATGATTTATTTTGATAATAGTGCCACCACCTTAGTTGAACCATCAGTTTTAAAAACTTATCAACAGGTGAGTCATGATTTTTGGGGCAATCCTTCGAGTTTGCATCATTTAGGAGATAAGTCGACCCAAATTTTAGAGGCAGCGCGCCACCAAATTGCCACTAGTTTGGGTTGTGATAGTGATGAAATATATTTTACTAGCGGTGGTTCCGAGGGTGACAATTGGATTATTAAGGGGACTGCTTTAGAAAAGCAGGTTTTTGGAAAACATATTATTTCCTCACAAATTGAACATCCCGCGGTGACTAATACTTTGCATCAATTAGAAAAGTTAGGCTTTGAGGTCACTTACTTACCGGTCGATAAAAGCGGTCATGTTCAGGTCGCTGATGTTCAACAAGCATTGCGTAAAGACACGATCTTGGTAACGATTATGGCCGTGAATAATGAAGTGGGCGCAATTCAACCGATTAAGGCGATTGGTGATTTACTGAAAGCTTATCCTAATGTTCATTTTCATGTGGATGCTGTACAAACAGTTGGTAAAAATTTACGTTCACAATTAATGCATCCTCGGATTGATTTTGCTACTTTTTCAGGTCATAAGTTTCATGCTCCGCGCGGCATTGGTTTTATTTATGCCAAAAAGCAACGGAAAATTGCGCCGCTAATTAATGGTGGCGGTCAAGAACAGAATTGGCGTGGTGGAACAGAAAATACACCCGCGATTGCCGCTATGGCCAGAGCTTGGCGTTTAGCCACAACTGATCAAGCAGCTAAAGCTAAAAAACAACAACAGTTGCGACAGATGTTATTTGATCATTTACAGACATTACCAAATGCTGTTATTTTTTCACAAATGGATGATAGTTTTGCACCGCATATTTTGTGTTTTGCGCTCAAGGGTGTGCGTGGTGAAACGATTGTGCATGCTTTTGAAGAGTATGATATTTATTTATCCACAACTAGTGCATGTTCGTCACGAAACGGTGAAGAATCGATTACTTTAAAAGCAATGCACGTTCCAGATCAGATTGCGACTAGTGCGGTACGAGTGAGTTTGGATGAAATGAATACAGTTGCAGAAATGCAGCAGTTTATTGAAGCACTAGATAAAATTTATCAACATTTTCAAGTTTTAAATTAGGAGAGCCACAAATTTATGGAATATACAGAAATTATGGTACGCTACGGAGAATTATCGACTAAAGGCAAAAACCGCCGGAGTTTTATTGACCGTTTACATGGCAATGTCGAAAAAGTTTTACATCCGTATCCGCAAGTACGAATTCATCCCAAACGAGATCGCATGCATATTGCCTTAAATGGTGCTGATGCTCAAGGCGTTATGCAGCAGTTAAAATCGGTATTTGGCATTCAAAATTTTTCACCCAGTGTCCGGATTGCTAAGGACTTAACGGCCATTAAACAACTAGCTTTAGCGATGGTTCAAGAGCAATATAGCGGAACGCAAACTTTTAAAATTACTACTAAACGGGCCGATCATACGTTTGAGTATGATACGAATCAGATTAATTTGGCTGTAGGCGATTTTGTCAGTGAAAATTTACCAGATATTCAAGCAGAGATGCGCCAGCCCAATATTAAAATTCGGATTGAGATTCGGGTAGACGGAGCTTATTTATCCAGTCAGACCTATCAAGGCGCGGGCGGCTTACCAGTAGGAACCGCCGGTAAAGCGCAGCTAATGTTATCAGGGGGAATTGATTCACCAGTTGCTGGTTATTTGGCGCTAAAACGCGGTGTTGATATTGAGATGGTGCATTTTTATAGTCCGCCTTATACGAGTGAACATGCTTTACAAAAGGCAAAAGATCTAACTGTGAAGTTAGCCAAATATGCTGGTCATATTCAGTTTATTCAAGTACCTTTTACGGAAATTCAGGAAACGATTAAGCAGCAAGTTCCTGAGGGATACTTGATGACTGTTCAACGGCGTTTTATGTTACGTTTGACAGACTTGATTCGCCAACAACGTCAAGGCTTGGCCATTTTTAATGGTGAGTCGGTGGGGCAGGTAGCTTCTCAAACGTTAGAGAGTATGGCAGCGATCAATGATGTGACAACGACACCAATTGTCCGTCCGGTTGCTACGATGGATAAAACTGAAATCATTAAAATTGCTGAAGAGATTGATACTTTTGACTTGTCAATTCAACCATTTGAAGATTGCTGTACTATTTTTGCACCACCACGTCCAAAAACTAAGCCTAATTTACAAAAAGCCCGGCAATATGAAGCGTTGTTAGATGTTGATGGGCTAATTAAACGGGCCTTGGCTGGAATTGAAGTAACTAACATCACACCATTTGATAGTTTTTTACAACAAAAGGATGAAGAAATCGAATCTTTGCTGTAATAAAACTTGACGTGTTAACTTTTTTTTCTTATTATTAAATAAATATTAAAAAGCAATGAGCAAGAGGCTTTGAGCAGTTGATTTACAGCGAGACTATCATAGTGAGAGTTAGTCGGTGAACTAATCAAAGTAGTAACTTGTGAGCTTGTCTGAATGACCGGGAATCCGTTATCAAATTAAGATAAAGTCATTGACTTTAAATTAGGTGGTACCGCGTATGCCCACATTCGTCCTAAGTAATTAGGACGATTTTTTTATTTTAGGAGTTGAAAATATGTCTGAAGAATTTACAATGTCCGCTAAATATGATCATAATGAAGTTGAAGCGGGACGTTATCAACAATGGGTGGATGACGGTTTGTTTAAGCCCAGCGGTGATAAAAAAGCCAAGCCTTATTCGATTGTTATTCCACCACCAAATGTTACTGGTAAGTTACACTTGGGACATGCTTGGGATACAACCTTACAGGATATTTTGATTCGTCAAAAACGAATGCAAGGTTTTGATACATTATATTTACCGGGAATGGATCATGCCGGAATTGCGACCCAGGCCAAAGTCGAGGCTAAACTGCGTGCAGAAGGTAAGACTCGGTTTGACTTAGGGCGTGAGGCCTTTGTTGATGAAGTGTGGAAGTGGAAAGAAGAATATGCTCAAATTATCCGTTCACAATGGGCTAAGATGGGCTTGTCCTTAGACTATTCCCGCGAACGGTTTACCTTAGATGAAGGATTATCAAAAGCGGTGCGCAAGGTGTTTGTTGACCTTTATAACAAAGGTTTGATTTACCGTGGTGAGTATATTATTAATTGGGATCCCCAATTACAAACAGCTTTGTCAGATATTGAAGTTGAGCATCAAGACGATGCTGGAGCTTTTTATCATGTTAAGTATCCGTTTGCTGATGGTTCCGGTTTTATTGAAATTGCGACAACGCGTCCCGAAACGATGCCGGGAGATGTGGCAATTGCAGTGTATCCGGGAGATGAACGCTACCAAGATATCGTGGGTAAGGAAGTGATTCTACCATTATTTGGTCGCAAGTTACCAATTATTGAAGATCATTATGTTGATCCTGAATTTGGAACTGGGATGGTTAAAATTACGCCCGCACATGATCCTAATGACTTTAAAGTCGGTAATCGTCATAATCTAGAGCGGATTAATGTCATGAACGCTGATGGAACAATGAATGAGCAAGCCGGTAAATATGCGGGAATGGATCGTTTTGAGGCGCGTAAGGCAATGGTTCAAGATTTAAAGGATCAGGGCTATCTTCTTAGCGAAGAACCAATTACTCATAGTGTTGGGCATTCAGAACGTTCTGGAGTGCAAGTTGAACCCCGTTTATCCACTCAATGGTTTGTGAAGATGAAACCCTTAGCTGAGATGGTGTTAAAAAATCAACAAACTGACGGCAAAGTCCACTTTGTGCCTGAGCGTTTTGAACATACCTTTGAGCAATGGATGGAAAATGTCCATGATTGGGTAATTTCTCGGCAATTATGGTGGGGACATCGCATTCCCGCTTGGTATAATAAAACTACTGGTGAAATGTACGTAGGCGAAACTGAACCCAAAGATGCCGAAAATTGGGAACAAGATCCAGATGTGTTGGATACGTGGTTCTCTAGTGCATTGTGGCCGTTTTCCACTTTAGGTTGGCCAGATGAACAAAGTGCTGATTTTCAGCGGTATTTCCCAACCAATGCCTTAGTTACTGGATATGATATTATTTTCTTCTGGGTAGCACGGATGGTCTTTCAAGGGTTAGAGTTTACTGGCGAACGGCCCTTTAAAGATGTTTTGATTCACGGCTTAATGCGTGATGAAAAAGGCCGTAAGATGAGTAAGTCTTTAGGTAATGGGATTGACCCAATGGATGTCATTGATCAGTATGGTGTTGATGCACTCCGGTGGTTCTTAATTACTGGTTCTGCGCCTGGGCAGGATACGCGATTTAGTTACGAAAAAGTGGGCGCTGCTTGGAACTTTATTAATAAAATTTGGAACGCTAGTCGGTTTGTAATTATGAATTTAGCCGATACTCCGGCACCAAATACTATGCCTCAAGCACAACAACTAGATTTAGCTGACCAATGGATTTTGTCAGAATTAAATTCCACCGTAGAAAATGTTCTCCGATTGTCTGATAAGTACGAATTTGGTGAAGTCGGTCGCGCACTGTATAACTTTGTTTGGAATGAATTTTGTGATTGGTTCATCGAATTTAGTAAGGCCACGCTCAACGGAACTGATGAGACTAAGAAACAAAATAAACGCTATGTGTTAGCTTATGTTTTAGATCAAATTTTGCGTTTATTGCATCCTATTATGCCATTTGTCACTGAGAAAATTTGGTTAACGATGCCACATGAGGGTCAATCTTTGGTCGTTGCAAAATATCCACAAGTTCATCAAGAATTGGCACGGCCCCAAGCAGTGGAACAAATGCAAATTGTGATTGCGATTATTAAAGCCATTCGCCAGATCCGTTCTGAGGCCAATGCTCCCTTAGCGAACCCGATTGACATCTTAATTAAGCCGCAAGATACAACGAAGTTAGCTTTGATTCAAGCTAGCCAAGACTATATTGAACGCTTAGGCCATCCTAAAGATTTACAAATTGCCGTTGATTTAACGGCTCCCAAATTAGCGTTCAGTGCCGTTGTTGATGGAGCAGAGGTTTATGTACCATTAACGGAATTAGTCAACGTGCAAGATGAAATTGCGCGCCAAGAAAAGCAATTGGCTAAGATTCAAGTCGATATTGATTTCTTAAATAAAAAGTTAAGTAATCAAGGATTCGTTGATCACGCACCCCAAGCAGTGGTTGAACAACAACGAAATAAGTTGCAAGATAATCAAGAACGCTATGCTAAAATTCAAGCGCGCATTCAAGAATTGAAAAATAATTAGTTTTTATTGGAAAAGATAACGATAAGAGGTTGAGACCAAGGTCTTAGTCACTAATTGTAGTCCAAGTGCACAAAAGGCTTCTGGCGAACGATTGTGATTATAAGCATAGCGGTGGAAAGGCACGCTGGTCTCGCCTCTTTTTTGTGTAGTAAAAAAGGAGTAATGACATTGATTACTAATTATCAAGCGGCATTAGATTACATTCACAGCTTGCCCCACCTGCATCAACAAAATACGTTAATGTTTGTTAAGCGGGCTTTAGCCTACTTTGATAATCCCCAGAATCAAATCAAAACTGTCCATGTCACAGGAACTAACGGTAAAGGGACTACTTGTTATTATTTAACACAATTATTAGTGAAGAGTCATCAAAAAGTCGCCACTTTTGCTTCACCATATGTAGTAGACTTTACCGAGCGCTTCTTAATTAATGGTCAGCCGATCACTCCTCAAAAAATTATTGCCTTGACTAATCAAGTCAAACAAGCAGTGAGTGATTTACAGAAATTAGATGAGCAGTTTTATTTAGTTGAATTTGAATTTTTAGTAGTGATGATGTTCTTATTATGTGTCCAAGAAAGAGTAGATTATGGTGTTATTGAAGTCGGAATTGGGGCACAACATGATAAAACCAACGTGATTACACCTGAGCTATCGATTGTGACAAATGTAGCCATGGATCATTCTGCTTTGATTGGTCCGACACTATTGGATATTGCTCAAGAAAAAGCCGGAATTATTAAACCCCAGACGCCAGTGATTTTGGGGGCTTTAACTCCTGCTGTGCAACAAGTTTTTCTACAGCGGGCGCACCAATTAAAGGCCCCAGTTTATAGTTGGCGAAAGGATTTTCAAGCAACTGATATTCACGTTCAAGCTGTGCAAAAGACTAATTTTACTTGGTCCAATAAACAGTTTGTTTATAAAGATTTGCAATTAAAAACTTGTGCGCAATCACAAATTATTGACGTTGCTTTAGCATTACAAGCGTATCATTTGTTAATTTCTAATCCGCAGCCGGCAGTCATTCGGGCTAGTTTAAAAGTGCCCGGTTTGTTAGCACGGATGCAAGTTTTACAAAGTAAGCCCTTGGTAATTGTTGATGGTGCACATAATTTAGCAGCCATTCAACAGTTAATCAATGATTTACAGCCTATTAGGAAAAACCGTTCGTTAAAAATTTTGTATGCTGCGATGAATGATAAACAGCATCAAAAAATTTTACAGCAATTGGCCACGGTAGCTACAAAAATTGTGGTGACTAGTATGCCAGAAGCCCGGGCAGCGACTGCTCAAGATTATTGTTTACCGGCCAGCGCAACTTTTATTGAATCATGGCAAACATCGTTAGTACAAGCACTTCATGATTTACAAAATTCTGAGATCTTATTAATTTGTGGCTCACTACATTTTGCCGGAGAGGTGTTGCGTTATTACAAAGAAAAGTTTTGATTTTGCATAGTTTATTTTGAGGTGAAGAAAATGAACTTAGAGCAACGACTCGCGCAATGCGGTGGTCAAAACTTAACCTTATCACAATTATTGGTCAGGCTGTTAGCTGGTGACACTAACCAACAAACAGTGCAACATTTTGTGCAAATGGTGGCTTTTGAAAGTAATGATTTTAAAAATCTCGCAGTATTAGATAATTTTACTGATTTTAAATGGCGCCAATTTGATTCGAATTTAATTATTCAATTTCAAATTCTTTGGGAAACAGCCCAACGTTTGGTAGCCCAGCAGCAGTTAGTTGTGGGAGAAAAAATAACGATCGCACAATTAGCGCAGCATTTATTAACGAAATGGCGTCAATTACAACATGAAGAGTTAATCGGCTATTTTTTTAATAATCAAAGTCAGTTGTTATTAGAAAAAATTATTTTTAGAGGTTCATTACAACAAGCAGCTGCGCAACCGCGCGAAATTTTACGATTTGCTTTACAACTACCTTGCAGTCAATTGTTAATTGCGCATAAACATCCGAGTGGTAATCTCCAGCCATCTACCGCGGACATTATTTTTACACAAAGATTACAAAATTGTAGTAACTTGCTGGGAATTAAATTGCTGGATCATTTGATTATTGGCGACGATCAATTTAGCAGTTTTCAACGACTAGAATTATTGTAAAGATAATGCAATAAATATTTTTGAATTAAATTTTTGTATGATATACTTTAATAGATAGACTAAGTACTGTTATTTAAGGAGATAGTGTTTTGTTTGGAATGCGGTCACGAAAAGTAGGTATAGATTTAGGAACTGCGAATACAATTGTTTATGTTGATGGGCAAGGAATTGTTTTGCGTGAGCCCTCAGTAGTTGCCAAGAAGACGGCAACTGGTGAAATCGTTGCTGTAGGTGCTGAAGCTAGAGCAATGATTGGCAGAACTCCCGGAAGTATTAAAGCCATTCGGCCGATGAAAGATGGGGTTATTGCAGATTATGATACAACTGCAGCCATGATGAAGTACTTTTTGGATAAAGCAGTAGGCAATACCAAACCTGATGTGATGGTTTGTGTCCCTAGCGGCGTCACTGAAGTAGAAAAACGAGCAGTTATTGAAGCTACACAAAATGCTGGTGCTCAGGAAGCTTATCTAATTGAAGAACCGTTTGCTGCAGCCATTGGTGCTGGTTTACCAGTTATGGATCCAACCGGTAGCATGGTGGTCGATATTGGTGGTGGAACCACTGATGTGGCAACTATTTCTTTAGGTGGCATTGTGTCGAGTCGTTCTATTCGAATGGCTGGTGATAAATTTGATGAGTCCATCATTGCATATGTTCGTAAACAATTCAGTTTGTTAATTGGCGAACGGACTGCTGAACAACTCAAGATTGAAATTGGTTCAGCTTCATTACAAAGTGCAGAACAATTGGGAGACACGAGCATTCGGGGACGTGATTTAGTCAGTGGTTTGCCGAAGACCGTTGACTTGTCAGCAATTGATGTGGCGACCGCGATTCATGAAGACATTGAAGAAATTGTGACAGCTATTAAAGAAACTTTGGAAGCTACTTCTCCAGAAATTGCCGCAGATATTATTGACCATGGCATTGTTTTAACCGGTGGCGGCGCTTTATTAAAGAATTTGGCGGATGTTATTTCGGATTCGACGAAAGTTCCCGTTTTTGTGGCACAGGATCCTTTGGATTGTGTGGCCATTGGAACTGGTGAATCACTGAAAAATCTGGAAGTAATGAAGCGTAATAAATAATAGGTGGGGTAGCCCACTTTTTTAATTATCTGGAGGTTTGCAATGCGAAACTTTTTTTCTAATAAAAAGTTGATTATCATCATGTTAGTAGTCATTGCCACCTTCGGCATGATTGCTGCTTCAGTGACTTTTAGTGATCGTAAGTCACAACCATCAGTCATCCATCAGTTAGGAAATGATACAATTGGTGTTGTTGGTAACGTGATAGCTTATCCTGCTAATACGGTACGGAGTTGGGGAAGCGAAATCAGTGATTTAACAAAGACGTATCAAGAAAATCGGCATTTGAAAAAACAAATTGATGATTTAGCACAAACGAAAGCACAAAATAGTGTTTTAAAAAAAGAAAATCAAGATTTAAAAAAGCAAGTTAAATTGAATAAGACGTTAACTGATTACCATCAGATATCGGCTGCTGTGACAGCAAGATCACCTAATGAATGGCAAAACTATTTAATTATTAATAAAGGTTCGATTGCTGGTTTGAAAAAAAATATGCCGGTGATGTCCGGATCTGGCTTGGTTGGGCGAATTATTGAAGTTAATCGGACTAACTCCAAGGTTAGTTTAATTTCCACTGACAAATCATTAAGTAATAAATTTGCGGTCGAAATTGTCAAACCACATGGTAATGATGCGAGCGGAATTATTGGGCGTTACGATAAGGACAATAATTTGCTAGTTATGACCAATGTCACTTCTACTAAAGGCATTAAAACCGGTCAACAAGTGGTTACTTCTGGTCTGGGTGGTTTGACCCCTCGTGGTTTGTTTGTTGGTAAGGTAGTTGCCATGAAAAAGGATGATTATGGCTTAGTCTCTTCAGTTTATGTGAAACCAGCAACAGATTTAAATAACTTTACGATTGTGACGGTTATTAGTCGAGATGTTTAAACAGATTGATTTGAGAAATAAGACTACTAAATATATTTTGCAAGTACTGTTATTATTAGTCGGCTTTTTTTTGGACGGCTTGTTAAAGCAATTTTTTGCAGTCTTTAATTTACCGTCTTTTCAAGTTTCAGTGCAGATCTTACTCATCATTATTGTTATGATGATTTTACGCGATCAACAAGTGGACAGTCACTTGTTTTGGTATACTCTAATTTTAGGAATTGTTTATGATTCTTATTATTCACATATTTTTGGTTTGTACACTATTGTGTTACCACTAGTGGGCTGGTTGACTAATAAGATTCGGAAATTTGTGCCGAAAACGCTTATTTTTGAATGGTGTATTTACTTTATCAGTTTGACGGTTTCTTTAATTTATTTATTTTTGATTGGTAATTTTTTAAGTTTAATTACAGTAGATATTGCGCATTTTGTCACTGATTGGTTAGGTCCAACATTGTTAGTTAATTCCATCTTCTTTGTCATTTTGTATTATCCTTTGACCAAAGTTTTAGACTGGTTGATGTAAAATAAGTGGGGAGATTAGTATGAAGAGTGCAGTTTTGAAGGGAAAAGGTCAAACTTATTTCTTAGAAATTATTGACGGTAGTGATTTTTCAGAAGCTTTAATCCAGGTACAGGAGTTATTAAAGCAAATTCAAACGCAGACTCCCACGCAACAATCGCTAGATCTAACGGTCGATACTCAAACTCGGTGGTTAAATTTACAACAAAAAAAAGATTTAAAAGCGGTGATTGCGCAGTTTCCAGTATTTAAGTTACAGCAAATTATCAGTCAGGTGATTCCTAAAAGTGTTGTACAACAACATTTGCTTCAAGGACAATTGAAATTAGAAACGCGGATTATCCGTTCTGGACAAATTATGAATTACCCGGGAAATGTGTTGTTATTAGGTGACGTCCATGCAGGCGCACAAATTCGCGCTGCTGGTAGTGTTTTTGCAATCGGTTCTATTGAAGGAATTGTGTGTGCGGGTTATCCAAATAATGATACAGCTGTGGTCGTGGGTGATATGACGCATGCTAGTCAAGTTCGAATTTGTGATTTGATTCAAATTGTGTCGGATATTGATGATGCGAAGTTTGATGCTAAGTCTTTTTTCTATGTCAACGATTTGCATTCGTTAACAACAGCTTCACTTGATCAATTATTGAAGATTAGACCACAAATGGAAATTATTTTAAATTAGGGGGAGTTTGATGGGAACGTCAATTGTTGTCACTTCCGGTAAGGGCGGTGTCGGTAAAACTACAACTAGTGCTAACTTAAGTTTAGCTTTAGTACAAGCCGGTAAGCGAGTTTGCGCGGTAGATTTGGATGTTGGTTTGCGTAATCTTGATGCTATTTTAGGATTAAGTAATCGGATTATTTATGATTTGGATGACGTGTTGAATGATCGCGTTAACTTGATGCAGGCGTTGGTTCAACATCCCGATCATCCTCAAGATTTTTCGTTACTGGCTGCTTCACAAAATGTTGGACAGTCTAGTTTAAATATCTCCAAAATTAAAACTATTATTACTGAATTAAAACAAAATTTTGATTTTGTTATCTTGGATTGTCCTGCAGGAATTGAAACGGGTTTTAAAGCTGCGGTGGCGGTAGCTGATAGTGCAATTTTGGTCACGACCCCGGAGGTGGCAGCGGTTAGTGATGCTGATCGGGTGGTCGGTTTATTGGAGCAATCTAATTTAACTTACGGACTGCATTTAGTTATTAATCGAATTCGCTTACAGATGATTAAAAATGGTAAGTCTATGGATATTCAAAGTATCGTAAACCGCTTGTCAATTCCTTTAATTGGTGTTATCATCGACGATGATGAAGTAATCGCTACTTCTAATCAAGGTCAATCAATATTGCAGGAGAAGCTTGATAATCCAGCGGCCGTTGGTTATCAGAATTTGGCTCACCGGATTCTCGGTGATCAAATTCCATTAAATGAGATTAGTCTTAATCAAGAACAAGCAACTGCTAAAAAAGACGGTTTTTGGCGACGAGTATTTCATCATAATGAAAAATAAAATATTTAATTATGCGACAATGAACAAGATAGATATGTGCGCTAATTTAGAGAAGCTGTGGTTGGTGCAAACAGTTATTAGTGACAGCATAGAACACACTTGTGAGTCAAAAGGTTTAAAGCCCGTTCGGTTTAGCATCCGTTATTTTGTGCAGTTTATAACTGCCTAAGTTGTCAAATGTGAGTTTGGCAAAAAATGGGGTGGCACCGCGGAAAATTTCGTCCTCTTGAGTTTTTTAACTCAAGGGGATTTTTTAGTTGAAGGAGAAATTATGAAATATATTGGAGAAATTTTACCATCATTATTGAGTGGCACCAAAGTAACCGTGGAGTTATTCATTGGGACTTTAATCTGTTCGATTATTCTCGGAATTATTGTCGCTTTAGGGTTACGAAGTCGTTGGCATTTATTACGTTGGATTTTAGATGCTTACGTTTGGCTGATGCGGGGCACGCCATTATTGCTCCAATTAATCTTTATTTTTTATGGATTACCAACGATTGGCATTGTTTTTGAACGGATGACAGCCGCTTTCGTAGCTTTTATTTTAAATTATACAGCTTATTTTGCTGAAATTTTTCGTGGGGGGTTGCAGGCGGTTAGTCAAGATCAGCGTGAAGCAACAGCCTTATTAGGATTATCGTCATGGCAAAGTTTTCGCTTTGTGATCTTGCCACAAGTAGTCAAAATCGTCTTACCATCCATGGGTAATGAAGTTATTAACTTGATCAAAGATTCGTCATTAGTTTATGTATTAGGAATTGGTGATTTATTACGGGCAGGTAATGTGGCCACAGCGCGTGACGTCACGTTGGTCCCCTTAATTTTAGTTGGTATTATTTATCTAATTATGACAGGGGTTTTGACATTAATACAAAATTGGATTGAACGGAGATTTTCATACTATGAATAAACAACCGAAATTACAACTTAAACAAATTACTAAAACTTTTGGCGATAAATTAGTTTTAGACAATATTAACTTACAAGTATTGCCCGGACAAATACTATCAATTGTCGGTCCCAGTGGGGTTGGTAAAACCACGTTATTAAGAACTATTCTGGGATTGGAAAGTGTAGATCACGGCGAGTTCTTCTTGGACGGACAGCCGTTTACACCGCAAGATCATAGTCAAAATAACGTGGGGGTTGTCTTTCAAGATTATCGACTATTTCCTAATTTAAGTGTTTTAGATAATTTACTACTGGCCCCCATTCAAGTTCAAAAACGCTCGAAACAACAAGCTCTGCAAAAAGCTCAAGAGCTGTTGGATTTATTACAAATTGCACCGCAAGCTAAGCTTTATCCGTTTCAATTGTCCGGAGGTCAGAAACAACGAGTAGCAATTGCCCGGGCTTTAATTTTAGAACCCAAAATTTTATGTTACGATGAACCGACGAGCGCACTGGACGCACAGAATCGGCAACAAGTCACTAACTTATTACGCAAATTTCAGGCCGACCAAATGACGCAACTAGTTGTGACGCACGATTTAGATTTTGCTCAGCAAGTTTCTGATCAAACATTTGAGTTGAGGACAAGCAAATGAAAAAAATTTGTAAATATTTAATTTTATTAAGCTTGTTAGTATTTGTTGGCGGGTGTCAGCAAAACACGCACCGGATTGGTAGTAGTAATAATACATTAATTGTGGGCTTGGATGATTCTTATGTACCTATGGGATTTGTGAAAAAGTCGGGCCAATTAACTGGCTTTGACGTTGATCTGGCCAAATTAGTTGGCAAAACCATTCATCGAAAAATTATTTTTCAACCGATTGACTGGTCCATGAAAGAAACGGAATTACGCAACGGAACGATTGATTTAATCTGGAATGGTTATACTAAAACGCCGCAACGTGCTAAGAAAGTTGCCTTTTCACGGCCGTATTTAAAAGATGAACAAGTTATCGTTGTCAAAAAGGCTTCAGGGGTTCACCAAATTAAGCAATTAACGGGAAAAACTTTAGGAACCCAATCTGGCTCAGTGGGTTATTCCGATTTAATGCAGCAACCGCGTTTATTGAAGAATAAAATTAAAAATCAAACGCCGGTTTTGTATGATAATATCGAAAATGGTTTTTTGGATTTAAAAGCAGGACGAATTCAGGGCTTTTTATTTGATCGGGTGTTTGCTGAATACTATTTAGCCCATACTAAAAATGCACAGCAATTTCAAATTTTGGATACGCCGTTTCCCACTGAAAGTTTTGCAGTTGGGATGCGCAAACAAGATACGCAGACGCAGCATTTGATTAATTCAACTTTGCGGAAATTAAAAACCAATGGTCAATTGAAAAAATTGAGCGAGAAATGGTTTCAACAAGATATTTCTGAGTAAACTTGTAGTAATATAAAAAAGGATGAAGTTTATACGACCTCATCCTTTTCTTCTGGTCAGTTTAGAAACCACCCATGACAGCAGGAATTACTACACCAGCGATGGTTACAATAATCATGGCCCAAACAAAAATCTGCGTAATTATAGTAAAAACACTTTTCTTTTTTTTCTTCAAAAAACTTCACCTGAAATCTTTCATATTGGAATTATCTTACTTGAATCTTCAGAAAAAAGCAACTATCACTAATCATGAACATATGTTCGGACTATTAGCGATAGTTTTTTGACAAAAAAGACTAAATTAGAATATTTTTTACTGATTAGTGGTGCTAAAAGTGAGATTGTGGTAACATTCATACAGAGAAGTGGGACCAATATACCTACTTTTAATAGTAGTGAGTTATTTTTTTTTACAGATAATTTGTGACAAAATTATTTTTAATTAAATGATTGTTCGGTTTATCTTTAATGTAGAATCTTACTTTTATATTAATAATTATTTTTAGGTGGTATTATGTTCCAACATAAAACAGTGCTCTTAAATCCGACTGTCGATGCTTTACAAGTTCATGATGGTGGTGTTTATATTGATGCCACTTTTGGTCGTGGCGGTCACACACGTTATTTATTAAGTCAGGGTCATCATTTAACAGTGATTGCTTTTGATCGTGATCAAGAAGCCATTTTAGCAGGTCAAGCTTTACGTCAAACAACTAATGAAGAAACTGATAATCATTTAGAATTAGTGATGGCTAATTTTGCGGATTTAAAAGAGCAGCTAGCAGCGTTAGGTATTACGACGGTCGATGGGATCTTATACGATTTGGGGGTCTCTTCACCACAGTTTGACGATCCTCAACGTGGCTTTAGTTATCGCTACGATGCGCGATTAGATATGCGGATGGATCAAAGCCAAGAATTAGATGCTTATCAAATTGTTAATACTTATTCAGCTGCTCAGCTAGCAAACATTTTTCAACGTTACGGTGATGAACGTTTTGCTAAGCGCATTGCCCAGGCAATTACTCGGCAGCGTTTAAACCAACCAATCACAACGACCTTTGAATTAGTTGATTTAATCGAAGCTTGTTTGCCAGCGCCAGCACGTCGAAAAATGAAGAAGCATCCTGCTAAAAAAGTTTTTCAGGCTTTACGAATTGCGGTTAATGATGAGTTAGCATCGTTAGATCAATCTTTAGAAGCGGCGATTGATTTGTTAAAATTAAACGGTTTTCTGAGTGTCATTACTTTTCAATCATTAGAGGACAAAATTGTGAAACAGGTTTTTCGGCGTCACAGTGAAGTTAATGTTCCACGCGATTTACCGGTTATTCCTCCAGAAATGCAACCAGAATTGAAAGTTATTACCAGAAAGCCGATTTTACCTAGTTCAACTGAAATTGAACAAAACCACCGTGCTCATAGTGCGCATTTACGAGTAGCTCAAAAGATTAAATAAACAAGATTAGGAATCGAGATAGTTGAATGGAACCCAATACTGTACGTCAATTAGACTCTTTAACTGAAACTAAAACTCAAACTAATAAAGTACAAACAGCTGTAGAATTAAACACTAAAAGTGTGCCTTTTTCCGGGTTTGAAAAAAGTTTGGTTTGTTTAATTGGCTTAATCGTAATTATCATGATGTATGGTTTGGTTCATTTACGAACACAGACAATTGTTCAGCAGCATCATGCCCAGGACCTGGCTGAACAAACCCAAAAAGTATTAAATTCGAACACAGATTTACATCAAGAAATTATTGAGTTAAGTAATTCAGGTCGACTGTTAAAGATTGCTCAAAAACACAATTTACAGTTACATTCTGATAATATTAGGAATATTTCTAAATGAGTCAAAAGTTTAATTCTAATAATGACAAAATCAATATCAGCAAGGCAAGACGTGATCGAAGAATTATCGGCCGATTCTTCCTTCTTGTCATTGCCTTATTTTTTATAGTTTGCTTGGTGCGGTTTAGTTACATCGCACTGAGTGGGCATGTCGGTAGTGTTGACTTAACACGGCGCACAGAGCAAAAATACCGCCATAAAAGAGTTCTATCATCTAAGCGGGGCAATATTTATGCGGATGATGGTTCTAAGATTGCTTATAGTGATCAATCGTACGAATTATTTGTTGTTTTGGATCATACATATAAAGGAGCTGGTGGTAAACCTCTATATGTTCAAAACAAAAAACATACGGCTCAGGTTTTGAGTCAGTATATTCCACTGAGTCAGAAAAAAATCTTACAAATCTTGCACCCCCAAAACCGGCATGTGTTTCAAGTGGAATTTGGTTTAGCGGGTCAAAAGATTAGTTTGAGTGTTAAAAAAGCAATTGAGAAACACCATCTCCCGGGGGTTTATTTTGATGCAGTACCGGATAGATCATATCCTAACGGCACTTTTGCGTCTAATACGATTGGTTTAGCACAAGTTGGTCGTCACGCTCAGCGCGCCAAAGATCAAGGCCTAATGGGATTAGAAAGTTTTTATGATAAGATTTTACAAGGTAAAAATGGCTATGAGGTTCGTTATACTGATCCTGAAGGTTATACACTGCCACAAACGCATAAGAAAACAGTGCTGCCAGTGCAAGGGGATAACGTCTATACGACGATTGATGTTAATTATCAACACTATTTAGAACAGTTACTGACCAAGGTTTATCAAGAATATCGGCCTCAATCCATGCAGGCTATTGTGACCGATCCTAAAACAGGACATATTTTAGCTATTTCACAGCGACCGACTTTTGATCCCCAAACTCAGAATAATCTGATGCATTCTTGGCGAAATATTAATTTACAAGATAGCTATGAGCCAGGATCAGTTTTTAAAGTTTTGACTTTGGCAGCTTCTATTAACTCACATCATTACAATCCTAATCAATATTATCGTTCCGGGGCAATCACTATTGGCGGACGAACTATCCATGATTGGAATACCAGTGGGTGGGGCGAGATCCCCTTTAATCAAGCTTTTCCACGTTCGAGTAATGTCGGAATGGTTGCTTTGGAGCAACAAATGGGTGCGAAAACTTGGCTAAAATATATGCATAAATTTAAAATTGGCCAGTTAACGCATATTAATTTGCCTGGTGAAGTAGCTGGTCAAATTAATTTTCAGCATGCTTCTGATCAAGCCATTACTGCTTTTGGTCAAAGTGTTTCGGTTACCGGCATGCAAATGGTGCAAGCTTTGGGCGCAATTGGTAATCATGGCAAAATGATGCAGCCCCAACTAGTTAGTCGCATTGAAAATCCCAATAACGGTTCTGTTCAAACGATTAAACCCAAACAAGTTGGACAGCCAGTGACGGACCAAACGACTAAACAGGTTCTAGCTGCAATGCGCGAAGTGGTCCAAGATAGTTACGGTACGGGCACAGTTTATAAAATTCCTGGTCAAGATGTTGCAGTTAAAACGGGGACAGCACAAATTTCGGGGACTAACGGCTATTTAACTGGCAGTAATGATTATCTATATTCGGTGGCTGGCTTAGCACCGGCCAAATCACCTAAGTATTTAGTTTATATTACGATGGAGAAACCTAGTGTGATGACTAAGGCTCCTGAACAAATGTTGTCTGAAGTCTTTAATCCGATGATGCAACGATTGTTAGGAACCGGTAAAATAGAAAATGTACAATCGGATAATACTGCAATTACGATGCCTGAATTATCCAATCAAAATTTAACTACGGTGCAACAAGCGCTACAAAAGCAACAGTTAAAGGTTGGTATTGTCGGCACCGGTTCCAAGGTAGTCCAACAGTTGCCGAGTGCTAAAGCAGCTGTGACACCTGATCAACGTGTCATTTTGTTAACCAATGGCGCAATGACTATGCCTGATGTTCATGGTTGGTCGAAAAACGATTTATTAAAATTAGCCGATATTACTGGTAAAAAGATCGTGATTAAAGGTCAAGGTTATGCGGTGCGGCAAAGTGTGCCACCGCAGGCAGTGTTGAATAGTGTGAAGGAAGTAGTTATTCATCTGAAACAAAAATAAAGCGAGGATTGAGAAATGAATTTGGGTAAAATGATAATCCCATTAATTAGCAGTTTAATTTTGGTAGTAATTTTTATGCCACTATTTATCAAGGTGATGTTGTCTAATCGTGAAGGTCAACAAATCCGTGAAGAAGGTCCTAGTTGGCAAGAATATAAAGCCGGTACCCCGACAATGGGAGGCGTGATCTTTTTATTGGCGATGGTGCTGACTAATATTTGGGTTGGAACATGGTTGGAATTATTTACTAATTCCTTGATGCTGATTAGTTTAATGCTCCTACTGTTTGGCTTAATTGGTTTTTTAGATGATTTTATTAAATTAAAAAATCATCGTAATTTAGGTTTATTGGCTTGGCAAAAATCCTTATTACAGCTGTTATTTGCAATAGTTTTTTGCGGACTCTATCTTTACTATCAATTACCAACAGATTTACAATTTTTTGGTTATATTTTTCATTCTCTGATTATTTATGTAATTTTTATGCTAGTTTGGTTGGTTGGCTTTTCTAATGCAGTTAATTTAACGGACGGTTTGGATGGCTTAGTAACTGGATTAACGATCATTGCTTATTTGACTTATGCTTATATTGCATACAAACAAACTAACTTTGATGTTGTTGTAGCTTGTTTAAGTGTTGTTGGCGCAATGATTGGCTTTATGATTTTTAACCATAAACCGGCTAAAATTTTTATGGGCGATGTTGGTTCCTTAGCTTTAGGTGCTGGCTTAGCAGCTGTTTCTTTGGTGTTAGGAATACCGTGGTCGTTATTGTGGATTGGAATTGTATTTGTTGTGGAAACGGCGAGTGTGATGATCCAAGTAGCTGTGTTTAAAACAACAGGGCATCGAGTGTTTAAGATGTCGCCAATTCATCATCATTTTGAAATGTTAGGCTGGTCAGAATGGAAAGTTGTGTTAGTTTTTTGGGCAGTTGGTCTATTGGCAGCATTAAGTTATATAATCATATTTGTGAGTTAAGGAGGACTTAATGAAAGAGATTAATGATTATCAAGGTCAAAAAGTGCTAATTTTGGGTTTGGCCAAAAGTGGTTTTAATGCAGCATTATTACTAAACAAATTAGGTGCAACTTTAACTATTAATGATCAACAAGACAGTTCGGAAGCCCAACAATTACGGGATCGAGGACTGAAAGTGCTTACGGGTAGTAATCCAGTTTCATTACTTGAGCAGGATTTTGATTTGATTGTTAAAAATCCGGGTATTTCGTATGAATTACCTTTAGTCAAGGCGGCAATGGAACGCAATATTCCTATTATTACAGAACCGGAACTGGCTTACGAAGTCTCGTCAGCACCTTTTGTGGGAGTAACTGGAACTAATGGTAAAACCACAACGACGACTTTAATTCAGTTAATTTTAGACCAAGAACGGGCAGCGGGACACGCTTATAAAGCAGGTAATATTGGCATCCCTGTTTCGCAGGTTGTGCAACAAGCAACTCCTGTTGACGATATTGTAGTTGAATTGTCCAGTTTTCAATTATTAGGCACTACCAAGTTACGTCCGAAGATTGCGGTACTGAACAATATTTATGAAGCACATTTGGATTACCATAAAACGCGAGAGAATTATGTGCGGGCCAAAATGAAAATTACACAAAATCAAACTGCAGACGATTACTTTGTGGTGAATTTTGATCAAGAAGAATGGCGAACTTTAAGCCAGCAAACCCAAGCACAGGTAGTGCCTTTTTCACGGTTGGACGTTAGTGAACAAGGAGCTTATCAAAAAGGGCAGACACTCTATTTCCGACAAGAAGCAATCATTGATGTTGATCAAATTGTGCTACCCGGACAACATAACATTGAAAATTGTTTAGCAGCGATTGCTGTGGCTAAGTTAATGGGTAAATCGAATCAAGCTATTAAACAAGTTTTAACTACTTTTCAAGGGGTTAAGCATCGGATTCAGTTTGTTAAACAATTACATGGTCGTAAAATTTATAATGATTCTAAAGCAACTAATATTGAAGCAACCATTGTGGCATTGCAAGCTTTTAAGCAACCATTAGTTTTAATTGCCGGTGGATTAGATCGCGGTTTTGAATTTGATGACTTAGTTGAACAATTACGTCATGTCAAAGCCATTGTGTTATACGGTCAGACGAAATATTTAATGCAAAAGGCCGCACAAAAGGCGGAAGTCGCAACTATTAAACTAGTTGATAATTTAGATGAAGCGGTACCTTTAGCTTATCAATTAACGGCACCAGGGGATGTTTTGTTATTATCACCGGCAGCTGCTAGTTGGGATCAATTTGCAACTTTTGAACAACGGGGCGATCAATTTATCAGTGATGTTGAAAAACTGAATTAGGATGGTTAATTATGAGAATAATTGTATCTGGTGGCGGAACTGGTGGACATATTTATCCAGCTTTAGCTTTAATTAAGCGATTGAAAGAACGACATTTAGTGAGCGAAGTTTTGTACGTCGGCACTGAGGCAGGCTTAGAGCAAAAAATTATTACGCAAGAAAACATTCCGTTTCAAACTTTGCGTCTGCAAGGTTTCAAGCGTAAATTGTCCTGGCAGAATGTTCAAACTTTATGGCTATTTGCTAAAAGTATTCAGCAAGCTAAAAAAATTGTTACTGATTTTCAACCAGATATTGTAGTAGGGACTGGGGGCTACGTTTCTAGTGCAATTGTGTTAGCCGCCCACTTAAAAAAAATTCCGACGGTCATCCATGAACAAAATTCAGTGGCTGGTCTAACTAATAAATTTTTGGGGCATTTTGTGGATCGGATTGCGTATGCTTTTAAGGATGTGGTAGGACAATTTAAGGAAAAATCTAAATTAGTATTTACGGGTAATCCTCGGGCACAAGAAGTAGCTAAGTTGCAACCTAATCAACGCTTACAAGAATTTGGTTTGGATCCAAAACAACCTACTGTTATGATTTTTGGTGGTAGTCGTGGGGCTCGTCCAATCAATGAAGCAGTAGTTGCTAGCTGGGATTATTTCAGTCAAGCAGCATTTCAAGTTTTATTTGTAACTGGTCAAGTACATTATGATAAGGTACGTTCGCAGTTGCCACAGCAACTGGCCGCCAATGTGCAAGTAGTTGCTTATATTGATGATATGCCAGCTATTTTACCTGATTTAGCGTTGATCGTTGGGCGCAGTGGTGCGACCTCCATTGCTGAATTAACAGCTTTAGGAATTCCAGCGATTTTTATTCCTAGTCCTTATGTCACTAACGATCACCAAACTAAGAATGCCCAATCATTGGTCAAAGAGCATGCTGCTTTGTTGTTACCTGAATCAGAATTGACCGCTTTCAGTTTGGAACAATTGTTGACTAAAACAGTAAATGATTCTCAACTATTACACCAAATGTCCATGCATGCCCGCCAATTGGGTGTAGCTGATGCTAGTGATCGGTTAATTCAGGTCTTATTAGACTTGATTACTACTGAGAAGTAGATTGATGAAAAAAAATAAGTCCAATGAATTATTACAATTTAAAAATCAATATCATCGCTCACAATCGGAAGCCACTAAGTCGCAGACTTATCACCAGCGGTTGCGCAAAATATTACCCGGCAGTTTAATTATGCTAGGCTTAGTTAGCTTAATCTTAATGATTGGCTATTTATTTTCGCCGTTGGGTCATGTCCAAAAAATTTCAGTTGTGGGAGTTAACTATTTAGGTGCGCAACAAGTAATTGATGCCTCCAGAATTGATAAAAATACGTTAGTGCTGCAGACATTAGTTGAACGTTCCAAAATTGAAAAGCAGATTAAAACCAAAGTGCCTTTAATTAAAAAAATCAGTTATCATTATCAACAATTTAATCAATTAACTTTTACAGTTCAGGAATATCAAACCGTCGGTTTTATTACAAAAAAGCAAGGCTATTATCGTGTTTTGGAGAACCAGCAATTAGTTAATCAAAAGTTGAAACAACCCATTGGTAATTTTCCTGTTTACCAAAACTTGAATACTAAAGTTACGTTAAAGCAAGTAGTTAAATTATACCTGTCTTGCTCGCCCAGTTTACGGAGTGATATTTCAGAAATTCACGGTAGTAAAAATACGAAGGAACATCCCTATCGGGTCAACTTATATATGAATGATGGTAATTTGGTCGTAGGGGATATTCGCACTTTAGCTGCTAAACTCAAATATTATCCTGCTATTTCGAAAACTATGTCTAAAAATGGTGTTATTAATTTGGAAGTGGGGGCTTATTCAAAACCTTTTGGTACAGCAGGTCTGAAGGTGGAATAGTTCTAAAAACTTTGGTATCATTAATTTAATAGGTTTATCCATTAGTAAATCTGAAAATGTTGTAGGAGGATCATAGAATGGATGATTCACGAATCATTGTTAGTTTAGACATTGGAACCACGTCAATGAAAGTAGTGGTGGCCAATGTTACAAACTCACAAGCTAATATTATTGGCGTGGGAAGTGCCCATTCGCAAGGAATGAATCGCGGAACGATAGTGGACATTGATCAAGCAGCAATAGCGATTGGTGAAGCCGTAAAAAAAGCTGCCTCGCAATCTAATACTGAAATCAGCGATGTAGTGGTTGGTCTTCCTGCTAATGGTTTACAAATATTTAAAGCACATAGCATGATTGCTTTAAATGAACCCTCTAAAGAGATTACTGCTGCTGATGTGCAAAAAGTAATTACAGCTTCCATGGTCCAAACTTTGACCCCTGAATTAGAATTTGTGGCGCTGTTACCAGATAATTTTTGTGTAGATGGTTTTAAAAATATTAAGGATCCGCGCGGCATGATTGGTAGTCGCTTAGAGTTTAATGGCATTTTATATGCGTTACCGAAATCTATCATTCATAATATGCAGCGTGCAATTCAAAAAGCAGGTTTAAATATTATTTATGAAGTTTTAGCGCCTTTGGCTTTGAGTAAGGTAGCTTTAGATAAAGGTGAGCGTAACTTCGGTGCAGTAATTATTGATTTAGGTGGTGGTCAAACTTCGGCCTCCATTATTCATGATAATAAATTGAAATTTACAGCGATTGATCCAGAAGGCGGTAATTTGGTAGCTCACGATATTTCTGTGGTTTTAAATACAACGTTGGACAATGCTGAAAAGTTACAACATTATTATGGTAATGCTGATGTGGGAGCAGAAATGGCAGAAGAAACCATCCCCGTGGAAGTCGTTGGTCAAGATCAACCGCAAAACATCTCCAGTCAGTACTTAGCTTCGATTATTGCTGCACGGATGCAACAAATTTTTCAACGGTTGCAGCAAGGATTAACTAGTATTCACGCTCAAGATTTACCAGGTGGAGTCATTTTAACGGGTGGTTTGGCTGAAATGGCGGGAGTCAATACTTTAGCACAGCAAATTTTAAAAATGAAAACTAAAACATTTATTCCGGAACAAATGGGATTACGGCATCCGGCTTTTACTGAAGGGCTAGGTTTGGTATTATATGCACAAGGGTTAAATGATTTGGATTTGATTGCTTATAATGTTGTTCATACTTCTAAAGGTATGACAGCAGTTAAAGCAGATACAAATCGTCCTGATTCTTTAGACAATATTAAAACAACGCCAGTCAAAGAAAAATCGCATAAATCAAGAACAACTAGTGAAAAAATTAAAAACTTTTGGAGTCGTTTTTTTGATTAAAAAAGCGTGAGGCAGATCAGGAGGAATTTGTTAGAATGGACAGTTCAATGGACAGGAAAGAAAAAAATTCGGCAGTAATTAAAGTCATTGGTGTTGGTGGTGCCGGTGGTAATGCTGTTAATCGAATGGTTGAAGAAAATATCAAGGGCGTTGATTTTATTGCAGCTAATACTGACATGCAAGCTTTAGATCTTTCACAAGCTAATACTAGATTGCAATTAGGACCTAAGTTAACACGAGGATTAGGAGCGGGTTCTGATCCCGATATTGGTCAAAAAGCCGCAGAAGAAAGTGAAGATGTGATTTCTGATTTATTAAAAGAATCAGATATGATTTTTATTACTGCTGGCATGGGTGGCGGCACTGGTACGGGTGCCGCCCCAGTGATTGCCCGGGTGGCTAAAGATTCCGGAGCTTTGACGGTTGGTGTTGTTACCAGACCATTTATGTTTGAAGGACCCAAACGTGCGAAGTTTGCTGATCAAGGTATTGAGGAATTAAAGCAACATGTTGATACCTTGGTGATTATTGCTAATAATCGTTTATTAGAGATAGTTGATAAAAAGACGCCGATGAATGAAGCATTACATGTTGCGGATGATGTTTTAAGACAAGGTGTTCAAGGTATTTCAGATTTGATTACTTCGCCCGGTTTTGTGAACTTGGATTTTGCAGATGTCAAAACAGTTATGTCTAATCAAGGCTCAGCCTTAATGGGTATCGGTACAGGCAATGGTGAAAACCGGATTGTGGATGCTACTAAAAAAGCTATTTCTTCACCATTATTGGAAGTATCGATTGATGGCGCACAGCAAGTTTTATTAAATATTACTGGTGGTCCTGATTTATCATTATTTGAGGCGCAAGAAGCAGCAAGTATTGTTTCTGAAGCGGCTACAGAAGACGTTAATATTATTTTTGGAACTTCTATTAATGACAGTTTGGGCGATGAAGTCAAGGTTACGGTGATCGCAACGGGAATTGATGATGAACACCAAAGTTCTAAAAATGCAGCTGTAACTAAAAAGCCGACGCCAACGACTGCAACAGAAGATAATGCAGATCAACAATTGGATGCTTGGGGAGTTGGTAGTGATAATTCTAATCAAAATCATAGTTCAAAGTCTGGAACGAATGACTTTGATATTTTCCGACAATCCAATGTATTAAATGATACGGATAATGAAGACGATGATTCCATGCCTCCTTTTTTAAGACACAATCCTAAGAACTAAGGAGAGATATTAAAATGGCCTTTGAAAAATTAGCTAGTTTTTTTGGTTTAGATGATGATTCTGAGATTCCAACTCAAAAAGAACCAGCAGAACAATCATCTAAAAATAATAATATTGTGGCGTTAAATGCCAACAAAGTAGCCAAACAAAGTGAAATTCAAATTGCACGGCCACTTTCCTATCCGGATGCTAAAAAAATCACGCAAGAATTGTTAAATCAAAATGCCGTTATTGTTAATTTTCAACAAGTCAATGATGAGCAAATGCGGCGAATTGCTGATTTTTTAACGGGTGCGGTTTATGCCTTAAAGGGTGATATTCGTCAGATTGATGAGCGGGTATTTTTATATACACCTTTGAATTTTCAGATTGATAATATAACGATGGATTTTAATGATTAAGTTGAGGTTAAGTTAACGTGGCCAATTTAATGTCTGGTCTGCCAGTTGTTTTAGTAAATTTGTTAGATCTTTATGAATGGTTGATTGTGATTTGGGCTTTGTTAACTTGGTTGCCCGGAGCTGCCCAATCAAAATTAGGCTTATGGCTGAGAAAATTAGTGGAGCCTTTTTTAGGTATTTTTGATCGGATTATTCCACCGATCTTTGGCCTTAGTTTTTCACCAATTTGGGCTTTTTTAGTCATTGGTTTAGTTAAGCAATTAATAGTACGGTTGTTTTAATGGATTTTAATTCGCAGAATAAGGCAATTTTATTTAAATTACAATCGCTCATGCAAACGGCCATGACAACCTATCAATCACAATTGAGTCCGTTTTTGAATCCTTATGAGCAGCGCTTGGCAAATCAATTATTGACGCAATTTACAGAATTAACTCCATATTGGTCCGGTGGTTTTCAAAGTGCCCAACGGAGAAGATTACTGGTAGTACCGCCTTATATTCCTTTTCAGTCCACGGATTTACAGTTACAATTATTTCAAATTAATTTTAATCATAAATTTATTGATTTACAGCACCACCAAATTTTAGGTAAGCTGCTTAATCTGGGGTTAGACCGGAACAATTTTGGCGATATCATTACTGATGGGACTAATTGGCAATTTGTTTCTGAGACAAATCTTACTGACTTATTAGTCAATGAGGTACACCAAATCGGTAAAAATACGGTTGGGCTGCAGCCAATATCTTGGCAACAGCTATTATTAATTAAAAATGACTATACAATGTTAACTCTGAATGTCCATTCCATGCGCTTAGATCAAATTCTCAGTACGGGTTTTAAACTGAGTCGTCAGAAGGCAAAAGAATTAGTGCAGCGTGGTTTAGTATCCATTAATTGGCAGCATGAAAAACGCAGTGACTATCTTTTGACAATTGGTGATACAATTAGTGTGCGTGGTAAGGGACAATTGAGTATTGTTGATTTATTGGGACAAAATAAGGATTATTGGCAATTGTACGTTCAGCTTTATCAGCATTAAGTTAATTAAAACCAAGGAGGCTCTTTAGTATGACTTTAACTCCCCATGATATTCAAACTCAGGAATTTAAAACACAGTTGCGTGGTTATGATAAAAATGAGGTTGATCATTTTCTGGAACAGATTATCCAAGATTATAGTGAGGAACTTAAGACCAATCATCGTTTAGAGTATGATCTCAAGGATTCCAAGGCTCAAATTGCTTATTTTAATGATTTACAAAATACAGTTAATGAGTCCATTATTATTGCCCAAAATGCTGCTGATCAGGTTAAAAAACAAGCTGATGAACAAGCTCAAACAGTAATTGCCCAAGCGCGAACTAACACTGAAAATATGGTTGATCAAGCAATTCAACAAAGCCGCCAAATTATTCAAGACGCCCAAACTCAGGCGCAAAATTTAGTCACACAAACGCAGACTTTGCAAAAGCAAATGGCTGAAAGTTACCAAGCTTTACAACAAGTTGTAGATGAGCAACAGCATTTATTAAGTTCGCAGTCTTGGCAAGGATTGTTAACTGCGGATGATAATCAAACGTTAGTTGATAATATTCATACAACTGTACAGAATTACTTAAACAAATTGGATCAAGTAGCGGCAGAGATTAAAAATGACGACTATGATGATTTGGTTCCAAAGAAAGATTCGACAAAAGTAGTTGACAAAGCAAATAATAATGTTGATAATCAATAATAAATATTACAAAAGATTCAAGTAACTTCTGATCTTGTCAGCGAATTTGGGATAGTGTAAGCCAAATCAAGCGCTCGAAGTTTACTTTATCAGCTTTTGTTTTACACATCTGTAATTTATATACTTACTTTTTGGGTGGTATAGCGAGTGATTCGTCCTAATTGAGGGACGAATTTTTTTATTTAAGGAGGTTTTTAAACGATGAAAATTAAAGAAACCCTAAATTTAGGTAAAACCGATTTTCCAATGCGTGGTAATTTACCCAAAATGGAGCCCCAGTGGCAAGCAGATTGGGAAGAAAATCAAATTTACCAACGTCGGCAAAAGTTAAATGCCGATTGTCCAACTTTTGTGTTACATGATGGACCACCGTTTGCCAACGGTAATATTCATATGGGCCACGCCATGAATAAAATTACTAAGGATTTTATTGTGCGTTACAAATCAATGGCTGGTTTTCGGGCACCTTATGTTCCTGGATGGGATACACACGGCTTACCAATTGAACAACAGTTGACAAAGCAAGGTGTCAATCGTAAAGAAATGACCTCGGCCCAATATCGCCAATTATGCTATGATTTTGCAATGAAAGAAATAGAAAAACAACGTACGGATTTTAAGCGTTTAGGCGTCAGTGGTGATTGGGATAATCCATATATTACATTGCAACCTAAGTATGAAGCTGAAGAAGTACGGGTTTTTGGTAAAATGGTGGAGCGCGGACTGATTTATCGTGGTAAAAAGCCGGTTTACTGGTCTCCATCTTCTGAGTCAACTTTAGCGGAAGCTGAAGTGGAATATCATGATATTAAATCCCCGTCTTTGTATGTGGCTTTTCCGGTCAAAGATGGTAAGGGTGTAGTAGATGATGATGCGGAATTTTTAGTTTGGACCACAACACCTTGGACGTTACCAGCTAATGAGGCGATTGCCGTTAACCCACGGTTTGAATACTCATTAATTAAATTACCAACAGGCAAAAAATATGTGGTAGCTAGTGACCGAATTGAATACTTGGCACAAACTTTAGAGTGGGATCAATGGCAAGTAATTCGTGAATATAAAGGTTCCGAGTTTGAATATTTAGTGGCCAGTCATCCTTTTTATGATCGTGATTCAGTCTTAATTTTGGGTGATCATGTTACCTTAGATGAAGGAACTGGTTTAGTGCATACGGCTCCTGGTCTTGGTGGCGATGACTTTAATGTCGGAATGAAATACCATTTAGACGTATTATCACCAGTGGATGGTCAAGGACGCTTAACTGATGAAGCACCAGGTTTTGAAGGTGTCTTTTATGACGATGCTAATAAGATGGTCACAAAACTGTTGCAAGAAAAGCAGACATTAGTTAAATTAGACTTCTTTACGCATAGTTATCCGCATGATTGGCGAACCAAAAAGCCAGTGATTTTCCGGTCTACGCCGCAATGGTTTGCTTCCATTGACAAGATGCGGGATGAGATTTTAGATCAAATTGATCAACTAGATTTTCAACCAAGTTGGGGTAAAACTAGACTTTATAATATGATTAAAGATCGTGGTGATTGGGTCATTTCTAGACAGCGGATCTGGGGCGTACCTTTACCAATTTTCTATGCTGAAAATGGTGATGCAATCATGACTCCCGAAACAATTGAACATGTAGCGCAATTGTTTGAACAATATGGTTCCAATGTTTGGTTTGAAAGATCTGCCAAAGAATTGTTACCAGAAGGTTTTAGTTACCCGGGGAGTCCGAATGGCCAATTTACTAAAGAAACAGATATTATGGATGTTTGGTTTGATTCTGGGTCCAGTAATCAAGCAGTTTTGAAAACACGCCCGGACCTACATTTTCCATCAGACTTGTATTTGGAAGGTTCTGATCAATATCGGGGTTGGTTTAATTCTAGTTTAATTACTTCGGTGGCAGTTACGGGTCAAGCACCATATAAAAAGATTTTATCGCAAGGCTTCACCTTAGACGCTAAGGGACGTAAGATGAGTAAGTCATTGGGCAATGTCATTGTTCCTAGTGATGTTGAACGGCAGTTCGGTGCGGAAATCATTCGCTTGTGGGTAGCTTCAGTTGATACCAGTTCAGATGTTCCTGTTTCTATGGATGCCTTTAAACAAACGTCAGATGCGTACCGGAAGATTCGCAATACACTACGTTTTATGTTGGCCAATACCAGTGATTTTGACCCTCAAGTAGATACAGTGGAATATGCTAAGTTAAGTTCAGTTGATCAATATATTCTTGTTAAATTAGATCGCTTAGTTGCTAAGGTTTTGGCCAACTATGATCATTATGATTTTGTCGATATTATTAAACAAGTTAATGAATTTTTGATTAATGATATGTCTGCATTTTATTTAGATTTTGCTAAAGATGTGGTTTATATTGAATCCAAGAATTCGTTAGCCCGGCGACAGATGCAGACGGTTATTTACGAAGCGACAGTTAAGTTAACTAAATTATTGACACCTATTTTGCCACACACAATGGAACAAGTTTGGCTACAATTAAAAGAACCTGAAGATTATGCCCAATTAACACAGATGCCCACGGTTGAAAACTATGACAATGCTGAACAGATTTTGACTGATTGGCAAGAATTTATGGACTTTCGCACCGATGTTTTGAAGTCATTAGAAAATTTACGTGATCAAAAATTGATTGGTAAATCGATGGAAGCCGCAGTAACTATCTATCCTAATGATCATTTAAGACAACTTTTGACCAAATTAAAGGTTAATGTTGGACAATTATTGATTGTTTCGCAATTTAATATTTCTGACCAACCGTTAACTCAAGCTGATGAATATGATGATGTGCAGGTTAAAGTTACTCCTGCTAGTGGTCAAGTTTGTGAACGGTGTCGCATGACTAAGGAAGATGTTGGTCAAGACAAACAGTTAGCAATGTTATGTGCCCGTTGTGCACAAATTGTCCGTCAAGATTATCCAGAAGCTGTAGTAGAAGGATTGGAAAAATGATTACCGGAACAGTAGATTGGTTTGATGATAAAAAGGGGATTGGCGAGATTATTACTGCGAAAACGCAGCAAAGGGTATTTGTATATTTTACAGCTATCAGTGGTACGGGGTTTAAAACCTTAACCGCAGGCCAAAAAGTTTATTTTGAAATGGCGCAAGGATTTAAAGGTCCACAAGCGGTTAATGTCCACGTGCAACCGTCAGTCACAGATTAAATACAAATAAAAATGCTCTATGGCAGTTTTAGCTGCTATAGAGCATTTTTAGAGATGATCAGTCAGCATGGTGAGTTAATTACTAACTAAAAAGAAAATCTTACAGTATAATGGTAATGTTATTTGACTAATTTTCAAAAAAATAAACAATTAATCAAAAGTTATGTTTAGCAGAACTTAATGTTGAATACCGTAAGGAAAGATGCGCAGTCCTTCGTGGTCCACCATGGCGATATAAATGTCGGAAATTTGATAGCCTTGTTGGTTTAACTGGTCGGTGACCCATTGTTCAGTGTGATTAGTGTATTCCAAACCGAGTTGATCAAGTTGTCCATCCATAATGACCGGAAATTGATACTTGAGATCTTTTTTAACGGTAAAACTAATTTGACCATTTTGTTCCCAAACGGCTTTATCAATATCGTTCAAATCATTGATACCAGCTTGACGTAACTTGAAAGCTAAGTCATGCGCGGATAGCCCCGCTTTGGCAGTTCTTTCAGATAAAATTTTGCCATTCGAAATAATAATTGTGGGTTCGCCGTCTACAAAATGTTTAATTAAGTGATTATGATTGGTTAAAAATTTCATCGTAAAGACCACCAAGGTCCAGATTAGCAAAACAATGAAAAATTGTAATAACGTAATTTCAGAGTTATATAAAACGCCACCAATAATTCCGCCTAAGACAAAATTTTGCATTTGATCAATCACGTTACTAGGAGCTAAATTGGATTTACCTAATAGATTAATTTGAATAATCATGGCAAAAAATCCCATAATGAGTTTAATAAAAGTTTGCCAATAAAAAGTCATTTGTTACCTCCTAGTGGTTAATAATGTGAATTTTCGGATTAGTTAAGTGGACGCGAACTAATTCAAAACTGGAATTGTCATTATTTAAATTGACTTTCATAATTTTAGAATTAATTTTGATTAACATACCGTTAGTTAGAATTGTTGAATTAGAATAAATGTGCTTGACTGGAATATGTTGATTGAGACTAACTTGTTTGATCAAGCTGGCAACTTGACTATTACCATTGGCAGAGTTGCGGTTTTGTTGCCAATTATCATATTGGATAGTTAATGTTAGTAGCAGAGCTAAAATCGTGATAATAGTCAATTCACGGTACTTGCCATCATCGCGATGGCTCAAAAAAAGTAATAATGATATGATGACAATAGTCAGTAAAATAACATTAATTAACAAGATAATATTGTTGACGTGGCTAGGTTGTTGCGTTAGGTAATGATAAGTATAAAAGTTAGACAAACTAGACCCCCCATTCTCTAACGCTGATTATAGCAAGAAAATTCGAATTAATAGGGATTAACGCATTATTTTAAACGGAGGGCTAAATTGGACTTCAAAGAAAAGAAATTAAGTACTAAGCAAATTTTTTCAGGACGGGTGATTGATGTCGCTGTAGAGACCGTGCTGTTACCTAATCAGAAACAAGCGACACGAGAAATTGTTCATCATCACGGAGCTGTTGGGATTTTAACGGTGATTGATCACCAAATTTTATTGGTGAAGCAATGGCGGGAACCACTCCGACAATTGACTTTAGAAATTCCAGCCGGTAAAGTGGAACCTGATTGTGTTGATCTCAAAAGTGAAGCTTTACGAGAATTGAACGAGGAAACTGGCTATACTTGTTCAAAGTTACAATTTTTGACGGGTTTTTATTCTACGCCGGGCTTTAGTGACGAATATATAACTTTATATTATGCGCCAGCGGTCCAACCAGTAGCGCACAAGCGACCGCTAGATCCGGATGAATTTTTATCAATTGAATTATTGACGTTAACTCAAGCCCAAAATCAAATTCAACAAGGGTTAATTTGTGATGCTAAAACGATATTAGCCATCATGTTTTGGCAACAATTAATGGGAGCTTAATTGAGATGAAAGAAACTACAGATTTAGATCAACAAGATACAACATCTGAGACCGTTCCAACTTGGAGCCGCTTTGATCCGCAAGCTAAGTCTAGTCGGTTAAAACAATGGTTGAATCGGTGCATTATAATAGTTGGCTTGTTAATTGTGTTAGTTTATTTAATTTTATTTTTTGTTTAACTTAATAGGAGGAATGAAGTATGAAAATTGGTGTTATTGTAGCAATGGCTGAAGAAATGGGTGTTTTAACTAATTCTTTGTCTAATAAAACGGTGGAAAAAATTGCCGGAATCGAGTTAATAGTTGGCTGTTACCAAAAACACCAAGTAGTGGTGGCACAAAGTGGTATTGGCAAAGTACAAGCGGGGATGGTTACGACCATCTTATGTAATAATTACCAACCAGATGTGCTAATTAATACTGGTTCAGCTGGCGGAATTGGTTCAGGCTTAAGTGTGGGTGATGTTGTGGTTTCTAAGCAGGTTGCTTATCATGATGTGGATGTAACGGCCTCTGATTATCCGAAGGGACAGCTGCCACAACAACCGCTTTATTTCCAAGCTGATTCTAAATTGGTTCAGCAAGTAGTGGACGCCGGACAAATGGTTGGGCAAACTAGCCGTGTGGGCTTGATTGTTTCAGGTGATCAATTTATTGGTAGTCAGCAGCAAAAGGATCAAATTTTACAAGATTTTCCGGATGCTTTAACTGTAGAAATGGAAGGTGCAGCCGTCGGACAAGTGGCTACACAATTTAAAATTCCATTTGTCATCATTCGAGCAATGAGTGATGTTGGTGATGATCAAGCCAATGTTTCCTTTGATGAATTTGTCCAAGATGCGGGTCAACGTTCAGTACAGATGTTATTAAACTTTATGGATCATAATTAAGAAGGTAATAATAATCATGGAGCATGTTTATTTAGATAACGCCGCGACGACGCGGTTGGCGCCGGCAGTTGTGACTACGATGGAACAACAATTAGCTAATAATTTTGGTAATGCCTCTACACCTAATTTTTACGGCCGCCAAGCACGAGCAGTTTTGGATGATACCCGAACGGTAATTGCTCAAAGTATTAATGCGCAACCGAGTGAAATTACGTTTAATAGTGGTGGTTCCGAAGGTGACAATACTGCGATTATTATGGCTGCGTTGAGCCAGCAACAGTTGGGTAAGCATATTATTACGACAGCAATTGAGCATGAAGCCGTTTTAAAATCTATGGCTTATTTAGAGCAAAAAGGTTTTGAAGTTACTTATTTGCCAGTCGACGAATTTGGCCGGATTAGTTTAACTGATTTTCGGCAAGCTTTACGGCCTGATACGATTTTAGTATCTATTATGACCGTTAATAATGAAGTGGGGACACAAAACCCAATTGCAGAAATTGGTCAAATTCTCAAATCACACCAAGCTTTGTTTCATACAGATGCGGTACAAGCTTACGGCCATCAAACTTTGGATGTACAGCAATTAAATGTCGATTTATTAACTACTTCGGCTCATAAATTGAATGGACCTAAAATGTTGGGCTTTCTGTATGAACGAACTGGTGTCAATTTACCATCTTTGATTCATGGTGGTGATCAAGAAAACAAAAAGCGGGCTGGTACGGAAAATATCCCTGCGATTGCTGGTTTACAAACTGCTGTGCAATTTCACGATAGTCAACAAATTCAGCAGGATCGAGAGCGTTTTACGTGCTATAAACAGTTAATCATTGATCAATTAACAGCGCACAACGTTGATTTTGCAGTAAATGGCCCCAAAATAACGGCGAGTGCGCCCAATATTTTGAATTTATGGTTGAAAGGCTGGGCAACTTCGGTTTTACAAATTAAATTGGACCTAGCAGGGGTCGTTATTTCGGGTGGCTCTGCTTGTACGGCGGGGAGTTTGGAACCGTCGCATGTGTTAACTGCAATGTTTGGCCCAACTAGTGACCGTGTTAATGAATCGATTAGGATTAGTTTTGACACTTTTACAACTAAAAGTGATATACTCAAACTTACTGATAATTTAATTCAAATTGTTCGTGAAAAAATTTAGGAGGTGGTTAAATGCCAATGTTAGCTCAAGTAACTGGTGATTCAGATCAGTATCAAGTTCATCCTCAGATTAAAGTGTATGCTCTGCAAGATATTGGCTTTACTAAATCAAGCCAAGGAAATTTTTCATGGGAACAACCACTGAGTGCGCTGTCGCCATACCAGGCTGCTTATGTGTTAAAAGTTAAAATTAAACGGGATTTAAAAACTTTGAATCTGGCAGTGACGGATAGTAGTGGTTTGCAAAAAATTAATATTTTTAAATTGAAAGATAATGAAGAATTGCTGGAGCAGTATCATTATGCGTTAGATAATTTGCTTCAACGACAGATTATACAAAAAGTAAATAATAGTTAGAAAAGGTGAATTGATTGGCAAAAAAGCGTGTAGTTGTAGGTATGAGTGGTGGAGTTGATTCTTCCGTCTCAGCTTTATTGTTAAAGCAACAAGGTTATGATGTCGTCGGAGTGTTTATGAAAAACTGGGATGAAAGTGATGATTCCGGAGTTTGTACAGCGACCGAAGATTATGAAGACGTGGCTAAGGTAGCTAATCAAATTGGGATTCCGTATTATTCTGTGAACTTTGAAAAAGAATATTGGGATCGGGTTTTTGAATATTTTTTGGCTGAATATAAACTCGGTCGGACACCAAATCCTGATGTAATGTGTAATAAAGAAATTAAGTTTAAAGCATTTTTAGATTATGCGCTGCAGTTGGATGCTGATTACATTGCAATGGGGCACTATGCTCAATTACAACGTGATGAATCAGGATTAATTCATATGTTGCGGGGAGCTGATCCTAATAAAGATCAGACTTATTTTTTAAGTACAGTGGCTCAGGATCAATTACAAAATGCCTTATTCCCGATTGGTCATTTACAAAAATCGCAAGTTCGGCAAATTGCCGAAGAAGCTGGCTTAGCAACTGCTAAAAAGAAAGATTCTACTGGTGTTTGCTTTATTGGTGAGCGTAATTTTAAGCAATTTTTAAGTGAGTTTTTACCAGCTCAAAGTGGCCGTATGTTGACTCCTGATGGTCAAGAAGTTGGGACACATTCTGGCCTGATGTATTATACAATTGGTCAGCGCTCAGGTTTAGGTTTGGGCGGTAATGGTCAGTCTAATGAGCCGTGGTTTGTTGTGGGCAAAGATTTACAGCAGAATATTTTGTATGTAGATCAAGGTTATGATAATCCTTTATTGTATGCGGATAGTTTAGAAGCAACTGATGCATCTTTTATTCGACCAGTAGATCTGACACAACCATTGCATTGTAGTGCTAAGTTCCGTTATCGTCAGGCTGATACTGATGTCGTGGTCACCAAAACAGCGACGGGTCTAACAGTTGATTTTGCACAACCTGTGCGGGCCATTACTCCTGGTCAAGAAGTAGTTTTTTATGACGGAGCAGAATGCTTAGGTGGTGCGACGATTAATCGGGCTTATAGTAAGCAACAACAATTGCAGTATGTTTAAGTTCAGATTTACTTGCTAAAATTTAGAATTTAATTGAGATTGGAACCAAAGTGTCTGGCCGTTAGCGAAGCGGTTTAAATTTGAAAGTCTGGATTGAGACTTTGAAAATTTAATGCCGTGAAATGTTAATGAAGGACTTTTGTCAGACTAATGTTCGTTGCGCTGATGAACAACGATCGTTAATCTGATGGTTCCAATCTCTTTTTATTTACCATGAAAATCATTTGAACTTGAATAATTTAGTTGAATCAACGATAATATTAAGCATTAGTAAGGTAATTTTGGATTAGGGAGTTTGAGATTATGACTAAATTTTATTTTGTGAGACATGGTAAGACACAATGGAATTCTGAGGGGCGTTATCAAGGAGCAAAGGGTGATTCACCTTTACTAGAATCAAGTTATCGCGATATCAGTTTATTAGCACAACACTTATCCGACCAAAAGATTGATCATATTTATTCAAGTCCGATTAAAAGAGCATACATAACAGCCACTACTTTGGCTCAAGATTTGGGTGGGAGTATTCCGGTGACAACGACGGCGGCTTTGAAAGAGTTTGATTTGGGTCTGTTAGAAGGACAAAAATTTAGTTCAGCAGAACAAAAATATCCGCAATTAATTTGGGCTTTTCGCAACGATCCCAGTCAATATGATCCGCGCCTAATCAACGGTGAGACTTTTACGCAAGTTATTGCCCGAGCCGATCAATTTATTAAAGATTTAGCCCAACAAGATGTTCAAGGTGATCAAACTTATTTGTTAGTCAGTCATGGAGCAGCCTTAGTAGCAATGATTAAAGCTTTGTTAGGTGTATCATTAAAAGATATGCGCAAAGAAGGCGGCATGTCTAATACCGGTTTAACCACCTTAGCAACGCAAGATTATGGTCAAACCTTTGATTTAATTAAGTGGAATGATACGAGTTATTTACATCGTAACTTAGATCAGACAGATACTATTTAAAAATGGAGTTGACGAAATGAACCAACGAGCAGCTAAATTATTTCAAGCAGGTCACAAGCAGGCAGCAGTTGAATTGTTAGCTAAAGCATTGCAAACTGACTGGACACATTTAACTTGGTTCTTACAGTTAGCAAGTTATTTAGTAGCGGGTGGTGATTTAGCTGAAGCGGAAGAGCTGTTATTAAAAGCTAAACAATTATTTCCCAATGCCCAAGAAATTGATTATAATTTGGCTGTGATTTATTACCAAGCGGGCAAATTAGACCGCGCCAAAGCTTTATTAATGACAATTAAGCAACCTGATTTGTTAAGTGATGCGTATTATTTATTAGCTCAAACAGCACAAAAGAATAATCAATTACAGCAGGCTTTAGTCTATGCTTTAACAGCGTTAGATCACAATAAGCAGGTGGTTGCTAATTTTTTGTTGGTGGGGGACTTATTAATACAATTACAACAATTTCAACAGGCGCAAACTTATTATCAACAAGCATTACAATTGAAGCCGCAAGCGGAGAGTTATTTTAAATTGGCGTTGTGTGAAATGGTCAATGGTGATCGTCATTTTTCACAACATTTTCAACAAGCACAACAATTAGATCCTGCCTATGTAAAGCAGCATCAGCAGCAATTAGCGGAGATTGAACGTTACGTACAAGCACAGCAGAAAGATGATCAAGATAAATGAGTGAAGACTATGTAGTTGGCGCTGTTCAAGCGGTTTTTTTTGAAAAACCTGAAGACTTTTTTAAAATTATGCTCATCAAAGTTCAAGAAACTTCTTTTGCTTGGTCCGACAGTGAAATTGTTGTAACAGGTACCTTTGCAGAATTGACAGCGGAGCAAAATTATCGCTTCTTTGGACAATTAGTAACCCATCCTAAATATGGGCAACAGTTAAAGTGTGAACGCTATCAAAAGGAAACACCTAATGGTTCGAAAGCATTAATTGAATATTTTTCTGGTGAACAATTTCCAGGGATTGGTAAAAAAACAGCTGAAAAAATTGTTGATTTACTAGGTGATCAAGCTATTCAAGTCATTATTAATAATCCAGAAGTAGTACAACAGTTGCCGTTAAGTGCGGCTAAAAAAAAGCTCTTGCTTGATGTTTTGCAGGAATCTTATCAAACGGAAGAAATTATTTTACAATTAAATCAGCTGGGGTTTGGTAATAAATTATCATTTAAAATTTATCATCGTTATCAAGAGGAAACCTTGGATATTTTGCATCAAAATCCGTACCGGTTAATTGATGATATTAAGGGCGTTGGTTTTCGTCGCGCTGATCAGTTAGCCCGGACTTTTGGTCTGGCAGCTGATGATCCGAAACGTATTCAAGCGGCGGTCATTCAAACGCTGCAAACAAATGTTAATACGACGGGCAATACTTATTGTTTACAAACAGAGTTAATCAATGGGACGTTACAATTAATTAATGTTGCTAATTTGACTCCAGTTACACAATCGGCCATCATAACGGCTTTGAAAGCTTTAATTCAGCAAGGGCGTATTTGTGTTGAAGCGCCAGAGCGGTACTTTTTAAAATCTTTATACGAACAAGAATGGTCGATTGCTCAGCAATTAAAGTTATTACAGTCACAGTTTGTCCCGGAGAATTTGTCTGCTAAAAAATTAGCGGCAGTGTTACAGCAAATTGAACAACAGTTGCATATTAGTTATGATGACAATCAAAAACAAGCAATATATCAAGGACTAACGAATGCTGTTGTCCTATTAACGGGGGGCCCCGGTACTGGAAAAACTACGATTATTAATGGCTTAGTCAATGCTTTTGCTCAAGTTCATCATTGTTCGTTAGATCCCGATGATTATCAAGACAAGCCTTTCCCCATTGTGTTAGCGGCGCCAACTGGTCGCGCAGCCAAACATCTGATGCAAAATACGGGGTTGCCAGCTGGAACGATCCATCGTTTACTAGGTTTGACTGGTCAAGAAGATCCGACAGAAATTACAGTTAATGAAATTCAAGGTCAATTGCTAATTATTGATGAAGTTTCGATGGTAGATACGGAGTTATTTGATTTACTAATTCAAGCGGTGCCCGCGGGAATGCAAGTGGTCTTAGTTGGTGATCGTGATCAATTACCGTCGGTTGGACCAGGACAAGTGTTTTCGGATTTAATTGCTAGTCAAGTTTTTGCAACAGTTTGTTTAACCAAAATTTATCGCCAAAATCAAGATTCAACGATTATTGAATTAGCACATCAAATTAATCAAGGACAAGTTACTGAACAATTATTTCAAAATTTTGCCGATCGCAGTTTTATTAATTGTGACGCGTATCAGGTGGCGCATGTTTTACAGCAAATCGTTTTAAGGAGTCAGCAAAAAGGCTTTGATTTGAGTAATATTCAGATTTTAGCACCTATGTATCGCGGAGCAGCGGGAATCGATCATTTAAATCAGGTGATGCAAGAAACATTGAATCCGTTAACGCCAGACAGTAAAGTTATTCACTTTGGCAAAATTGAATACCGGATTGGCGATAAGGTAGTTCAATTAGTTAATAATGTTGAAAAAAATGTTTTTAATGGCGAAACAGGATTGGTAACAGGAATTACTTTAGCCAAAGATAATCCCAACAAAAAACAGGGCGATTTAATTCATTTAAATTTTGATGGTCGTGAAATTTCTTATGCACGGGCTGATCTTAATAATATTACTTTGGCGTATTGTACCTCAATTCATAAAGCTCAAGGTAGTGAATTTGATTTGGTCATTGTGGTTTTAGTACAACAGCAATCGCGCATGTTGAAAAGAAACTTATTATACACAGCAGTTACACGGGCTAAGTCCAAGTTAATTCTGCTGGGCAATCAAAGTGCTTATCGGCAAGCCATTGCTGATCAGTCCAGTCAACGGCAAACTTGTTTAGCAGCGCGTTTGCAGGAAGTTTTTGCATTAAAAAAACCAGTAACTACTACGTCAGAAGTTACTGATCCAAAAACACAAACGTTAACTTTAAAAATGATTTTAGAACAACAAATTGACCCATTAATTGGGCTAAATGGATTAAAACCGACAGATTTTTTAAAAAATTAAGTAACACGAAATGATTATAACCAAAAGTTTTGTTCAGCACAATTGATGTCTAAGTCTAAGATATGCTCTTTGACTAATTCACCATCCACTTGGATGAATTGCTGAGAATTTATTTGCAGGTGTGCTTTTTGAAGAATAAAGTGGTGCACAGCTGGGTTTTGTAAGTGATCCCCTGTTAGAAAAACTTGTTTAACTAGTTTAAAGAGCGCTTTCCAGGAATGCGCCTGAGCCGTGGCTAAACTTAATTTTTTTTCTTGCAGATTTGCAGGGGGGATTAGGGGAACACCGCCGCCAAAATAAGGTTGATTAGCTAACACGCACAAAAAAATATTGTTTAAAGTGATAGATTGATTGTTAAATGTTAATTTAACCGAAAAAGTAGGACGCTTGAAAGCCTTGAAAATTTGGGAAACATAGATTAATTTACTTAAGTGGAGCTGATTAAATCGTTTTTTCCAAGGTGAAGTTAAGGTCAGTTGAATAATATTGGCATCAAAACCAATGCCAAAGTTATTAATAAAGAATAGTTTTTGCTGGTGATAAGTAACCTGACCTAAATTTAATGCTTTGCTGGTGGGCTGGTGACAAAGATTTTGTAAAATTTGTTTTTCATGATGCGGTTTGTAATTCAACGCGCGCGCAAAATCATTACCTGAACCAGCAGGTAAATAGGCGAGTGGTGTGTTGGGCCTATTAGACTGCTTGACACCATTAATGGCTTGATTTAAAGTTCCATCACCACCAATAATAATAATTTTTTGTTGTGATTGTAAGCGCCGATTGATTAAATTTTTAACTAATGTCTGTGCTCCTTGTGGTGGTGTGGTGAATACTTGATAGCTTTGACGCAATTGGTTTAAGTATTTGGTCGATCTTTTTAGACAATATTTAGCGTGATTGCTAGCAGCGTGTAGATTAACCACTATAAAAAAGTTTACACGGCTGTTGTCCATAAGCAACTCCCTTTCTAGTTTAATAAGTGATAGTCTTATTTTAGCAGACAAAAAGCTGAGAAGAAAAAACTTCTCAGCTTTTTTATGATTTTTGAATTTTTTTAAACTTCGACGGAAACAATCATCGGTAAAATGACTGGATGTCTTTCGGTTCGACGATACAAAAATTCTTGTAAATTATCAATAATATCCTGCTTTAAAGTTGCTTCGGAAAGATTTTGTTTGTTATCTAAGTGAGTTTTAATTGTGTGGAAAACATGCTTTTGTGCTTGATTGATTAAAGTACCAGATTCGCGCATATAAACAAATCCGCGCGAGAGAATGTCGGGTCCTGATAAAACGAGCCCTTTTTGATAATCAATAGTAGCTACCACAATTACCAAACCTTCCTCGGACAATATTTGACGGTCTTGGATAATTTTATTACTAATATTACCAATTCCATTTCCATCAATATAAACGTCGCCAGCAGGAACATGATCAGCTTTACGTGCTGAGTCTTTGGTTAACGCCAAGACATCACCATTTTCAAAAATAAAAGTATTTTCTTTGGGGACGTCACATAATTGTGCTAATTCGGTGTGAATCTTGAGCATGCGGTATTCACCATGAATGGGCATAAAATATTTCGGCTTGATTAAGCGCAACATTAATTTTTGTTCTTCTTGACCACCGTGACCAGAAGCGTGAATGTTATTAACTTTGCCATGAATAACATTGGCGCCAGCTTCTTCTAATTCGTTGATTAGATGGTTTACACTAATCGTATTACCCGGAATGGGATTGGACGAAAAGATCACTGTGTCATTGGGCTGAATCGAAATTTGGCGATGAGTGCCATTTGCAATTCGACTCAAAGCAGCCATGGGTTCACCTTGAGAGCCTGTGCATAATAACATGACTTTATTAGCCGGTAATTTACTAATTTCTGCGGAGTCTAATAATTCACTATCCGGGATATCTAAATAACCTAACTCTCGTCCATTAACGATGGCTTGTTCCATACTACGTCCAAAAACTGCGACTTTCCGTCCATTTTGCATGGCAGCATCGACTGCTTGAGAAACTCGATACAGGTTGGAAGCAAAAGTGGCGAAAATAATTCGACCATCAATGCGTTCAACAATTTGGTGAATCGTATTACCTACAAAGCGTTCAGATTTAGAAAAAGTAGGAATTTCCGCATTAGTACTATCAGATAGTAGTAGTAAAACACCTTCAGATCCTAACTTAGCCATTTTTTGTAAATTAGGGGCTGGTTGGTTACCTACGGGTGTCAAATCAAATTTGTAATCTCCCGTTTGGACAATAGTTCCTTGCGGTGTATGAACAGCAATACCTAACGTGTCTGGAATTGAGTGCGTGGTTCTAAAAAATTCGACACTCAATTTATCAAAGGAAACAACATCATCTTCTTGAAGAACATGCATTTCAGTAGAATTTAGTAAGCCATGTTCTTCTAGCTTCCCCTTAATTAAAGCCGTAGCGAGCGGACCCGCATAAATAGGAACATTTGGAACTTTTTGTAAAAAGTAAGGAATACCACCAATATGATCTTCATGACCATGAGTAATAAATAAACCCTTGATTTTTGCACGATTGTCAATTAAATATTGATAATCAGAGATAACATAATCAATTCCTAAAAGTTCATCTTCAGGAAATTTAATACCAGCATCTACGACAACAATCTCATCTTGATACTGAATAACGTACATATTTTTACCAATTTCGCCGAGACCACCAATGGCAAAAACTGCAACTTCATTTTGCTTAATATTCAAATTCATATACTAAAGCTCCGAGAGTTTAGTCAATTGAAAATTAGGACTTTTTTGTTCGTACTCCAAATAATTGCCAGTTAATTCTTCAATTGACTCAATATTGTAATCAGTTTGTTCTTCAATTGCAGAGCGAACATCAATGGCAGATTCAGCCTCTGTGTAAAGAGTCTCGGTAGTTTCTCGACGCGGATTTTGAACATTATTAGCTTGATATAAAACTTTGTAGATCAATGGAATTCTCCTTTAATTCTTAATTAAATAATTAAACGTTGTCAGTGGTTGATTAAATCAACAGTTAAATAAATGGTATCACATCTAGAGTTGCTTGTATATAAACAACTCCCTTCAAAATCAGAGCATTGAAAAGACTAATTAAGAAATGATAATCGTATTTTCTTCAGCAGCAAATGGGGCGGACATATTAATATGGTCGTAAAATAAATGTCCATTTAAATGATCAATCTCGTGCTGGCAAACAATTGCTGGATAATTTTTAACACGCATAGTTTGAGTTTGACCATCAAAGTCTTGGTAACGAATGGTAATTCGTGCACTTCGTGGCACATAGCCCGGAATATCTTTGTCGACTGATAGGCAGCCTTCGCCTTCAGCTAATTGGGCTTTTTGGACAGAATTGGAAATAATTACTGGATTAATTAAAGTAATTTTTAGTGCATAATCTTTGTCTGAGTCATTATCTTCATTAGGAACTAAAACGGCAGCCATTTGCTCTGAAACACCTACTTGTGGAGCAGCTAGACCCACACCAGCGCGTAAATGATGCTTTTGTGCAAATTCAGGATTTTGACTGTTGATTAAGTATTCCATCATATCATGTGCGAGTTGTTGATCTTTTTGACTTAAAGGAAATTGGACAGGTTGGGCTAATTGTCTTAAAACAGGATTACCATCACGGGTAATATCTTTCATCATATACATAAAAAATTAAACCTCTTTTGTTAGCATAATATTATTATGAATAATAATAGCATACTCAATTTATAGAGTGCCAATACTAAAAAAAATTTACCAAAATTAGTTGGAATTATCCCTTGGATTTAATTCTAAAAAATGTTAAAATACTTTCTGGAAACCCTTACAAATAAAATTGAAGGTTGCGAAAGGAATGGTAAAATATGGCAAATAAGTCTATTGTTGATTTTTCCAAAATTAAGCAAGATCTTTCAGAATTTCCTGATCCAATTCAAGTTGTCGATGAAAAGGCAAAGGTTGTTAATAAGACTGTATTTGACAGTTTTAGTGATGAACAATTAGTGGAATTTATGGAAAAAATGGTCTGGGAACGTGCACTACATGAACAGACGATGAATTTCTCTCGCCAAGGTCGGATGGGTTTTTATGCTCCGACAGCTGGTGAAGAAGCCACTGAAATGGGAACAGTTATGGCAATGAAGAAGCAAGATTTCCTTCTGCCTGCTTACCGTGATATTCCTCAATTAATTCAACATGGTGCTACAGTAACCGAAGGATTCTTATGGTCACGTGGTCATGTTAAGGGTAACGAATTTGAAGCTCGTGCTTTGATGCCACAAATCATCATTGGTGCGGCTTATCTAGAAACAGCTGGTGTAGCTTTAGGCTTAAAGAAAAATGGCGAAGATGCAATTGCCTTTAGTTATACTGGTGATGGTGGTACTTCTCAGGGTGACTCCTATGAAGGTATGAACTTTGCTGGTGCGTTCCAAGCTCCTGCTTTGTTTATCGTTCAAAACAACAACTATGCTATTTCTGTTCCAAGAGAAAAACAAACTGCTGCCAAGGCTTTAACCTTAAAGGCTGCTGCTGCTGGTATTCCTGCTGTTCAAGTTGACGGAATGGATATCTTGGCTTGCTATAGTGTTGCTAAAGCTGCTCGTGAGTATATTTTAGCTGGTAATGGTCCTGTTATGATTGAAACTTTGACAGACCGTTATGGTGCTCACTCTTCTGCTGGTGATGATCCAAGTCGTTATCGTTCTAAAGAAGCACAACAACCATGGTTAGACCGCGATCCATTAATCAGAATGCGCAAGATTTTGACTGATAAGGGATTGTGGACTGATGAACATGAAGAAGAATTAACTAAACAATATAAAGATTCATTTAAAGATGCATTAAAAGAAGCTGATGCAGTCGAACCAGACAAAGTTTCTGATATGTTGAAGCGGACTTTCGAAGTTCCTACTCCAGAAATGCAAGCTGAAATTGCTGAATTTGAAGAAAAGGAGTCCAAATAACATGACTAAAAAATCATATATTCAAGCTATTACAGATGCCTTAGATATTGAATTAAAAGATGATCCTAAGACTTTGATTTTCGGCGAAGATGTTGGTAAAAATGGTGGTGTATTTAGAACTACTCAAGGTCTTCAAGAAAAATATGGTGAGGACCGAGTATTTGATACCCCATTAGCTGAATCTGGTATTTTGGGTCTGTCAATTGGTTTAGGTTTAACTGGCTGGCGGCCATTACCAGAAATCCAATTTTCTGGCTTTACCTTAGAAGGTGTTGACTCTATTGCTGGTCAAATGGCCCGGATGCGTTATCACTTTAATGGTAAGAAGACAAGCCCAATTACTATTCGTTCACCATATGGTGGTGGTACACATACAGCTGAAATGCATTCAGATAACTTTGAAAACTTCTTTGTCGGCGTACCTGGATTGAGAGTTGTAATGCCAAGTAATCCATATGATGCTAAAGGCTTATTAATTTCTTCTATTGAAAATAATGACCCCGTACTTTATTTGGAAAACTTGAAATTATATCGTTCAATGAAAGATGATATTCCTGATGAAAAGTACTCTGTACCGCTAGATCAAGCTAATGTTGTTCAAGAAGGTAATGACATTACATTAGTTGCTTATGGTGCTCAAGTTCAAGAAGCTCAAAAAGCTGCTGAAGAATTAGCTAAGGATAACGTTTCTGCAGAAGTTATTGACTTACGGACTGTTTCTCCAATTGATACAGCAACCATTTTCAAATCAGTTGAAAAGACTCATCATGTAGTTGTAATCCAAGAAGCTCAAAAAATGGCTGGTGTTGGTGCACAAGTTGCCTCTGCGATTGCTGAAGATGCTATTATGTCTTTGGATGCACCAATTGGTCGGGTTGCTGCACCTAATTCAGTTTACCCATTTGCTTTGGGTGAAGAAGTCTGGATTCCTCGTAAAGATGCAATTGTTGCTAAAGCAAAAGAAATTCTAAATTACTAATCGGAATTGAAAGGTAGGATTAATTCATGGCATTTAAATTTACACTTCCGGAATTAGGCGAGGGAATGGCTGAAGGTGAAGTCGCTAACTGGTTAGTTAAAGAAGGCGACGACGTTAAAGAAGACGATTCTTTAGTCGAAATCCAAAATGATAAATCAGTTTCTGAATTACCTTCACCTGTTGCAGGTAAAGTTAAACAAATTGTTGCCCAAGAAGGTGACACAGTTGAAATTGGTGATCCGTTAGTTATTATTGATGACGGTTCACCTGACACACCTGATGATGATGTTTCTAAAGATGATACAGCTGATGCTGCTGAGAAACCTGCTGCTGATGATAAAAGTGCAGCGCAACCAGCTCCAGCAGCTGCACCAACAGGACAAGCAAATCAAGATTATTTAGCAATGCCATCTGTTCGGCAATATGCTCGTGATAAGGGTGTTGATTTGGCACAAGTTACTCCTTCAGGAAAACATGGTCAAATTACAAAAGCTGATGTAGATAACTTTAACGGTTCTGCTCAACCTGCTCCAGCAGCTGCAACTGCCGAAGTTGAAGCTACACCAATTAAGCCATATCAATCTGATGAACCTGAACTTGAAACTCGTGAAAAGATGAGTATGACACGGAAGACAATTGCTAAAGCAATGTCTGAAAGTAAAAAGATTACGCCACATGTTACAAGCTTCGATGATGTTGAAGTTTCAGCTTTAATGGCTAATCGTAAGAAATATAAACAAATTGCTGCTGATAAAGGTATTAAGTTAACATTCTTGCCTTATTTAGTTAAAGCAGTAGTTGCTGTTTTGAAGGAATTCCCTGAATTTAATGCTTCCATTGACAGTTCAACTAATGAAATTGTCTATAAGCATTATTACAACATTGGAATCGCTACTAATACAGATCATGGTTTATATGTACCAAACATTAAGAATGCTGATTCTAAGGGTATGTTCGAAATTGCTAAAGAAATTACTGAAAATACCCAAGCAGCTTATGATAATAAGTTAAGTGCTAAAGCCATGAGTGGTGGTTCAATTACTATTAGTAATGTAGGTTCTATTGGTGGTGGTTGGTTTACACCAGTTATTAACCAACCTGAAGTTGCTATTTTAGGTATGGGTAAGATTGCTAAAGAGCCTTACGTTGCTGAAGATGGTTCTATTAAAGTTGGTAATATGTTGAAACTCTCCTTGAGTTATGATCATCGTTTGATTGATGGTGCTTTGGCACAACAAGCTTTGAACATGATGAAGAGTTTGTTACACGATCCAGAAATGTTATTGATGGAGGGTTAATCAAAGTATGTCTGATGTAGAACAAAAAGATACTGTCATTATCGGTGCTGGACCTGGCGGCTATGTTGCAGCTATTCGAGCAGCTGAATTAGGACAAAAAGTTACTATTATTGAAAAAGAATATTATGGTGGCGTTTGTTTAAATGTTGGTTGTGTTCCTTCTAAATCTTTGATTCAAGCAGGTCATCGTTTACATGAAGCTCAAGATGGCTCAACTTATGGGATTGCCACTAGTAATGTAAAACTTGATTTTTCCAAGACTCAAGCTTGGAAAGATGATAAAGTTGTTAAACGTATGACTAATGGCGTTAAAATGTTGTTGAAAAAGCATAAAGTTGAAATGGTCGAAGGCGAAGCTTTCTTAGACAATGATCATCAATTACGGGTTATGTCTACTGGACCTAAACAATTTATGGATAATGGTGGCGGTCAAACTATTCAATTTAAGAATTTGATTATTGCCACTGGTAGTCGTCCAATTGAAATTAAAGGCTTTAAGTTTGGCGATCGTGTGCTTGATTCAACTGGTTTATTAAATGTTAAAGAAGTTCCAAAGGAATTAGTCATTGTTGGCGGTGGCTATATTGGAACTGAATTAGCTGGTGCCTTTGCTGATTTAGGGTCACACGTTACTATTCTTGAAGGTACGGATAAGATTATTCCTAATTTTGAACGCGACATGGTTAAAATTGTTGAAAAGAATTTGAAAGCTAAGGGTATTGATATCGTTACAAGTGCCATGGCTAAAGAGGCTAAATCTTCTAAAAATGATGTTGCTGTCACTTATGAAGTTGACGGTAAAGCTTCAACAATTAAAGCTGATTATGTAATGGTTTCTGTTGGACGTAAACCAAATACTGATAATTTTGGTTTGGAAATGACAAGTGTTGAATTAACTGATCGTGGTTTGGTCAAAGTTGATGAACAGGGTCGTACTAATGTACCAAATATTTATGCTATTGGTGATATTGTAGCTGGTCCTGCGTTAGCACACAAAGCCTTCTTTGAAGGTAAGACGGCTGCAGGTGCTATCTCTGGTGAAAAGACAGCCAATGATTTCTTAAGTGTTCCAGCAGTTTGCTTTACTGATCCTGAAATGGCTAGTGTTGGTTTAACTGAAGCTGACGCTAAAGAACAAGGCAAAGAAGTTAAGACTGCTAAGTTCCCATTTGCTGGTAATGCGCGCGCTGTATCATTAGATAGTGCTGATGGCTTTGTTAAATTAGTTGCTGATAAGAAGACCGGTACGATTCTTGGTGGACAAGTAGTTGGACCAAGTGCAAGTACTTTAGTTTCCGAATTAAGTGTTTTGGTAAATTGTCAATTGAATGAGGAAGATGTTGCTCTAACTATTCATCCACATCCAACTTTAGGTGAACCAATTCAAGAAGCAGCAGATGTGTTAATGGGTTACCCAACCAATATTTAATTTTATTGATTAATTCTGAAAAAATCGGCGTTATGCGTCGATTTTTTTGTTGTTTTGCCATAAAATTGGGTTGAAATGGTTATTATTTTATGACATATGACAAAGGATTTTCTATATATGATTGACTTATTGAGGATACAAAAGCAAGTTTTATATATATTGACACAGGTTCAAAAACAATTGAGAAGTAATCGTACTTTTAAGCAAGTACAAGAAAAATCGGGCCGAACAGATCTAGTAACTGAAAGAGATATTAATATTGAACAGTTGATCATTCAAAACTTGAAACAGCAATTTCCACAAGCACGTTTTGTGAGTGAAGAAGGATTTGGAGATCAAATTCATGATGTGCGTGGACTGATTTTTTATGTAGATCCAATTGATGGAACGATGAATTTCGTTAAGTTACATGATCAATTTGTGTCAATGATTGGCGTTTATTTTAACGGTAACCCAGTATTTGGAGCTATAGCGGATGTGATGGCAGACAAATTATATTACGGTGGTCCTAAAATTGGGAGTTTTATGAATGGTCAAACCCTAACAACATTAGCTAATAGCCATCTAAAAGAAGGCTTAGTGATGATTAGTAATCGCTTTTTAGATCAGACTAATTATCAAAAAATAAGACAAACAAGTTGTGGTTTACGTATTTATGGCAGTGCAGGCATTAGTTTTTTACATTTGATTAATCAACAAGAAATTCTGTATATCTCACAACTGCAACCTTGGGACTTAGCGGCTGGGTGGGCCATTGGTTGCTCGCTTGGGCTCCAAGTGCAAACCATTGACGACACCCCAATAAATATGTTACAATCACAAACTGTAATTATCGGAACAGAACGCGCAACAAAAGAAGCTAAGAAACTATTATCTTAGTTGATGAGCTGTGATCGTATGTATCACAGCTTTTTTATACACTGAGATCCAATGGAAGGAAGCTAAGTTTTGAAAACAAGAGAAGATATTCGCAATATTGCTATTATTGCTCACGTCGATCATGGAAAAACAACATTAGTTAATGAACTTTTAAAACAATCAGATACATTGCCTGAACATATGGAATTAGGCGATCGAGCAATGGATTCCAATGCCATTGAAAAAGAACGTGGAATTACAATTTTATCTAAGAATACTGCTGTTAAATATCAAGGAACGCAAATTAATATTTTGGATACTCCGGGACACGCCGATTTTGGTGGCGAAGTCGAACGGATTATGAAAATGGTTGATGGTGTTTTGTTGGTTGTTGATGCTTATGAAGGTACCATGCCACAAACTCGCTTTGTGTTGAAAAAAGCTTTAGATCAACATTTAACACCCATTGTTGTGATCAATAAGATTGACCGTCCTGGTGCCCGTCCGGAAGAAGTAGTGGACGAAGTTTTATCATTGTTTATTGATTTGGGTGCTGATGAAGATCAATTGGAATTTCCAGTAGTCTATGCTTCAGCTGTTAATGGAACTTCTAGTTATGACTCTGATCCTGAAGCACAAGAGCATACAATGAAGCCAGTTTTTGATACTATTTTAAAGACAATTCCCGCTCCTGTTGACAACAGTGATGAACCCTTACAATTTCAAGTTGCGATGTTAGACTATAATGATTATGTTGGTCGTGTCGGCATTGGTCGTGTCTTTCGTGGTAAGATTAAAATTGGTGATCAAGTTTCTGTTTTGAAGCTTGATGGTTCAAAACAAAACTTTCGGGTAACGAAAATTTTTGGTTTCTTTGGGTTAAAACGCGTTGAAATCCAAGAAGCGCAAGCCGGTGATTTAATTGGCCTATCGGGTATGGAAGATATCTTTGTTGGTGAAACGGTTACGCCAGTAGATCATCCTGATGCTTTACCAATTTTACGGATTGATCCACCAACCTTGAGAATGACCTTCTTGGCGAATGATTCACCATTTGCTGGTCGTGAAGGTGATTTGGTAACTGCTCGGAAAATTCAAGACCGTTTGGAACAACAATTGCAAACCGATGTTTCTTTAAAGGTTGAAGATGCTGGTACTGCAGGTGCTTGGATTGTTTCGGGCCGTGGAGAACTACATTTGTCCATTTTAGTTGAAGAAATGCGGCGTGAAGGCTTTGAACTGCAGTTATCTCGACCGGAAGTTATTTATGAAGAAGTTGATGGCAAAGTTTGTGAACCGTTTGAATTAGTGCAAATTGATACTCCAGATGAATATGTTGGAACAATTATTGATTCAATGGCTCAACGTAAAGGTGAAATGAAAAATATGGAAAGTACCGGTAATGGTCAAACACGGTTAACTTTCTTAACACCTTCACGTGGTTTAATTGGTTACTCTTCTGAATTTTTATCTCAAACGGGTGGCTACGGTATTATGAACCATGCTTTTGATTCATATCTTCCAGTTATTAAAAACTGGGAACCAGGCCGGCGCAGTGGCGCTTTAGTTTCCATTAATCAAGGTCCATCAACGACTTATAGTTTACAATCTGTGGAAGATCGGGGCCAGTTATTTATTGGTGCTGGTGTTGATGTCTACGAAGGAATGATTGTTGGTCAAAGTAGTCGGGATCAAGATATTGCGGTTAATGTTACTAAGGGTAAAAATTTGACGAATACGCGGGCATCTGGTAAGGATCATGCTGCTGCTATTAAAACACCAAAGAAGATGTCTTTGGAACAGTCCATCGAATTTTTGAATGAAGATGAATATTGTGAAGTTACTCCACAAAGTATTCGCTTGCGGAAAAAGATTTTAAATACTAATGAACGTAAAAAAGCTGATAAAAAGCGGAAAGTTGTTAAAGACTAAAACTTTAACTGCTATGAGCTGAACATCAGCAAGTAATTAATTGATTATTTTTTATTTGTAATTCAGGCAATCTTTCGATCCAATTTGATTGAAAGATTGCTTTTTATATATCAGAATAAATCGTTTTAAAAATGATATAATAAAAAAAACTAAGAAAAGAGTGACAGTAGATTATTGAAGGTTAAATTGAAAAATTTGGATTATTGGATTGTAATTCCTTTTATTGTTCTTTCGGCTTTAGGGGTAATCATGGTCTATTCAGCTAGTTCTAATGCAGCGGTTTTGCAAGGAATGACCAACTTAGTTTATTTAAAGCGGCAATTAATTTATGTAATAATCGGATTCTGTTTATGTTTATTATTTTATTTATTTAAAATTGATTTGTTAAAAAGTCGGTTTTTTGTACAAATTTTTTTAATTGGTGTCACAGTACTGTTAATTTATTTATTACTACGAAAACATTTTCGACCAACTTCGATGATTAATGGTGCGTCAGCTTGGATTAAAATCGGACCGATTAATTTGCAACCGTTGGAATTGGCTAAATTAGCTTTGATTTTGTACTTGGCTAAAGTTTTGAGTGCTCGCACTTTAAGAATTCGCCAACAAAATTTAGTTCCAATGTTGCAAGAATTATTTCCTCCCATTTTGTTATCGGGCTTGATTATTTTACTGACGCTCTTACAACCAGATCTTGGGGGCGCGGCTATTTTAGCATCCATTGTTTTTTTACTGACATTTAGTTCAGGCGTTGATATGAAATATGTTGTGTCCGTAATCTTGATATTAGTGGCGTTATTTGTGATTGCTTATTTTTGGTTTAAGCATCAATTAGTCGTTGGCGCTAACTCGTCTTATAAGTTGAAACGGTTAATGGCTTTTTTCCATCCATTTGAGTTAGAAAAAACAGGCGGGATTCAATTGGTTAATTCTTATTATGCGATTAATAATGGTGGCCTGTTTGGTCGCGGCCTGGGTAATAGTATTCAAAAGTTGGGTTATCTACCTGAACCATATACCGATTTTATTCTTGCAATTATTAGTGAGGAACTGGGTGTGGTTGGTGTGATTTTAGTTTTAGGATTACTCTTTATTTTAATTGCCCGTATTGTTTATTTAGGATTGCATTCCACCAATGCTTATTGGACATTGTTATGTTATGGCATTGCTACCTTGTTGTTTGTACAAACTTCGTTTAATGTTGGTGGCGTTGTAGGTTTATTGCCCATTACAGGTGTGACGCTACCGTTCATTAGTTATGGTGGTTCTAGCCAATTAGTGTTGTCAATTTGTATTGGAATTTGTTTAAATATTTCTTTAAATCTTAAAAGAACCGCTAAGCTAGAGAAAGTAGGTTGATGAATTAATGAAATTAACACCACGACAGGAAATTATTGTCTGGATGTCTAATAGTCATCCTAGTAAGAGATTGCGCCGTTTTGGGACAGTAATATATGTGTCCTTTAAAATGAATTATGCCATCATGTATTTAGATCAAGCTAATCTCCAGAGTCAAATTAAGGTCATTGAAAAGTTATCATTTGTTACCAAAATTGAATTGTCACCCCGGCAAGATTTAGAAACGGATTTTGATGATAAGATTGGGAACGTGGCTAGTTTATTAATTCCGGAAGAACAAGATAAACGGATAAATAATAATGGGGGTAACGAGTAATGCGAGTGATCGCCGGAACTTTCCACGGGTTAAATTTATTACCAGTTAAAGGGCGTAATACGCGACCAACGGGGGCAAAAGTTAAAGAAGCCATGTTTAATATTTTGGCGCCATATTTATCCGCTGTTACTACTGGTTGTGATTTGTTTGCCGGCACGGGATCTTTGGGGATTGAAGCTGTTTCCAGAGGGGTCGAACAAATGTATTTAGTCGATTCTAGCCGGCAAGCTCAACAAACCATTCAAGCTAATGTTTTGAAAACACATGCTGAATCTCAGTTTCAATTGCTAAAAATGACCGCAGAAAAGGCTTTGACAGCTTTACAACAAAAACAAGTCCAACTAGATCTGCTACTCCTCGACCCACCTTATGCACAACACGTTACTGTAAAATTAGTTCAACAAGCGATGCAATTAGGCTTAATGGCATCGGGAGCCCTTATTGTGATTGAAACGGATTATGCTTTACAACCACCTGATTTGCAGCAATTTACAGTCATTGCAAACAAGCAATATAATCAGACCTATGTTCAAGTATGGCAATTAAATTAAAGAGGTAATAACGGAAATGGTGAAAAAAATTGGTGTTTATGCTGGTAGTTTTGACCCTGTAACTAATGGTCATTTAGATATTATCACGCGTGCGAGCCGTTTATTGGATCAGTTATATGTAGTGATTTTAAATAATACGAGTAAAAAATATACTTTTTCTTTTACAGAAAAATTAACGTTATTAAACCAAGCAGTTGCTTCCTTACAGTTAGATAATGTTCATGTGCAATTGGCTGCTGATCAGTTATTAGCCACGGTTGCGCAACAATTACAAGCACATTGGTTGGTGCGCGGCTTGCGCACAGCGGATGATTTAAATTATGAGATTTCAATGCAACAAATTAATCAATTGCAAAATGCTGATTTAGAAACAATTTATTTAGTAGCTAAACCCCAGTATATGTATTTATCTTCCAGTATGGTTAAGGAAGTGATTGCTTACGGTGGGCAAGTGGATGGGTTGGTTCCCGAGGTCGTAGCCAAAGCATTAACGCAGAAGTTGCAGTCTCAACAATGAAAGCTAAACATTGGTTAATAACTTTGATAGTTGTGGGATTATTAATGTTACTATTTTTTTTGCCCTTGCCCGCTTTTATTGAGTCTCCCGGATCAGCTAGTCATACTGATCAGGTGATCACCGTTAATCATCATAGCAAGTCGTCACCGTTATTATTTACGACAGTACAAGTGATGCAGGCGACGCCTATCACTTGGCTAATAGCGCACGTTTTACCTTATCATGAGGTCTTGAGTCAACAAGATTTGATGGCTAACGATAATACAACTGAATATGCGCAAATGCAGAAGTATTATATGAGAAATGCCAGTAATAATGCCATTGCTGCCGCCTTTAAAGAAATTCATCGGCCGGTTAAGCAACACTATCAAGGTGTTTATGTTTTGTCAGTTTTAAAAAACTCCCATTTTCAGCATTCTTTACACGTGGGTGATGTCATTACTAAAGTTAATGGCCGGGCTTTTCAAAGTTCTCAGGGATTAATGCATTATCTTCAACGTAAAAAAGCCACTGAGAAAGTAGCAGTTACTTATCAACACCGAGGCAGAATCCAAACAGCACATCAAAAACTGATGCGTTTGCCACATGAAAAGAAATCTGGTTTAGGGATTCAATTAGTTGATAAAGTTCAAGTTCAAACTAATCCTCAGGTGAAAATTAACGCTGGTTCTGTTGGGGGACCATCGGCAGGACTGATGTTTACGTTGCAAATTTACGAGCAATTAACTCAACAAAATTTGACCCAAGGGCAAATAGTAGCTGGCACGGGTACTATTACGCCACAAGGTCAAGTGGGGCCGATTGGCGGGATTGATAAAAAGGTGGTGGCAGCTGACCGCAAAGGTGCTAAGATCTTTTTGGCACCACGTGATCCAGTAACGCCAGCTAAATTAAAACTTGATGCACATTACCAAAGTAATTATCAATTGGCTAAAAAAACGGCTCAAAAGTTGCATTCTTCGATGAAGGTTGTACCAATCTCTAATTTAAAACAGGCCATTCATTATTTAAAAACGCATCCTTAGAAAAAAAGGGGCGTTTTTTTTGTAATTAAAATTGGGTGATGAAGAATGCAGAAAATAAAAAATTGGTTAGTAGCTTATTGGCAGTGGTTAGTTGGAGGACTAATAATTTTGGCAGTAGTATTGTGGAAATTTTGGCCCAGCTCCTTAACACCTACGAAAAATGATCCGCCAACAGTGCAACAGACAACCATGGTTAAATCTACTCCTAAAAAATCTCCAACGACGATTGTCGTTGATGTGCAAGGTGAAGTGAATAAACCGGGAGTTTATCATTTATTAGCATCGGCGCGGATTTATGATGCTATTCAACATGCCGGGGGACCCACGGCTAATGCCAATCTCAAGGGTATTAATCAAGCCCAAAAATTACACGATCAAAGTCAAGTCATTGTCCCAGATCAAACCACAGCTGCACCGAATGCGAATGCCGCTGCCACAACCGCGACTACGACAGCCAATGCAAGTGTTAATTTAAATTCTGCAACGGCTGAAGAATTGCAGCAAGTTAATGGTTTAGGACCGAAAAAAGCACAGGCAATTATTCAGTATCGGCAAGATCATGGTAGTTTTACTAAAGTGGAAGATCTGACTAATGTCAAAGGATTTGGTGAAAAGACCGTGGACAATTTGAAGGATCAATTGTGTGTTTGAACGAGGTTGGTATTTATTTGGAGCTCTTTTTTTACAATTAACCATTGCTTTTGTAATCACTCAGAATGTTTGGTGGCTGATTTTAGGTATCGGTGTGATTGGCATTGTCTTACGCCATCAAAAATATTCAGTTTTAGTGCTGCTAACGGTGATGGGAGTGCTGGGGTGGATAATCGGTCAACAACCGCATATTGCTCAACCACAAACTCATGTCATTACAGTTTATCCTGATCAAGTTACCAACCGAACTAATTGGTTGTATGGTCAAGGACAAATTAATGGTTCACAGAAAGTTAATGTTGGAATCAATAGTAATTTTCAAGTGAAATCCCCCCAAATTATTATCCTACAGGGAGATTTTGTTTGGCAAAAAATCAAGCCCGCCACTAATCCAGGAGAATTTGATTTTCAAAAATATGAACGAACGCAAAAGATTTATTATCAAGCTACCGCTCAACATGTTCAAATCAAGTTACGAGCTCCCCGGGGAATAATTGAGTGGTTACACATTTGGCGTTATCGCTTGTTGTTACAAGTGTACCATTTACCACATTGGTTACGTTTAAATGCTAGTAGTTTGTTATTGGGACAATTTGATAATCAAGAGCAAGATTTGCGGCAAGGATTAACAAACTTAGGTATTATTCATATCTTTAGTATTTCGGGGTTGCATATTTACTTATTGGTTAATTGGATCAGCCAATTGGCAGGGGCTTGTAAACTTCGTAAAGAGTATGTTGATTGGCTAATTTTAGTCAGCTTACCAGCGATTGTTGTATTAACCGGTAGTGGTATAGGTGTTTGGCGAGCTTGTATCAGCCAAATTTTAAAAATGTTAAATGAGAAATATCGTTGGTATTTATCCCGCAATGATATCTTTGCGGGGACTTTGATTATTCATAGTTTTTTGATGCCACAAGTCCTGTGGACATTGGCAGGACAATTGAGTTATTTATTAGCTTATGGCTTAATTGTCTTGCAACAGAAAACGGTGTGGCAACAATCATTGCTGATGAATTTATTGAGTTTACCAATTTTAATTTTTCATAATTACAGTTTTAGCTGGTTAACGTTTTTAGCTAATTTATGTTTGACACCGATCTTTGAAAAAATGATTATCCCGCTAACTTTAATTAGTGTTTTTTTAAGGCAAGCTAATTGGTTGATTACTCCGCTGGAATCTTTGTTTACTTTGATTTATGCGCCAATTCAAGTATTAGCCCATGCTTCCTGGTCGCAAGTGACGGTTGGTAAAATTAATCTGGTAGTTTTATTACTGCTGTTATTTATGACCTTAGTTATCGCTCAACATCCCACCAAAACAGTTTTATTAGGCTTGCTGATTGGTTATTGTTGCATTATTTTGTTTAACCGCTATCCAATGACCGGTGAAGTTAGTTTGATAGACGTGGGACAGGGCGATAGTATTTTAATTACGACGCCTTTTTTTAAACGCACCTATTTGATTGATACTGGTGGAAAATTAAATTTTGGTCACTATCATTCGACTAATAATCGGGTTCAATCTATTACCATTCCATACTTGCGGTATCGAGCTATTACGCATTTGGATGGGGTGTTTTTATCACATCAAGATGCTGATCATATTGGTGATTTGAAAGTTTTATTACAAAATTTTCCGGTTAAGCATGTTTATTTAGCAGACGGGATGCAAAAAATACCGGCAGTTGTGCGGCAATTACAACCGTTTATGCATAAAATTGCAATTGTTAGATTACATGTCCATGATCAAATTTTATTACCCCATCAAGATTTTATGCAAGTGGTCTGGCCTCCACATTTATCTAATGGAAAAAACGAAGATTCACTGAGTTTAATAGTGAGTTTACAGGGCAAGAAATGGCTTTTTACGGGTGATTTAGATCGTGCCCACGAATTAAAATTATTTAAGCAACATGCTCCTAGAATTGATTTTTTAAAGGCGGGGCATCATGGTAGTAAAACAGCCAGTTCTCAACGCTTTTTACAACAAATTAAACCAAAATTAGTATTAATCTCTGTCGGGCGCCATAATCGTTATGGTCATCCTAGTCCGGAAACACTACGGACACTCAAAAAATTGCACATTCCTAATTTAAGTACAGCAAAACATGGTATGATTACTTGGAATTACAATTATGACCACCAGCAGAAATGGCGAGTTTTTTCAAGGAAAGAATTAAATGAAAGTCAATGAATTACAACAATCATTAAAGCAACAACAAATCGCACCCTTGTATTTAGTCGTGGGTTCTGAAAGTGAACTGATGCAACAAGTACGACAAATTTTTGTGCAATATTTGACGCCGGAAGAACAAGAGTTAAATGTGGCGGAATTTGATTTAGAGCAAGTCGATGTGCAAGAAGCTGTCGGTGAAGCTAATACTTTACCCTTTCTAGGTGAGCATCGTTTGGTACTAGTTACTAATCCAATCTTTTTGAGTGGTAATAAAAATAAAACGGGAATTGAGCAAAATGTGGCAGCACTCATAGACTATGTACAAGATCCACAATCAACAACTATTTTTGTGATTTTTGCGCCATATGAAAAATTAGATCAGCGTAAAAAAATTACGAAAGTATTGAAGCAAAAAGCACAAGTAATCGATGTGCAAAAATTAACCACTCAGTCTTTACAAAGTACTCTGCAAAAACAGATTACGGCTCAAGGCTTTACGATTGTGCCGGCGGCTTTAACAGCATTAATTCAACGAACCAAAGGGGACTATTCACTCGCCAATTCAGAATTAAAGAAATTGTTTTTATATGCGCAAAAGCAAAAAATTATTGATTTAGCTATGGTGCAACAATTAGTGCCCCAGTCTTTGGATGATAATGTTTTTGATTTGTTAGATGCCATTTTACAGCATAATTTACGGCAAGCTGAGAGTTTATACCAACAATTGTTGATCCTAAATAATGATCCAATTTTGTTGACAGCATTAGCTCAAAGTCAAATTCGGGTATTGTTGCAAGTGAAGATTTTGGCTGGTCAGGGAATGTCACAAGGAAAATTGGCACAGTTTTTACAGATTCATCCTTATCGAGTGAAATTAGCGTTACAGCGAATTAAAAATTACGATTTAGGACAATTAAAAAAAGCCCTTTCCGACTTAATCGAAATGGACTATCAAATGAAGACAGGTCAGGCCAATAAAACGCAATTATTTGAATTGTTCATGATTGCGTTCATTACAAATAAAAAGACGGGCTAAGGTCCGTCTTTTTTAGGGTTAATTATTTAATTTTAGCGGCCAAACGTGATTTATCACGTGCAGCTTTGTTTTGTTTAATTAAGCCCTTGGACTTAGCCATATCAATGGCACGTGCAGCTTGACGATATAATTCTTGAGTATCTTCAGCGCCATTAGCAGCAGCAGTTTCAAACTTCTTAATAGTAGAACGCATTGCACTACGTTGAGCAGTATTACGTTCATTTGCTTTGGCAGATGTCCGTACACGCTTAATAGCTGATTTAATTTGTGGCATGTTCAATTCACCTCCGTGACCATCCCAATACCCTAAAAGTATACTAAAATCAGCTTCGATTTGCAATCATTCTGAAATAAATTCTTGATTTTTTCGACAGCTTAAGTTATATTCAACTATGTATTAGCTATGCTTTGTTTGTTGTGACACCGGCGCAAGCACAGTTTAGCTGAATTAATTTTATGAAGGTGGTTTTTGACATGGCAATAACTAAGGCAAAGAAACAAGAATTAATTGAAAAGTACGGTCGTAAAGCAGGCGATACTGGTTCTCCAGAAGTCCAAATTGCAATTTTAACTTATGAAATTAACAATTTGAACGATCATTTGAAGATCAACAAGAAGGATCATCATTCTTATGTTGGTTTGTTAAAGAAGATCGGTCATCGTCGTAATTTATTAGCTTACTTACGGAAGAGCGATATTAATCGTTACCGTAATTTGATTCAAAGTTTAGGCTTACGTCGTTAATAATTATCCGAAATTTAAGGAACTGTTCGAATTTATTCGAACAGTTTTTTTGTGGTTTGGATTTGAGAATTCTTTGCTGACAATCCCCCAGTCAAATTTTGAAATTTTACAGTGATAAGTCAATTCCAGATTGGTGTTTTGTATAAAAAATTAGAGAGTTGTGCTACAATGAGACAAACGCATTCAGGTAGTCACGAAGTGACAGCAAGATCTTGCAAGATTTTGAAATACTTAACAGCAGAAGGGTGAGATATTTGGCAAATTTAAAAATAATTCCGTTAAGTGGCTTACGAGAAAACGGAAAAAATATGTATGCCGTTGAATACGGGGATGAAATTGTTATTTTAGATTGTGGATTACAATATCCGGAAAATGAATTATTGGGAATTGATGTGGTGATTCCAGATTTTACTTACATTCAAGAGAATATCGATAAAGTAGTCGGGGTCTTTTTAACACATGGTCATGCTGATGCAATTGGAGCTTTACCTTATTTAGTCGGAGACTATGATATTCCCGTTTTTGGTTCCAAATTGACAATTGAGTTGGCCAAAATTGCAATTAAAAATAATAAAAATAGTCGTAAATTTAATAATTTTCAAGTAATTGACGCGCAAACGGCGATTGATTTTGAGCAATTGAGTATTTCCTTTTTCAAAACAACGCATTCGATTCCTGATTCTTTGGGAGTAGTGGTTCGGACACCAGTTGGTCAAGTGGTTTATACGGGTGATTTTAAATTTGATCAATCAGCAGATTCAATTTATCAAACTGATTATCAGCGTTTGGCCGATATTGGTCGAGAACCAGTTTTAGCCTTATTAAGTGATTCGGCTAATGCCGAATCACCTTATCCAGCAGCGGATGAGCGGGATATCTATAATTATATTTGGGAAACTTTTGAATACCAAACGGGGCGGATAATTGTCGCTTCGGTCGCTTCTAATATTTTACGGATGCAACAAATCTTTAATGCTGCGCAGAAGACGCAGCGCAAAGTGGTGTTGACAGGTCAAAGTGCATCAAAAATTGTACGGACGGCGATTAAGTTAAATTATTTGACGGTGCCAGATGGTTTATTAGTCAGTGCGCGTCAAGCTGAAAAATTACCCAAAAATCAAGTTGTCATTATTGAAACTGGCCGCATGGGCGAACCAATCAAGATTTTACAAAAAATGGCTACTAGTCATCATCATTTTTACCATATTGAAGAGGGCGATTTAGTCTTTCTAACGACGACACCATCACATGCAATGGAAACGACGGTTGCCAAAACGCGGGACTTGATTTTTCGTGCGGGCGGTGAAGTTAAAAGTTTAAGTGACTCGGGGTTGTATACCTCGGGACATGCTGCCAAAAGTGATTTGCAGTTGATGATTAATATTTTACGACCTCAAAATGTAGTTCCGATTCAGGGTGAATACCGTAATTTGGATGCGCATTTGCATATTGCTTTAGAAACCGGATTAGATCAAGATCATGTCTTTGTTTTAAAAAATGGTGATGTTTTAAGTTATGAAAAACAACAGTTTCATTTAGCTCAAGCAGTAACTGCTGGTGATACTATGATTGATGGTGTGGGCATTGGTGATATTGGAACCATTGTTTTGCGCGATCGGCAATTATTGTCCCAAGATGGTGTCTTTATTGCTGTAGTAACTATTGATCGCAAGAAAAAGAAAATTATGTCTCAGCCACAGATTACAGGCCGTGGTTTTGCTGGTTTGGAAGAAAAGCCGGAATTACTGGCTGGCAGTCGCGAGGTGGTTGTGCGAGCAGTAGAACATAACTTATTGCATAAAGATTTTGATTGGTCGGAACTGAAACAAGACGTTCGTGAAGACTTGAATCATTATTTATGGGAACAAACTAAGAGTCATCCAGTTATCTTGCCAGTTATCATGGAAGTTAACCAAAATCGGCATCGTAAAGCGCAGCATAGTCATCAATAATTAATGAAGTTATGTGTAAAGAAGTCAAATGCTAAAGAAGCTTATTGTTTAGTAATTTGACTTTTTTACTATCTAGCTAGAGGTAATCAAACTTGGAAGAAAAAAGCTATCAAGCTCTATTACAAGCAGCCCAAGAATATCAACGAACAAAGAATTATTTAGCCGCTGCGGAATCGTTAGATCAGGCTTATCTACTCCAACCGAGCTTTTCCGTCCAATTGGCGTTAGTTAAAGCAAGACATCAAGCCCAACAGGATCAATTGGCTTGGCAATTACTTCAGCCTGATGTAGAGCTTTTTTTAACTACGGCATCGAATTTAGCCTTGGTGATTGATGTTTTGATTGGAATCAATAATTTCCTTCAGGCCCAACAATTATTATTACAAGCGCCGTCGGATTTAAATTCTATTAAAAAAAAGTTACAAACAGTAATTGACCAACATCAACAGCGTTACTATCAACGACATTTAGCTGAAATTAAACAGTTAAAACAGCAGATTTTATCCATTGTAACCTTGCCTTTAATGCAACAATCTAATTTGATTTTACAATTACATTGTTTAACGAGTTGGGATTTTGAACAAAGCAGTCAAGTGCTTTTGCAAAACCCTTATTTGCATCCGTTATTGAAAGCGGGCTTGACGGAAGATTTAGTCAAGTTACAAATTCAACATCTCGTTAAAATTAATTTTTATGGTACTGACAAAAAGTTTTTGCCAGCAAAAACCCCGTTAATTTATCAATTGAATAGTTTAGTTAGTTGGCAAAAACAGCTAGTGGATAATCGTTTAAAGGATGAAACCAATTTATTAGCGGCAATGTTATATCCGTTTACGGATCAGATTATTTGCGATCCAGATTTATGGTTGCAGCGGATCAAATCTCGCTGGGAGAATGAAAAAAATACCCAATCACTTGAAAAACCAGCAAAAGCTGTTAAAGTAGATAAGTGGTTGGATAAATTAGATGAATTATTAAGTTTATTCAATTAATTTAGAAAATTGGTTTACATTTGATAACTCAGTTTGTATACTACTAAGAGTATATTTTTGGTCGGTATCGCTTTGTTTTTGGAACCAAAAGTAGTATAATTCTTGCATAAAGAGTTGTCTTTGCAATACTCTTTATATTTTTTTGTGAAGATAATTCAGATGACAAACAGGAGGTTTCTTTTCATGGCAGAAAAAGAACATTATGAAAGAACTAAGCCCCATGTAAATATCGGTACAATCGGTCACGTTGACCACGGTAAAACAACTTTAACAGCTGCAATTACTAAAGTTTTGGCTGATAAAGGTTTAGCTAAAGCTGAAGATTATTCTGATATTGACAAGGCTCCAGAAGAAAAAGAACGTGGGATTACAATCAACACTGCTCACGTTGAATATGAAACTGAAAAGCGTCATTACGCTCATATTGATGCCCCAGGACATGCTGACTACGTTAAAAACATGATCACTGGTGCTGCTCAAATGGACGGCGCAATTTTGGTTGTTGCTGCAACTGACGGCCCAATGCCTCAGACTCGTGAACATATCTTGTTAGCTCACCAAGTTGGTGTTGACTACATCGTAGTCTTCTTAAACAAGACTGACTTAGTTGACGATGATGAATTAGTTGACTTAGTTGAAATGGAAGTTCGGGAATTATTATCCGAATACGATTATCCTGGGGATGACATTCCAGTTATCCGTGGATCCGCTTTGAAGGCTTTGGAAGGTGACCCTGAACAAGTTAAGGTCATTGAAAAGTTAATGGATACGATTGATGACTACATTCCTACACCTCAACGTAGTAATGACAAGCCATTCTTGATGCCTGTTGAAGATGTCTTCACAATTACTGGTCGTGGTACTGTTGCTTCTGGTCGTATTGACCGTGGCGAAGTTAAGATCGGTGATGAAGTTGACATTGTTGGCTTGCATGATGAAGATGGTCATTCAACAGTTACTGGTTTGGAAATGTTCCGTAAGACGCTTGATTTAGGTGAAGCCGGCGATAACGTTGGTGTCTTGTTACGTGGTATCAACCGTGATCAAATCGAACGTGGTCAAGTTTTGGCTAAGCCAGGTTCCATCCAAACTCATAACAAGTTTAAGGGTGAAGTCTACATCTTAACTAAAGAAGAAGGTGGACGTCATACTCCATTCTTCTCTAACTATCGTCCACAATTCTATTTCCATACAACTGATGTTACTGGTGTTATTGAATTACCTGATGGCGTTGAAATGGTTATGCCTGGTGATAATGTAACTTTTGAAGTTGACTTAATTGCTCCAGTTGCTATCGAAAAAGGTACTAAGTTTACTGTCCGTGAAGGTGGACGTACTGTTGGTGCCGGTGTTGTTACTGAAATTTTAGACTAATTTTCATGGCAACTAAAAGTCTGGTGCGCCAGACTTTTTTTGTACATAAATTTTGGTCTAATAACGCTTTGGAACATTTACAAGTTATTTTATTTAGGGTAAGATGGATAAAGTATGAGATAATTAGTACCGGAGGGATATTATGGCTGCTAAAGCTGAATGGACGAAAGAAAAAGATCAAGATGGCAAATTAACTTTTGAAATTGATCAAGAGACAATTAAACAAGGATTAGATACCGCATTTAAACGTGTACGCAAAACTTTAAATATTCCGGGTTTTCGGAAGGGTAAAGTGCCACGTGTGGTCTTTGATCAAATGTATGGTGAAGAAGCATTATATCAAGATGCTTTAAATGCCGTTTTACCAATGGCATATTCTCAAGCAATTGATGAAACTGAAATTAAACCTGTTGGTCAACCAGAAATTTCAATTGATAGCATGGAAGCTGATCAACCTTGGAAAATTTCTGCAACCGTCGCTGTAGAACCAGAAGTAACTTTGGGTGACTATAAAGGTTTAGAAGTTAAGAAGCAAGATACTACGGTTTCTGCTGAGGATGTTGACAAAGATTTAGAACGTTTGCAAAAACAACAAGCTGAATTGGTCTTGAAAGAATCCGGCAAATCACAAAAAGGTGATACTGTTGTGATTGATTATAAAGGAACAGTTGATGGCAAAGCTTTTGATGGTGGTAGTGCCGAAAATTATTCATTAGAATTAGGTTCGAATTCTTTCATTCCAGGCTTTGAAGATCAATTAATTGATCATGAAAGTGGCGATGAAGTGGATGTCAAAGTTACTTTCCCAGAAGACTACCAAGCTAAAGATTTAGCGGGTAAAGAGGCTCATTTTCAAACGACAATTCATGAAATTAAAACCAAAGAATTACCAAAATTAGATGACGATTTTGCGAAAGACGTTGATGAAGACGTTGATACTTTGGCAGAATTGAAAACGAAGATTGAAGATCGTTTGAAAAAGCAACGGAAACAAATGGCTGAAGATGCAATTGAAACTGAAGCTGTTGATAAAGCTATTGATAATGCAACCTTCGAAGCAATTCCGCAAGCAATGATTGATACTGATGTTCAAAATCAAATTGATCAATACTTGGGCAACATGCAACGTCAGGGTATTAATCCCCAAATGTATTATCAAATGACTGGTACCACTGAAGATGATTTAAAGAAGCAATTTAGTCAAGATGCTGAAAAGCGCGTTAAGACTAACTTATTGTTAGAAGCTATTGTTAAAGCTGAAAATATTGAAATTACGGCTGAAGAACGTGATCAAGAAGTTAAAGAATTAGCAGCTGATTATGGCATGCAAGAAGATGCTGTCAAGAATGCTTTGTCTGAAGAAATGCTTGACCATGACATTGCAATCAAGAAGGTCGTTGATTTAATGACTGATTCTGCCGTACAAAAATAATCATTTTGATCAAATAAAAAGCATTTTTCATTTCCCAGAATTTTTGTGGAGGAATTGAAAGATGCTTTTTTTTTATTGACTAATTATTGTCAGTAGCTATTTACTTTGCAACTTTAGCATAATTAGCTTTAATGGCAGTTACTGATTTTTGATAAGCTTGTTGTTCAGTTGCATCTAAAGGTACTGGTACGATGGCGCTAACACCGGTTTGGCCGACTACGGCAACTTGTCCAATATAAATTCCATTGTGTGCGTCATAAGAACTAACGGGCATCGCAACCTGAGCGTCAGTCAAGACAGCTTCGATAATCTGATTAACAATCGTGGCAATACCGTTGTTAGTATATTCTTTGCCAAAGAAGATTTCATAACCACCGTTGGCTGTGTCATGGGTTAGTTGTGGTAAATCTAACGTCCAATTGTCAAGCGTTTGACCAGCAACCTTGACACTAGACCAAGCGACAAATAATGTGTCCCCGTGTTCTCCTAAAACGTAACCGCTAACATCATGAGGATTATGATTAGTGGCTTTGCCAACTACCCGGTGCATCCGCGCAGTTTCCAAACCGATACCCGTACCAATAATTTTCTGTGGCGCTAAACCAGTTTCTTCTTGTAATAACTTGGCGATCACATCGCAAGGATTGGTGATTGTGACGATGACACCATTGAAACCGGAGGCTTTAATTTTAGGTGCAATTTCATGAACCATCTGACTAGTTAAACCTAGTTCATAGTCCCGCTCGCCACCATGATCTAGTAAAGCTGAGATTTTACCAGGACAAAAAACTAACGCATCTAAATCGCTTAACTGAGACCAATTCTCGGCTTGATAATCTTGAATTTCAATTGTCATGTCGTTAGGTAATAATGCAATTTGATCTTGTAAGTCCAATTGCTCTGACTGAGCCTTTTTCATATTCTTATCGACCAAAACTAATTTGCCGACTTGTCCTCTTTGCGCCATTACTAATGCCGTCGTGGCTCCAACATGACCTTGTCCAATAATTCCAACCTTATTCATATCTGTGCTCCCTACTTTCGTGTATAATTAAGAAGAGTAAAAGTTTCTTTTTTTACTTTTCTTAAGGTCTATGCTAAGCTTTTTATTGCAAAAAAGATAGCTTGAGACTGAAATTGGGAGGAAATAATTTTATGTTTGATAGTACCAGTGATAACGGGGCAATTGTTTGCTCGTTTTGTGGTAAGTCCCAAGACCAAGTCCAACGAATTGTTGCTGGTCCTGGAGTTTATATTTGTAATGAATGTGTTGATTTATGTAAACAAATTATTGATGATGCAGTCGATGAAGAAGAAACTCTCGAAATTACGGATTTACCTGCACCCAAAGAAATTATGGCCATTTTGGATCAATATGTCATTGGTCAACAACAAGCTAAGAAAAATTTGGCAGTGGCAGTTTATAACCATTATTTACGTGTCAATAGTCAAGTTAAAGATGACGATCAAGCCGTAGAAATGCAAAAAAGTAATATTGCGTTAATCGGACCAACAGGTTCTGGTAAAACTTATTTAGCACAAACTTTAGCCAAAATTTTACAAGTTCCTTTTGCTATTGCTGACGCTACTACGTTAACAGAAGCGGGCTATGTTGGTGAAGATGTTGAAAATATTTTGTTGAAGTTATTGCAAAATGCGGATTTTGATGTCGACAAAGCCGAACACGGCATTATTTATATTGATGAAATTGATAAAGTTGCGAAAAAAAGCGAGAATGTTTCCATTACCCGTGATGTTTCTGGTGAAGGAGTGCAGCAAGCTTTATTAAAGATTTTAGAAGGTACAATTGCTAATGTTCCACCACAGGGCGGTCGGAAACATCCACAACAAGAAATGATTCAAATTAATACGCGCAATATTTTGTTCATTGTTGGTGGGGCTTTTGACGGCATTGAAGAAATTATTAAAAATCGCCTGGGTGAAAAAACGATTGGCTTTGGCATGGACAATAGTCAACAAGTAAATGTCGATGATTCAGCCCAGTTAATGAGTCAAGTTATTCCGGAAGATTTAATGAAGTTTGGGATTATTCCTGAATTTATTGGCCGGATTCCAGTTATTACGACTTTGGATCAATTAACCCGGAATGATTTAGTTCAAATCTTAACCCAACCTAAGAATGCCCTAGTTAAGCAATATCAACGCTTATTTGCTTTAAATGATGTCAAGCTAGAGTTTAATCAAAATGCTTTAGAAGCAATGGCCGATTTAGCTTTGAAGCGCAATACTGGTGCGCGGGGCTTAAGATCAATTATTGAAGCCACTTTGATGGATACGATGTATGAAGTGCCTAGTCGGGACGATATTAAGCGCGTGGTGGTTACGAAAAAGTCAGTTGAAGGTTCACAAAAGCCTTCACTATATGATAGTAAAGGTAAGGTTGCCTAAACTAATGCAGATTAAAGATGTTACTATGGACTTAAGTGCCGTGAGTGCTAGTCAGTATCCTACTGATGGTTGGCCTGAAATTGCCTTGGCGGGGCGCTCTAACGTTGGCAAATCATCCTTAATTAATACTTTAATTCAACGGAAAAATTTTGCACGTACTTCTAGTACTCCCGGTAAAACGCAAACTTTGAATTTTTACGGAATTAATCAGCAGTTATACCTGGTTGATGTTCCCGGTTATGGTTATGCGAAAGTTTCCAAACAAAAGCGGGCGGCGTTTGGCGCAATGATTGAAGAATATTTGACCACGCGCAAACAATTACGGGGAATGATTATTCTAGTAGATGGTCGCCGGGCGCCCAGTGCAGATGATGTTTCTATGTATCAATTCGTCAGTTACTATAAAATTCCGACATTGGTAGTGGCCACGAAGATGGATAAGGTTAAACGCAATCAATGGAATAAAACGGTCTCACTAGTTAACCATACGTTAGACTTGAATCAACGTGATTCATTACAATTATTTAGCTCAATGACCAAAGCAGGCCGCGATGAAGTTTGGACTTGGATTGCAGATCATTGTTAACTGATATTAGTATATTTAAAAAAAACTAGAACTAACTGGCAAAGTGGTTCTAGTTTTTTTATGGTGGGGCTTAATAATTTATAAACTGGCTTTTAAATCAGTTAAAATCTGGTCAAGTGAACCATTGATGAAGAGATGGATCTGTTGTGGGACATTAATAGGTTGATCATTTAAAACGACTAATTGAGCTTGATTAGCGGGTAAGCCGTGTCCCAATTTTGTTCCTAAAGCAAGAATTAAATCGGCTGTTTGGATTAATTTGTTTCCGGCTAAGACGCGTTTTTTGATTGCCACCATATTCCGTAAAACAAAAACCGGTAAAATTAGTGAATGATCAATGGGACAATAGGGGACAGTGTGTTGTTGGATGAAGTTCAGATCAAAAAGGTGATGCTGTTTGACACAATAGTTTTCATTAATACTGCCCCAATATTCAACGACGTTTTGCGTCCCAGCTAAAGCGTGTAGATGATCTAAGTTATAAGTGATAATACCTTGAAAATACTGTTGTTCAGTTAATTGATTAATAATTTGGTGAGCAATGCTAGGTTGACTAGCGGGACGAAAATGGGTCAAGCGGTATAATTGATAAAACGTTTGAGGCTGCTGCTGAGCAAACCGGTTCGTCAAAAGTTCCATTAAAGGTACGCAAGCAATTGGATTGTGCAAAGCTAGCTGGTTCATGGCGTTTAAATCAGGATAACCGCTAGCAGTTGATAAACCTGCACCTGTAATTAAAACGGTCTTGCGTGCAGTTAAGAGCATTTGCTTTAATGTGCTCAGTTGCTGTTCATAGTTCATTTTTGAAGGCCTCCCACCAGTCTTAAAGTAATTATGGTGTTATAATAACGCCATTCTAGTTAGAAAACTACAAGGAGGTTGCAGGATGTTTGTAAAGCTTGATCAGTCTGTTCAGAAAAGGTTACAACAGTATGCAGATAATTCCAAACTAACAATTTTACTAAATTTTGATGATGGGGTCGGCGTTTATTCAAAAGTGCAAGCAACTTGTGGACTGGAAGTTAGTTTTAATTTAACGATTGTTAACTCCAGTGCGGATTTAATTGATTTTAACGACCACGTTGAAACTAGCTTAGGGAACTTCTTAGTTAAAGGTTATTCGAAAGAATTCTTAGATACCAATAACCGTTTAATCCAAGACGCTGCTGGTACGATTCAATTAATTGGTGATAATTCTGGTGTGATTGATAATAGTGTGCCAATTATTGACTTATCTAAGGAGCAACAACCTCCTCAAACGCGTTTGGAAAAGATTGACAATATTGCCAATTAGGGTTGGGTGTTTGGTCAAATGATGTTAGTTGTACGAAATAATTGGTCAGATTCGTAGAAATTAAAAATCCCCGAAATGAAACTTAATTTCGAGGATTTTTAGTTATGTAGAGTCAATATCTTCTGTTAAATCCTAAACTGATAGGCTTTTGGTATGAAACTGGAATTAATTGGTATTCATTCTGGGAAGTGATTATAATAAAATTAAATGAAATAATAGACGTTTTCTCAATGGAGGTTTGACAATGGCAGTTTTAGTTTTAGGTGGTGCGGGTTACATTGGCTCACACATGGTAGACTTATTGGTGCAAGAGCAAGAGGACGTGGTCGTGGTCGATAATTTAAGTCGCGGTCATCGTGATGCGGTTCCGGCCAGTGTGCCATTCTACCAAGGCGATATTCGTGACCGAGACTTTTTGGAGCAAGTTTTTACAGAACAAGATATTGAGGCAGTTTTTCATTTCTGTGCTTATATTCAAGTACCCGAATCAATTGAAAAGCCTAATGACTATTTTGATAACAATGTAGTCGGTCTAATTAATTTGATTCACGTGATGAATGACCATCAAGTTAAAAAGTTGATCTTTTCATCTTCAGCCGCGGTTTATGGTACGCCAAAGCAAGTTCCAATTAAAGAAGATGACCCCAAAGATCCCATTAATCCTTATGGACTAACGAAATTGATGATGGAGCAAATCATGCGTTGGGACGGCGCGGCATATGACATTCAGTGGTTAGCTTTTCGGTACTTTAATGTGGCAGGGGCCCGGTTAGATGGTGACTTGGGTGAAGATCATCGTCCGGAAACACATTTGATTCCGATTGTATTGCAAGCTGCTTTAGGCCAACGTGATCATGTCGATATGTGCGGTAATGATTATCAAACTCGTGATGGTTATAATGTGCGCGATTATGTACATGTCTTAGACTTAGTTCAAGCTCATTACTTAGGTCTCAAATATTTACGGCAAGGTGGTCAAAGTGACTACTTTAACATTGGTTCTAAACAAGGTTTCACTGTTAAGGAAATCGTTGAGGCAGCGCGCAAAGTTACCGGTGTGAATATCAAAGCTGTGGATGCGCCCCGCCGTGGTGGTGATCCAGATTCTTTAGTAGCTGATAGTAGTAAAATTCAAGACATTTTAGGTTGGAAGTCCCAGTATACGGATATTGATACTATTATTGATTCTGCTTGGCGTTGGTTACAAAGACACCCTGAAGGTTATGCTAAATAATTAATGCAATAGTAAAAAAATAGAGGTTGAATTCAAAGTCATTTGGCAGTTGAGTGCTAGAACTTTGATTTCGACCTCATTTTTATTAATTATTTTTTCTTGTGATCTTTAGCCTGTTTCAATTTGTTTTCGGTTTGTTTAACGGCATCTAGATTTTTTTGAGTTTCATCTGGTAAAGAAGCAAATTTATCAAATAAACTTTCAAAATTATTCTCTTGTTTGACAGTTAGACCCACAATTTCACCTTCTTTAACTAGGTTAATTACTCTGTCAGTATAGCATATTTCAGCTATTTATTGTTGAAACTCAGATTTGGTAAATCAATTGGTATTTTGTTAAACACGGGTTAAAATATAAACAATAGTTGACGCAATTAGGAGATAAAAAATGGCGACAGAATATTTAGAGCATAAGCTAGCATTATTGCCAGATCGACCGGGCTGTTATTTGATGAAAGATATTAATGCGAAAATTATTTATGTAGGTAAAGCCAAAAATTTAAAAAATCGGGTTCGCTCTTATTTTAAAAGTTCGCATGAAGGCAAAACGGCTAAGTTAGTCAGTGAAATACGCGATTTTGAAACGATTGTGACGTCAACTGATAAGGAAGCTTTTTTACTGGAAATTACTTTAATTCAAAAGCATCAGCCCTACTTTAATATTAAATTAAAGAAGGGGACTGGGTATCCATATATTAAAATTACTAATGAACGCAACCCCCAGATGATTATCACTGGTCAAGTCAAAAAAGATGGTGGTTTTTATTTTGGCCCTTATCCGAACGTGTATGCGGCAGAAGAAACCCTGAATTTTTTACAGAAAGTCTATCCTCTAAGACGGTGTAGTGGTTATCAAGGCCGGCCGTGTTTATATTACCATATGGGACAGTGTTTGGGAGCCTGCTTTCAAGAAGTACCAACGCAAAAATATGAACAGCAAATCAAAAAAATTAAAAGTTTTTTGAATGGTAATGTCGGGACTATCAAAAAGCAATTAACACAAAAAATGAACACCGCGGCGGATGATTTAAAATTTGAACGGGCAGCGGAATTACGCGATCAAATCCACTATATTGAACAGACCGTGGAAAAGCAAAAAATTATTTCGAATGATCATACACCGCGTGATTTATTCAACTTTTATGTTGATAAAGGCTGGATTTCTATTCAAGTGTTTTTCATTCGCCAAGCTCGCTTAATGAAACGTGAAAAACGAATTTTTCCTTGCATTAATACGCCCGAGGAAGAATTGGCAACGTTTATTTTACAATTTTATAATCGGAAAAATAATGTGTTACCGCGTGAAATTTTAGTTCCGAAAGAAATCGATCAAGCTTCATTGACAGAAATTTTGCATGTCCCTTTTCGGACTCCACAACGGGGGACCAAACGTGATTTGTTGGTAATGGCTAAAGACAATGCTAAATTGTCATTGGAAGAAAAGTTTCGGCTATTAGAATTAGATAATCGCCAAACAGTTGGGGCTCAAAAGCAAATTTTTGATGCTTTAAGTTTACCGTATGGACATGTGATTGAGTCCTTTGACCATTCGCATATTCAAGGTGCTGATGCGGTTTCGGCCATGGTGAGCTTTGTTGATGGTAAGCCGGTTAAGTCCAATTATCGCAAGTATAAAATTAAAGATATTTTAGAACAACATAATGGAGCGGATGAAGCTGCTAATACGCGGGAAGTGATTTATCGTCGGTATTCACGGTTATTAAAAGAACATAAGCCCTTGCCGGATTTAATTTTGATGGACGGGGGCTTGATCGAACTACGCGTAATTTTAGATGTTTTGCATAATGAATTAGGGATTCACATTCCGGTGGCAGGCATGGTTAAAGACGACCATCATAGTACGTCACATCTGATTACTGGTGAGGACGGGGCTGTGGTACCGTTAGATCGAAAAAGCCAAGGCTTTTATTTGTTGCAACGGATTCAAGACGAAGTGCACCGTTTTGTTATTACCTATCACCGCCAAACGCATAGCAAAAATGCGCTGTCTTCACAATTAGAAAGTATTAAGGGTGTGGGGCCAAAAACGCGGATTAAATTATTGAAAAACTATGGTTCAGTTAAAAAAATTAAGGATGCTCCTGTCGAAGATTTGATGAAACTAGGAATTTCGCAAACGACAGCACAAACGATTAAATTATCGTTGTCTCTGACACCAACGCGCAAGATTGGTAAGTAAATTAGTTGCATCAAAGAGTAGTTATAATTGCTAGCGAGGAAAGAAATTCTGAAAAATAAAGCGGACAAAAGACAACTGCGTTTTGGTGTAAGCTTCAAAGAAAGCGTTGACAAAAATGAGTGATTTTATTAACATTTTTAAGTAAAGGTTAATTTTACGTCTTTAGGAGTGATTGTTAATGAAATTAAAGCATATGCAAGGAATGCTGTCGTTTTTGTTAGTACTTTTAGCTATTTTATTGGCGTCAAACAGTAATCTTGTCTCTGCTGCTAGTGCCACTAAGTATGAGAGTTATCAGTCGTTTAACCATGCTTATATCAACATTGCTGATGTAAACATCAATTTTAAATTAGGCAAAAAGTTTCATGTGGTGCTGCCGACCAAGTATCATACGTTAACTTTTCGTGATAAAAATAATTATCTTTATATTAATCAAGAAGATGAAGTTCAAAAAAAATTTCCTAAACCTACTTTGACCATTACTGTACCGAATCAAAATTCTATTCACAAATTAAATCTAGATGTAGATGATTGTGATCACGTGTCTATTAGTGGCTTGTCAATTAAGCAAATTAAGCTGGATACCTCAAATACCCATTATGATTTGAACAAGGTTTCAGTATCCCAAAAATTCAAAATTAGTAGCGATGATAGTAGCTATCATTTCCAGCAAAGTCAGCTACAGCATCTTACTTTTGATGATGATAGTGGGCGATATCAGTTTGCTAATTGTCAGTTAGATAACGTCAAAACGATTAGTGATGATATGGATGATACACATTTAAGCTTGAATCATTCTAGTTTAAAAAATGCGCAGGTCAATTTTGATGAACTATATATGAAAGCTACTAATGGTGCCCAATTTCTGGGGGAAAATGTTTTTAATGGTGATGAGATGCACCTAACTTTGGGCAAGATCAATCCTGATGTACGCTTAATGGACGATGACGTATTAACAGTCAATGCGCCAAAACGCAATTTAATTAAGAATTTAAAGCATAATCAGAGCAAAGATAATCGATTAAAAATTGAGGTTGAAGAAGGTACGCTTAAATGACGCTTAATTCGTTTTTATTGTTGCCTTAACTTTTTATGTTTATCATTTGAATTATTTGGGGAGAAAATTTTTAATGAAGTCAAAATATTATATTCAATACTTAATATCAATTGTGCTATTATTGTTTGCGGTCTTGATAGGCGTAAACAATAATTGTGCAACATCCGTAGCTGCTAATGTGCGGAAATATCAAAGTAATCAGCCCTTTGATCATGTTCATATTGGTATTGTTGATGCCAATGTCAATATCAAACAGGGCAAACAGTTTCGGGCATATTTCCCGACAAACTATCATATTATAACTTTTCGCAATCAAGATCATTACTTGTATATTGAACAAAAAAATCATGGGGTGCGCAAACATGTGAAGCTGAGTTCACCCAAACCGACGATTACGATTACGGTACCGAACAAAGATGCTATCAAAAAGTTAGACCTTGGTTTAGACGACGGTCAGGTGACTCTCAATGACTTGTCCATTCAACAACTGAAGATAAATTCTTCTGATGCTCAGTACAACTTGCAAAATCTGGCGGTTACCCAAAGGTTGAGGATTGATAACGAAGGTGGTCGTTATCAGGTACAAAATAGTAACCTCAATAATGTAGCGTTTGATGATGATGATGGTCAATACCAATTTGATCAGTGTCATTTAACTAATGTTACTACCATTAGTGATGGTTTTGATGATACAAATTTGAAATTCAAAGATGCTGTTTTAAATGGATCTAATATTAATTTTGAAGATTTGAAGATGAAAGTCACTTTGAAGAACACTAAATTGCTCGGGCAGAATGTTTTTCATGGTGATGAATTAGCCTTAGCGTTAGATAAAGGAACTTCTGATGTACATCTAATGAGGAAGGGTAAACTCAAAATTAGTTTTTTCAAGCGTCAAACAATCCAGCGTCTGCAAAATAATCATAATAAAAAGAATGTGCTAAAAATAAAAGTTACAAAGGGGACAATTAAGTAATTAGCTTTAGAAATAATGTGGCTTGAAGTTTTATTAAAATATTTGAATTATCTGAAGTGTTGCTGAATGATTTCAGCAACACTTTTTTTGTATTGTAATTTTTAAGCTGACATTTAAACATTCTATTGAATAATAAATAGTTATTATTATTTTTTAGTTCTTTTAGCAGTAATTAACTCAAGCTGTAAATGCTAAGCTGTTAATTTTGACTATAAAAATTAGTAATTAGTGCATTATGCGAAAATTTAAATAGAATTAAACTTTGCCTTTTCCTAAAGTATAACAATTTGCTCTTTTTATATTAATGATTGACTAAAATAATATTAAAAAAATAATGAAAATTTTAATATTATTGATATAATATGCTTATCTCTTTTTGAGAGGTTTAAATTTAGGAGGGATTACTGTGGCAGGACAAATAGCAGTTACACCAGAAGAACTGAGATCACAAGCAACGCATTATACACGTGGAGCGGACAGTGTAGATAACGTATTGAGTGACTTAAAGAGTACGCAGGAACAAATTCGTGCTGAATGGAAAGGGAATGCTTTTGAAAAGTATGATGTGAAATTCCAAGAATTATCCGGGAAAGTAACACAATTTTCCCAGCTCCTCAGAGAAATCAAGGCGCAATTGGATAAGTCAGCTCAAGCAATGGAAGATGCTGATAATCAAATTGGTCAAGCTTGGAGTTAATTAATTCCAGTCAAGAGTGGTTTATTTAAGAATGCTCTTGGCGTTACATAGGTAATAAAAGTCCATACATAGCTTTATAACCTTGGTTTATTAAGTACTCTAGCAAGCTATGACTCAACTATGATAGTACAGGAAGATAGGTTTTTTGATTAAACGACTATTACATTTTATACAAACCAACAGTAAGAATATTGTTGCGATTATTTTAATAACATTAGTGACTTTAACGATTGCCTTATTTGCATTCAGAACTAAGCCAACCAAAGATCCGAATGCGAATAAAGTATTGCAAGTAGGCTTAGTTAATGAAGATAACGGTGGTCAATTTAATGGCAAACAATATAATTTTGGCCGAGATTTTGTCAACCTATTAACGCGCAACCATGATATTTCGTGGTATTCCATTCCACGTGATGTTGCTGAAAATGGCTTAAAGCATCGACGGTATGATTTGATTGTGATTTTACCATTTAATTTTTCTAATAAGATTCTCCAGTTTCAAGCGGCTGATTTTAAAAAGATTCGGGTTTTATATAAAATTCGTGAAAATAAAAATCCTACTTTGCGCAATAAGATTACACAATTGAATAATCAAATCTTAAATAAACTCAATTACAAAGTTACAGAAATGTATTTAGCTAGTATTTTGTTTAACTTACACCAAGCGCAAAAACATCTAGAAGTAGTTAATATTAATGAACAACAGTTGAGTAGTAATTTAAAAAGTAACCTGAATAATCCCTTGGCTGCTTTGATTAAAGAATATAGTCAGACGCAGCCCAATGCTAGCGATAATCCGGTCAGCGATTCGAAGGATAATGCAGGTGCTGAGCAATTACAAAATTTATTGCAAAATCAAGGCATTAATGGCTTGCAACAAATTAATACCCAAGCTCAAGAGCTGCAAAGTCAAGCTAATCAGCAATTAAATGAACTTAATACGCAAGCTAATTCTGTAATTCAAGCTAATAATCAGCACTTTTTAGATTTAGTATCTAATCAATATGATGCTTTTCAAACCATTATCAATGATGACTATTTTAATTTGAATCAATTACAAGCTCCAGCTATGCAAAAACAAATTAGTGACTTATTGAATTCACCTGTTTGGTTATCAGAGACTGATGCTGCGCTGGTTCAAGAATTGCAAAATCAAAAGCTACAATTGGGGTTAACTCGGGATAAATTAAATCAATGTTTAGCAACATTGCAATCCAATGCAGTAGGTAACGCCGATGGCACTAGTGTAGTTGGTGATGAACAAGTTAGTTCTGTGCGGCAGCAACTGCAAACAATGATCAATACAGCCATCACGCAACTACCTAGTAATAGTAGTCAAATTTTGCAACAAATCAGTCGTGACGGTGAGTTAACGAGAGAGCAAACTCAAAGATTACAAGTCGAGTGGGCTGCTGTCAATAACTTTCAAACAACAGGTTCCTTTCAAGGACAAGAAGTTGCGCTTCAACAAGCAACTTTACCACCAGCTAATCAACCCCTAGTGTTAAATCTGCCAGCCCATCAAAGCGTCTTTTTGAATATCAGCAGTACCCAAGTTGACCTCAATAACCTAGCACGTCAGTTGGAAGCAAATAATTTGCCAGTAGTTATTCAAGATCAAGGTTTAGCTATTAATAATTTGGGCGACCAACAAAGCTTAACTTTATATCCGCAAGTTTTGACTGAGCAACCCGTCAATTATGCCATGACAATTGATGCTCCAGCACTAACGCAAGGAATACTCAGTAACTTGGTTCAGAATCACAGTGGCAATTTAAGTCAACCATATTTGGACTTCATCATTACTTTAAATCAGGCTTATACATTCATCACTACGTTCAATAGCCTACAATTAGAGCCCAAGACAACAGCTGCAGTACCGGCAAAGACTGTTTCTACGTTTGATGCGAATTTAGAACAAAAATTATTAGCCATTTTAATCAACGTGCATAGTGCTGAAGATTCCATCACTAAATTACAAACGCAGTATGAGGAACAATTACAACAAAACCACCAAGCGCAGGCGGATTTTCAACAATTGGTTGTTAAGATTCAAAAGTTATATCAGGAACAATTAGCTAGTTACCGGCAACATCAAACCATGATTTCACCGGTCGTTGAGTTCAATACACAATTGTTAAGTGACCCCGCACCGTTAGATTTTTCGCCACTGATGAAATTGGCACAACAAAGTAGTACACAGGCCGAACAAACAAATTCTCAATTACAAGCTTCTTTACAACAAATGCTGAATCAATCGCAACAATTAGATCAAAACTTGACGAACCAAGCGCAAGCCACAGCGACGATTGATAATGATTCTAAAGCATTTGTCCAGCATGGTAATAAATTACTGCAACAAGCGAAGGTACTCCTTAATAATTGGCAGCAAGTTGTGGCCACTAATGCTGACTACAATCACAATTTTGGTCAGTCAATGAGTAATACTAAAAATGATGATAATGCTGCTCGCAAAATTTACGGCAATCTGGCTCAGCCGTTAAAATTTCAAAATGCGGGGACAATTCGCAATCTTAGTTCAATTTTTCCTTATTTTTTAACACTAGCTAACATTATTATTGGTGGTTTTGCGGCGTTGCTGATTGTCGGTAATGATCAGCACAATCGCCAACTTAAACCATTTAAAGTAGCAGACCATTGGGAATTACCGACAACCGGTTTGGGGTTGTACCAACAATATGCTTTGATTTTAGTTTTAGGAATTAGTTTCTTAGTGGCCTGGACGACGCGCCCGTTATTGCGCCACCTTTTGTATCCACAACTGTGGTTAATAATCGAAACTTTGATTCAAGCGACAGTGATTGAAGCCGCCATCGCGTTATTCAAATTTTTGCGGTCAGTCGGTAAATTTATTTTTGTTTTCTTCTTTATTGAATATATTTTTTACACGCCGGCATTGGGTCAATATTTAACCAAAAGTCCTGGAGTTGGTTTCTTTTTGAAATATACTTCGCCATTTCAACAAATAGAAGACATTTACTCAAATGTTTTTACTAATCAAGCAGATAATGTCCTGATCATTCTGATTTTTAGTGTGTTGCTATTAGTTTGTTTAATGGTTAATTGGTTATTTAAGGAAAAATTATATGTTACAGAAATTGAAACTTAGCTGGTTATTAGTTGTAATCATCCTTATTGGCGGATGGAGTTTCCAAAATATTGATCTTTTGGCAGCCCGAAGGTCTTTGGATGACGGCAAGATGACAATTAATAATACGATTTTAAACAGCAATCAAGATACCAGTGAGGCAAGTTCAGCTAGTGCTAAGCTGAGTGCGAATGATTTCTTTTTTCGGCAGGATAGTTTTGAGCAACAACAACGCCAACAAAGACAGCGTTTTTCACAAAATACGCAATTAACGCAACGGCAATTATTTACTAACCAATGGTCTGCTAAACCAGATTTATTAGTTCAACACACCAAAGGACGACTTTTTCAAGTTCCAGAATCAATTTCGGCAGCTCATACCAAACGTCATCAGCAGACTAATTCATGGCGAAAACTGAAATACATTCTATTAATGATGCTGGCATTATTTTTTATTGGCATCGGTTGTTGGTTAGGGAAGCACAAACGCATGATTAGGAGATTTTTTAAACGATGAAATATATTAACGTCACCATTTTGATCCCAGCTGCGAATCATTATGTCCAAGATTTGAGACTGCCCATACAATTGACAGTCAATCAACTAATTGCGCTCTTAATTGATGATTTAGCTCAACGAGCAATTGCTCTCAATACAAGATTACTTAATGTAATTAAAGTGCAGACGAAAAGCTTATTGTTGGTTAACACAGATTTATTAGCAGACTTTCCTTTAGCAGACGGCGATATTTTACAAATTTTTTAGTGGAGGAGCAGCAATTGGCTAAGCAAAGACAAGGATTTGAAATTGATGGCTATCAATATCAATTCAATTATTTAAAATCAGGAAGCATTACCGAAGAATTAACGGCTGATAGTGTTCAAGATGCTCAATTGATTGATTATTTAGGATTAAAGCAAGATCAATTAGTACCATTAATAATCAAGCCACAAGATCAAGCTTGGCAACTGCAATATCAGGTGGCTGCTGATTGGCACAATTTTCAACAATTGGCTAGCGACTTATCGCGAGTTGATAAAATTCGCTTATGTTTGAATTTACTAGAGCTTTGGCAATTACGTAATTCACGAATTGTGCCCGTAGTGCACCCTGATAATATTTTGTTTGACGTCAACTTACGACCCAAAGTTTTACACCGTGGGGCGGTAGGTATTGTGACGCCATCAACGCACGCTCATTTATTAAAACAATTGAAAGCTTTTATCGTGATGGTGTTAGCCAATAAGTATACATTTAATCGCTTGTATAAAGGCTTAATGGCTGATAAGAGTTTTGCTGGTTTGAAGTATCAGAAAATTATTCGTGCCAAAAGCGTTGCCACTTTAAAAGAGCAGCTACAAGTTTTGTATCAACAAGCTTTGACTGTTGAACAGAAGCAATTAGTCGTCGCCTCAAAAAAGCAATTTAATCTTTATCACTGGGGATTTTTATTGGAATCAGTGGTCACGACACTGGTCGGTTTAGCGTTGATTTATTTATTAATGGTTGTTGTGCCGCAAAAACAGTCCTTAGCTGAAGGAACGGGTTCTTATTTGCAGCAAGATTATGATCAAGCCATTAATCACCTGAGCAAAATTAGAGTTCAACAAATGCCGAAAGTTCAACAATTAATGCTCGCCAGATCTTATGTTCATGTTGATAATCTCAATCATCAACAAAAAGCTAATATTAACAAATCACTAAATATGAATTCTGATCCTAACTATTTAAAATATTGGATTTATGATGGGCAAGGCAATTTTAACCAGTCATTGGATGCTGCCAAATACTTAGGAGATCAGCAATTAATCTTGTTTTCGTACACTAAATTATATTCACAAGCGAACAATAATCCGCATTTAACCGGTGCTAAGAAGCAGAGATTATTGAATAAATATTCGAAACTAATTAAAGCTTATACGAAAAAATTACAGAAAGAATAGAAGACATGGCTGAAAATTATCAATTATATATCTGGTTAAAGACGAGCTACTCAGTGTTGAAATTAGATACTACTGAACAAAATAATTTTACTTTAAGTACTGATTATCATGATACTTATTATGTTCCAGAACTAGAGCAACCACTTGAATTGACGATTAATACGGATGCTCAGTTTTGCTTAGCTGACCAAGTATTAGAATTGGGACAAGTAATAACAATTCAACAACATATCCAACTTTTAATCTTGGTTGATACACTAATTCCACTCAGTTTTGATGTTAACCAGCTCAACATGGGACAGCCTTTAAGTTTAGGAGCTAACGCATTTAATGATATTCAAATAGCGATTAATTGTGATTTTCTCATTCAAAAGACAGCTGATGCCAAACAGTTTCAAGTAATGGGCGCTTTTAAAACGCCAGTCTATTTAAATCATAGTTTAATAACAACCACAGTAATTAATTTTACTTATGGGGATGTGCTGGCGATTGATGGGTTAGAAATAACTTTGCAGCCTGATAATTGGTTAATCGTGAAAGATTTGTTGCAGCAATTTGTCAAAAGTACCCTGTTTTATCGGCAACAAATAAAGCACTGTTATTCAGATGATTATCCAGAGTATCATCGCTCACCGCGGGTGATCCGTGCTTTACCGACAGCTAAAATAACTTTAGATGCACCACCCATGCCCGCAGAAATTACTAAAAATAAATTATTAAAAACGATTACGCCGCCGTTGGTAATGGTTGCTGCTTCGGTTGTAATGGCAGTAATTAGCCATAACATGACCACCATGATTATGATGGGAGCGATGAGTTTGACAACGACTGCTTTTGCGATTAGTAGTTACTTTAATGATAAAAAAGAACAAAAGCAAAAAGCTAATCAAAGAGTGCAAGATTATCATGATTATTTACAAACTAAAATTGTGGAGATTCAATCACAAAAGCACCAAACGCGCTCGGCCTTAACTTATCACTTACCATCACCGCAAACGATTAGTCAATTGATTTTGCGTAATAGTGCGCGGATTTATGAGAAAAACAAATTTCAAACGGACTTTTTAACGGTCCGTTTAGGGTTAGGTAATTTTACCGGACAATATCAAGTTAATTTTTCGCCGCAAGAATTAAAGCATGATGCGTTATTAGACAAAGCAAAAAAGATTTATCAACAGGCACTTCAGGTGGAACACTCGCCATTAGCAATTAGTTTGTTGTCCGCAGGGGTGGGACTAATTGGTGATCAAGTCCAAGTCAATCAGGCTTTGCAGAATTTGGTGCTACAAATTGCGGCCTTTCAAAGTTACCATGATGTCCGGTTCGTTCCAATTTTTGATAGTCAGCAACAAGATTTTTGGCAAGAATTTCGGTGGTTAAAACATTTTCGTTCTAGTGATAGTAATACGTTAAACTTTGTTGATGATGATCAAACGCGTGACCAAATATTAACGGCCTTATTGCAACTATTAAAAGAGCGCGAACAAGCTGTGAAAGAAAAAGAAAACAAAGATCAAAAAATTAGCTTCGCACCGTATTACATTTTGATTGTACAAAATGAAGAATTGATTATTAATCATGGTATTATGGAATATTTGTCACACGATATTTCTGAACTTGATGTCGCAGTGATCTTTGTAAAGCAAACATTGGCTGATTTACCGGAACATATTGAGACAGTGGTCGAATATTATGATAGTCAGCAGGCAGAAATTGTGATTGAGAACGGTCAACTAACTTCTCAAAAATTGGTTCCGGACGCTCTGGAAACAATTGATTTAGAGGCGACCGTGCGACATTTAGCCGCCTTAGACCATAAAGAAAGTCTCAAAAATTCTTTACCAACATCTGTGGGTTTATTGGAATTGTACGATGTTAAAACCGTGACAGAATTACAATTGCAAAAACGTTGGTCAGTCAATCTTCCCTATAAAAGTTTAGCTGTTCCGTTAGGATTACGTGGTAAAGATGATTTAGTTAAATTGGATTTGCATGAACGGGCACATGGTCCACACGGTTTAATTGCCGGAACGACAGGTTCAGGAAAATCCGAATTAATTCAATCGTATATTGCTTCATTAGCAATTAACTTTCATCCCGACAATGTGGCCTTTTTGTTGATTGATTACAAGGGTGGTGGCATGGCGAACCTTTTCAGTGAATTACCGCACTTATTAGGGACCATTACAAACTTAGATGGTAGTCAAAGTTTAAGAGCTTTGGCGTCAATCAAAGCTGAGCTAGAAAAGCGGCAACAGTTATTTGGCCAATATCAAGTTAATCATATTAATGAGTATCAAAAATTGTATCATGACGGCGTTGCCAAAGAAGCTATGCCCCATTTATTTTTAATTAGTGATGAATTTGCTGAATTAAAATCCGAACAACCCGATTTTATGCAGGAATTAGTTTCAACAGCGCGCATTGGGCGTTCATTAGGCATCCATCTAATTCTTGCAACGCAAAAGCCGAGTGGGGTGGTTAACGAACAAATTTGGAGTAATTCTCGTTTTAAAATTGCGCTCAAGGTTCAAGATCAAGCAGATTCCAATGAAATTTTGCATACGCCGGATGCAGCTTCAATTGTTGAACCAGGGCGTGCCTATCTGCAAGTTGGTAATAATGAGATTTATGAGTTGTTTCAAAGTGCATATAGTGGACAAGATTATCAGCCAACTGCTTCTAAAAAGCGCACAGCGCCACCGCTTTATTTAATTAATGAGTTAGGCCAATATGAAAACTTATCAGTTGATTTAAGTGGTCTGACCTATCTTGATACGCAATCTCAAGTAACGAAGGTTTCTGAATTGACGGCAGTGATCAATTACATTGCACAATTTGCGCAAGATCAAAATATTGCCCGGCTACCCCAACCGTGGTTACCGCCTTTAGCAGCCCAATTATTTTTGCCAGATTATGTTCAAACTGATTATCAACAGAATTGGTCGCAGGCGCAATTTAATTTACGAGTAACGCTTGCGATGACTGATTATCCGGACCAACAAGCGCAAAGGCCTTTGCTTTTGGATATGCTGCAAGCCAAGCATTTAGCCATTTTTGGTAGTCCTGGTTATGGGAAAAGTACATTCGTTCAAACTTTAATCTTGAGTTTATGCCAACAAAATTCGCCCGAGCTGTTGAATGTTTATTTACTAGATTTTGGAACCAATGGCTTGTTACCTTTGCGCGATTTACCACAGGTGGCTGATTGGATTCGAATTGATGAAACAGAAAAGATTTTAAAATTTCAAGAGATTATTGAGCAGGAATTGAATCACCGCAAGCAATTATTGAGTTTAGTAGGTGTGGCCAGTTTAGAACAATATCTTACAACAACTTCCGAGCAATTGCCGATTATTGCAATCGTGGTTGACGCAATGGATTCAGCGAAAGAAGTGGCTTGGAGTGAGCAGTTTAATTATCTTTTGGACAAGATTACTCGCGAGGGAGCTAACGTCGGGATTTATCTAATAATTACTGCTAATCGCCAAGCAGCTTTGAGAATGCAATTATTGGCTAATATTAAAACGCAAATCTCATTGTTCTTATTTGACCGGAATGAAACTACTGATATTGTGGGTCGTTCGCAGCTGGTTGTTGATGATCAACCGGGGCGAGGATTGATGAAGTTAGATACTGTGCGCTTATTTCAAACTTTGCTTCCAGCTAAAGGTAGCAGTTCTTTGGAAATCTTGGAAAAGGTCAAACAATTAGCACAACAAATGCAGGCCAGTTGGCAAGGAAAACGGCCTGATAAGATTCCTATGATTCCTGAAGAATTAACTTTGGCACGCTTCCAGATGATGGCAACGACCAGTCAGCGACAGTTAGCGTTAGGTTTGGATACAGCAACAACCAAGCCAGTGGTCTTTGATTTTGATCAAGATAAATATTTTGTGATTTTAAACGATACCGAAGAACAGCAACATCTGTATGACAATTTAGTTAGACAGCAATTAGCCCAAAGCGAGCATTGTGCCACAATAATTATTGATAATCAACAATCAGAGTCTGAGATTGTTGCGGTTTTACATCAAATGGAAGCAATCATTCGTTCAGAGCACACAATGCAAGAATATTTAATTTATTTCGCCGATTTTGAAGAAATTGTTAACATCGCTGAACAAAATCAGATTAAGTTATTGTATTTATTGCATCAGGGGCAAGCCAATGGCTTACACATTGTCATTAATACTTATCTTAGTTATTTAACCAGTAGTTTTGATGAGTTAACCCGAACCTTAAAAGCGGAAATTAAAGTTGGCATTCTGGGAACGCGCTTAACAGATCAAGATTTAGTTAGTTTTAAATATATCTCTAATGAAGATTATCTGAAGGATGACGAGGGCTATTACTTCAAAAGACGATCTTATAAGAAAATTCGCATACCCAAATAAAGGAAGTGTTAATTATGAAAAAGCAAACAATAAAAGCGCTCTTGTCTGGGTTAATCATGATCTGTAGTTTAGGCTTAATTGGCTATGGCGTAATTAGTAGTCCACCAGGACATGATTGGTTGATGGCGCACTACTTAAAACAAGATCAAATGCTGACGCGGCAAAAAATTGTGCATAATCAACATCAAAAGGCTAATTTTGATCCACAAGAAGTTCATGCCATTAAGGCGCAAGACTTATTACGAGCGTGGAATAATTCAGTGCAGCCGATTGGTTACATGGCGATTCCTGAAGTCCAAATGAAAAATCGAATTTTTAAAGGCTACGGATCGCGTGGTGATAACTTGCTTTACGGTGTAGCCACTATGAAGCCGAAGCAGGTGATGGGAGCAGGAAACTACGCTTTGGCTGGTCACTATATGCACAATCAAACCATTTTTCATAATTTACATCGTGTCAAAGTCGGGAATAAGGTTTATCTAACAGATTTAAAATTGATTTACAAATATCAAGTAACTAGGGTTTTAACCGGTGTTTCGAATCGACGGGTGGACTTGATTGATGATCAGCTAGTAGCACCACAAATTACACTGATAACGTGTGAAAATTTGACGACTAGTAATTTGCGGACTGTGGTCCAAGGCGATTTGTTGGGAACTTACACAGTTACAGCAGCAAAATTGCGCAAATTAGGGATTTAGGGGAGATTGGATATGAAAATTAAACTGACGACTATATTTTTGATATTCACTTTATTGATGGGAACAGTAGTTAGTAGTTGGACTAGTGTTCAAGCTGAAACTTTTAACTTGAATAACACGCGAGCAGATAACTTACAGCAGTTACAAAAAAGTTATGTAAAACAAAAAACCATTACTGAAACGCAGCCAACTGCTGGTGGACCGTTGGCTGATCCCGTGGAAATGGGAAGTGTGACAGTTTTATATATTAACTTTGATACTGGACAAACAATGGACAGTGTTACCTTAAAAGGTCAAGTTGGGGCTCCCTATTATGCTGAAGAAAAAACATTTCATGATATGAAATTAAAAGATGTGACGGGTAATGTGAACGGCACGTATGCTAAAGAGCCCCAGTATGTATATTTTAGTTACCGGTCCAAAGATAGTGCAGTTAACGATAATCAAAACCAAGTAGCGGCTACTGGTGCGGTTAATGTTCAATTTGTGGATGAGGCGGGTGAATCTATTCAGAATGCAGTGACAATTACGGGCAATGTGGGTAGTAATTACAGTGTGGATCCGCACAATTATGCGGTGAACAATTATGAATATGTCAAAGCAGATGGTAATTTAACGGGGCAATTTACCGCTAGTCCCCAAACTGTAACTTTGGTTTACAAGGGAAAAATGACTACAGGGAAGTTAACGGTTCGCTATTTGATTGAAAACTCTACTCTGAGTGTAGCCAGTGACTTGGTCATGGCTGGCAAAATTGGTGATGCTTATACTGTGTCCCAAAAAGATATCCCAGGCTACATTTACGACCATGCTGAGGGGCAAACTTCCGGCACATATACTAAAGAGCCTCAAACAATTACTTTTATTTATAAGAAAGATCAACAAGTAACCGGTCAAGATGTAACAGTGCGGTATTTAGATGAAAAAACCAATGAAGAAATTGCTAATAACGTCATTTTACGGGGCAATGTGGGTGAGACCTACACAATTGAGCGTTTGAAAATTAACGGTTACTCGTTTGAGCGTATTGTTGGTGCAGACAATGGGACTTTTACTAACAACAAACAAACAGTAACACTTTATTACAAAGCAGGTTCTAATAATAATGCTGATAGTGATTCAGGTAAGAATGATGCTAACACTAATCAGTCCAATACTACAGACCATGCCAATTCGAGCTCAACCAGTCAACCGACTGAAAATTTAAATAATGGTGGAACCAATGATTCTGGTGGCGGCGGTACACAACTACCGCCCAAGTCAAATGGCGCGATAGATCCGACTAGTAACGACTCGGCAACTAAGGGAGACAGTGCAACGTTGCCGCAAACTGCAGATTTGCATGAACAAACAACGGGGTTATTAATCTTAGGAATCTTATTGATGACAAGTGTCATTGGAAGATTGGTTTGGAAAAGAGTGAGGGGGTTTCAATAATGGGAAAAAATGCGGTGGCAATTCGAGCATTACAGATGAAGATTGCTAAATTACAAAAAGCGAAAATCAATTTGCAAAAAGGCCAAACTAAGTTAAAAGCCAACATTGATAAAATTACAACAGGTTATACGTCTATTTCTAATAGCGAATGGCGTGGTGAGCGAAAAAATAAATTAGCTAATGACTATGATCAATTTCAACAAAGTAGTCGGCACGATTATAATGTTTTTCAACAAAATATGAGCATAATTGATGACAAAATTCAGGAATTACAAGCAGAATGTGCGCGGCTAGCAGCGGTTAATTGATGAGGAGATAAGTTAATGGTAAAGATAGCAATTAAGATTAATGCTTTTGAACAAAGGGTGACTGAGGCTCGGGGAGCGGCAACTGATTTAGGACAAAAGAATTTAAAGTTACAGCACTTTTCCCAGACTAATGCTGCACCGTTTATGCAGATGCTAACATTAAGTAATAAAATGGATAGTCTGATTAAAAAGTATTGTAGTGTGGTTAATAATGATGTGGCACAATTTAAAAAAACAGAAGCACAATTAGTTAAACAAGATCAGAAGTTAGCACAAGATCTGGGAGGTCGTTAATTATGGTCAAAGTCCGTATCAAAGAGGTGATTGATAATAAGCAAGTGCTGGATCGTAAAGGACAGGCGCTGCAGAGTAGTTTGGTTACAGTCAGTACGAAGATGACGGCTGTACCACAAACACCAGGTTTTTCCGGTCAAGCCAAGCGTGCGATGGCCAATTATGCCAATAAAACTCATCAAACCTTAAATCATAATTTAGTTAATGACTTAACGGAATTACAGCAACAGTATCAACGTTTAATTCAAGTGTTTGCTAGTGAAGTGGACTCCAGTCCAGATGCGGTGTTAGATTCCAATTACATCAAAGCAATTGCAACTAAGTTCAAAGCGAGCCAAGCACCGCTAGAAGATGCGCTTGAAGAGTGTAACCGAGCGATTAGTTCTGTTGCGGATATTGTAAGCTTGCGGCGTCTCAGTAATGATCCTGTGAACGATGTCAAAAAGATGGTGCGCTCAGCTAACAAAACGGTGGAGAAATTGCAGCAATTTAATAGTCGTCGCCCAACAGCAACGATGCAAGGCCTGAATCAACAAACTGTGAAATTGGGATTGGAAATTAAAAGTATTGACACAGTCAAGAGTCAAAAGGAACAACGCTTGATTAATAAGTTGATCGAAAATCTTAAGGGTGTGGTTAATAGTGGTGACTACAAACGGATCAAGATGTTAGCAAAAGCTGATCCTAAAAAAGCTCTGACAGCAATTTTGGAATCTAAAGAGATGATGACTGCCATTAGTGAGAGTCCTAAATTAGTTAAGGAAATTAGAAAGGTGGTAGTAGCAGCGACTATTTCCGCTAGTGGACGCGAACTAACGATATTAAATCAGTTTTGGCAAGGGGTTAAAAAGGGAACGGGATACTTTAATAAATTTAATAGATATGTTCCGGACGTCATCAATGGCAGGCTGGGACATCTTGGTAAAACGGCACTAGGAAGTTTTAAAGCTATCAAAAAAACCGGAATTACCGAATATGCGACGAAGAAAGCTTTAGGTTGGGATTGGATATTAAATACTGGAGCAGATTATGCTGATCAAAAGCACCATGATTTAGGACGAGCTATTAGTGATGGAGCGATTGATACTATTTTTGATATTGGACCAGTTAGTGGAGCATTATTAGGAGTAGCGATGGTTGGAAGTGGTGCGTGGTTGCCAATAGCGGTAGGTGTAGGAGCAGCCATAGGTTCTTATTCATTGTGGACAAAATTTTCCAATCCACATCGTGTTGAACAATATAAAACTGATGCACATAATTTTGAAAAAAATATAGGTAAATCATTTTCGAGGATTGACTGGAACGATAGTTTTTCTAGTAAAGGAAAGAAAAATGTTCAACTTTTCATTTGAGGATAGTAAAAAAATAAATTTTAATTTTATTACCAGTTTGATTAAAACAGCGGACAATAAGAATGTTATTAAACAATATATACGTGATTTTATTGTAGTTAATATTTTTAATACTTTTGTCCTACTTGCCTTTTATACATTTGAAGCTTCAAATAAAAGTAATAAACTTTTTATCTTTCTTATTTTTTTATATATAATATTATGCACATTAAATCTTATTATATATATGTATAATTTTTTTATTATTAAAAATTGGGTATTAGAAAATTTTTATTTAGGATCATCACTTTTTTTTAGTTTAATCAACGTAAGCATTATATTATTCCTTACTATATTATCAGATATTTTATCAACAATGAATATTACTATCTTTTTGTTGATTTTATACCTATATATTATGTTCTTATTGGCTTATACGGTTGTTTTTAAATATATAAATTTTAAGAAAAATATTCTTATATCAAAAGCGTCTTTTGATTATACTAAATCGTTTGTTTTGTTTAGAAAATTAAAAAGTAAAAAAATAATCTTATACATTATGATCCTTTTTATAATTTTTATTTTGGCTTTTATTTTTCAAATTAGATATTTAGTTATAGCAAATGAAGCTTTTATCAAAATCATACAAAGCATGGGCATTCTCTTTTTGCTTATTCCTACTGTAATTTTTGGAGAACTCTATCTAATTTTGGTATATGCACCTTTAAAACTATTTTTGCCATTATATTATCTTTACAAATATCAATCCGAATATGAAGCAGAATATCATGTTAGTTTTGGTAAAAATAGGCACACTAAATGATAGTAGAACTTTGATTACATTTAACAACATTTTTTTAAATAAATCTTAGTTATTTTCAGTGATAATTCCGCTGTTAAGTAGTTGTCTGATTCATTAGATAGTAAAGGTTAATTACAAAAATATGGAAAATTATAAAATTACGAATGCTTCATTTGAGGAAAGCGTTAAGCTGGTTAACAGAGAAATGTATACTTTTTTTGATAGAGCTCAAAATAAGTCGATTTTTAAACAAAGTTGCTCCGAAATATATTCAATGTTTATTATAGATGCTATGATATTAACTTTTATTTCAATTATGGGATCATCAAGTAAATTAATAGATAAGACTGCCTTATCTGTAAGAAATATTTTACTGTTATTGGCTTTTATGCTAATTATTTTTGTATTGATGTTTTTTAACGGATTAATTTTTAAAAGCTGGTTGATAGAAAGATTAATCGTCAATGTTTGGATCATGATTATTTTTGGCTATTTTTGTTTGTTAGTTATAGTAGATAGTTTTGATAAATTATCAAACTACAATGTTGTTAACCAGATATTTTGTTACATTGTTTATTTAATGTCAGCAATTCTACCAGCTATTAATGCCATGGATGAATATTACGAATTAAAAAGAATAATGTCAGGTTCTTTAGTTACAAATTATGTACGTGAATACAATACTCTATTTGGAAAAATAAAGAATTTATTAAAGCGTTGGTGCCATTGTGGTATTACTATCTTTTTGGTATTAGCTGCATTTAAAATAATAAAATTAATAATTATTAAATATGCATTCAATGTAAGTAGTTTTTCGTTAGATTTTTTTTCTGTTATATTTTCACCACTATTAATTTATCTAATTATAGATTTTCTTTTTATGGGATTACCAATAAATATGGTTTTACCACTATATTATCTTTATAAATATCAATCCGAATATGAAGCGGAGTACCATGTTAGCTTTGGACGTAAAAAACGAATTAAATAACTTAATGATTGCCGACTTCAGCGAAAGAAGGTGATATTAATTTTCAAATAATCAGTTTTAAAATCAATTAAAAATTATTGTAGGGGAATAAATAATTATATGGAAAATAAAGAGTTGTTACCTTTAGGGTCATTGGTTTATCTTAAAGAGGGTACTAAAAAAATGATGATTATTGGTCGAGGCGTTATGTACCAAGATGAAACAACGCAAAGTGAGCAGTTTGTTGATTATCTTGGGTGTGGTTATCCCGAAGGAGTTGATCCAAAACAAACATTTTTCTTTAATCGTGAAGACATTGACCGAGTTATTTTTAAAGGCTTCAGTGATGAAGATGAGGTACGCTTTAATCAAGTTTATCAAGAGTGGGAAAAAGAAATTGCATTGGAAGATTAAAATTTTAGGGGAGAAACTTTTATGAACAGAAAAGAGATCAAGCAAAGTGCGAAGAGTAAATTAAATCTTCACTTTAGTTTTTTTCTACAAATGTTTTTATTAACGTTGTTTTTTTATTTAGCTTTGGTAATTCTGAATACTGTCCGCACTTTATCAGGCAATCGTCCAGTTAGTACATTAATGATGTGTTCAGTATTAATAGTTTTTATTGGTTATCAAGTTTTTAATTTGAGTAGTAGCTTGGCGGCAGTTGATGTGATGAGAAATGATGCCCCACTAACCAAGCCATTTACTAAATCTTTGGTGCTATTTGAACGGGGCGAAACTTTTATCGGTAGTTTGCTAGTGTCTATTTTGGCTGGAATTTGGATATGTTTGTGGTCATTGTTACTGATTGTCCCTGGAATTATGAAAGCGATTAGCTATTCACAAGCAGTTTATATTTATCGGGATAGTGTCCAAAATAATAAGCCTGTTAAATATCGTGAAGCAATTACTTTGAGTCGTCAGATGATGAAAGGTCATTGTTGGGAGTATTTTGTTTTTAGCTTGAGTTTTATTGGGTACGAAATGCTGGTGTCTATCACTGTGGGCTTAGCCGGAATTTGGGTCTTTCCCTATCGGACATTGGCTGAAGCCAACTTTTATGTCCGGTTGTGTCAAGTTCAAGAACAGTCCAGTCAAGATATTGTTCCAGCTGGTTAAGAATAACGGTCCTCAAATAAAAGTAGTGATTGAGTCAAATTTGGACACCAATGCTGCTTTTTTATTTTGCCTTACACAATTCTTGAACCATGCGCTTGTTCGACACCTAATAAGTGGGTAATATCTTGAACATTACTGTGAGTAACGCCGCCGCCTGGTAAAATTTCAATGCGGCCGTTGGCATATTCGATTAATTCTTGTAAGTGTTTAATATTTAATGGTTTGTTTAATGGACCACCATGCGTTAAAATTCGTTGAAAATTATGCTGAATCAACCAGTCCATGGCAGCTGGTTGATTTTTAATGTCGTCAAAGGCCATATGAAAGACCTTAATAAGTGGTAAAGTACCCAAAACATATTCTAAAGCAGCAGTATTAATTTGCTTTCCAGAAGTTAAAGTTCCCACGGCCACACCATCGGCACCAGCTTGAGCAATTAATTGGGCGTCTTCATGCATAATTTTTAACTCAGCGGCGTTATAGATGAAATTTCGTCCGCGGGGCCGTAACATGACGATGACGGGAATTCGATATTGGTGGGCATATTCAACGGTTGCTTTGATAACGCCTAAGCTAGGAGTGATGCCACCTTGGGCGAGATCGGCATTTAATTCAATGCGTTTGGCACCGCGCTTAATTACTTTGGGAACTTGTGAAAATTCTCCAACACAAGCTTCTAAAATCATCATTATCACCTCTTAATCAAATTTGATTGTTAAATTAATTATACAAAAAAGATGGGATCAAACGAAACTTTTAATAATTTGATTTGTTATACAAAAAAAGCCCGCATCATAATGGCGGACTTTTCCAAGAAAATTTATTTTGCTTCAGCTTTTTTGAGTGCAGGTTTCCAAATACCGTAAATTAAACCGGCAATGACTGCTCCAATCACGACTGATAACAAGAATAACCATGGTTTATTGGATAATGGTGAAACGAAAATTCCACCGTGCGGTGCGGGAACGTTAACGCCCCAGAATTGAGTTAAACCACCACCAATAGCGGCACCGATCACACTTGGAACGATAACGTGCAATGGATCACCGGCAGCAAAAGGAATGGCACCTTCGGTAATAAAAGCAGCACCTAAAATATAGTTACTCATAGCCGCTTGATGCTCTTGTTCGGTAAACTTGTTTTTCCAAATGGTTGCAGCTAAGGCAATTGCCAATGGTGGAATCATTCCACCAGCCATTACGGCAGCCATTAAAGCACCATCTTTAGTATTAGTAAAAATACCAATTGCAAAGGCATAAGCAGCTTTGTTGAAAGGACCACCCATATCTAAAGACATCATTCCAGCAAGTAAGGCTCCTAATAAGACAGCATTACCAGTACCCATGTGAGTTAAGAAATCAGTAATGGCTTGGTTAACCACGGCAAAGACTGGGTCAACAGCAAAGTACATAATGGCGCCGACAATTAGTAAACCAAAGACCGGATATAACAGCATTGGTTTCATACCTTCAAGTGACTTAGGCACAAATTTGAAGACTTTCTTCATGCCAACAACTACCCAACCAGCTAAGAAACCACCGATTAAACCACCAATGAAGCCGGCAGGGCTAGATGAATGAACAAAACTAGCACTAGCTTGTGAAGCCATAAAACCAGCTACAAAACCAGGCATTAAAGCTGGTAAGTCAGCCATTGAAACGGCAATATAAGCTGCTAAAACTGGAATTAAAAAGTTAAAGGCGTAATTACCGATACTATTAAAGAATAGGAAACTTGTTGATTTGGGACCAGCCATGTTTTCCAATAGGAAAGAAATGGCCATTAAGATTCCGCCACCAACCACGAATGGTAACATATGGGAGATACCATTCATTAAGTCAGCGTAAATGCGCGACCACATGGACTTACCTTCAACTTCGCCGTCGCTACTATCAGCTTCATCCGGATTAGCATGGTAAGTGGGAGCATTACCGGCTTCGATTTTTTGGATCAATTCTTCCGGTTTATTAATACCGTCAATGACAGGTCGGTTGATTAATTTCTTACCGTCAAACCGTGCCATCTCAACTTTTTTATCGGCAGTAATCACGACGCCATCCGCGCGTTTGATTTCAGCCGGCGTTAATTTATTCTTGACACCTTCGGAACCATTAGTTTCGACTTTAATGTCGACTCCTAATTTTTCGGCGGCTTCTTTTAAACCAGCTTCTGCCATGTAGGTGTGGGCAATTCCGTTAGGGCAAGCAGAAACTGCCACGATATAGCCCCGGTCAGTATTAGTTGTCTGACTAGCAGCTTGCTGGGCCTTTTTTTCTTGTTGCGCTTTTTCTTTTGCTTCTTTTTGTGCTTGCGCTTGGTCAAATAATTCTTGAACTTGTTCTGGAGTTGTTGCTTCTTTTAGAGCAGCGACTAACTTAGGATCAATCAATAAGGCTGATAAAGCGGCTAAAGCTTGTAAATGCAGGCTATCAGCACCATCGGGAGCAGCAATCATAAAGAACAAGTAAACTGGTTGACCATCTAAAGCGTCATAGTCAACGCCATGAGCACTTTTGGCAAACATAACTGTGGCCCGTTTGACAGCTTTATCGCGCGCATGTGGCATGGCAATGCCATCACCGATACCAGTACTGGTTTCGGCTTCACGCTTTAAAATATCCGCTTTAAATAATTTTTCATCATCGACGACGCCTTTTTGGACGTAGTTGGTGACCATTTCATCAATAGCGGCTTCTTTGGTAGTCGCCTTTAAATCCATGATCATGACGTCTTTACGTAATAATTCTTTTAAATCCATTTTAAACGCCTCACTTATTATTGAATTTGAGTAACCTGAATTTGTTGGTAAACGGCTTTGATTTTAGTAATTTGCGCTAAATCTTCACTAAATGCAGTAGCAGAACCACAAGCGGCACCGACATGAAAACTTTCTAAAACATCGTGGGTCTTCATATAAGTACCAACAAAACCAGCAATCATTGAATCACCTGCACCAACCGAATTTTTCACGATGTCTTTAGGTGCGTTACATTGATAGGCAGCATCTGGTGTCACTAATAAGGCTCCATCACCAGCCATCGAAACCAAGGCATGTTGAGCACCTTGAGTTAACAGCTTACGAGCCGCCTGAATGATATCGTTTAAATCATGGAAACTAGTTTGAAACAATTCAGCCAATTCGTGATGATTTGGTTTAATTACTAACGGATGAAAGGCTAAGGTATCCAGTAAGGCTTGACCAGTAGTGTCGATGACAAATTCTGCACCATTAGCAGTAACTTGCTGAGCAATGTCTAAATAAAATTGTTGGTCTAAACCTGGTGGGGTGCTACCGGCCATAATAACCACGTCGCCTTGTTTTGTTTGGGCGATTTTTTGTAATAAACTAGCTTTTTCTCCAGGGGTGATTTGTGGACCGCGGCCATTGATTTCGGTTTCTTCTTGATCGGCCTTGATCTTGACATTAATGCGGGTATCGCCGTGAACTTGGGTAAAATCAGTCACGACAGCAGCTTTTTTGAGCAGTTGCGTAAGCAAATCTCCCGTTGCACCACCAATAAAGCCTAAAGCCGTTGATGACAGTTGTAACTCTTGCAAAATCCGTGAAACGTTGATCCCCTTGCCGCCAGGCAATTTAACGTCATTTTCTACTCGATTGACTTCACCTAAAGTCATTTTTGATAACTGCAAAACATAATCAATCGATGGATTTGCAGTAAGGGTATAGATCATTGCAGGACCTCCATTATTTTAGTATATGAGGTAAGGTGCTGACTAATATCAGCAGCTAGATGATCAGTAATTAAAATAGCGTCATCTAATTTAGCAAATTTACTAAAACGCGTTTGCTGATATTTGGAATTATCTGCTAAGACGTAAGTCTGATCAGATTGTCGAACAGCTGCCTGCTTGACTAATGATTCTTCAGGATCAGGCGTCGTAAAACCATGTTGGACATCAAAGCCATTAGTGCCTAAAAAAGCTTGATCTAAATGGCAATCACTCAAATATTGTGTTACATGTTGACCAACAGTGGCTTTAGTAGAGCTTCTTAAAAAGCCCCCCAGCATGATAGTGTGCAATTGTTGATCCGCTAATAAAGCAGCGTTGTCGACACTATTAGTTAAGACCAATAAATCCTTTTTATGTGCTAAAAAAGGGATCATGGCATTAGTTGTAGTTCCAGAATCTAAAAAAATAACTTCATGATCGTGAACTAAATTAGCAGCAGCCTTTGCAATTGCTCGTTTTTCAGGCAAAGCCATGGTAGCTCTTAAAGCTACTTTGGGTTCTGCGAGCAATGAGGAATTGATTTTTTTGGCACCACCATGAATCCGTGATAATAGTTTCTGATCTTCTAGCTCATACAAATCACGACGAATGGTTGATTCTGAGGCGCCAGTTAGGTTAACTAGGTCATGCACTGTGACAATATTTTTTTGTTGTAATTGGTTTAAAATAATTTGCCGTCGACGTTCTGTAATCACTTACATCTTACCTCCATACAAATATCATACTCTGTTTTTTGTCAAAATCAATCATAACCATTCAAAAACAATCAAAATCGTCAAAAAAACGTCATTATTATTCTCAAGGAACAACCACTTTTTCCAGTAAACTATGTTAAAATTAGTGTTTGATAAGAGTTTTGCGGAGGTTTTCATGTTTATAGATAATGTCAAAATAACAGTTAAAGCAGGAGCCGGTGGCGACGGTGCTGTTGCTTTTCGACACGAAAAATACGTCGCTAAAGGTGGCCCTTACGGCGGTGACGGTGGTGAGGGTGGCAATATTATTTTAAAAGTAGATACCGGTTTAAGAACCTTGATGGATTTTCGCTATCAACACCAATTTAAAGCCCCAGCTGGCGGAAACGGCATGACTAAGGCAATGCATGGAGCTAATGCACAGGATGTTTATGTTAGTGTTCCTCCTGGGACGACAGTTAGTGATGTTGAAACGGGAGAAATTTTGGGTGATTTGGTATCCGATCAGCAGGAATTAATTGTTGCTCACGGTGGTCACGGAGGACGAGGTAATATTCATTTTGCTACGTCTCGCTATACCGCTCCGGAAATTGCGGAAAATGGAACTCCTGGCGAACAACGCGTGATTCAATTAGAATTAAAATTATTAGCAGATGTGGGATTGGTTGGTTTTCCGTCAGTTGGTAAATCAACGCTATTATCAGTAGCGACAAAAGCTAAACCGAAAATTGCAGCCTATCAATTTACAACACTCAAGCCCAATCTAGGAATGGTGCGTTTAGCAGATGGTCAGGATTTTGTTTTGGCAGATTTACCCGGACTGATTACTGGCGCAGCTCAGGGTGTGGGGCTGGGTTTTCAATTTTTGCGGCACATTGAACGAACGCGAGTCATTTTACACTTAATTGATATGGATCCGAATAATGGTCGTGATCCCGTAACAGATTATCAACAAATTAATGAAGAATTAAAACAATATGATCCTAAATTATTGCAGCGTCCGCAGATAATTGTGGCAACTAAGATGGATTTACCGGGAGCAAATGATCGGTTACAGAAATTTAAACAAACATTGCAAATTGAACAAGTTTTTGAAATTTCTAGTGTAACGCACACAGGAGTGCAACAATTATTGCAAAAAACTGCTCAAGTTTTAGCTACTGCGCCTGATTTTACTGCTGCATTACCAGAAAAATCGACACCGGAAAAGAAGACCTATAAGTATCAAGCTGCACCGGCCGATGACATTCAGATTGAGCAAGTTGACGAACATACTTTTGTGGTCACTAGTGCAGCGGTAAGTTCTTTATTACAACGTAGTAACTTGAACTATCAAGATGGCATAATGCGTTTTGCACGCAAACTCAAACGGATGGGTGTTGACGAGGCATTAACTAATGCAGGAACGCAAGTGGGCGATACTGTAGTAATTGATGACTTTGAATTTGAGTTTATGTAATCAACAGACTATCGCAATATAATAAGTTGGAGTGTTAGACGTAGTGGAGCAAATGGAGAAAAGCCGACGTTACATTACCGGATTTGACGGTTTGAGAACGCTAGGTGTTGTTGGAGTTATTTTGTATCATTTAAATCCTGAAGTGTTTTCAGGAGGTTACTTAGGAGTTCCGATTTTTTTAGTTTTATCAGGTTATTTAATTACAGATCAAATTTTACGTTCTTTGAGGGACCAAGGTCATTTTAACTTGGGCAAATACTACTTTAAAAGAATACGACGATTATATCCCGGATTATTGATGATGCTATTTAGTGCAAGTGCCTATATTGCATTTTTTCAAAAAAATCTCTTAAAAAATTTACGAGCTATTTTTACCACTAATGTGTTGAATGTTTATAACTTTTGGCAAATCGCACACGGTCAATCTTATTTTGAACGTTTTGCGAATAATGAATCACCATTTACGCATATGTGGACTTTATCAATTCAAGGGCAATTCTATTTGTTATGGCCGTTGATTATCTTAATTTTATTACGTTTTTTATCGGCTAAAAAAGTTTTATTGGTGACTTTGGTGTTAACGATAGTGTCTGCGGGATTAATGGCCTTGTTATATAATCCCCATGCTGATCCAAGTCGGATTTATTATGGCACTGATACTCGCTTGTTCTCGATTTTATTAGGCTGTGCGTTAGCATTTATTTGGCCCAGCAATCGACTGCGTCAAGATGTGCGGCAATTTGATCGTCAGCTGTTAAATGTTGGTGGTGCGATTTGTTTAGCATTGATGCTCTTTTTTATTTTTAAAATGAAAGCCACCGACGCTTTTACTTATCGAGGTGGCATGTTTCTCTTTTCGATCTTGACTACGATTTTAGTCGCAATTGTGGCGCATCCGGCAGCTATTTGGAATAAATTATTAACTAATCCGCTGTTTGCTTGGATTGGGAAACTCAGCTTTGGTTTGTATCTATACCAATTTCCGGTGATGATTTTTTTTGAATCTAAGTTTACTAACGTGGCAGATCATCGCTTTTTATACCCAGTTATCGAAATTGTATTAATCTTTTTAGTTAGTTTGATTTCTTATTATTTTGTTGAGCGCCCATTAAGTACCTATGGCCGCAAGTCACAGCACAAAAAGCAACGTTCTGTCAAAGTGGTCGGCACCGTATTAGTGCTAGCGGCAGTTGTGACTGGTAGTTGGGGACTTTTCCAAGATAATGGACAAGCTAGTGATGCTAATCATAGTCAGTTAGCACAAAAAATTAAGCATAATCATCAAATTAATAAGCAACACAATCAGCAAGTTTTGCATGACTTGAAGAAGAAACCAACCGTGAAACATAATCAACAACAGGTTCAAAAATGGCAAAGTTTGGCAAAGAGTCATCCAGTTAATTCTAAATACCAAAAACTGGGGATTACGCAGTTTGATTTACAAAGAGCGCAAGACCTATCAGCGTTAGCAATTGGCGATTCAGTGATGGTAGATGGTTCAAACGGACTGCGAGCAATTTTTCCCAAAATGTTAATTAATGCTGACGTGAGCCGCGGCATTGATGTGGCAATTGATTTATTACAAAAATATAAAGCAGAGGCGGCTTTGCCACAAACGATCTTAATTGGAATGGGGACTAACGGGGCTATTAGCTCTCAACAAGTTCAGCAAGTGATGCAGTTAGCTGGTAAGCAGCGCCAAGTTTTTTGGATTAATGTTCATGTCCCCACTCGCTCATGGGAAAAACCAGTTAATCAAGTCCTTAAAAAGGCAGCTCACGACTATTCTAATTTGACAGTTATTAATTGGTATGCAACTAGTCAACATCATCCTAATTGGTTTTATGATGATCAGGTGCATACTAATGACCAAGGATCGGTTTATTATAGTCTGCTGATTGCGCAAGAAATTTTGAAGCATACGAAATATTAAAACATGGAAGAGTAAATATGGAATTAGAATTTTTAGGAACAGGTGCGGGAGTTCCTTCTAAGGGAAGAAACTTGTCTAGCTTGGCGTTGAAATTATTAAATGAACGCAATGAAGTATGGTTATTTGACGCTGGTGAAGGAACACAACAGCAAATTTTGGCTACAACCATTCGACCACGTAAAATTAATAAAATTTTTATTACGCATTTGCACGGCGACCATATTTTTGGTTTGCCGGGGCTATTGTCTTCACGTTCTTTTCAAGGTGGTGACCAACCATTAGATCTTTATGGTCCTGTCGGCTTGAAAGAATATGTGCAAACTAGTTTGCGCTTATCAGATAGCCATTTAGGCTATACCATTAATTATCATGAAATTAAAGATGCAGGGGTCGTTTTTGAAGATAATACTTTTAAAGTTACCTGTCAGAAACTAGATCACCGAATTTTGTGCTATGGTTATCGTGTTGAAGAAAAGCCGCATGTTGGGGAATTATTGGTTGATCGTTTGGCGGAATATCACTTGCCTAATGGGCCTATTTGGGGGCAACTAAAGCGCGGGGAACAAGTGGAACTTGCTGATGGTACCATTTTAAATGGGGCAGATTTTATTGGTCCAAGTCAACCAGGCAGAGTAGTTGCGATTATTGGTGATACGCGTTATTGTCAAGCAAGCATTAAATTGGCCAAAAATGCTGATGTATTAGTACATGAGAGTACTTTAGCTGGCCATGAAAAAAAATTGGCACGCCAGCATTTTCATTCAACTAGTGCTCAGGCAGCACAAATTGCCCGGGCGGCTCATGTTAATCAATTGTTGTTGAATCATATTTCAGCACGTTACGTTGGTAATAAGTTTTATGAACTTTTACATGATGCTCGGCAAATTTTTCCTAATTCTTATGTAGTTAAAGATTTTGATCGCTTTGAAATTAAATTACATCACCCAGAGGAGACGTCAGCATGAACATAGCGGCCTTACAACATTTGCAAAGTCAAACAGTCATTATTACTGGAGCATCATCAGGGATTGGTCAACAATTGGCTTGGCAATTAGCACATAAAAACGCTAATTTAATCTTAATCGCGCGCAATGAAGAAAAATTAGCGCGCATTACCCGTCAATGTCAAGCGCTAACTAGTGGCTTTGTCGAAAGCTACAGCTTAGACGTGAGCATTGCCAAGCATGTGGAACGTACTTTAGAGCAGATTTTTGCGCGCCATCAACAAATTGAGATTCTGATTAATGCAGCAGGGTTTGGCGATTTTTCTCAATTTAATACTACAGAATACCCACTCTGGAACAAAATGTTAAAGGTCAATGTTTTAGGCACAATGCTTTTGACCCGTTATGTAGCAGAACACATGATGCAGCAACGTCTAGGACAGATTATTAATTTGGGGTCGATGGGTGGTAAAATTCCCACACCCAAATCAGCTGTCTATGCAGCGACTAAAGCAGCGGTCATTGCTTTTTCTGACAGTTTACGCTTGGAACTTCGTCCTTTTAATATTCAGGTGACAACGGTTAATCCAGGGCCAGTGGCCACGAATTTTTTTAAGATTGCTGATCACACAGGTAATTACTTAAAGTCGGTAGGTGCTATTAAATTAGATCCACAAAAGTTGGCACAAGCTATTATTCATTGTATCGGCCGACCGGTGCGAGAATTGAATCGGCCACGCATCATGCAATTAGGTTATGTAGCTTATCAATTGGCGCCACATCTAGGCGATATGTTGACGCAAAAATTAGGCAATAAAAAGTAACTTGTGACTAAAACTCGGGAAAAATAAGTAAAAGGACTTGCCCTCTATCTGAAATGATAGTAACATGAATAAGTAATTACGAATGTTATTTGATTTTAAATATATTTGTAGAAGCAAGTTTAATCAAAGGAGAGTTATTAAATATGGCAGTTCCAGCAAGAAAAACTTCTAAACAAAAGAAGCGCCAACGTCGGGGTCATATCAAGTTGAGTCAACCTAATATTCAATTTGATCCCACGACTGGTGAATATCGTATGAACCATCATGTTTCACCAAAAGGTTATTACAAAGGCAAACAAGTAGTAACAAGTAATCAAGCAAATTAATTATAATTATTTCAAGGCAGATTAATTCGGTTAGTCTGTCTTAAATTTTATTCAGGTGATAATTCATGAAAAGATGGTTATGGCTCATTATTCTTCCCTTGTTATTAGGCTTAACTGCCTGTTCTAATCATAATTATCTCAAAACTAGTCGGGAAAGTTACCCGGTAAATGTGATGCAAGCCACGATTAAAGGTCACGTTCCTCGACAAGCTAAAATTAGTTACCGTGTAGGGACTCAAAGTTCTTGGCATGCAGTAACTAATCAACAAGGTAATTTTGTGATTAACGTCTGGGGCACTAAACACCAACAAAAAGTAACATTGCGGAGTCGCTTACAGGGACAAACAGTGACTAAACAAGTACCTGTTCAAGCAATGAAATCTTTGGGAAATTATGCGCAGTTTGCTCAAAAATATAATATGATGATGCGTCAAAGGGTGTTACCACTAACAATGACCAATACGATTACTGATCTGCTCCACACGCCACAGCAAACATTGCGGGCTAGTGTCCAAGATCAACAATTAATGGGGTTGACCTTAATTGCACCCTTGCAAAACTTGAAAAAGCCCAAAGATTTGCAATCATTGGTACAATCGTTAATGATTATCTGTACTTTATCAGGGGCTAATGGCCGTCAAGTATTGAAACAAATGCAACATGAATTAACAAAAACGCGTAGTCAACAAACTACTTTTAAGGCCATTCATTCGCAACATCGGGTATTAAAAATGGCATTGTCACAAAAGCAAGTCTATTTTTACCTAACGGCTGAATAGTTAACTAGCTGGCAATGTACTGGAACTAAGTTAGTTAATCCATAAAAAAAGAGTAACTTAATCAAAAGTTACTCTTTTTTAGCTTTCGAAGGTGAATCTAACGCAGCCGTTAAAATCCAGAAAAGAATCGTAAATACAATAGAAATAATTAAGGCGGTCATCGGTTGGTATTGGGTGCTAGTTAAAGCTGCTCCCATATAACCTAAGATTTGTCCGTAGATTAAAATCCAAAATAAACTAGTGAAATATCTCATCTTATTCATCTCACTTTCATAATTGGATTTTACCACAAAATTCACTTTATTTGCGTGAAAACTCATGGAAATTTAAGATAAAATAGTTAAAGAGGTGAACTGGCTAATGACAACGCAGTTGCAAGTTTTAAGTAGCTATTCTTTATTACAAAGTACCATTCGCTTGCCACAATTAATTCAGCAAGCAAAACAATTGGGATATCAATCAGTTGCTCTAACAGATGTTAACGTGACCTATGGTTTGGTAGACTTTTATCGGTTAGCTGAGCAAAATCATTTACGCCCGCTATTAGGGATGACGTTGTTAATTCCCGGGTTATTAGATCAAGAAAATGATTATCCACTAATTGTGCTTGCCAAAAATGTTCGTGGATATCATAATTTATTAAAATTATCTACGCAAATTCAGACACAAACGACGGCGCTAGATTTGACACAATTTTCCTCATTATTAACGGATTTAGTCTTAATTGTTCCTCAGGGGCGCAGTGAATTAGAAGTTTTATTAACGCGCCATCAACAACAAGCACCCGAATATTTACAACGGTTACAGCAAATCAAACCCCATGATTTGTATGTTGGTTTAGATTTACGTAATTTTACAACAGAGCAAATTAATTTACGGCAGCGGTTAAGTCAACTACAAAATTTGGCTTGTGTGATTTTAGATGATGTTCAATACTTGCAACCCCAAGATGCTTTTAGTCAAGAGGTATTGCAGCATGTAGCAACAGGAGATAAGTTGACGACGACAACTAATACGCAAGATCATTCGTTACGTTCAGCCCAAGCTTGTCAAAAGCAATGCCTTAATTTGAATTTACAAACAGCTTGGCAGCAAACTTTAGCATTAGCACAAGAATGTCAAGTCGAATTACAGTTTCAACGCACCCAGTTACCTCATTTTGCCACGCCAAAACATTTAACTGCTGCTCAATATTTAACTGAGCTAGCGCGAGCAGGATTAAAACAGTATTTTGCGCCCCAATCCATTCCAAAGAATTATCAGCAGCGGTTAGCATATGAATTACGAGTTATTAACCAAATGGGTTACGCGGATTATTTTTTGATTGTTCGAGATGTTGTGCAAAAAGCACATCAATTGCAGATTCTAACCGGACCAGGGCGGGGCTCAGCAGCTAGTTCGTTAGTCAGTTTTGCTTTACAAATTACCCAAATTGATCCTTTAAAATATGATTTATTATTTGAACGCTTTTTAAACCCAGAACGCGTTGATATGCCAGATATTGATTTGGATATTCCTGATAATCGCCGGGAAGAACTAGTGCAATATATGCAGCAAAAATATGGTCAAGAACACATGGCGCAAATCATCACGTTTGGTACTTTTGCAGCTAAACAGGCCTTAAGAGATGTAGGACGTGTAATGGGATTGAGTCAGGTTGAATTAAAGCGCTGGTCTCAAGCAATTCCGCAGCAATTGGGGATTAAATTGGCTACAGCTTATCAACAATCTTCAGCGTTACGGACTTTGGTGGGACAATCTAGTCAAAATCAAACTCTATTCCAGGTAGCACAGCAAATTGAAGGCTTACCACGACATTTTTCGACCCATGCTGCAGGGATTGTCTTGAGTCAACAACCATTAACGGACACCGTCGCTTTACAAGCGGGGGGAAGTGAAGGTACTTGGTTAACTCAGCAAACGAAGGGTAATGTGGAAGCTTTAGGACTTTTAAAAATTGATTTTTTAGGTTTACGTAATCTGACAATTTTGGCGCAAGCTTTAGAATTAGTTCAGCAATCTCAACAAGTCACAATTGCCCCCATGCAAATTCCATTGAATGATCCAGACACTTTGCAACTTTTTAAAACGGCCCAAACAGACGGTATCTTTCAATTTGAATCGCGCGGCATTCGTTCGGTTTTACGCCAATTAAAACCTGATGATTTTGCTGATATTGTGGCAGTTAATGCTTTGTATCGTCCTGGTCCCATGCAAAATATTGCCCATTTTATAGCGCGCAAACATCATCAAGAACCTATTACTTATCCTGATGATTCCTTGAAAGAAATTTTACGACCCACTTATGGTATTTTGATTTATCAAGAACAGGTTATGCAAGTGGTAGCGCAAATGGCCGGTTTTAGCTTGGCCCAAGCGGATTTATTACGCCGTGCTATTGCCAAAAAAGATAGCCAAATTATGCAACAACAGCGGCAACAATTTATCCAACAAGCCGTGAGTCGCGGTCATCAATTAAAAAATGCACAGCAAGTTTTTGAATATATAGAAAAGTTTGCTAATTACGGTTTTAATAAAGCTCATTCGGTAGCGTATAGTCAATTAGCTTATACGTTGGCTTATTTAAAGGTTCATTATCCGCAGGCTTTTTTTGCAGCTTTATTAAACGCTAATTTGAATAGTGATAAAACTATCATTTATTTACAAGATTTACGACAACAAAAGATTAAACTGCTCAGCCCCGATATTAATTTAAGTACCCTCAATTTTACGATTGAACAGCAGAGTTTACGTTTTGGGTTATTGTTTATTAAACACGTTCGTCGTGATTTTTTGCAAAATATTTTGCAAGTTCGACAACAAGGTCAATTTACAAGTCTGTTAGATTTTGTCAAACGAATTGATGAACGTTTTCGCAATGTAGAACTGATTACGCCGTTGATTAAAAGTGGTTGTTTTGACCGCTTACATGAAAATCGCAGACAAATTGTTGACCAGTTACCGGATCTCTTGGAAAGCTTACATTTGGCGCATAATAGTATTTCTTTGTTTGATGTTTTAAAACCCAAAGCTAAAAAAATTCCAGATTATAGTCATTTGGAAAAATTGGATCAGGAACAACAATATTTAGGTAGTTACATTTCGGGACATCCGGTTGATAAATACCAGACTTTAAAGTGGCTGTATCCCATTGTTTCTAGCCAACAATTGGTCGTTGGTCAAACGGCCAATATTTTGCTATTTATTCAGAATATTAAAGTGATTCGAACTAAAAAAGGGCAACAAATGGCTTTTGTAACCGGAAGCGATCAGTTAGGAACTCTTAAAGTGACGGTCTTTCCCCGCACTTTTCAAACGATAGATTTAATTAAAAATCAGGTGTATCTAATGCGGGTGAAAGTTACCACCGATCAGCAGCAACGCCCAGAATTAATCGCTGATAAAATATTCAAAGCAGCTCCGTTATTAAAAAAGGTGCCGCCACATCGCGTTTTTGTTAAATTTCAGAAAAAAGATCCAAAACATATTAAAAAATTAATGACTTTAACCCAAAAATATCCCGGAGAGACGCCAGTAATTGCTTGTTTTTCTGAAAATAGTGAAAATTTTTTATTGAATCGAAAATATTGGATTAAATACGATGAACAAAGCCGCAATTCGTTAATTCAGGCCTTCGGCAAAACTAATTGTAGTTATCAATAAAGCAACTTTTCTGGAAAGTAGTACTGTTTTTTTTCGAAAATAATGGTATATTTTGTATGTAGTTTCATTAACTGTGAGGTGTGATGATGAAAAAAATTGGTGTCATGACTAGTGGTGGCGATGCGCCCGGAATGAATGCCGCTATTCGTGCGGTAGCGCGGCGAGCAATGTCACTAGGCTTTGAAGTGTACGGGATTAATTATGGTTATGCTGGATTAGTCGCTGGTGATATTTTTAAGATGGAACGTTCTGACGTTGGTGATATTATTACGCGGGGCGGTACTATGCTGTATTCTGCTCGTTATCCAGAGTTTGCTCAAGTTGAAGGCCAACTTAAAGGAATTGAGCAATTGAAGAAGTTTGGTATTGATGCGCTAGTGGTTATCGGCGGTGATGGTTCTTATCACGGTGCTTTGCGTTTAACCGAGCATGGCTATAATGCGGTTGGGTTACCAGGAACCATTGATAACGATATTCCGTATACTGATTTTACAATTGGGTTTGATACTGCAGTTAATACTGTAGTGGAATCCATTGATAAAATTCGTGATACTGCGGCTAGTCATGAACGAACTTTTGTGATTGAAGTGATGGGCCGTGGTGCTGGTGATATTGCCTTGTGGGCTGGTGTCGCTGGTGGTGCTGATGAGATTATTATTCCCGAAAAAGAATTCGATATTGCCCAAATTGCGCAAAATATTCAAGCTTTACGGGCGCGTGGCAAAAAGCACACAATTATTGTGCTGGCTGAAGGAGTCATGCATGCCGATGAATTTATGGAGCAATTAAAACAATATGGTGATTTTGATGCTCGAAGTACAGTCTTAGGTCATGTCCAACGTGGTGGTTCCCCGACAGCTCGTGATCGCGTACTTGCTAGCAAAATGGGAGCTTATGCGGTTGATTTGTTGGCTGAAGGTAAAGGCGGAATTGCTATTGGTACAGAAAATAATCAATTAACCTATCATCCAATGACCGATTTATTTGACGAAAAACATCAACCAGATTTAAGCTTATACGGTATAAACAAGTCTTTAGCTAAGTAATATTTTCTGGTATGCTAATTAAGTTGTGTGATTAATTTATTTGAGGAGAAAATTAATGAAAAGAACTAAAATTGTTAGTACTTTAGGACCTGCAAGTAACGATGTTGAAACAATTTCTAAATTGATTGAAGCAGGTGCTAATGTCTTTCGCTTTAACTTTTCTCATGGTGACCATGAAGAACATTTGTCACGGATGAAAATGGTTAAAGAAGCTGAAAAGTTAACTGGTAAAATCGTTGGTATTATGTTAGATACTAAAGGTGCAGAAATTCGGACGACTGTTCAAGAAGGCGGTAAGTTTGAAGCTCATACTGGTGATGTAATTCGCGTTTCGATGGATCCTGATTTTACAGGTAATCCTGAAAAAATTGCAGTGACTTATCCTGGTTTATATGATGACACTCATGTTGGTGGTCACGTCTTAATCGATGATGGTTTGGTTGATTTAAAGATTACTGAAAAAGACGAAGCTCATAAAGAATTAGTTACTGTTGTACAAAATGATGGTGTTATTGGTTCTAAGAAGGGTGTTAATGCGCCTGGCGTGGAAATTCGCTTACCAGGTATTACCGAAAAAGATACTGATGATATCAACTTCGGTTTAGATCACAACATTAACTACATCTCTGCTAGTTTTGTACGGAAAGCTCAAGATGTGTTAGACATTCGTGAATTATTAGAAGCTAAGCATCAAGAACAAGTTCAAATTTTCCCTAAAATTGAATCACAAGAAGGTATTGATAACATTGATGAAATCTTAAAGGTTTCTGATGGTTTGATGGTTGCTCGTGGTGATATGGGTGTGGAAATTCCATTTGAAAACGTCCCATTTGTTCAAAAAGATTTAATCAAAAAGTGCAATGCTTTAGGTAAGCCGGTTATTACTGCTACACAAATGTTAGACTCGATGCAAGAAAATCCACGTCCTACACGGGCTGAAGTTACTGATGTTGCCAATGCTGTGTTAGATGGTACTGATGCCACAATGTTATCTGGTGAAAGTGCTAATGGTGATTATCCTGTGCAAGCTGTTGATGCTATGAGCCGCATTGATGTACGGACACAAGAACAACTTGATGGTGCCAATACTTTAGCTTTACAACGTTTTGAAGAATATAAGGGTTCTAACGCAACAGAATCCATTGGTGAATCTGTAGTGCGGACAGCCCAAGAATTAGGTATCAAGACGATTGTTACAGCTACTAATTCTGGTTATACAGCACGGATGATTTCTAAATATCGTCCAAGTGCGGATATTTTAGCCGTTACTTTTGATGAAAAAGTTCAACGTGGTTTGACAGTTAACTGGGGTGTTTATCCAGTTGTTGCAGATCGTCCAGAAAACACAGATGAAATGTTTGACTTAGCAGCGCAAAAAGCTCAAGAATTAGGCTTTGCTAAGGAAGGCGATTTGATTTTAATTGTTGCTGGTGTGCCAGTTGGCGAAAGTGGTACAACTAATTTGATGAAAGTTCAATTAATTGGTTCTAACTTAGTCAAAGGCCAAGGCGTTGGTGATGAAACAGTAATTGGTAAAGTAACTGTTGCCCATAGTGCTCAAGAAGCTATTGATAAAATGAGTGATCAAGATATCTTGGTTGTCGAAAATACTGATAAAGACTATTTCCCAGCTATTGAAAAAGCTAGTGCCTTAGTGGTAGAAAATGGTGGTTTAACATCTAATGCTGCAGTCGTGGGAATTGCTTTAAGTATTCCAGTTATTGTTGGTGCTCAAGATGCTACTAAGTTAATTAAAGATGATGAAGTTATTACTGTTGATTCACGTCGTGGTAATGTTTACCGTGGTGCTTCGAACTCACTTTAAAGTTCAATTAATTAATTAGTAAAAAAGTAGGATTAATTTCCTGCTTTTTATTTTGCCTTCAAATTGTCACTAAGAGTCGCCAAGCAAGAAAGACGATTATATGGTAAGATGTTGAATATTGAGGAGATTTTATGGAGAGTTGGTTATTTTTAGCTATTATCTTAGTAGTAGCTTTTTTAAGCAAAAATAATTCATTATTAATTGCTACATTAGTGGTATTAATTTTAAAAGCTTTACCGCAAACGGGGCATTTACTGGGTGTGATTCGTTCACAAGGAATTAATTGGGGGGTCACTGTCATTTCGGTTGCCATTTTGGTTCCGATAGCCACTGGAGAAGTGGGTTTTCGTGATTTGATTAATGCTTTTAAGTCACCTGCAGGTTATGTAGCTGTGCTTTGTGGAATTCTCGTTGCTATTTTGTCCGCTAAGGGTGTTCACTTACTGTCGGCGTCTCCAGAAATGACGGTGGCGTTAGTTTTCGGTACGATTGTGGGAGTGGTCGTTTTTAAAGGTATTGCTGCTGGCCCAGTTATTGCTTCAGGCATTGCATACTGTATTTTAACGGTGTTAGCGAATATTGGAATTAAATAAAATGAGGTGCTAACTTGGAATTACAAGATTTATTAGGAACTATTCAAACTGGTCAAGTCATTGACCAAAATCAAAATGCTTATTTTGTCTCAATTGCAGGACAAACGTTTCAAACACCTAAAGAACAGGTTGAAAAACCAGTTGATAATTTACAAGGTTATCTGTATGAAAATAAGGCCCACAAATTAATTTTAACGCCACAAATTCCCACTGTTGGTGTAGGGAGTTTTGGTTGGGGCGAAGTAGTTGATGTGCGGACTGACTTAGGAGTATTTGTGAATATTGGCTTGCCCGACAAAGACTTAGTCGTGTCATTAGATGATTTACCAGAACTCAAAAAATTGTGGCCGCAAAAAGGTGATCGCTTATTATTAAGTGTAAAAGTTGATCGCAAAAATCGCATGTGGGGCAAGTTGGCTGATGCTAATATTTTTCAACAAATTAGTCGCCGCGCTAATCAAAATTTACAAAATAAAAATGTTCAAGCTACTGTTTATCGTCTTAAGATGAGTGGCACCTTTGTTTTGACTAATGATTATCATTTGGGCTTTATTCATCCTAGTCAACGAGAAGTAGAACCTCGTTTAGGTCAGGTAGTTAAAGCGCGCGTCATTGGTAGTAGTTTTGATCATTTAAATTTATCACTGAAACCGCGGGCTTATGAAGAGATTGGTGATGATGCGGCTATGGTTTTGGCTGTGTTAAAGCATCAACCTAATTTTGATTTGCCATATAACGATAAGAGTGATCCCCAAGAGATTAAACGCTATTTTGGTATTAGCAAGAGCAGTTTTAAGCGGGCTTTGGGGCATTTGTTAAAGCAACAGTTAATTGAACAAACTGCTACAGGAATTGTTCTTAAAAATAAAGAGTAGACACTTATGTTAGTTAAGTATAGTCATAATTATCAAAAAATTGCGATGGGCTTTTTATCGTATATGCCAGAGTTGAAAGATTTAGATCATGTGCGTATGGAATTGCAATTATATAATGACAATCAACAGCATCAATTGTTTTTGTATAAACCTCAACAAAATACGGATTTTATTGGGGCGGTAGCATTAGAAGTGCAGCCACAAATTATTTTGGTGCGTTATATTTCGTTGAGTCCCGCCGAGCGTTCACAACAGATAATGTTTCAGATTTTGGATGAAGTTCAGGAATATTATCCAGATGATAAAATTATGGGCAGTATAGAACTAACACCACTAATCATACGCTGGCAAAAAAATAGCTGAATGCTGCGGGATTGCTAATGCTAAAGTTATTTCATGGCGTACGACTTGAGCTTTTAGATCATTAATTGCTTTGCTCCGGTATCAAAAAATATTAGGTGGTCAGTAGTGGAACAACTAGAGTTAATTTTAACTGATTTTCAGGGTCCCCTGGATTTGTTATTACATTTAATTAAAAAATCACAAATTAATATTTACGATATTCCGATTGCCGCAGTGACGCAACAATATTTAGATTATCTGCATCGAATGCAATCTTTGCAGTTGGATATTGCGGGTGATTATTTGGTTATGGCGGCGACCTTGATGCGGATTAAAAGTCAATTATTATTGCCGCAAACTCCGGTATTTGATGATGATTTGGCAGAGGATGTAGTTGACCCTAGAACAGATTTGGTCGCTCAATTATTGACTTATCAAGCTTATCAGGCGACTGCTCAAGATTTACAGGAATTAGAACATCAACGTCGGCAGTTGTATAGTCGCCCTCCAAGCACAGTTGCGGCTCCGCATCAGCGGAGTTTGCGACCAGGAACTTATTTTGGTAATGACTTAGCATTATGTTTGGTTAAATTATTAGATCGGTTGCAGCAACAAACTGATTTGGCGCAATTGCCGTTTTTAGAAACTATTTCGGTGACGCAAGCGCAAGAGCAAATTATGCAACAATTGCAGCAGAAACACCAATTAACTTTTCAGCAATTGTTGCAACAGAGTGCTCAGGTTGAAGAAGTAGTTACCAAATTTATGGGATTATTGGAATTAGTTAAAGATCAAACGGTTTTAGTCACACAAATTGATTATCAAAGTGATATTTTGGTAAAGTTGAGGTAAAAATAAGTGCAGCAAGAATTAATCGTCTTGTTATTTGTCGCGGGTGAGCAGGGTTTATCCTTGCAGGATTTAGCCACTTTATTAAACAAAGACTTAGCCAGTGTGCGGCAACAATTGTCCGACCTAACTGAAGTCTTAGAGACTACTGACCAGTATCCTTTGATAATTAAGCAATTTGGTGAGCAGTATCAGTTATTAACCAAAGCTAAATATCATGATTTGTTAGATCAATATTGGCAGACTGAGCAAGCTAATAAGTTGAGTACTGCTGCACTAGAAGTTGTAGCAATCATTGCTTATCAGCAACCGGTCACACGCATTGAAATCGATGAGATCCGTGGTGTGAAAAATAGTAGTGCGACTTTACAAACATTGCTTGTCCGGCAACTAATTAAAGTGACAGGCCATAAAGATGCCCCCGGACGTCCCATGATGTATGGTACTACGAAGGAATTTTTAAATTACTTTGGATTAACATCGTTGGCAGATTTACCACCATTAGCGGCATTTCAAGAACAAAATTTGGATCAGCAAGGAAATGTTGATTTATTTTCAAAAAAGGATAGAGACGAATGAAACAGACAGAACGATTGCAAAAATTGATTGCCAATGCGGGAGTTACTTCGCGCCGGAAAGCAGAAGATTTAATTACGGCGGGGAGAGTGCAAGTTAATGGCAAAGTAATTCGCGAGTTAGGGAGTAAATTTTCCACACACGACTTGATTGAAGTCGATGGCGTAGCGATTGAAAAACGGCCCAAAGTCTATTTGTTATTTTATAAGCCACGCGGGGTGATTTCATCGGTTCATGATGAAAAGGGACGCAAAGTAGTAACGGATTATTTTAAAGATATTATTGATACGAGAATTTATCCAGTAGGACGTTTGGATTATGATACTTCCGGTTTATTACTAATGACGAATGATGGCGATCTAACTAACCATTTATTACATCCAAGTAATCAAGTTAATAAGGTTTATATTGCTAAATTATCTGGGATTGTAACTTCTCAAGCGTTAGAACAATTACGACATGGAGTTAAGATCAAGGGCCGTAAGACTGCTCCAGCTAAATCGGAAATTATGAGTATTGATCGTCAACGGCAAACTTCACTAGTAAAACTAGTGATCCACGAAGGCATGAATCATCAAGTTAAGGAAATGTTTAAACAAGTCGGCTTTAATGTGGTAAAATTAAGACGAGAGCAAGTTGGATTCTTAACGTTAGATGGTCTAGTATCTGGCGACTGGCGCTTTTTGACGCAAGATGAAGTCAAAGCTCTTAAAAAATTATAATAAATATCGTTTTCAAGGCAAGGTGAAATTCCTGACCGGCGGTGATAGCCCGCAACCCAGCAATGGTGGATTTGGTGTAATTCCAAAAGCCGATGGTATAGTCCAGATGATAGAAAACGCAAGATCATTATTTAATGGTCTCATTTGCCTTGCAACGATTTGTTGGAGGTCTTTTTTTATGGAAAGAAGTAAGTTAGCGCACAATAAAGTCATTGGTGGTGCTTTATTAACCGCTTTGGCAACTTTAGTAATGTATATTGAAATTCCATTGATTCCAGGCTTTTCTTTTTTGAAAATGGATGTTAGTGATGTTGTGGTGTTATTGGCCTTTGGTCTTTATGGAATGTCGACCGGAACGTTAGTAGCTTTTTGTAAAGTATTATTACATTGGGTGTTAATGGGAATGAATGTAGCTAGTTTAATTGGTGATTTTTCATCACTCTTGTCTAGCTTGGCATTTATTATTCCGATTGTTTTGTTACTGCGTAACGATCATGCTAATTGGTTAGCTTACGGTTGTGGAACTTTGAGTTTAACTATTGTGCTGTCTTTGGCTAACTACTTTATTTTAATGCCCTTATATATGACCGTTCTGAATTTTCATATCGGAATGCCGGTGGCAAAATACGTATTATTTGGGGTTGTGCCATTTAATTTAGTTAAAGGTGTTATTAATTCGATTTTGAGCATTTTATTAACTAGACGTTTAAAATTTTGATAAAAAAATCTTCAGTTTTTTCTTTTTTAATGAAATTTATCCATTTAACTGGTAAACTTAATAGTTATTAGAGGTGAGATTAATGAGCGATAAAAAACCTAAACTTTGGGAAGCAACATTTGGAGATTCTGCTGATCAAAAAGATACATCATCTGTGACAGACTCTACAACGCCAGAAACTTCTGCAGAGTATTCACGGGTTCAACGTAAAGAAACTCAAAAAAGTAATAAGGTTTTGGTTTGGTCATTAGTGATCGTGCTACTGGCAATTATGTGTTTGCCAATTGTTTGGTCGGCTGTTTCAGCCGGTCATCAAAAGACGGCAGTTGATAGTACTAGTCAAGTGGCAGTTAGTTCGAAGCCTAAAAGTACTGCAACTCATAAAAAAGCAAAAAAGCAAAAAGCTAAAAAAGTAGCATCACATTTGAATCAGTCGACCAATAAAAAATCTGAATCTCCATCTGATAAGACTGCTAAGGAAACTACAACTAATCAGCCGGAAACTACTAATACACAACAAAGTCCAACGAATAATACCGCTGCAGCTGATAATAATACTGCCGAGCAGGCTAATACTAATCAGCAAGCAACTACGGCAGCAAGTTCTTCGGCAACTAATTCTTCTTATTATGTTGTACAAGCTCATGATAATGCTTATCGAATTGCACTTAATCATGGGATGACAACTCAGCAGTTATACCAATTAAATGGAATGTCTAGTAACACCGTGTTACGACCAGGGATGCGCTTGCGTGTTCACTAAATTTTGAGAGGCTGGGAGCAAAAGTCATCAAGTAGTTGAATGAAATTTTTAAGTCTAAAACTGAATGAAAGACTTTAAAATCGTTAGACTCAAACTGCTGACTTTTGAAACACAATAATGACTGAATGTTCATTTTGTTAGATGAGTATGAGTCTTATTGGCCCAACCTCTTTTACTGTTATTAGGAGTGCTTAAATGCAAATAGCTATTGATGGACCAGCTTCTGCTGGTAAAAGTACAATTGCAAAAGCAGTTGCACAAAAATTAAATTTTTTATATGTTGATACGGGAGCTATGTATCGCGCAGCCACTTGGTTAGCGACGCAATTGCAGCTTGATTACGGTGCTGAAGCTGCAATTGTTCAAGCGTTGCAAGCCAATCCAGTTACTTTTCGATTAGAAAATCAACAACAGTTAGTTTACGCCGGTCAAGAAGATGTCACGGCGGCAATTCGGACACCAATCATTGCGCAAAATGTTTCACAAGTTTCGGCGTTACAAGGGGTACGGACATTGTTAGTGCAACAACAACGAGCATTGGCACAAAACAACGATGTAGTCATGGATGGCCGAGACATTGGAACGGTGGTCTTACCCCACGCACAAGTTAAAATTTTTATGACAGCGAGTGTTCAAGAACGTGCACAGCGGCGTTATCAAGAAAATTTAACTCGTAAAATTACCACACCTTTAGCCCAAATTGAAGAAGAGATTACGCAACGTGATTATAAAGACTCTCATCGAAGTATTTCACCATTAATTCAGGCGAAAGATGCGCAAATTCTTGATACGACTGGCTTGAACATTGATCAAGTTATTGACAAAGCACTGCAAATTATTCAAATAAAATTAAAGAATTAATTAATAGCACTGGTAATTGAAGTGATTTTACATTAAGATAGATTTCGAACGATGGCGAGGAGGATGTAAAAATGGCTGAAGAGAATAACAGCATAAATCCCATGGAGCAAGCGCTTGATAGTTTTGATCAAGTACAAATTGGCGATGTGGTTACCGCGGAGGTATTATCAGTTGAAGACAATCAACTGGTTGTAGGTATTGATAATTCTGGAGTTGAAGGAGTTGTCCCACTGCGTGAACTAACTGCAGATCGGAAGGCTGATATTCATAAGCTGGCACAAGTTGGCGATAAATTAGAATTATTAGTCGTGCGGCATTCTGCGAGTGACAAAGAAGACGGTAGTTTTATTTTATCTCAACGCCGTATTGAAAATCAAAAAGCCTACGCTAAAATGGCTGATTTGATGAATCAAGATACTACAGTTCAAGGAAAAGTTACCGGAACTGTCAAAAGTGGTTTGTTAGTTGAAGTGGACGGTTTGCGTGGTTTCATTCCGGCTTCGATGATTTCAGATCATTTTGTTCGTGATTTAAAGCCTTACGTTGGCCAAACTTTAGATTTGAAAATTATTGAAGTGCAACCAGCTAAGAATCGCTTTGTTTTATCACATAAAGAAATTGCAGCTCAAGAAAAGAAGCAACGTGAAGCTGAAGTTATGGAACGAATCTTACCAGGTGATATTATCGAAGCTAAGGTTTCTCGTTTAACTAGTTTTGGCGCCTTTATTGATTTAGGCGGTATGGACGGCTTAGTTCATGTTTCACAAATTTCTTATGAACGAGTTAATCAGCCAGCTGATGTTTTAGAAGTTGGGCAAGAGGTTAAAGTTAAAGTTTTAGATGTTGATAAAGAACGTGGACGAATTTCTTTGTCTATTAAAGCTGCACAACCAGGACCTTGGGAAAGTGTTTCCGAAAAGATTGCCGTTGGTGATGAAATCGATGGTGTCGTCAAACGCTTGACTGATTTTGGCGCCTTTGTTGAAGTCTTACCAGGGGTTGAAGGATTAGTTCATGTCTCCCAAATTTCTTGGAATCATGTTGATAAGCCAGCTGATGTTTTACAAGTTGGTCAACAAGTTCACATGAAAGTCTTAAATGTCGATCCAGAGCAAAAGCGTTTAGGTCTGTCAATTAAAGAATTAACGGAAAATCCGCATGCTAAAAAAGAAGCTGAATCTCAAGAAGAAGAGATTGATTACACTTTGCCTGATGAAGAACGTGGTTTTGCTTTAGGTGATATTGTGGATGATGAAAATTCTCAAAATTAATCAAACTTATTGTGCAAAAGCTGACTCTTTGGAGCCAGTTTTTTTGATTAAATAATTTTAAGAAGGTGAAAATATGGCAATGCCAGTAGTGGCGTTAGTTGGACGCCCCAACGTTGGAAAATCTACCCTATTTAACCGAATTGCGAGTGAACGAATCGCTATTGTTGAAGATACTCCTGGAGTAACTCGCGATCGGATTTATACGCATGCTGAATGGCTAAATAAACAATTTACGGTGATTGATACAGGCGGAATTACTTTAGAAAATACAACGCTCAATCAAGAAATTAAAAGCCAAGCAGAAATTGCCATCGACGAGGCTGATGTCATTGTGATGGTTGTTGATGGTCGGGTGGGCGTCGTCAAGGAAGATGAAACGGTAGCTCATATCTTGTTTCAAGCTAAGAAGCCCGTCGTTTTAGCAGTTAATAAGGCCGATAATTTAGAGCAGCGTCAAGATATTTATGAATTTTATACGTTAGGTTTAGGTGAACCATTCCCCGTTTCCGGAGTTCATGGTACAGGTTTGGGAGATTTATTAGATCAAGTGGTTCAAAGTTTTCCTGATGACCAATTAGTTGATGAAGATCCTGCTATTAAATTTAGCTTTATTGGACGACCGAATGTTGGTAAGTCGTCATTAGTTAATGCCATTTTAGGCGAACAGCGTGTAATTGTTTCCAATATGGAAGGGACGACACGTGATTCGATTGATACCAGTTTTGTTGATGATGAAGGCCAATTGTATACGATGATTGATACTGCGGGCATTCGTAAACGTGGTAAAGTATATGAAAACACGGAAAAGTATTCAGTGATGCGGGCTATGCGCGCGATTGATCGTAGTGATGTAGTCGTTATGGTGATTGATGGCGAGCAAGGGATTCGTGAGCAAGATAAACGAGTTGCTGGTTTAGCGCACGAAGCTGGTCGTGGGGTCATTATTGCGGTTAATAAGTGGGATGCTGTCCAACATAAAGATCAAAAAACGATGCAAGAATTTACAGATTATTTGCGCCAAGAATTTCGATATTTAAATTATGCACCAATTGTTTTTGTTTCAGCACTGAAAAACCAACGCTTAGATCAAATTGTTGAACTAGTAACGGCAGTTTATGAAAACCAAAATCGGCGGATTCAATCGTCATTGCTGAATGATTTATTGTTAAAAGCCACTGCAATTGCGCCAGCACCAACTGTGAAAAATAAACGGTTGCGGCTATATTATTTGACGCAAGTTGCGGTTAATCCACCAACCTTTGTCGCTTTTGTGAATGATCCCGAGCTCTTTCATTTTTCGTATGAGCGCTTTATTGTTAATCAGTTACGGGAAATGTTTGATTTTACTGGTACGCCGATTAAGATCATTGCGCGAATGCGGAAATAGACTGTTTTGGTGGATTTAAATAAAATTTTTATTAAGAATTACAAAAGTTCGTAAAAAAATGTGATTATTCCTTGCTAGCTTGGGAATCTTATGATAATTTGTTAAAGAATGATGGTGTGGTAGTCGTCATTTTGATTAAGTAATGATCACTTCATTGCTTCACGGAGGTGAAAAAAATTATGGCAAATAAAGCAGAATTAATTCAAAATGTAGCTGAAAAAACTGGTTTAACTAAGAAGGATTCTACTGCTGCAGTCGATGCAGTTTTCAGTTCTATCCAAGAAAGTTTGGTTAAGGGCGAAAAAGTTCAATTAATTGGTTTTGGTAATTTTGAAGTTCGTCATCGTGCTGCTCGTAAGGGTCGTAACCCACAAACGAATGAAGAAATCACAATTCCTGCTAGTGATGTTCCTGCCTTCAAACCAGGTAAGACATTAAAAGACGCAGTTAAATAATTTTTTAAAAGATTGTTTATCACGGGCGATTATAATATTTGTTATAATCGTCTTAGCTTACATAAGGAAATTGTTCTGGGAAAATGTGCTTAACCGCTGGTCAGCTAATTAAGTCCGCTTTTCCCAACTATTATTTATTTATCGGTATAATTGATAAGGATGCAACTAGCCTGAAATAGAAGTTAGGACAAAAGTAGATGAGAAGTTGCGTACTAACGATATTCCAGATTAAAGTCTGAACTTTAATTTTCGAATTGTATAAAGTTGGATACGAGCTACTGACTTTGGGAATATTATCAAAAGAAAATGTTCGTCTCAATTGACGCCAAATTCTTTGAGTCCTAGTTTCTTGAAGGTTAATGCGACAATACTAAATCTAAAAGTTATTAAAAAATTAGTCATTAAAACTGACTTTTGGAAATTGCTGATTAAGTAGTTTTTTCAGAGGATTTTATATAACTTGGGAGTTTTTAAATACTTTAGTGATTGTTGTGCTAGTCGTACCCTTATTTTTTTGGATCAAAAGTGTCAAATTGATTTAGAAAATATTTTATGACAGATGTAATACTGGTAAGTCTCTTAATTTGTGTTATCTTGAAATTAACGGAATTAAAGGAGTATTTTAAATGACATATAGCAAACAAGCGGTGGCGGCTTTACAACAAGGCGATTTTGACCATGGACAGTCACTGTTAAAACAAGCTTTACAGCGTGATTCTGTAGATGATTTGTATGAAGCGGCACAACAGCTACAACAGTCAGGATTAGTGGATAGTGCAATTGTAGTTTACCGCTCCTTGTTAAAACAATTGCCTCAGGAAGATATTCTAAAAGTTAATTTAGCAGAGACACTGATTTCTAATGATGAAGTTGATGAAGCAACCAATTTGTTGGCACAAATTCAGGCAGATTCACCGGCTTATGTCGCATCATTAATGGTTAGTGCGGATCTTTATCAAACCTTAGGTCTTTATGAGGTTAGTGAGCAAAAATTGCAACAAGCATTAAAATTAGCACCGCAGGAACAAGTGATTCAATTTGCGTTAGCGGAATTATATTTTAACGAAAATCAATTTCAACAAGCAGCTGATTATTATGAGCAGTTAATTGATCAAGATGTTTTCGAATTTTCAGGAATTTCACTGTACCAACGCTTAGCTGCAGCGCAAGTGGGACTAGGTGATTATGAAGCGGCGGAGGCCAGTTATCAACAAACCACACCCGAATTTTTAAATGCGGATAATCTATATAATTATGCTAATCTGGAATTAGAATTAAAACATTATCAACAAGCACAGACTTTAATTGAACAATTATTACAACTAGCACCGGATTATACTTCAGGTTATATTTTGGAAAGTCGCTTAAATTTGGCCCAGAATCAGCCAGCTGCGGCATTTAAAGCAGCTCAGCAAGGATTGAGCTATGATCCTTATAGTGAATTGTTATATGAATTGGTAGCTACCAGTGCACAACGACTAGGTGATTTAGATCCAGCAGTGACTTTATTAAAACAAGGTTTGAAGATGTTATATGCGCCAACTAGTTTAATTTTAGCTTTGAGTCAAATTTATTTATTAAAAAATGAACACCAAGCAAATTTGAATTTATTGGACCAATATGCAGATCAGTTGCGTGATGATGGACAAGCACAATGGAACCGGGCCCGCTCCTTGAGCGCTCTCGAACAAATTTCGGCCGCCCAAACGGCTTTTTTGAGTGTTTATGATCAATTTAAGGATAATCCTAATTATTTAAAGGACTTGATTACTTTATTACGGAAAAGTTCAGCTCCAGATTTGCTGAAAAATGCTGTTCATAATTATCTAAAATTAGTACCTAACGATTGGGAAATGAATGAGTTGGAACAGGAGTTGAATTTAAACAATGAGAATTGAACATTTTCCGACTGCGATTGCAGCAGCAATTCCTGTTTTAGAGCAAATTAATGCGGCTGGCTTTGAGGCTTACTTTGTTGGTGGTTGTGTCCGTGACATGTTATTACAACGTCCGATTCATGATGTGGACTTGGCGACTAGTGCCTATCCGGCAGAAATCAAAGCTATTTTTAACCATACTGCAGATACCGGGATTGATCATGGAACAGTGACCGTCATTACTGCTCATCAAACTTATGAAATTACTACTTTTCGGACTGAATCGGGGTATCAAGATTATCGTCGTCCTGACCATGTAGAGTTTGTGCGGTCTTTAAAACAAGATTTAAAACGCCGCGATTTTACGATCAATGCATTAGCTATGACGACTCAGGGTCAGATTATTGACTTATTTGGGGGAGTAGCTGATTTACAACACCGCCGGATTAAAGCCGTTGGCAATCCTCAAGAACGTTTTCACGAAGATGCTTTGCGCATGCTTCGCGCGGTCCGCTTTCAAGCACAGCTCGACTTTACAATCGATGCTGCGACACAAGCAGGGATTGCAGCTAATGCGGATTTATTGTCTAAAATTGCGGTTGAACGAATTCGCGATGAGTGGCTGAAATTAATGCAAGCACCGTGTTGGCAAGCCGGTTTAGAAACGATGCTACAAACACAATTGAATCGGTATTGTCCACAACTGGCTGATGCTCAAGTATCCGAATTATTAACGTTAGATGCCCAACTAAATTTACAAAATCAAACGCAAGTTTGGACTTTATTGGGCTGGCAGTGGCAGCTGGGTAAAGCCCAATTGTTACAATTTTTGAAGGCTTGGAAATTGGCGAATGCTGTTATTAAAGTCACTATGAAGAGCGTGCAATTACTGCAGCAATTACCACAACTAACGACTTGGGATATTTACCAGGCTCAAAAACCAGTGGTCCAAAATTGTTGCCAATTGTTGGGCTTGTTAAATCAAAATGATCAAGCACAGCAATTGGCAGCAGTTTATCAACAATTGCCCATTAAAAGTAGTCATGATTTGGCAGTGGACGGACAATTGCTCATGCAAGAATTAAACTTGAAACCGGGGCCACAGATTGGTCAAGATTTATTATGGCTTCAACAACAAATTGTAAGTCGACAATTAGCTAACCAGCAACAAGAAATACTCAAAGCTTTACGACAACGTGATGCTCAGATTAAAGGTGATTAAGTTATGAAAATGTTCAGTGTCAATAATTTGCAACAATCATTTGGAGCACGAACTTTATTTAAGCAAGTTAATTTTAAAATTCAACAACCGGATCGCATTGGCTTGTTAGGATTAAACGGGGTTGGTAAAACGACGCTACTTAATTCTTTGGTTGATGAAACTTTACTCAAGCAAGGTGTGATTGACCATCCGCGCGATTATCAAATTAGCTACTTGAAGCAGAATCCGTATTTAGATCCGCAAAAAACGGTGTTAGAGGCCATTTTACAGGGGGACGAACCCTTGTATGTCAGTGTGCGGCAATACGAAGCAGCATTAAGTCAATATAGTAGAGATAGCGATAATCCCCAAGTTGCGCAAAACTTTTTTCAAGCACAAGAACAAATGGATCGCATTGATGGTTGGGAGTTTCAAGCAACTGTCGAAACGATTTTGACGAAATTAGGCATTACTGAATTTAATCAACGAATTCAAGAATTGTCGGGTGGTCAGGTGCGCCGAGTCAGTTTAGCGCAAATTTTAGTTTCTGATTCTGATTTATTAATCTTAGATGAACCGACTAATCACTTGGATGAAACAGCTATCAGCTGGCTAGCTAATTTTTTAAATAATTATGCTGGTGCTGTGATTTTCGTGACCCATGACCGCTACTTTTTAAACTTAGTTGCTAATCGTATTTTTGAATTAAGTAATCAAACATTACAAGAATATAGTGGTAATTATGAAGACTATTTACAAAAGCGGGCCCAAAATGAGGCCACTTTAGCAGCAACGAGACAACACCAGCAGAATTTATACCGCCATGAATTAAAATGGATTCGGGCTGGGGTTCAGGCCCGAGGAACCAAACAAAATGCCCGTGTGGAGCGGTTTAAAGAACTAAGTCAAACTTTAAAAAATCAATCTCAGTTTTCAGAGCAGCAACTCAATATTGATATACAACACCAACGCTTGGGTAAAGATGTATTCGAATTAAAACAAGCACAATTGGCATTTGGCCAACAAGTCTTATTACAAGATTTAACATTAAGAATTAATTCTGGTGAGCATGTAGGAATTATTGGCGCTAACGGTGCCGGAAAAACCACTTTTTTGAATGTTTTGGCAGGTCGCCAGCAGTTAACAAAGGGTCAATTAAATGTTGGTCAAACAGTTAAAATTGGTTATTATACGCAACAAGTAGAACAAATGGACCCAAGCCAACGAGTAATTACTTATCTAGAATCTATTGGCCAAAATGTGGCTAACAGTGAGGGCGATAAGATGTCGGCTTCACAATTACTGGAACAATTTTTATTTTCTCCTAAACAGCAGGGGGCGTTTATTCGTGACTTATCTGGCGGTGAACAACGGCGGCTATATCTGTTAGCCATTCTCATTCAACAACCGAATGTTTTATTGTTTGATGAACCAACTAATAATTTGGATATTGAAACCATGACAATTCTGGAAGATTATTTAACCCAGTTTAGTGGTAGTGTCATTACGGTTTCGCATGATCGTTATTTTTTGGACAAAATTACTGATGATTTATTAATTTTCCACGGTCACGGTCAAGTGCAGCGTTATTGGGGTTCTTATTCACAATATTTAACAAGTAATCAAACTAAAGCGAAGAAAGCCGCGTCAAATAAAGCGGCTGCGCCGCAAGTCAAAACAGCGCCAACTAATAAATTAACTTATGCGCAACAATTGGAATTAAAAGATCTAGAGCCTAAAATCACTCGGTTAGAACAACAAAAAGCGCATTTAGAACAGTTAATGAGTACGGAAGGTAATAATTATCAAGAAATTTTGAAGCATCAAACAGAACTGACTGAGGTTAAACAGCAATTAGATATGGCGAGTGATCGGTGGTTAGAATTAGCAGAGAGGGATAACTAATGGCAACAACTAAAAATGAAGAACAGTATTTACAGTTGTTACACACGGTTTTAACGACGGGGCAATTTAAGACGGATCGCACTCAGACCGGAACTTATAGTTTGTTTGGTTACCAAATGAAGTTTGATTTACAAGATAGTTTCCCCCTGTTAACGACTAAAAAAGTCCCTTTTGGTTTGATTAAATCGGAATTATTATGGTTTTTACGGGGTGATAGTAATATTAAGTATTTATTACAACATAATAACCATATTTGGGATGAATGGGCTTTTCAAAAATATGTCCAAAGTTCTGCTTACCAAGGTCCCGATATGACAGACTTTGGGCACCGAGCATTACAAGATGCGCAGTTCAATCAGGAATATCAACGACAAAAGCAATTGTTTTGCCAACAAATTTTACAAGATGATCAGTTTGCGCAAAAATTTGGTGACTTGGGTAATGTCTATGGGAAACAGTGGCGTCATTGGCAAGCTGACGGACAAGAAATTGATCAAATTGCCCAGGTGATTGAACAAATTCAAACGAATCCTGATTCTCGCCGACTAATTGTGACAGCTTGGAATCCGGCAGAATTAAAAAACATGGCTCTTCCTCCTTGCCACACCTTGTTTCAGTTTTATGTTAACGATGGTTATTTGTCGTGCCAGTTATATCAACGGAGTGCAGATTTGTTTTTGGGTGTGCCGTTTAATATTGCCAGTTATGCGTTATTAACACAATTAATTGCCCAAGTAACTCATTTAAAACCGGGAAAATTGATTCATACCTTGGGTGACGCCCATATTTATCAAAATCATTTAGCCCAAGTTAAATTGCAACTACAACGTCAACCAACGGCGGGACCGCAACTGGTTTTAGATCCGCAAATAACGAGTATTGATCAGTTAACGTTGCAACAAATTAACGTACAAAATTATCATCCCCAGTCCAGTATTTCGGCCCCCGTGGCTGTTTAAGGAGTAAAGCATGCTAGCATATATTTGGGCCGAAGATCAAAATCACTTAATTGGCCAAAACGGGCATTTGCCGTGGCAGTTACCAGCAGATTTACATTATTTAAAACAAACAACGCTACACAGTACAATCGTGATGGGTTCTAAAACTTTGCGTAGTTTTCCTCATGCGCGACCTTTGCCAGAACGGAGAAATATCGTTTTGACACATTTTCCTGAGCAATTTTCGCAAACAGCCGACTTAACCGTGGCGACCTCGCAAAGGGAAATTGAGCAGTTAATTAGTCACGATGAGCGGGTATTTATCTTTGGAGGACCAGCTTTATTTACTATGTTTGCCCAGCAAGTTCAACGTTTATATGTAACTAAAATCGCCGCACAATTTAGCGGCGATACGTGGATGATTCCCATTGATTACCAACAATTTCAACTCATTAAGCGACAAACTGGTCAAGTTGATGACCAAAATCTTTGGGCTCATGAATTTTTAGTTTATCAACGGCGAGATCATTATAAAAATAAATAAACTGAGAAAAACATCAAAGTGGTACCCAGCATCACAAAGATGTGCCAAATAACGTGAATGTATTTAATACCCCGCATTGTATACAGTAAAGCGCCAATAGTGAAGGCAATTCCTCCAAAAAACAGGAGCAAAATTCCAGTAGTACCTAAGGAATGATGTAGGGGCTTCATGGCTAAAATGACTAACCATCCCATGATAACGTACAGGCTAGTATCAATGATAGGGTGCGCGCCCAAGTTAAAAATTTTGTAAATGATACCACCAATAGTAATGATCCAAATAGTACTTAATAAAACAATATTAAATGGTGCGGGGATTCCGAGTAGACAAAAAGGTGTGTAAGTCCCCGCAATTAATAAGAAGATAGAACTGTGGTCTAGAATCTGAAAAATGTGTTGAGCTTTAGTAAAGTAAAGACTATGAAAAAGTGTTGAACAAAGATACAAAAAAATAAGTGTACAGCTATAAATTAAGTAGGCGCTCAAAGTTTTAGCCATGGGGTGCTGATGGACAGCTTTAATAATTAATAATACAGTACCGGCGATCGCCAGTAGTAGACCGATTCCGTGAGTAATGGCACTGAAGATTTCGTTAGTAATTCGGTAAATTTTCGAAGTTTTTTGAGGTTTGGCAAAAATATTGGTCAAGACAAGCGCTCCTTTAATTAATAAAAATGTGCTAAAGTTGTGAACGTTTGATACAATCTTTAAGTAAACAACTCTTTTAGAGATTATAGCTTAAAGACCTGAAATGATAAAGGTAGGTTTCCACAAATGACAAATGTAAAAATCTTAACAGATTCTTCTGTGCAACTGACACCAAAAGAAATTACAGACTATCAAATTACAGTAGTGCCATTAACTGTTGAAATTGATAATCAACAATATGTTGATGGTCAAGACATTACTCGCCAGGAATTTTCCCAAAAAATGTTGGCTAGTACTAATTTTCCGAAAACGAGTCAACCACCCATCGGTCGCTTTGTCGAGGCCTTTAACAAATTAGGTCAAGATGGCAGTGAGGTATTGGCCATTACCTTGACTAAGGGATTAAGTGGTACGGTAGATGCTGCCAAGCAAGCAGCAGAGTTGACTTCCACCAAAGTGACCGTGGTTGATAGTGGTTCAACAGATCGAGGAATGGCTTTTCAAGTTTTAGCAGCTGCGAAAATGGCACAGCAGAAAAAAACAGTGGCCGAAATTTTACCCGCGATTAAACATATTGCTGAACAAACGCAATTATACGTTTGTATTCCTCATCCAGAAAATATTATTAAAGGCGGCCGTCTAGGCAAAATGGCTGCGACATTGACGTCATTATTAAATATTGATGTGGTTGTGCAGTTACAAAATCATAAATTGACGATTGCCAAAAAGGGACGCGGAATTAAAGTGATTAAGAATTTTATTCAATCACGTATTGAAGATATTGATGCACATGGCGACCAAATTAGTGAAATTGGCATGTCTTATGTGAGTGATGATACTTTGCCGCAACAAATTAAACAACAAGTTCAAGCTCAATTTCCGCAGATTAAGACCACAATTGAACTAACTAGTCCGATTATTATGACCCATACTGGCGAGGGTGCCTTTGCGATTATTTATTATCGGCAATAATAAGCGGTTAACAATTTGATAAATTGAAGGAGTTAACTTTGCGAAAAATAAAGATTCTCATTAATTTTTTGTTAGCTATTAGCTTAGTCAACATTCACGTTCATCAAGTTGCTGCTAAGAGTCAAACAACTACTTTAAAAGTGGTGGCTGTGGGTGATTCTTTGACTTATGGCGTTGGTGACGGTCACCATCAAGGCGGTTATACGTATTTGATTCAAAAACCTTTAAGAACAGCCAGTCATCGCCGAGTAAAAATGCGAAATTTTGGTATTAGTGGTGAAACGAGCGGACAAATTTTAAAGCGGGTTCAACATAACGCTGCTCTCAAAAAAGCATTGCAGAAAAGTGATATTGTTATCCTGACAGCTGGTGGTAATAATATTATGCATGTTTTACAAAAACATGGTTTAAACTTGTCCAATCAACAATTTCAAGCGGCTAATGATGCTTATGTGCAACAAATGTCTCAAATGGTGATGACTATTCGGCGCTATAATGATAAAGCGCCGATTTATTTGATTGGCATTTATAATCCGTATGCTATTTATGTTAAAAAAGCTCGGAGTGTGCAGCAGGCGGTTTTGCAATGGAATCAATCCAGCAAAAATTTAGCCCATAATAATTATCGAATGCATTTTGTGGATGTGTCAGCTATTGCTCAACCTAAAAAATTGAAATATTCGAAAAAAGAACAAACAACAACAAATCCGTTGTTATATACGAAAGACTATTTTCATCCTAATCATCAAGGTTATCAGTTAATGACCAAAAAATTATGGCACCAACTGCAATTAAGCCAAAAGGAGTGGATTAATTTAAAATGAGACGCAGTGTAGATACAAAACGTAATTGGTGGAAATGGGCTTTTTTAATATTAGTGGCAATCCTGATTCTGGGAGGTGCGGGTATGTGGTATGCTGTAACGCGCCCGATTGACTCTGCGGTTATTTCTAAACAACCTGCACCAGCCAATGATTCTCAACCAGTTTTTGAAGTAACATTAACTAAGCAGCAAGCACAGAGGTTAGCCAATCATTATATTAATGAATATTTAAACAGTAAGGATATTCAATATCATTTAAAATTTGATCAACATATTTCGTTAGTAGGGAGTGCTGATTTGTTGGGATCAAAAATTGATTTTCAGCTACAAACGGCTTCTTTTCCTACTGCTAGTGGTGGTGTCCAATTAAAAGCCCAACATCTAAAAATTGGTCACTTGGGTATTCCATTGGGCTTTGTTCTCGGTTATATTCAACATAATTATCATTTTCCTTCTTGGGTAAGCATTAATAGTAGTAAGCAATTAATCAATATTAATTTACAAGATTATCAAAATGACAGTGGTTATTATTTTAAAGTCAAAGATTTAGATTTACACAAAAATAAAATTGTCGTTAGTGTTTATTCGAGCAAGTTTTAGGAGTGTTAGTTGATGGAAAAATCTTTTTATGAATATTTAATGACGCAACGAAATCCTAATAGTACTAGTCCCATTGCTCATTTTGCGGAAGCGGCTTTTTTTGACCAAACTTTTCCCAAACAAGCGCAAGACTATACAGAAATTTCGGAATATCTGGAATTGAATGGATCGTATTTACCGACAATGGACATTTATGATCAGGCTTTTGCTAAATATCAAGAGTCCCAGGCACATTTTAATTCTTAAAGAAACGAGTGATTCGGCATGAAAAAAAAGTTTTCTTGGTCAACAGTAATATTTTCCATTGTTGGTGGAATTTTAATTGGGGTTGCTGGCGCATTTATTTTTATGGCAGTGGAACTTAAGAATCAAGGTTCTATGGGTAATTTTAGCCAAGTTCAACAAGTATATGAAACAATTAATCAAAATTATTATCAGAAAGTATCTTCTAAAAAGCTAATCAATGGTGCAATTAAGGGAATGCTGGAGTCTTTGGATGATCCTTATTCGGAGTTTATGGCGGACCAAGATCAAGATTCATTCAATAGTAATATTTCTGGGAAAATTTCTGGGATCGGAGCTACGATTGAACAAGCTAATGCTGGCATTCAAATTGTTTCAGCAATGCCGAAATCACCAGCGGCTAAAGCCGGTTTAAAAACTAAAGATATTATTACCAAAATTAATCAACATTCCACGCAAAAAATGACAGTTGATCAAGCTTCGCAATTGACCCGTGGTAAAGCAGGGACCAAAGTTCATTTAGAAATTAGACGCGGCACACAAACCTTTACTAAAACTTTGGTTCGAGCACCGATTAAAGTGGCGACGGTAATGGGCAAAGTGGTTAATCATCATGGAAAAGTAGCCGAAATTACGATTACCCAATTTTCCGAACATACTGCTAGTGAGCTGAAGCGAGAAATACAAAAAGTTCAACGTCAAGGCGCCCAAAAGTTAATTATTGATGTTCGAAATAACCCTGGTGGAGTTATGGAACAAGCGTTAGCGGCCTCTAGTATGTTTCTGACCAATGGTCAAAAGATAATGACTATGGTTTCACGAACGGATGGGACGAAGACGTATCGTGCTAGTGCGAAATATTTAAAAAATTATAAAGTTAAATTACCGACGGTCGTTTTAGTTGATAAGGGTACCGCCAGTGCTGCTGAAATTTTTGCAGCAGCCTTAAAGCAGTCTGCACAAATACCAGTGATTGGTGAAAAAACCTTCGGTAAGGGAGTGGTGCAAACTTTAAGTCCGTTAAGTTCAGACTCAGAGATGAAAATCACTACCGCTAAGTGGTTGACCCCCAATGGTTCTTGGATTAATCACAAGGGCTTAGAACCAACACTCAAAGTTAAGTATCCAGATTATTTAAATATTAATGCTTTTACCAGTCAAAAAACGATTACTGCTCAGCAAACTAGTGGCGATGTGAAAGTTGCTCAAAAAGTGTTAAATGCTGTGGGATTAGCAGTTCCAGTTACTGGCCAGTTGGATGCGACTACGCAACAACAATTGACAGCCTTTCAAGTACAACAGCAATTACCACAACAAAGTGGTAATTTGGATGCTAAAACTAGACAAGCTTTAACCCAAGCCTTAATGCAAAAGGCTCAAGGACATGATCCAATGTTGAACCAAGCGTTTAAGGTACTAGAAAGGAAATAAGGACATGACGATTCAATGGTATCCAGGTCATATGAATAAGGCTAAAAATCAAATCCAAGACCATCTGAAATTAGTAGATTTAGTCTTAGAAGTGCGTGATGCCCGGTTGCCTTTTTCTTCGTTGAATCCGGTTTTAGATCAAATGATTAATTCCAAACCCCGGTTAATTATTTTGAATAAAGCTGATTTGGCCGATGAACGAATGACTAAGGCCTGGATTAATTTTTATCAAACAAAACAGCAATCAGTTATTGCTTTAGATGCACAGCATACTAATCAGTTACAACCGCTACTGAAGGCAATTGAACAATTAATGGCGCCAAAATTAAAAAAATACCAACAAAGCGGGGTCAAAAATTATACAGTGCGCGCCATGTGCATTGGCATTCCGAATGCTGGTAAATCAACATTATTAAATAAATTAGTTGGTAAGAAAGTGGCTGTGACGGGTAATCGCCCGGGTGTGACTAAAAATCAGAATTGGTTAAAGACTAAACACCATTTGGAATTGTTGGATACCCCAGGAGTTTTATGGCCCAAAATCACGCAAGAACGAGTCGGATTTAATTTAGCTTTGACGCAAGCGATTAGTGATAAAGTTATTCCCCAACAAGACTTGGCTATTTATGCATTAGAATTTTGGCAACAGCACTATGAAACAATTTTACAACAAAAGTATCAATTAACCGCCCAACAATTAACTCTGACAGGTGCCCAATTATTAGTGCAATTGACCACTCAGTGGCATTTTGAGCAGGATTTTGATCGTGCGGCTCATAAAATTATTAATGATGTGCGTCAAGGATTATTGGGTAGATATACTCTAGATTGGGTGCAAGAAATCAATGACTGAATGGTCACAATTAAAGATTCACGAGATTAAAGAGTTAATTAGCCAGCAGTCGTTAACGAGTGCAGATTGGCAAACGTTGGCGCGAGATTCCCGCGCTGGCGTGCAAAAATTAGCTCAGTCGCATCAACGCCAGTTAACTAAAACGGCGGCGTTAAAAGCGGCTTTTTTACGACGGCAAAAATTTGAACAACCTTTTTGGCAACAACAACAATTAGTAGCCGGAATTGATGAAGTTGGCCGGGGACCATTAGCGGGACCAGTAGTTGTCGCCGCCGTTATTTTACCTGCGGATGTTAATTTAATTGAAATTAATGATTCCAAACAATTAAGTGATCACAAGCGCCATGAATTATATGGGCAAATTCTAGATCAAGCCATTGATGTTAGTGTAGCCGTAGGTAGTCCGCAATTAATCGATCAAGAAAATATTTATCATGCAACGGAGTTAACAATGGCACAAGCTGTTAGTCAATTATTGGTCCAACCTGATCATCTATTAGTTGATGCCATGCGGATTCCAATTCCCATTGCGCAAACTAAATTGATTAAAGGTGATGCGCGGAGTGTTTCGATTGGTGCTGCTAGTATTGTGGCTAAAGTTTACCGGGACGAATTAATGGCTAAATATGATCAGGTTTATCCCGGTTACGGTTTTGCCCAAAATGCTGGCTACGGTACTAAAATTCATTTAGCAGGTTTACAGAAGCAAGGAATCTGTCCAATTCATCGACGTTCATTTGCGCCTGTCAAAAAATATTTGGCAGTAAATTCGTAATTTAAAAAAAAATTACGGAGCTGGTGTTTGTTATGCAATTACGTCAATTATTATATCAATTATCTCAAACCCGTTGTGTGAGCAACAAAATAATGCTGCAAGTTTGTCAATTAAGCTTGCAGCATTATTCCGTTAGTCAATTAATTCAATTTGTGAAACAGCAACTAACGGTGACTAAACGCTCGTTATTTCAGCAACGCTTGCAACAAGATTATCCCATGATGCCACCATGTTTAACATTCTTGGACGCTTTTTATCCACAAAAGTTACGCGAAATCTATAATCCACCGGCTTTGCTATATTACCAAGGAAATTTACAGTTATTGAATCGCCCAACGGTTGCAATTGTTGGGGCGCGGCAAAGTAGTTTTTATACGCAAACAGTCGTACACAGTTTAGTTCCTGCTTTAGTGCAAGCTCAAGTAGTGACAGTGAGCGGGCTAGCTAAGGGAGCAGATGGTTGGTGTCACCAGATAACTTTAGACAATCAGGGGCAAACGATTGGGGTTGTGGGTAATAGTTTAGATTATTATTATCCGGCGGTTAATCGGCAATTACAAATGACTATTGCCCAACAAGGGTTATTGCTGTCTGAATATCCCCCTACAACGCACCCACAAAAATATTTTTTTCCACAGCGTAATCGCATTATTGCCGGTTTATGTCAGACATTAGTTGTCACACAAGCTAAAAGACGCAGTGGCAGTTTAATTACGGCCCAATTGGCACTGCAAGAAAATCGGAACGTTTGGGCCGCTCCAGGACCGCTAGATAGTTCGTTATCCCAAGGTTGTAATGAACTAATTGCGGCGGGAGCGCGACCATATTTTGCTGCTGGTGATTTATTGGCTGAGTTAGGGCTTGAACAAAAAAATTTGACAAATAGGAAATGACTGGCATATGATTTGAAGCGACTTGATTAAGGAAAGGAGCTTCATGTTGGTTAGCTCAAAAACTACCAAACGCCGTCCGGCTAAAAAGAATTTGGTAATTGTCGAATCTCCGGCCAAGGCTAAAACAATTGAAAAGTATTTAGGACGTAATTACAAAGTTTTAGCCAGCAAAGGCCATGTTCGTGATTTACCTAAAAGTCGCATGGGTGTTGATATTGAACACGATTATGAACCCACTTATATCTCTATTCGAGGTAAAGGGGATACTATTAAAGAATTAAAAAAAGAAGCCAAAAAAGCTAAAAAAGTTTATTTAGCAGCCGATCCCGATCGCGAAGGTGAAGCGATTGCTTGGCATGTGGCCCATTTATTAAATTTAGATTTAGCAGATGATAACCGAGTAGTATTTAATGAAATTACGAAAGATGCGGTTAAAGATGCTTTTAAGCATCCGCGAAATGTTAATATGGATTTGGTTGATGCGCAGCAAGCCCGACGCATTTTAGACCGGTTAGTGGGCTATTCGATTAGTCCGATTTTATGGCAAAAAATTAAGAAGGGGCTCAGCGCGGGCCGTGTACAATCAGTAGCTTTAAAACTGGTGATTGATCGTGAAAAGTCAATTCGTAATTTCCAACCAGTAGAATATTGGACGATTCCTAGTCGTTTTCAGGCTGGTAGATTAAAGAAAAATCAATTTAATGCCAATTTTTATGGCGTGCATCATAAGAAGAATGAACTGCACTCGCAAGCAGAAGTTCAAACTGTTTTAGGACAATTAGATCGCAAACAACCGTTTGATGTGACAAAGGTGTTAAAAAAGGAACGTAAACGTTATCCAGCACCACCATTTACGACGAGTTCTTTACAACAAGAAGCTAACCGTAAGTTGAATTTTAAAACGCGGAAAACAATGATGTTAGCACAACAACTATATGAAGGAATTAATCTGGGGTCGCGACAAGGCAATGTTGGTTTAATTACTTATATGCGAACGGATTCAACGCGAATTGCAAGTGTTGCTAAGCACGAAGCATCTCAGTTTTTGCAAAAGGAATACGGCGAAGAGTATGCGGCCACTAAGGTTCATGCCACGAAAAATCCCGAAGGCGCTCAAGATGCCCATGAGGCTATTCGCCCTACTGCGGTGCAAAGAACGCCGCAATCTTTAGCTAAAATCTTAACGCGTGATCAATTACGACTATACACTTTAATCTGGAATCGTTTTATGGCGAGTGAGATGACGCCCGCTGTGTTAGATACGATGACAGTGACCGTTGAGCAAAATGATGTTCAGTTTCGGGCAAATGGTTCTAAAATTAAATTTGACGGTTTTTTGAAGCTTTATAAAGATGATCAAAAGACAAAAGATAATTTATTGCCAGATTTAGTAGAAGGGCAACAAGTTAAATTAATTGAAACCAATCCAGAACAGCATTTTACGCAACCCCCAGCACGTTTTAGTGAAGCTTCGTTAGTTAAAACTTTGGAGGAAAACGGTGTTGGTCGTCCCTCGACTTATGCACCAACTATTGATACGATTCAAAGACGCTATTATGTCAAATTAAATGGTCGTAGTTTTGAACCGACGGAATTAGGAGAAATTGTTGATGATTTAATTGAACAATATTTTCCAGACATTGTTAATGTCGACTTTACGGCTAATTTGGAAACTGAATTGGATGGCATTGAAGCGGGCAAAGAAAATTGGCGCCAAGTAGTTGATGAGTATTATCAACCTTTCTCTAAGGAATTAACAGCTGCCGATGAACAAATTGAAAAGCTACAAATTAAAGATGAACCGGCTGGGATGAATTGTGACATTTGTGGTGCACCGATGGTTATTAAATTAGGGCGTTACGGCAAATTTATTGCATGTAGTCGTTTTCCAGATTGTCGTAATACTAAAGCCATTATTAAAGAAATTGGTGTGACTTGTCCTAAATGTCAGGAAGGTCAAGTAGTGGAACGGAAATCGAAGAAAAATCGCTTATTTTACGGTTGTTCGCGCTATCCGGACTGTGATTTTGTGGACTGGAATAAACCTGTTGGTCGTAACTGTCCTAAAGACGACCATTATCTAGTTGAAAAGAAGGTCAAGGGTGGTCGCCAAGTAATCTGTCCTAATGGCGATTATCAAGAAGAAGTTCAAAAGTAGCACTTGTCTACAAATTGCTGAAAGTTTCTTCGGATAGATTAGAACGATCATTGACTAAAAGTGTTACCATAGAATTGTAGTGGTTTTTAAGCTTAAAATTCGAAAACTAAAATTTTGAGACTACTGAGATATATGGTCTGGAAGCAAGATCAACCGCTACTAAGTTGGCAAATCAGCTTAGCAAGTTGAATTTATTTTCAAAAGTTTAGAACCAATACAATTCACAAAATCTAAATTATTAAGAATAATGAAATATAATTGAGGTAAATTATGACAACAATTTGTGCAGTCAGACATCACAACCAAATTGCAATTGCTGGAGATGGTCAAGTTACTGCTGGCGAAAAAACCGTTATGAAAGCTTCCGCACATAAAGTGCGGCGAATCTTTAATGATCAAGTAATTATTGGTTTTGCCGGCGGTGTGGCTGACGCTTTTACTCTAGAAGATTGGTTTGAAAAGAAGTTACAAAGCTATGCCGGAAATTTAAAGCGTTCCGCAGTGGAATTAGCTCAAGATTGGCGTAAAGATCCGACTTTACAAAAGTTAGAGGCAATGATGATTGCTTTTAATCAAGAGGATTTATTACTAATTTCGGGTAATGGTGAAGTGATTGAACCTGATGAGGATGTAATTGCTATTGGCTCAGGTGGTAATTTTGCCCAAGCTGCCGCTATTGCTATGATTCGCCACAGTCCAGATATGACCGCTCAAGAAATTGCTCATGAAGCTATTAATATTGCCTCGGATATTGATATTTTCACTAATAAGAGTATTTTAACGGATCAAATTTAGGAGAGAACAATGCCAGAACAAATGACACCCAAACAGATTGTTAAAGCTTTAGACAAATATATTGTTGGTCAAGATCAAGCTAAAAAATCCGTCGCCATTGCTTTATATAATCGTTATCGGCGGATGCAATTATCGCAAAGTATGCAAAAAGATATTACACCCAAGAATCTCTTAATGATTGGACCAACGGGAGTTGGTAAAACTGAAATTGCCCGTCGCTTGGCGGATGTGGTGCAAGCACCTTTTGTCAAAGTAGAGGCTACTAAGTTTACCGAAGTGGGCTATGTTGGTCGCGATGTTGAGTCGATGATTCGTGATTTGGTCGATGTTGCGGTCAAAATGGAAGAAAAACAAAAATATCGTGAGGTTCGTTCACAAGCTAGTCGACAAGCTGATAAGATTTTAGTTAAATTATTAGTGCCAGGTAAAAAAACACAGGCAGCTCAACCCAATATGAATAATTTACAAGATCTCATGTCGGCGTTTAATGCGATGACACGTGGAGAGACACCACAAGCCGCTAATAGTAATGAGGAAATCACGGATGAAGTTCGAGATCAACGTTTAAGCGTGAAAGAACAATTAGATCGTGGTTTACTTGAAGATCAAGAAGTAACGATTGAAGTATCGGAAAGTAAAAAAATCAATCCGATGAATGATATGATGGGACAAATGGGGATTGATTTAAACGGCGCAATGGACTCGTTAATTCCTAAGAAAACCATTAAGCGAACCTTACCAGTTAGTCAAGCACGGGAGATTTTGATTGAACAAGAATCAGCTAAGCTGGTAGATTCCGATGTGATTTATCAAGCTGCCATTCAGCGTGCTGAAAATGACGGAATCGTCTTTATTGATGAAATTGATAAAATTACGGCTGGTAATAAGAAAACATCAGGTGAAGTTTCCCGTGAGGGTGTTCAACGTGATATTTTGCCAATTGTTGAAGGTTCTAGTGTCAATACTAAATATGGTAGCGTTCAAACGGATCACATTTTGTTTATTGGCTCTGGGGCTTTTGCTGAAAGTAAACCGAGTGATTTAATTGCTGAATTACAAGGACGTTTTCCAATTCGCGTCGAATTAGATGATTTGACGGAAGCAGATTTTGTTCGAATTTTGACAGCTCCAGATAATGCTTTGGTTAAACAGTATATTGCTTTGGTAGGTAGTGATGGCATTAAGTTAACCTTTACGCAAGAAGCGATTGAAACCATTGCGCGGTTAGCTTATCAGGTTAATCATGAAAATCAAAACATTGGAGCTCGTCGTTTAGCAACTATTTTGGAAAATGTCTTGGCTGATATTATGTATGAGGCACCCGATATGCAGATGGGTGAAATCATGATTACGCAGGAATATGTAGAAGATAAAGTTGGCAAGATTGCTAATAATAGTGATTTAACTAAGTATATCTTATAGGAGGACTAATGGCTGTTGTCACGTTACAAAACACAAAGTTAACTGTTCAAGTTGATAGTTTGGGAGCCCAAGTGGTCAGCGTCCAGGATCCAACGCAGACGCAACGGATGTGGAATGGTGATCCAACAATTTGGGGACGACATGCGCCGATCTTGTTCCCTATTGTTGGCCGACTAAAAAATGATACTTATCGTTATCAGGGTCAAACTTATTCAATGAAACAACACGGTTTTGCTCGTGACCAAGAATTTACCGTAATGACGCAAGAACCGACTTTATTGGAGTTAGGATTAACTAAAAAAGTTGGTCAAGAAGAGTCCAATTACCCCTTTAGTTTTTCGCTGTATGTGGGGTATCAACTAGTGGGTGATCAAATTCAAGTTTGTTATAGTTTGAAAAATTTGAGTTCGCACCCGATGTACTTTTCAATTGGTGGTCATCCGGGCTTTATGTTTAATTATCGGGCTCCGGGAGCCAAGTTGGTTTTGCAACATCCAGAGCGATTACGTAGAATTGATTTTACAGAAGACCATTTGCTTGATATTAATCATACCTGGGTGCCCAAGGCGATGATGCCACTTAATGAAGATAGTTTTGCTCACGACGCTTATGTTTATCATAATCGAGGGCGCAATGCTTTTGAGCTATGGGCTAATGATAATTGGCAAATTAGTTTGACAACTGATGCACCTTATATTGGGGTTTGGTCTGCTTTTCCTAAGACGGCTGATTTTGTTTGCCTGGAACCTTGGTGGGGCGTGGCAGATACTGTTAATAGTGATGGTCAATTAGAACATAAATTTGGCATTAATCTGTTACAACCACAACAAATCTTTAATGCGAGTTGGAGTATGCGGTTTTATTATTAAATAAGATAACTAGTTAAAGCACCTGGTAAAAAGATAGGTATTGACCGTTTTTTACCAAGTGCTTTTTATGATTAGAAAAGTGGTCTTTGGGTTGCATTTAAGTGCGAGATGCTCATAATAAAAAGAGATATTAATCATCAAAGAAAGGATTATTAATTCTGATGTATAAGCCTCAGAAAATTGCGCAGATCAAGGTCAGTGCAACTACGCAAAAAAAATTACGCTCTTGGCTTATTGAGGGCGCTAATCGGGCACAAATTGTTAGGCAAACTGATCTCAGCAAAAGTACGCTGTTACGTTATATTAAAAAAATCAAAGCTCAAGATGCAACCATTGAAGAACTATTTACTTTAAGTGAGATACAAATCTTGATTCAGATTGCTAATGAAGATTATGCAACTTATCAAGCAAAAAAACGTGAGGGACCAAAAAAGGCGCAAACAGTTGATTTGTCGCAACAAGAAAAATCATTAAATCATGCTTTACGTAAAGAAGGCTGGGGCTTATCTACGGAACAATTAGACTTTGCCAAAATCCTACGCTTGAGTTCTGGCGACTTGCAGGAGCAACAAGCTGCTCAGCAACAGTTGGCTACTTGGTCAAAGGCTAAACAACAACGTTATTTAGATTATCGACAATCAGTGACAAATTAAGTATGAGGTTAGAAAAGAGAAATGAGTGAATGGCAAGCAATTATCCCTTATCCACCCATGGCAACGCCGAGGCCACGTTTTAAACAAATTACTAGTAATGGTCAACATCATACAATTACTTATTATCCGAGTCGCTATTTTGATTATATGCAGACCGTGCAGCAATATCTGCAAGATCACGATTTGTATAATAAGGACTTTGAACAGGTGGTCAATGCTCCATATGGCATTTTGGTAGAAGTGATGTTTTACCTAGCTATTCCGAAAAATCAAAAGCAAGTACGGAGTTTAATGCGGAAGACGGCGCCGGATATTGATAATTTACAAAAAGCAATTTTTGATAGCATTTTTAAGGGGTTGAAGGTGCGAGATAGCCGAATCGTTGGCGTTAAGGCGTTAAAGTTAAATGAAAAGTTTTATCCGCGCACGGAAATTAAATTAATAGGAATTGAACAGGATGATTAATAATAACGATAAAATTTTGCATTTGTTGACAGGTTACCGCCAGTTAAAACCTTTATTTGTTCCCTTTTTAAAACAACTGCAACAGCGCCAAGAACAGCAATTACTAGAACAGCAATTAGTGCGGCAGGTTCAAAAAAACTTAAGACAATGTCAGACCAGGTTATCTAAACAATTGGCGTCAGCCGAGTTTAAAGTTATTGATTCTAAGATTAAGCGTTGGCAAAAGCGGGGGTTTAATCATTATCGTGATTATCAAAATCTGACTGTGGCAGCTCAAAAGCGCTTATTAAAACAAGTTATGCAGGAATCGTTTGTTCATTCTCAACCTAATTTAGTAGTATTAATTCAGCGCTTACAACAATTAGTTATTCCAAAATATCCTGATGGCACAGCAATCATTAAACAAATTCATCAGATTAGACAACGTAATTTTTATATTAAACGAGGCTACCAGGTTTTAGTATATGTCAAACCGGTTTACCAAGCGCTTACACGTTTGCGGCGAGTTTTGGTTAATCAAGCTCAGTATACAGGGTGTCAACATGCGTGGACTAATTATTCGCAGCAAATTACGGCTTTGAAGAATTATTATCAACAGCATTATGTTCAGGCTGGTGGTCATCCGCGCAATTATCATGGACATCGGGCCGGTGAACATCAGTAATTGTCCATTGTCACTAGTGTGATATATTGAGAATTAAGCAATATTAAATTATGGAGAGTGATTATTATGCGGGCTAATATTTTGCAGCATACACCTAATGAAGGGCCGGGCATGATTGCCGATTGGTTAGCGGAGCAGCACTATGAAGTCTATACTTATCATCCCTATCAATTTGGTCATTTGCCGTCAGCTGAGACGACGGATTTATTGATTATTTTAGGCGGTCCTATGAGTCCTAATGATCAATTACCTTGGATTTTACAAGAGCGGCAATTGATTGCGGATTTAATTACTAAGCGCGTTCCGATGTTAGGCATTTGTTTTGGTGCGCAGCAAATTGCTAAAGTATTAGGTGGTTCTGTCTTAACAGCACCTGCCAAAGAAGTGGGGTGGGGGAATGTTTGGCGTCAAAGTACCGCCATCACTAACTTACCCGCACAATTATCCGTATTACATTGGCATGAAGAGATGTTTACCTTACCACCGCAAGCGCAATTGTTATTTTCCAATCATCATTTAACGAATCAAGGCTTTTTATGGCAAGATTTTGTGGCGGGTTTTCAGTTTCATTTAGAGCCTACGACTAGTAATGTCCATGAAATAGTAGTTAATGATTATCCTTACTTAACAGACTCTGTGTTAAAACAGTCAGCAGCTGAGATTATGGCTCAGCCAATTCCCGCGGCTAATCGACAAGCGTTATATCGCATTTTAAATTATTTGACGCATTCACCGACAAGCTAGAATTCGTCTTGCTTATCAAATTATTAAGTTTTATACTAAAAAGCGATTAATAATTTTAAGTTACAGACAAATCCATCAGTACTTTCAGAAAAAACCGGTTCATTGACTAATTGTTGAACTAAATGTGCTTGTTGGATGAAAAATTATCTTAATGTTATTAATGAATTTTATTTGTGGGGAGATCTAACTTATGGAAATTGGACCAATATCAGAGTGGTTAGCTGCTATTTCTGAATTTTTAGCTGTCTGTGTGGCATTATTGTTGCCATATTATACTGATCGGAAAAATACCAAAAGAAAACGGCGCAATATTTGTTTGGGGATTAGACGTTTAGCTAATCAGGCACTGGCTCATGAAGAAGATGCTACCAAAAATTTAGAATTGTTTTTGACAATTTCTTTTATCAGTAATGATGATGCTACCACGGAAAAGGTTTTGATGTCAGGACAAGAAATTCTACAGGCCATTAAGAATTTACCAGCGGAACAAGACACTGATTATCAAACAAAATTAACGGATGTCAAACAATTAATTGCCAAAATACCTAGTAAGTAATAAACACTGAGAAGATCATAATGATGCTCAAGCAATCGCTAAAGATTGCTTGAGCATTTTTTAGTTAACTTCACAATAAATTGTCCATTCAATCTTCAATGGTCTACAATTAAATCAAAGATGACCAAAGGAGTGTCCTATGAAATTTATTTCTTGGAATATTGATAGTATTAATGCAGCTGTCACGCATCAATCCAAACGTGGCTTAATGACTTGGGAGGTGTTACAACATTTAGCAGCAATTCAACCAACTGTGTTGGCCATTCAAGAAACTAAATTGAAGCCGACGGGTTTGACGCCTAAACAAAAGCGAGCTTTGCAAGAATTATTTCCAGATTATCAAATTTATACGCGTTCGAGCACGGGGCGGGTAAGTTATGCGGGTACCATGATGCTGAGCAAAGAGCAACCCATAGCAGTTGATTATCCCCAAATTGGGGCTCCAGGGGAAATGGATCAAGAAGGACGAATTATTACCTTAGAGTTTGAACATAGTTTTGTTTCGACCGTTTATACGCCAAATTCAGGCAGTCAATTGGCTCGTTTAGCTGACCGTCAAAGTTGGGATGATGATTATCGTCAATATCTGCAACAATTGGCGCGCCAAAAGCCAGTCATTACTTCTGGTGATTACAATGTAGCCCATCAGGCAATTGATTTAAAAAATCCTCAAGCTAATCATCATCATGCGGGTTTTACTGATGAGGAGCGTGCTAAATTTGACGAATTACTAGCTGCGGGTTTTACTGATACTTTTCGCTATTTAAATCCCCAAGTGCATGATGTTTATACATGGTGGGCACAAATGTCCAAAACTTCGAAGATTAATAATTCCGGCTGGCGCATTGATTATTATTTGACCTCACAACAATTAGATGATCAATTGGCTGATTTTCAGGTGATTGATACCAAACAGCGGCAAGACCACGCCCCCATTGAATTGACTATGAAAACGGATTTTTGTCTGTAATCAGGTGCTGGGTCAGCAACTATTGGTTCAACTTTATCCAGATTCATTTATAGTCGGAGCTATTGCAAGGTTTAATTTTGTTTGGTCCAATGATTATAAATTTTAAAAATTGAGTTACAATGTATCTTATATGTAAAGGCAAGTTAGGTTCAATTTACTACCTAACGACAAAATAGAAGGGAATGATCATATGTGTACCAATATTAGTATTCAAGCAACTAACGGTGACGTTTTTTGGGGCCGAACGATGGATTTTACTTTTGATCCGTTTAAAGCGAGTGTTAATTCACAAATCACCGCTTATCCAAAAGGTAGCCAATTAACAGGGTTAACGGAAACTTGGGCTAGTAACTATGCTTTTATGGGTATTAGCATGAATAACTCATTATTCTTCTATGATGGCATGAATAGTGCAGGGGTAGTCGGTGATGCCCAATATTTAGAAGAGTGTAGTTGGGCGAGTGCTGCCAGTTTGCAACAACGAGGTCTTAAACCGTTAATTGGTGAAGAAATTGTGGCGTACGTGTTAAGTCACTTTGGTAGTGTGGCGGAAATTAAAACCGCTTTTCAAACCGTGGGCTTATTACAAAGTCAATATCCAGCTTGGGAACAGGCTCAAACTGGAATTACTGGTCCCGTGCCGATGCACTACACGTTCAGTGACCCCAGTGGCGCCAGTGTAATTTTGGAACCCGTGAAGAACGGGGCTTTTAAGATTTATGATGGGATTGGTGTGATGACCAATAGTCCGGAATATCCGTGGCATGTAGATAATTTACGAAATTATTTACAATTGACTAATCATAATTTAGGCCAAAACAAATTGTCAGATAAATTGCAAGTTAATCAAATTGAAAGTGGCTCAGGGTTATTAGGCTTGCCTGGTGATTATACGGCACCTTCTAGATTTGTTCGGGGCACTTACTTGGCCAACTTTTTAGATCCATTTACTTCGGAGCAAGGAATTACGCAGTTATACAATTTATTTAAAACCGTCATGATTCCCAAGGGGATTGAACACGTTCATGAAGGTAGTACGAACAGTGATTATACCGGTTATTGGATTGGTTATGATGTCAAACGGCAAACGTTATATTTACAACCTGAAGACACACCAACGTTAACGCAATTTACTTTACCAACTAATTTAACATACAAGATTAATTTACCAATTAATCATGAATTTAAAGCTGTACGCGCGAAATAGTGATAATTATTACAGATTGAGTGTTGATGAGGTATTCATTGACACTTTTTTTGTATACAAATTTATTTGTAAGTGATTAATATTCCGCGATAAAAATATTCGAATAATATTTGACAAATAGATTCTTCTGCATTATTGTTTACAATGTAAATTAAGATTACGAAGTAAACAAAAAGGAGAGAAAATGAATATTTTACAAGTAAGTCACATATCAAAGATTTATAAGAACAATAAAAAGGTTTTAACTGATTTAAGTTTTACAGTGAAAAAGGGAGAAATTTTAGGTTTTCTAGGTCCTAATGGTGCAGGAAAAAGTACAACTATTAATATTATTGCTACTTTACTGGAGGCAGATGAAGGTTCAATTGTTTATTTTGATAACAAAAATTTAAGTTCAAAAGAGATCAAAAAACGTTTAGGTATTGTTCCGCAAGAAATTGCTATTTATGAGGATTTATCAGCTTATGAGAATGTTAAATTTTTTGCATCGCTGTATGGTGTTAAAAGAAAATTGTTAGATAAAAAAGTATTAAGTGCCTTAACTAAGGTGGGACTACTGGAGCGAAAAGCTGATAAACCGAAAACCTTTTCTGGCGGAATGAAACGGCGGTTAAATATTGCTTGTGCAATTGCCCATGAACCCGAATTGCTTATTTTTGATGAACCAACAGTTGGTATTGATCCACAATCGCGGAATCATATTTTGACTGCCATTAAAGAGATGAGGGCTACCGGTGCAACAATTATTTATACTACGCACTATATGGAAGAAGTCCAACAACTTTGTGAACGCATTATGATCATGGATGGTGGCAATGTTTTACTCAATGATACTTTGCAGCATATTTTACACAATTATGCTGACACTGAAATGAATCCGCAAAGTTTGGAAAATATTTTTTTGCAATTAACGGGCAAAAAATTGCGAGACTAGAAAGGAATAAAAAATGTTAACAATAATGTTGCAGGATTTGAGAAGTTTACTTAATAACAAGCCCATTATGGTTTATCTGATTGTTTATCCACCGTTATTAATAATTTTAATGGGTTTTGTCTGTAATAGTATGTTTAGCGGTGATGTATTGTCAGCTTATGACTATTATGGTGTAACAATGATAATTTATTTATCGATGGCAACGGTCATTATTTTGCCAGAAATGTTATTTGGAAGTCAGGTCAAGTTGGCAAACCGGAGAATTATTTACACACCAATTGCTCGCTGTAAAGTTTATCTATCTAAGCTAATTGTTGCCACTGCTGTTTCTTATTTAATCTTGGCAGTTTATCTAGTTTTGTTCAATATCACAGGTTTGGTTAACTTCGGTGGTCGAGAAATTAAGTATTTATTGTTATTGGATTTGGCACTTGTTATTTTTTCAATTACCTTAGGAGGAGCATTTTGTGTACTGGTTAAAAAGGAAGATTTGGCAACAAAATTGTTAAATATTTTAATTAATGTTTTAGCAGTTATATCGGGGCTATTTTTTCCAATGACAATTTTTGGTAAAAAGATTGCTCAGATAGCTAATTGGTCACCAATTGCTCAAGTTACGAATAGTTTTTTTGGTTTAATTTATGATCATGATTTAAGACAGTTAGTTAGTACAATTGGAATTTTATTAATTTGTTCAAGTATCTTCTTATTAATCATTCATTGTTTGTATAGACCAGAAAATTTTGAGGAGTAATAGAATGCTAATTTTTAAAAATAATTTTTTACGTTTTTTGCATGAAAAAAGCTATGGCGTGCTAACGATTCTTGTGTTATTAGTCATGACAGTAGCTTCAACTTATTTTGTGAAGATGAAAGCTCCAACTGCTGAAATAGGTGTTGGTCCCAGCGCAATTGAAGTACTGTCATCTAATCCAAGTACTGACAAGATTCATTTTAGTAAGGTAACTAAGAATAAAGATTATTATCGAAATTTACTTTTAGGTAAATATGATGCTTATATCACTAAAAATCAAAACGGTGATTATCATGTGACAACAATTCGTAATACTACATTAAAAGCTAAGCTTAATGCTTTTTTAAACCGGAATGCAGTTCGAAAACAAGCCAAACATACCACACATAATTTCAAGATTTTATGTAATATTTTGGGTCTAAGCACGATGATGTTAGCGATAGTTTTAACTAAATTTTATTTTGATGATCGCGATCAAATGGATAAACGCATTTTTTTAAGTGGGACAACCATTTTTTCATATATCATACAAAATTGGCTTTTTATTTTTTTAGTCTTATTTGCGGTAAGTACAGTATGTCTAGCCATTGTCTTACCTATATTTAAAATTAAATTATCAGTAACACTATTTGTAATCAATGGTTTAATTAATCTTTTTGCTGCTTCATTTGGCCTGATGTTAGCTACTTTAGTTACTAATAATGAGGGAGCACTTAGCGTAGGAACAATGATTACGTCGATAACATTACTATTATCAGGTGCTGTTTTTACTATTAAAAAATATTCTATCCAATCAGTAATACAAGATTTTTTTCCTCAGCATTATATTGCTGATTTAGGTAAATATTTAGATGGCAGTAAACATTTGGTGGCTGCAGCAGCATGTCTCTTAGCTTATAGCGTTTTGTTTATGGTAATTGCTTTTAGCATGCAAAAAAGGAGGATGGAAGAATAATGACAGGTGCAAAACGAATTATTAGTTTCATTGGCTTAACGATTGCCATGTTTATGGGAACGCTGGATAGTACGATTATCAATATTGCTTTACCTAAGATCATGAACCAATTTAAGGCCAGTTTAAACAATACTAGCTGGGTGACAACCATTTATACCTTAGCTTTAGCTGTATTTATGATAACCGGTTCAAAATTAGCCGATCGCTATGGCCGCAAAAAGGTCATGTTGATTGGACTATTACTATTTGGTAGCTTTTCAGCTGCTTGTATGTTTGCCCCTTCATTACTGACCTTGATTGTTTTCCGTTTTTTCCAAGGAATTGGTGGTGCAATTATTACTCCGATCGTTTTACCGATGGGTATTGAAATATTTGGTAAAGAAAATACTTCAAAAATTTCTAGTGTAGTTGGCGCTATTACTGCCCTAGCCGCTGCTGCAGGACCGGCAATTGGGGGGATTATTTTACAATACAGTTCTTGGCGTTGGGTATTTGGTATTAATGTTCCATTGGCAATTTTGGCTTTTATTATTATTATTTTATTTATTGGTGAATCTTATGATGAAACCTTAGTTGGTGGTGTTGATTGGCTAGGAATGCTGGCCTTGTCCATTTCTTTAGGCGGTATCGTCTTTGGAATGTTGGAAGGCCGCCAATATGGTTGGACTTCACCAGTCATTATTACTTGTATCGCAGTAGGTATTTTGGCTTTGTTTGTCTTTTATTTCATCGAAAAGAAAGTTGCTTCGCCTTTGTTGGAATTGAATTTACTAAAAGAAAAGACTTTAACAGCTTCTAGTTTAGTTTACTTTGTTACTGGTTTTTCATTGGTTTGCCCAATGTTAATCATTAACTACTTCTTGCAAGACGTTTTGAACTACACACCTTTACATGCTGCAATCATTATTATTCCTGTTTCTTTAACGGTGGTTGTTGCGATGCCTTTAGGTACCAAGATCTTGGATGCAATGGGAGCTAAAATTATCACATTTATGGGTTTAATTCTCATAGCTTGTAGCTTAGGGCTGTTATCGTTAGTAAAAACCAATACACCAACCGCTATTATTATCGTATTCTTGATTGTGAATGGTTTTGGTTTCGGTTTTTCTTCAGTTTCGTTAGTTGCCTCGGTGAAATACTTGCCAAAAGAAAAAACTGGTGTAGGTTCAGGAATTGTAAATGCTATGCGCCAAATTGGTACTTGTTTAGGGGTCGCTTTGTTAGTGACGGTTTTGAATAATAATGTCATGAATTCAAAAAATGATATTAAAGATAATTCGATACAAATTATTCAAGCTCATCGTTTGTCACCACAAGTTAAGGAGGTGGCTAAAAACGAAATTAGAAATGTTTTTAAAACTAATTCTAGTGGCAAAAATATAAAAACCAGCACTACAGGACTTCAAAAGAAAGTCGCTAAAGCAGCAAAAAAGACAAGCAATTTGCCGATACCAAAGCAGAATAGTTCACTGGGACAATTATATCGAGCTCAAAAACAAATGATTAAGGGGACTAAGCGGTTAAACGTTAGTTTGACGCAAGTTAATACTTTGGCAACTAAAACCAATAATCCGGATGCTGGAGTTATTCAACCATTAGCCAGTGGTGTTAATTCCTTAGCTGATGCACAGAAGAAATTGTTAACAGGTACGCAATTATTAGCCCAAAAACAAGAATTGAAGTTAGTGATGAAAGATATCAAACGTCAAAAGAATCGCCAATTGACTAAAGCCTTTAGTAAAACTTATTTATTAGGTGCTATTATCGTATTACTTTGTTCACCAATTACTTGGTGGACAGACCGAAATAAGGGATAAGATTTCTTTGCTAAGAATAATTATTTGCGGTATATTTGCTTTAATTTAGTTTGTAAGAAAGGAACTAATTAAAGTGGTTACAAGACCAACTAAAGAGACTTTAAGTGACTTATATATTTTGCAAGTAGCTCTAGAATTGATTGATCGAGAAAGTTTGGAAAAGTTTACAATGCGTAAGTTAGGTACTGAATTAGGAGTATCTGCTATGGCAGTTTATCGCTATTTCCCTAATCAAAAGGTTTTGTTTGATAATCTAGTTGAGAAAATTTGGCAAGATGTCTTGAAAGTTAAATTGGATAAAAAGCTAACCTGGCAAAATCAGCTGACTGATTTAATGTTGCATTTACGTAAAGTATTAACGCAACATCCTAATATTTTACCGTTGATTTCAACTAGGCCAATTGTAACCGATAAAGAATTTGCCTTAGTTGTTCCAATTTTGACTAATTTTGTCAAAGCGGGCTTACAAATTAATTCAACGACGGTTTTTTTGATTAATTCATTGACTTTTTACACAGTAGGCTTTGTTTGGGATGAATGCATTGGTCAAGAAAATACTAATCTTGATGTGGCTGCATTAGAAAAGTTTCAAACCAAATCAGTTGCCTTCAAGAAATTTATGCAACCTCTGCAGGAAAATGAACATCGATTGACAGCAGATGATCAATTTTTGATGGGGATTCAGGCTATTTTAAAAGGTTGGAAATAAAGCTTGTTTAGTTATTTAAGGTTAACGATAATGTTTAAGCTTTATCAATTAATAACTGTAATGACTATTAATCTTTTTTAATTTTTTAGTTGACATTTAATTAAAATAATTATATGATTCTACCAATGAATATAAAAACAAGTTGATCGGGGGAAGTAATTAGTTCTAACGCGTACAGAAACTTCCAGTAGTTGAGAAGGAAGCCCGTTAGCTAATGAAAATGACCCGTGATTGGTGCACTGAGTTCTTTTGGAATAAGGTGGCAATGGTTGGTACTCTTTATTGTACACGCATATAGATGTTTTGTATGTTGTTGAGTTGAGTATCTTTGCATACCCAAAATAGAATGGTACCGTGGCGAAAGTCGCTTCTAATAAATCTTCGTAAGGAGATTTGAGAAGCGACTTTTTTTATTTGTTTTTATAATTCAAATTAAAATTAATGGGGTGTTGATGATGAAAAAATGGCAAAAAATTATTAAGTATTTATTAGTGAGCGGTGTGGCAGCGTTATTCTTCTTGGTAGCTGGTTGTGGCCAACAAAGCAAGGAACAAACTGTCAAAGTTGGAATTAATAACGCCGATACACCAATTTGGAAGATTGTTCAGAAAAAAGTAAAAAAGGATAATATTAATTTAAAAATTGTGGAATTTTCGGATTATAATCAGCCCAATACGGCCTTATTACAAAATGAATTAAATATTAATGCATTTCAACATCAATATTTTTTAAAGAATTGGAATAAAGCGCATCATAGTGATTTAGTAGCAATTGGTAAAACGATGATTCAGCCAATGGCTATTTACTCAAATAAGTTAACCAAATTGAGTCAATTAAGTGACGGTGCCAAAGTCGCTATTCCCAATGATAGTTCTAATGAAGCTCGGGCTTTGCAATTACTAGAGGCTGCTGGATTGATTAAATTAAAAACGACCGGTTCACAGTTGCCATCGACCAAAAATGTAGTAAGCAATGCGCATCATTTGAAGTTTCAAATTTTAGATGCTGCTCAGACGGCGCATTCATTAAGTGATGTTGATATTGCGGTAGTCAATGGTAATGTGGCTAGTGCCGCCAAATTGAGTCAAAAGAAATTGATTTATCGGGAAAAAGTTTCGAAACAGTCACGGCCATGGATTAACGTGATTGTTGCTAATAAGAAAGATCGGCATAATGCTACGTATCAAAAAATTGTGAAAGCTTATCAAAGTGAAGCAGTCTTAAAAGAAGTTCATAAGGTTTATGGTCCGAATGCTGTTGCTGCTTGGAAAGTTAAATTTTAAAATCATCAGATGAGAAAGGACGATTTTTATGGTGCAATTACAAGACCAATTGATTCAAGATTCATTGCAACAGTTAGCTGATTATATAGCGTTACCGTCAGTTTCTGCGAAAAAACAGGCTCAAGTGCAAACAGCCAATTTTTTAAAAAACTTATTTGAAGAACAATTATCGGCTCAAGTGCAAGTGTTGACTGATTATCCAGCACCATTAGTTTTTGCCCAGATTACGCCTCAAAAACCGAGTTCTACGACTATCTTAATTTACAATCACTACGATGTTCAACCGGAGGAACCGCTAGAATTATGGCAATCTGATCCTTTTGAATTAAAAATTACTGATCAACAACTATTTGGCCGTGGTGTAGCCGATTGTAAAGGTGATTTGATCAGCCGCATTACTGCATTAAAGTTGTATCGCCAAGAAAATGGTGATTGGCCGTGCAATGTTAAGTTTTTAGTGGAAGGTGAAGAGGAAGTTGCCAGTGAACATTTAGCTGCTTATTTAGACAAGTATCATGATTTATTAGCGGCGGATCTGGTTTTATGGGAATCCGGTAGTAAGAATGATCATGAGCAGTTTAGTATTGAGGGTGGTAACAAAGGAGTTTTGTGTTTTGAATTAACGGCTAACTCCGCGGCTAGTGATTTACATTCATCATTAGCTGCTGTGGCTGATAGTGCCACGTGGCGCTTGGTGGCTGCTTTAAATGCTTTACGGGCAGCTGATGGGACAATCAAAGTGCCAGGCTTTTATGATGATGTTGTGGCTCCCAGTGCAGTGGAACAAGAATTAGTGGCTCAAGCACCAACTCCTGATCTTGCTCAGAAATGGGATTTAAAATTACCCTTGTTAAAAAATCCGAGCGTTAATTATAATTTAACTTTTGCACCGACCATTAATATTGAAGGTTTCAAAAGTGGGTGGCAAGGCCAAGGTGTTAAAACGGTAACGCCCTGCACGGCCCAAGCTAAGTTAGAATTTCGCTTGGTGCCGAACCAAGATCCTCAACGAATCTTTCAGCAATTGAGCGCTTATCTGAAAGAACAAGGCTTTGCAGATATTGCAGTCACTTATCTTTTGGGAGAACGCGGTTATCGTTGGGATTTACAAAATCCATTAGTGGAACAGTTGCTTGCCACCGCCAAAGCGGTTTATGGTGAAAATCAAGTGGTGGCCTTACCTTCTAGTGCCGGTACTGGGCCCATGTATCTAATTAATCATTACACGAAGGCGCCGATTATTGATTGTGGAGTCGGTTATAGTCATTCGGGACCTCATGCTCCTAATGAGAATATTCGGATTGCCGATTATTTACAGTTTATTGAATTTTTTAATCAATTTTTAGACAAGTTGTAGGACAATTATGGACGAGCAAACCCCAATTATTAAATTAAAAGATATTTCTGTGACATTTCAGAACAAAGAACAAACCATTCAAGCTGTGAAACACGTTTCTTTAGAAGTTGAACGTGGTGATGTGTTTGGCATTATGGGCTACTCCGGTGCAGGTAAAAGTACGTTAGTCCGTGTGATTAATTTATTGCAGCGACCGACTGGCGGTGAAGTTTTTGTGAATGGACATGATCTTTTGAGTTATAAACCGAAAGCTTTACGCCTAGCACGTCAAAAAATTGGCATGATTTTTCAACATTTTAACTTGATGGCTTCCAGAACGGTGTTTGGCAATGTGGAGTTTCCATTACTGAACACTAAGGCGACCAAACAAGAACGACAAGCTAAAGTGAATCAGTTGTTAGAATTAGTTGGATTAGCAGACAAAGCGAGCGCTTATCCCGCGCAATTGTCTGGTGGTCAAAAGCAGCGAGTAGCGATTGCCCGCGCCTTAGCGAACGATCCCCAAATTTTAATTTCGGATGAAGCAACGAGTGCTTTAGATCCAGAAACTACGACTGAAATTTTAAATTTATTAAAATCGTTAAATCAAAAACTCAAGATTACGATTGTGGTGATTACGCACGAAATGGAAGCTATCAAACAAATTTGTAATCATGTCGCTGTCATGGATCAAGGAGAATTGATTGAGCAGGGAAGCGTGTTACAGATTTTTGGGCGGCCACAACAGCCTTTAACACAAAAGTTTGTCGATTCAGCAACGCAATTAGGCCCCGTACTCCAGGAAATTCAAAGTCAACGGCTACTTAAAGCTTCAACCAATTCCTTGATTGAATTAGATTATTTTGGTGAAGTAACGAATGATCCGATTGTCGTTGAGCTTTATAAGCGCTTTGGTGTGGAAGCTAATATCTTGTTTAGCAATATTGAACAATTGCAGGGAACCGCTGTGGGAATTATGCTCTTAGAGTTGAATGGTTCAGCAGCCGATATTGCTGCCGCTTTAGCGTATTTAAAACAATTGCAGGTCACGGTTAAAACCATTACCTTGCCCAAGGAGGAGGAACAATAATGCATGCATTTTTACAAACCTGGTTACCCAATGTGGTCGCTAACTGGTCAGGCGATAATGGCTTTGTTGTTGCAATCTATCAAACTTTATATATGACTTTTATTAGTGCCGTGTTTTCCGGCGTCTTTGGTTTAATATTAGGCTTAACGTTAGTTGTGACTGCTGACAACGGAATTTTACCGCATAAGAAATTTTATTACTGTTTAGATAAGTTGGTTAATTTGTTTCGTTCGATTCCTTTTGTAGTTCTACTAGCAGTGATTGGACCATTCACAAAATTAATCGTCGGGCAAACCATTGGCCCAACAGGTGCTTTAGTGCCCTTAATTGTCGGTACGTCGCCTTTTTTTGCTCGTCAAGTTCAATTAGCGTTGGTTGATGTTGATCCGGGAGTTATTGAAGCGGCACAAGCGATGGGCAGTTCACCTTGGGAAATTATTTACCGGGTTTATTTAAAAGAAGGTTTACCCGAGTTGATTCGTTCGGCCACCTTAACCATGATTAGTTTAATTGGCTTAACAGCGATGGCGGGTGCTATTGGCGGTGGTGGTTTAGGTAATATGGCCATTGCTGTTGGCTATCAACGTTTTCAAAATGATGTGACGTTAGTTTCTTTAGTTTTGATTTTAATTTTAGTATTTATCGTCCAAGCGATTGGTGATTACTTTACCCGAAAACTCCAACATTAATGTTGAGGATCCCCAGTAATTTTATATTTTTAATAATAATTAGTGTAATTAAAAAAGAAGGACTTAAGGTTGAATTAACTTTAAGTTCTTCTTTTAGAGTGTAGCCAAAATCTAAAATATGATATAATATCCTTGCACGAACATGTGTTCGAACAAAAATAAAGATTGAATTAACGCAAATTTTGGTTAAAATATATTTTGCTGAATTTTATCTGGTCTTTTTTTGATGGTGCTTTTGTAAATAATAAACTAAGCCGATGTGGACGAGATTTTCATCATGATGCATGAGCCGTTTAATATTCGGCCAGTGCCGCACGTAGACGACGATGGTCACTAAAACAGCTGCAAATAAGAAATAAGGGTCATGGGTGCGCCAAATTAAAATGGTTAAGACGGGTAGAGAAATCAAACTGGCTAAACTGACAGTACTACTTATTAAGACGATAATGGCGAATAAACTAAAAGCTACGCCGAATAAGGGTGGGTTATAAGCTAGTAAAATGCCTGAAGCTGTAGCGACTGCTTTACCGCCAGTAAAATGCATAAAAATAGAATAGCAGTGTCCGATAACTGCAGCTAAGCCCACGACAATCATCCATTGTTTACCAGGAACCTGAAAGAAGACAGGTAAACTGGCTCCCAGTGTGCCTTTGAAAATGTCTAATACTAGAACGGTAATTCCTGGCAAGACGCCAAAGACCCGAAACGTATTGGTAGTACCGATATTACCACTACCGCTGTCTCTAATATCTTGATGAAAAAAAACTTTTCCTAGCACATAAGCTGACGGAAATGAGCCCACTAAATATGCTAAAATAAAACAGATTATGACCTTTAAGAACAAGTGTAAAACCTCCGTTGGATAATGAATAATAATGCCGAAATAAAAGCTGTTGATTAATTGAGTAACCTAGTACTAGCGGTTACTGAATAGCACAAAGTCTGCATGCATTATGCCTATCCCCGGTTGTCCTGAAGAATTTAGCGTAGTTACAAACACACTCTATGAAATAATATTAGGTTTAATCGTACAAGATTTTATCTCGGTCTTGTCTATTTTAATACAAACTAATAAAATATTCTGTTCTTTTTTGAAAGTAGGATTTTATGACGAATAATTATGATGATTCATCGATTCAAATTTTACATGGTTTACAAGCTGTCCGCAAAAGACCGGGCATGTATATTGGTTCGACTGATGCTCGAGGATTACATCATTTGGTGTATGAAATTGTGGACAACGCAGTGGATGAAGCCTTAGCCGGTTTTGGTCAAGAAATTAATGTGACGTTGAACCAAGACGGTTCGGTAACGGTGGCGGATTTTGGTCGGGGGATGCCCACTGGAATGCATGAGTCAGGGATTCCCACCATTGAAGTAATTTTAACCGTCTTACACGCGGGTGGTAAATTTTCTGATAATAGTTATAAGACTTCTGGTGGTTTGCATGGTGTTGGTTCGTCAGTAGTTAATGCTTTATCTCAATGGTTGCAGGTCCGTGTTGTTCGTGAACACGAGGCTTATGAAGAGCGGTTTGAAAATGGCGGTCAGCCCGTTGGTACTTTGAAAAAAGTGGGTCATGTCAAGCAAACTAGTGGAACTACAATTTCCTTTTTACCGGACGCCACTATTTTTCAAACGACTAAATTTAACTTTGATACTTTGGCAGAACGATTACGCGAATCAGCTTTTTTGTTAAAAGGTGTCAAAATTACGTTGACTGATCAACGTGTCCAACCAATTCGCCAAGAAGAATATTGTTATGCGGATGGGATTCAGTCATTTGTTAAATACCTCAATGAAGGTAAAGATGTTATTAAAGATATTTTTTACTTTGAAGATACCAAAAACGATATCGAAGTCGAATTTGCCGGTCAATATAATGATGGCTATTCAGAAAATATTTTATCATTTGTCAATAATGTTCGAACCAGTGATGGTGGTAGCCATGAAGCTGGTATGAAATCGGGCTTAACTAAAGCTTTTAATGAATATGCTCGAAAAGTTGGATTACTCAAAGAGAGTGATAAGAATTTAGAAGGTTCAGATGTGCGCGAAGGTCTGAGTGCAGTTTTGTCTGTCCGTATTCCTGAAAACTTGTTACAATTTGAAGGACAGACTAAAGGTAAATTAGGGACTCCGGAAGCACGAAGTGCCGTAGATAATCTCATTTATGAAAAAATGACATATTATTTACTGGAAAATGGTGATTTTGGTCAAACTTTAGTCAAAAAAGCTTTAAAGGCACGGCAAGCACGCGAGGCTGCCCGCAAAGCCCGAGAAAATAGTCGGGGTAAAAAGAAGAAAAAAGATCAAGGTTTACTATCTGGTAAATTGACACCCGCACAATCTCGCAATCCGCAAAAGAATGAACTCTATTTAGTCGAAGGAGATTCTGCTGGGGGTTCTGCTAAACAGGGCCGTGATCGAAAGTTTCAGGCCATCTTACCATTACGGGGTAAAGTGTTAAATACGCAAAAAGCCAAGTTGGATGATATTTTTAAGAACGAAGAAATTAACACAATGATTTATACGATTGGTGCGGGAGTAGGTCCGGAATTTAATTTAGCCGATAGTAATTATGACAAAATTATTATCATGACTGATGCAGATACTGATGGTGCTCATATTCAAATTTTATTGTTGACGTTCTTTTATCGCTACATGCGTCCTTTAATTGAAGCTGGTCGAGTTTATATTGCTTTGCCACCACTGTATAAGCTACAAAAAGGTCGTGGCGCTAAGACACAAATCAAGTATGCTTGGACAGAAGAGCAATTACGTGCGGGTATTGCTCAGTTCGGTACTGGCTACAGTTTACAACGCTTTAAAGGTTTGGGTGAGATGAATGCGGATCAGTTGTGGGAAACTACGATGGATCCAGAAAACCGGACATTAGTGCGCGTTCGGATTGATGATGCCGCCTTAGCCGAACGGCGCGTAACCACGTTAATGGGGGATAAAGTTGCTCCTAGACGACAATGGATTGAAAATAATGTCAAATTTAATCTAGAAGATGATGTGAGTTTAATTGATTCCACCAATCAAGCAGCAATTGCAACGACTGATTTGAAAAAGCAGTTAAATCATAAGCAAGGTGAGTGAACAAATTGAGTAAAGATTCACGAATTCAAGAACTATCCTTAGAAGAAATTATGGGTGATCGCTTCGGGCGTTATTCGAAATATATTATTCAAGAACGAGCTTTACCAGATGTGCGTGACGGTTTAAAGCCTGTCCAGCGGCGTATTTTATACGCGATGAATATTGATAATAATACCTATGATAAAGCCTTTAAAAAATCGGCCAAATCGGTTGGTAATGTTATGGGAAATTTTCATCCGCACGGCGATAGTTCCATTTATGAAGCCCTAGTGCGGCTCAGCCAAAACTGGAAATTGCGGGCACCATTGATTGAAATGCACGGTAATAACGGTTCAATGGATGGTGATCCTCCCGCAGCGATGCGTTATACTGAAGCGCGTTTGAGTAAAATTGCGCAAAAAATGTTACAAGACATTGATAAAGATACTGTTGATATGGTTTTAAACTTCGACGATACGCAAGAAGAACCCACGGTTTTACCAGCGCGATTCCCCAATCTTTTAGTTAATGGAGCCACTGGGATTTCGGCAGGTTATGCCACGGAAATTCCGCCACACAATTTGGGCGAAGTAATTGATGCCACGATTGCTTTAATTGATAATCCGGCTTTAACCTTGGAACAGGCCATGCAATATGTAAAAGGTCCAGATTTTCCCACTGGCGGCATTTTACAAGGAGTCGATGGTATTAAACAGGCTTATGAAACCGGTCGGGGGCGCGTGGTTTTGCGTTCCAAAACAAAAATTGAAGCCTTAAACGGCCATCGTAGTCAAATTGTGGTCACCCAGATTCCGTATGAAGTTAATAAAGCGCAGTTAGTTAAAAAAATTGATGAAGTGCGCTTGCTCAAAAAAATTGACGGGATTGCTGAAGTGCGTGATGAGTCTGACCGACACGGTTTATCCATTGTCATTGAATTAAAACGTGATGTGGACGGTCAGGGTGTTTTAAATTATTTATATAAAAATACGGATTTACAAGTCACTTATAATTTTAATATGGTGGCTATTTCACAAATGCGACCACAGCAGTTAGGTCTATTACCAATTTTAAAAGCTTATGTTCAACATCAACAAGAAGTGGTACTGCGGCGGACGCAATTTGATTTACAAAAAGCACAACGGCGTTTGCATATTGTTGATGGCTTAATTAAAGCCTTGTCGATTTTAGATCAAGTAATTCAGACCATTCGTGCCAGTAAAAATAAACATGATGCGCAACAAAATTTAATGGCGGCTTATGATTTTAGTGAGCAACAAGCCAGTGCGATTGTGGCTTTACAGTTGTATCGTCTAACTAATACTGATGTTTCATCTTTACAAAAAGAACAAGCTGATTTACAAGCAAAGATTGCGCAATTTCAAGAAATTATTCAACAGCCACAGGCTTTACTGCACGTCATTAAAACGGAATTAGAAGAAACCAAGCGAGAATTTGCGACGCCACGTTTAACGGAAATTCAAGCTCAAGTTCAAGAGTTGAAAATTGATCGCCGGGTCATGGTTGGTAATGAAACAGTGCGGGTTTTGGTGAGCGAACAAGGTTATTTAAAACGTAGTAGTTTGCGTTCCTACCAAGCTTCGAAATTAACTGATAATGGTTTACAAAAAGATGATGTAATAGTTTTAGATCAAGAAGCTTCAACGCTTGATCATCTGTTTTTATTTACTAATTATGGTAATTTAATTTATCGGCCGATTCATGAATTGGCCGATGTGCGTTGGAAAGAAACTGGGCAACATTTATCGCAAACTTTTACTTTACAAAAAGATGAAATTATTTTACGGGCTTTTATTTTTACCGATCTAAAGCAAACGGGTAACTTTATTCTAGCAACTAATGATAGCTATATTAAGCAAGTTAACTTTCAAGATCTTTTACCTGGCCGCACTTATCGCACCAAGCCACTGACGGCCATTAAGTTGCACGCAACGACTAGTCAAGTGGTTAATGTTATTTATCAGGTCCAATCAGTAGCTACAGGAGTTGTCTGTTGGACTAACAGTGCGTATGCCTTGCGTTTTTCTTTGACCGAAGTTCCAGTGGTGAAAGCTAAAGCTGCCGGAGTGAAATTAATCAAGCTCAAAGCTAATGAAGTGGTAGTCAATTGTGAAATTTACGCTGAAAGTGAATTGGAACAGCTTGATGTGGGCATTTTGACGCAACGGGGTGCCTTTAAAAGAATGAAATTAACCGAAATTCCTGTGGCCAATCGTGACCGCAGAGGCGTATTAGTTTTACGAAAATTAAAAAAAAGTCCACATTTCATAAAATTTGTTTCTTTATTTGCTAAAAATGATATATTAGAAGTTGAAACTAAAAATCATTATTGGAACCAACTTAAATTAGCTGATTTTACAAAAGTTGATCGTTATTCTAATGGTTCATTTGTAATTGACGTTGAAAAGAATGGACCGATAATAAAAACAAAAAAGATAATTCAACAGCAGCTTGCTGATGAAGACTAAGTGAGGTAGATTTATGACTGTTAGCAATGATGATTTTACACGGGTATTTACTTCTAAATCATTAAGTTATTTTGCTAAGTTAGCAGATAATCTGAATTATACGAAGACCGCACGGTCTCTAGGAATAACCCAACCAGCTTTAACCCAACAAATTAAGAAAATTGAGCGGAACATTGGGACGCCTTTGTTTTATTCAGTTGGCAAACAAATTCATTTAACCGATGCTGGACGAATTTTACTCAAATCAGTCCAAGAAGTTTATGGAACAATGATAACGGCGATTGATAAGATTCAAAAGTCCACCTTATCATCGACCGGTTCGATTAAAATTGGTTTATTGTCAACGATTGAAGATAGTGTGATTGAAGATTTTATTATTCGTTATAATGATTTACAACCAGATGTTGTTTTAGAGACATTATTGTTGACACGCCGGGAATTATGGGACAGTTTGGAAAACAACCAAATCGATTTGGCAATTATGTATTTGCCAGATGATTCTATTAAAAATTGGCGTCCTTACAGTACCAAGAAAATTATGAGCGAAAATTTAGTATTGCTCAATGATAATCCGCAATGGCAAGATGGCCGGATTTTACAATTAAGGGAAACCACGGTGAAGTCATGGGTGAGTTATCCAAGCAATTACTATTTAACTGAATTATTGCGGGAACAATTTAAGAATCAGTTGGTTGATCCGCCTCATTGTATTGCACGTTTTTCTTCACCAGATCAAATTTTACATTTTGCACAGCAAAAGGGGATTTACGCAGCTTTTCCTGAAAGCTATGTCATTGCTAATGACGCCCAAATTACGTTACAAAAAAATTACATTGAACCAGCAATTGATTTTGAATTAGACTTTATTTATCGTAAAGAAAAGTCTAGTATTCCACGCATCGAAACTTTCCTGAAAGCTTGGGATAATTATGTGACGGATGTTACCTACGAGCAACGGTTAAAAGACGCTGCGCAAAAATAAATCCTTTTTGTTTTGTTAAGAAATTTTGTGCGAAAGGTTTGATTGCGGTAATTACGTATTATAATAAAGATAATTAAATCCATTTTGGAGGGGATATTGTGGCAAAAGAATATATTTTTGGACACCAAAATCCAGATACTGATGCAATTGCAGCAGCAATTTCTTATTCATATTTACAAAATAAGTTAGGTTTAGATACGCAAGCCGTGGCTTTGGGCGAACCGAATGACGAAACAAAATATGTGTTAGCTCATTTTGATCAAGCAGCACCTAAAGTGATTACAACAGCCAAGCCAGATGTTGAAAGCGTAATGTTGGTCGATCATAATGAAGCCCAACAAAGCGTTAGTGACATCGACCAGGTAACAGTGACGCATGTAGTTGACCATCATCGGATTGCTAACTTTGAAACAGCAGGTCCCTTGTATTATCGGGGCGAGCCATTAGGTTCGACGAATACGATTTTATGGAAAATGTATCATGAAGCGGGAGTAGAAATTCCGGCAAAAATTGCTGGTTTGATGATGTCGGCTATTATCTCTGACACTTTGTTGCTAAATTCACCGACTACGACTGATACTGATCGGCAAGCAATTGAAGATTTAGCACAGTTAGCCCATGAGGATTATCATACTTATGGGATCACAATGCTAAAGGCCGGAGCTAATATCGCGGATAAATCAGCAGCTGAATTAATTGACGCTGACGCTAAGAGCTTTGAAATGGGTGGTCAAGCTATTCGGATTGCGCAAGTTAATGTAGTTGATATGGAAGAAGCAGTGGCCCGACAAAGTGAGTTTGATGAAGCCATGGCTGCTAGTTGCCAAGCAAATGGTTATGCACTATTTCTATTGGCCATTACTAATGTTTTAAATAGTGATACAACGCTAATTGTGAATGGCGATACAACCCTAATGCCGAAAGTAGAAGCTGCTTTTAACCAGAAGTTAACTCAAGGTAAGATGCATTTACCAGGAGTTGTTTCACGGAAAAAGCAAATTGTTCCGCCATTACAACAACAATTTTAAAGTACGCCATAATAAGAAAGAGGAGACAAGTTAATTGTCGAATCTTATTTTTTTGAACCAAAATATTCGAATTACGTTGAACTTTGTTATAATTAAGCCAATCTTGATTAAAGGGGAATTATTATGGATCAAACACAAAAACTAGCTATTTTAGAAAAATTAATCAGTTTTAAATCGGTTAATGATCACGAAAAGCAAGTTGCTCAATATTTGCAATCATTATTAACTAAAGCTGGTATTGACAGCCAATTGGTTCCTGTTGCTGGCGATCGGGCTAACTTGGTAGCTGAAATTGGTTCCGGCAAGCCAGTTTTAGCGATCACTGGACATATGGATGTTGTAGATGTGGAATTAGATAATTGGCAGACGGATCCATTTAAATTAACTGCTAAAGGCGATAAGTTGTACGGCCGGGGTGCAACTGATATGAAAGCTGGTTTAGCAGCCTTGGTGATTGCTTTAATTGAACTTAAAGAAAGTGCTACACCAATTAACGGGACGATTCGTTTACTAGCCACGGCTGGTGAAGAGGTTGGTCAACAGGGAGCACAAGTTTTATTTGAACAGGGATATATGAAAGATGTTGATACTCTATTAGTAGCGGAACCATCGGGTTACATGGCTCCTTATGCTAGCAAGGGTGAATTAGATATCCATTTAAATTCAATTGGTAAAGCGGCTCATAGTTCAATGCCTCAGTTTGGTAATAATGCTGTGGAACATTTAATTAATGTCTTGCAACAGATTGAACAAAAGGTTAAGCCTTTGATGGCAGCGGCGCATAATGAAGTACTCGGAGATACGGTCTTTAATATTGATGTAATTCATGGTGGTAGCCAAGATAATGCTATTCCGGGCTCTGCTTATGCAGTGTTAAATATTCGAACGATTCCTGAATTAGCCAATCAAGAAATTTTGACAGCCATTAAAACTGTCATTGCTGATTACAATCAGGCTACCACAGGGCAAATTTCCATGGATGTTAATATGGATATTATTCCTATTTTGGGCAATCCAGATGCAAAAATCATCAAGTTGATTCAACAAGTTGCAGTACCATTTGAAAAGAAGTATTACCAAGAGGCTATGAGTGCTGCTGATTTAGCACAGAAACAGCAAGCCAGCCAATTAATGAATTTGGAATTGGCAACTGATAAAATCATTCCCGTTGGTATTTCTGGCGGGACGGATGCTTCTAAGTTACTGTTTGATCATCCAACGGGTGCTAATTACGTCATGTTTGGTCCCGGTAATGATAATCCGCATCAAGATAATGAATATGTTTCACAGACCATGTATTTACAATTTGTAGAAATTTACAAACAATTGTTTACAAAATTTTTTGGATAAATAATAATAATGAAAAAACATTTTTTAAGTATTGATGTTGGCGGTACCAATCTCAAATCCGGTTTGATTGATTTAACAGGCCAGCTGCACGAACAAACAACCGTTCCGACCGTGACCACTGACTTGCAGGCTTTTATCCAGCAATTGCAATCTATATTGGATCGTTTTGCAGGTCAGTATCAAGGCGTGGCTTTCAGTGTACCGGGCAAAGTAGCACATCCTTCGGAGCAAATTAGTGGTGGAGGTTTACTAAGCTTTTTAGATCAGCAATCACTGCTACAATTGTTGCATGTAGATGAGGGCGTCGTTATCACTGTCGAAAATGATGGGAAAGCCGCCGCTTTAGCAGAAATGTGGTTGGGTAATTTACAAGGCATAGCGAATGGTGCAGCGATTGTGTTAGGTTCCGGAATCGGTAGTGGCTTAGTTTTAAATCATCAACTTTTTTATGGGCAGCATTTTCAAGCTGGTGAAATCAGCTTTATGTTACAAAACCAGACCGCTACTTTGGACAATTTAAGCGGCAAGAATTGTTCGGCAGTTTTGATGATTAAGACCATTGCGCAGCAATTAGGTTTAGCTGATTTAACTGATGGTCGACAAGTGTTTGCTGCCATTCAGGCACAAGATACCAGAGCTACAACTATTTTTCGGCAATATTGTCAAAATGTAGCGTTACTCTTGTTAAATATGCAAGCTGTTATTGATGTGCAACGCTTTGTCATTGGCGGAGGAATTTCTGCACAGCCGCTTGTTACCACTACTATTCAACAAGAATTGCAAGATTTACGGACACAATTACCGATTATTGAGCAAACTTTAGCAATGCCAGAAGTAATGACTAGTAAATTGCAGAACGATGCGAATTTATATGGTGCCTTGTACCATTTATTATTGGTCACCGGACAAGTTTCTGAGCATTAAATTTGTTTTTTTGTTTAAAATATTGTTAGATATATTAATTGTAAGAATAATATTGGAGGCAAAATGATGAAAATTGCAGTTATTGGTGCAACAGGTATGGCAGGATCTGCATTAGTACAAGAAGCTTTGACTAGAGGACATGAAGTGACTGCCATTAGCCGGACCCAAGCTAAGTTAGCGCAGTTAGCTAAAGATTTGCAAAATGTCAATTTGAAAATTTTGGCACAGGATGCCTTTGCTTTAATGCAAGCTGATTTAATGCAGTATGATGTCGTGATTGATGCATTCGCTTGTGCTCCAGACCAAGCTTATCTACACGTTGATTTAGCCACTCACTTGATTGCTGAGACCCGGCAATTAACCAAACCACGCTTAGTGTTCATTTTAGGAGCTGGTAGTTTATTAACCGGTTCAGATCAGCATTTATTTGTGCGGGATATGGAAAAAGATCCAGCTAATCAGGCGTTTATCAGTGTGCCACAGAATCAATTATCCGAATTACAATTTTTACGGACGGTTGATAATGTTGATTGGGTTGGTATTTCACCGGGAGTTAACTTTGTTGCTGGTGCGGCCACTGAATTACAATTAGGTCAGGATGAGTTGCTATTTAACCAACAGGAAGTTTCGCAAACTACTGCGGGGACGATGGCGGTTGCGGCCTTAGATGAAATTGAGCAACCACAGCATCAACAAGAACGTTTTACAGTAATTAATCGTTAATCATAATTATTAATTAAAGACTAGGACAGGGCAGGCTAAAAATAGTCAAGCTACGCTTTTGTTTTCAAAAATTCAAAACATTCTAACCAACACTCAATACTCAAATTAAAGTTTTGATTATTGATAGATTATATTTAGCTTGTTTGGTTTTTGGAAGTGTCCCAGTCTTTTTTTGTACGATGAAACTTTTTAGAAGTCATGCTATTATTAAGACAACATCATAGCTATTTTTTCAATTCATTAAGCGTTCATCTAAGAGACGGTGAAGAAGGGAAGAGATTCAATTGGGTTTACCAAAACCTTTAAAGAATTCATTGAGTTTGACACAACCAGGACCCAAAAATTTAATTACTGATGTACCTGGCGTATTGGTTGGGCAAACGACCATTCAAACCAACCATTTGCAGACAGGTGTAACAGCAATTATTCCGGCTTCTGGTAATGTGTTTCGGCAAAAATTAGTCGCTAGTTGTCATGTGATTAATGGTTTTGGTAAAAGTACGGGTTTAGTTCAAATTAAGGAATTGGGTACTTTAGAAACACCGTTAATTTTGACAAATACTTTTGCTGTGGGAACAGCTTATACTAGTTTGGTGAAGTATATGTTGCAAAATAATCCAGAAATTGGTACGACGGCGGGAACTGTTAATCCGGTTGTTTTAGAATGTAATGATGGCAAGATCAATGCTATTCGCGCTTTAGGAATCAAAGAAGCTGATGTCCAAGCAGCTTTAAAAAACGCCAGTCCCGACTTTTTGGAAGGAAATGTTGGCGGTGGCACAGGAATGCGCTGTTATAACTTAAAAGGCGGGATTGGTTCAACTTCGCGGCAAATAATGATTGATCAAAAACCCTTTATGTTAGGAGTCTTGGTAATGGCCAATTTTGGCTTTTTAGAAGACTTGACTATTTACGGTCAACCCATTGGTCAACAATTAGTGCAACACCGCAATTTACCGGAAAATGGTAGTATTATTACAGTGATTGCCACTGATATTCCGTTTAATGAACGTCAATTGCAGCGTCTAGCTAAGCACTCTAGTGTTGGTATTACCCGTAGTGGTTCGTTTGCTGGTAATGGTAGTGGTGAAATAACGCTTGCTTTTTCTACAGCAAATCGTGTGGATCATTTTGCTCAACAAGAATTAAGTGTTCAACAAGCCATTAATGATACGCAGATGGATCGCTATTTTCGAGTCATCGTCGATACGGTTAACGAGGCTATTTTAAGTGCATTGGTTCATGCCCAAACAGTGGTTGACCGCCAGGGTCAACCTTGCTTTAGTTTACGTGATGCGCTGGTTAACTTGGGTGCTGATAACCAAATGGCGCAAGATTTATTACGAGATTTAGGATTAAAATAACTAATCATAGGAAGTGATATTAATGGCCTCTTCAACCCGCGATTTATTAAATGCCGGTAATACGACGATTAATAATGTATTATTGACAAATATTGGTCATTTAAATATGACTGGTGATGAGTTTTTAGTTTGGGTCAATTTAAGAATGTATCAGGAACAAGGGATCCAGTTTCCGGCGACGGATGATTTGATGCTTAATACTGGTTTCAGTGCAGAAAAAATTTATCAATTAATTCAGAGCTTAATAGATAAAAAAATGTTAAAAATCGTGTCGCAGACTAAAGCTAATTCTGTTTATCAAGATGCCTATGATTTAACACCAGCATATGAACGATTATTAAAGCAATCAGTGGAGACTGCTGAAAAAACGTCACAACAGGCAAATCTAAGTCAGAGTCTACAAGTTAGACAACGCTTATTTCAACAAATTGAAGTGGAGTTTGGGCGACCACTATCGCCAATTGAACAAGAAACTATTCAAGAATGGCTAACGAAAGATCATTATGATTACCAATTAATTCAATTGGCTTTAAAAGAGGCAGTTTTAAACCAAGCTTATTCTTTAAAGTATATGGATCGTATTTTGCTAAGTTGGGAAAAACATAATATTAAAACGGCTGCTCAATTACAACGTCAAAAAGAAAATCTGGAGGGGTACTAATGTTGCTTGATGACGCACAAATTCAAACAGCGTTGTTATTAATTATTCAACAGTACCCCAACGCTGCACCAAGTTTGGTCGCAAAATCAAACTTTCAGTATTTAATTGCTGTCATGTTAAGTGCGCAGACAACTGATAAAGCAGTTAATCAAGTTACGCCACAGTTGTTTCAACTTTTTCCCGATGAACAATCTTTAGCACAAGCGACTATTTTACAGGTTGAGTCCGTGATTAAGACTCTAGGACTTTATCATAATAAGGCACGCAATCTGATTAAATGCGCTCAGCAATTAGAACAGAATTTTGCGGGACAAGTTCCTACTAATAAAGCGGATTTAATTACTTTAGCAGGTGTAGGTACTAAAACAGCGAATGTTGTTTTGAGTGATCGCTTTAATGTTCCCGCTTTTGCCGTAGATACGCATGTCAGTACGATCGCTAAACGGCTACATTTTGTTGAACCCACTGCTACAGTTCAGCAGGTGGAACAACGGGTGACTCAAGCGTTAGCTAAACAATATTGGACAAAGGCGCATCATGCGTTGATTGATTTTGGACGTGAGTATAATTTTCATCGTGAACAACAAATTAAAGATTTACCGGTGGTGCGATTATGCGACCAATGGGTGACAGCTGAAAATAAAAGCTAGAGATAATAAAAAAGGGTTTTGATTGACACTAGTGATTACTAGTCTGAATCAGAACCCTTATTTTTAATTTATTGTGGATTAGTAGTAGCAGGTGGTGTTGCTGGCGTAGTTGGGGCAGTATTACCAGGACTCACGGAACCGGTTGTCGGATTAGTCGTGGTGTTGTTAGTAGTATTATTATTAGAACTAGATGAGCTACTATTATTATGAGAATCATTAGTAGTTTCATGATTATTATTGGTGTCTGGTTGATTACTGGAGGCACTATTGCCGTCAGTAGTATTAGTGGAACTTTCGCTGGAACTGTCAACTTCAGAGTCATTATTACCAGTACCACGATTGGGAATCACAGCATCATTATCTTCAGCATTAGTTAGAGAACTATGACCGGTATTATGCCGTGCTGGTGGTAAGTTCTTTGGCCGCTTACTACGTAAATATAAAACATTAGTCCCACTGACACGTACGACACTATGTGGTTTTTTCCAATCTGAATTGGTTTTGGAAGCAGCCAGATAGCGCATTAGACGTTGGTAAACTTGACCGGCAATTTTTTGCTGATTCTGGTCAACGCCGGCTTGACTCGGATTATCAAAGCCCGTCCAAACGCCAATTGCGTAATGCTTAGTGTAACCGGCAAACCAAGAATCCTTGGCGGTATTACTTAAAGCTGGATTTCTCGCTAGTTCAGTGTCGCTATAATTAGTCGTACCGGTTTTACCAGCTTGATGTAAGCCACTAATATAAGCTTGAGAACCCATTCCACTAGGTTGAACAACGTCCTTTAAAATATCGGTAATCATATAAGCAGTCCCGGTACTCATGACTTTTTTACTAGTAGTATCATAATCGTGGACTAAACCATCTGTTGTTTGAATTTTGGAAATATATTGTGGCTGATGATAAGTTCCGCCGTTAGCAAAAGCGCTATATGCGCTTGCTAATTGTAAACTGGAGACGTCACTACCGATACCAGCCGAGAGACCTTGTTTATACGGAACGTTAATCCCCAAATTGTTAGCAAATTTTCGTGCTTTGTTAAAGCCGACAGCTTGTAGAGTTTTAACAGCGGGTATGTTACGCGATTGGGCCAAGGCAGTTCTAATTGTCATTGCGCCATCGTAAGAATGATCCCAATTCTGTAAAGCAATGCTAGTACCAGGATAAGTGTAAGGTTCATCCGTAATAATATGGTTAGTACTCCATTTTAAATTTTGAATTGCGGGACCATAATCTAGGATCGGCTTCATTGTGGAACCGTTACTACGAGTAGTTTGCACTGCTCGATTCAAGCCTAATTGAACATTACCTAATTTACGACCACCAATCATGGCTACTACAGCTCCAGTATTCGGATCAACGACCGAAACGGCAGTTTGTAAATGTTGACTATTAAATAAGCCATAGGCATCATTATTAACTAAATCATAGAGATATTTTTGGGCTTTTAAATTCATATTAACGGTGATTTTTAGATTATCGCGATAAGGATCTAAGCCCTTGGCCTTGGTTTCTTGGATGACTTGTTTAATATAAGAATCCACAATCATTTTATTTTCACCGACCCCAGAATTAGGCCGATAAGGTTTTAAACCTGTAGTGATAGGAGTTTGTTGGGCTGCTTGTAATTGGCTAGCGGAAATTTTGTGATTGTCATACATGGCTTGTAAGACACTGTCACGTCTTTTTTTTGCCGCCTGAGGATTGCTATAAGGATTATAGTTATTAGGGGCTTGAGGCATGCCAGCTAGTAATGCAATTTGCGGTAGTGTTAATTGATTTAACTTCTGACCAAAGTAATACTGTGCCGCTGTTTGAAAACCATAGGTGCCATTAGCTAAATAAACTTTATTCATGTAATATTCTAAAATTTGATCCTTAGAAAAATTACGTTCAACTTTTGCGGCTAACCAGACTTCTTGCATTTTACGTTTAATCGTTTGATCGGATTTTTTAGTGGAGAAGACTGACAATTTGATTAATTGTTGAGTCAAAGTACTACCACCTTGTAGTTGTCCGCCTCGTAAATTGTTAACGGCCGCCAACAAAATTCGAATCGGATTCACGCCGAAATGCTCTTTATAAAAGTGCCGATCTTCAATCGAGACCACAGCATTGCGCATATTTTGTGGCACCTTATCAATAGTGACGTAAGTCCGATTTTGGTTACCTAAAGTAGTAATTTCGTGCCCGTGCTGGTCGTAAATACTGGAGGAACCACCACTTTGTAAAACTTCAGAATTAATTTTAGGTGCACTCAAACCATAATAAATAAAAATGGCAATTAAAATTGCCATGATTGCAATAATTAAAGAAACGAACAGTTTAATAATGGAATGCTTGTGTTTGGGAGTTTGATGATAGCGTGCTAGGCGTGAATCATTCATATAATTATAAATCCTCCTGGGCTGCTTGAATTAATTGTTGACAGGCTTGTAAATAAGGTAGAATAGGATTATAGCCTGCTTGAATTTCAATAGAATTTTGTTGAATAAAAGTGAACGTCATAGATTTTTTGCCGCCCTGTTTGGCCTGAGCCCAAAATTTAATTAATTTGTGGGCGGGTAAAATAAAATAGCGACCTAGAGTTACAAATTTAATAATAACAAAACAGATCCCCTTTTGCTGTAAACATTGGTCTAAGTGCTGAATCTGATGTTCATGAAAGTTACTTAGTGGAAAAGAAGTTTTGTGGCGCGTTTCTTTGGCTTCAAAATCAATATAGTATCCTTGATAAACGCCATTATAATCCGTCGTTGAAGCTTGTCGAAAATAAGCTTCTTTGATGACCGCGCGGCTGCGCTTAGGATAATCAACTTTCACAATTTGAATAGGAGTAGGTTTTTTATAAATGACTGCTAAATTATGATGACGATAATAATTATTACTTTCGTTAATTTCTTGTTCTAAGGTCATCCCCCGGTCACCAAAGATTGTTGGTTGATTAATGGCTGACTTGTGGGGAGAAATTCCTTTGGGATAATTGATAGTCAAGTTAAGTCACTCCTAGTCGATGAATATTATAGCATGCTTAAAGTTCTGTGTTAGGAAGAATGGATTAAAATGCAAACAATTCAAAATTTATGGATTAGCGGCTACCGTGCTTTTGAATTACAAATTTTTAAAGCCGATGATCCCAAGCAAAAAGTTTTAGAAGCTTTTTTAGTCAAACAATTATTAAGTTATTGTGATCAAGGCTTGCAGTGGGTTTTGACGGGCGGCTATTTGGGAGTCGAGCAAGCAGCGGTTCGTGCGGTGCAAGATCCTAGCTTAAAAGCTTACCAATTAAAAGTAGCGGTCATCTTACCATTTCAGGGCATAGCGGATCGTTGGAAGGAAAAAAATCGGCAAGTATATGCCCAAACTTTACACTTAGCTGATTATCACAATAGTGTGAGCCATCAATCATATCACACTCCACAGCAATTTAAAAATTGGCAGCAATTTATGCTAACACATACTGATGGCAGTTTTTTAATTTATGATCTAGAGCATCCCGGTAAAAGCCAATATGAATATCAAGCTATCCAACAGTACCAACAGCAGCACGACTACTCGTTAAAATTAGCTAGTTTTTATGATTTACAGGATTTTGTAACTGATCAACAGGAATTTTAAGAAAAACTAAAAGTGATGTAGTTTTTTTGTGTGGTTCCCAAACTTTTTGCTATACTTGTTAAGTAAGATAGGGGTGTAAGCCAAATGAAAGAAATCAAACTAGATCCAAAACAAATTGTTGAAAAAAGATTCAAAAATGCAGTTCATGGCTACAACGGTAAAGACGTTGATGCTTTCTTGGATGAAGTTATTCAAGATTATGAGGCTTTTGCTGCTAATATTGAAGAGTTAAAAACTAAAAATCGGGAATTAACTGAAAAATTAGAGCAAGCTCCCGCACAACCCAAAGTCGTTCAGCAACGCTCAGTGGAAGCTGAGTCAGTAGTTACACCAGAAGCCACGAGTGAAACTTCTGCACCGGGAACTACCAATTATGATATTTTAAAACGTTTATCTAATTTGGAACGACACGTTTTTGGACAAAGTGTCGAGCCACGAACTACTAATAATTATGCCTCAACCAACACTACAACAGCGCAACAACCAATTATTCATTCTAGTGAACAATTACGAGATCAAAATAATTAAACAATTAGTCTGGTAATTAAATTTAAAATAGCGTATGATAATAAGAGCAGGTTTTGAGTAATCGCTGCTTGTTTGAAACAAGTTGAGGAAAGTCCACGCCGGCACAGGCTGCAATGCCTGTAGTGTTCGTGTTCAGCCCAATAAGCTGGAGTATTCATTTATTTGAATAACGGCGATGAAATGGCTAAGGTCAATGGCTAAGTCAAAGTAATCTGAAAGTGCCACAGAAACGCAATTTTTTGGAAACAAAAAAATGGAACGGGTAAACCCCGCGAGCAGGAAACCCAAACTTTGGTAGGGGAGTTTTGACACGGGAAATTAAACTCACGTCAAAAACACATTTTGTGTAGATAGATGATTACTGAAAGTCAGTTTGGTCACACTGACTGGAACAAAACGTGGCTTATAGAAACCTGTAGGCCAAAAGAGGCGGACGTTAAGTTCGCCTCTTTTTTTAGAAATTGAAATAAAAACCTATGCCAACGTGTATGACTTTTTGGTCTTAATGGTCTGTAATTGCGTTAAATGGCAGAATAGCTTGACGTAGTCAGTATTATTTTGGGTTCGAACCTAATTTTTAAAAATTAAACTGGATGACCCAGTCATAATGTTTTGGTTGAATTAATATTTTTAGAGTATTTTTGGTAAATCATTGATGAAAAATTGAACTGTTTAGATTGAAAGTAAAAAGGAGATTCATATGAAGTTATTAGCAACCATGGCCAGCGGATTTGAAGCGGTCACTAAAAAAGAATTGCAAGAACTAGGCTTTACCATTTCGCAAGTTGATACAGGCAAAGTTTATTTTGATAGTGATTTAGCAGCCATTGTACAAACGAATTTGTGGTTACGCAGTGCGGATCGGATTAAAATTGTCTTGGCCGAATTTCCGGCAACGTCCTTTGAAGAATTATTTACAGGAGTTCAGAACTTAGCTTGGGATCAATGGCTGCCCTTAGATGCTGCTTTTCCAGTGAAGGGTCGGTCGGTCCGCTCGAAACTGCATTCGGAACCAGATATTCAAGCCATCACTAAAAAAGCAATTGTTGATAAAATGGCTGCAGTTTATCACCGCCGTGGGCGTTTGCCTGAAAGTGGGAGCACTTTTCAAATTGAGGTGCGCATTGTCAAAGATCAAGTGGAGTTGACCTTAGATACCACGGGCGATTCTTTGTTTAAACGTGGTTATCGGATCGAACACGGTGGTGCACCACTCAAAGAAAATTTTGCCGCCGCGTTAATATTGTTAACGCCGTGGCGAGCAACTGATCCTTTTTATGATCCAACGACAGGTTCGGGCACAATTGCTATTGAAGCGGCCTTGATTGGGCGCCATATTGCTCCAGGACTGCAGCGCCATTTTGCGTTTGAAAATTTTGATTGGTTTGATGATCAATTGTTAGTACAAGCAAAACAAGCAGCTACTGATCAAATTTTGCCGAGTGGTCAGTTACAAATTGGGGCCAGTGATATAGATGGCTCGATGATTGATGTGGCTAAATTAAATGCGCATCAAGCGGGTGTTTTGCATGATATTAATTTTAAGCAATTAGCGGTCAAAGATTTACGTTTGCAACGACAAGACGGCATTTTAATTGCTAATCCGCCTTACGGTAAACGTATGCAGGATCAGACAAAAGTGCATCAATTATACCAGCAGATGGGGAATAGTTTTCGGCAGTTGACGACGTGGAGTAAATATTATTTAACTAGTGATTTAGAATTTGCTAAATATTACGGTCAAAAACCGACTAAGCGACGCAAACTATATAATGGTGCCTTGAGAACCGATCTATTTCAATATTGGGGTCATCCAACTTATAAAAAATGACGCCGAATCATGTCGATAATTAGTAAAAGTGATAATAAAATCATAATAATAATGGAAATGATCCAAGACCATGGACTGCTAGCTAAAGGCAAATGCATATTCATTCCGTAGAAGCCGACCACGATTGATGGAATTGTTAATATTAACGAATAAACCGTTAAATAACGCATGACATCATTGGTTTCATTATTTAATAAATTGTTATAAGTTCCCGATAGTTGTTGGGCAATTTCATTGATTAATTGAAAGTTTTTGAAAGCTTGAGTAGCTTCGATGCGTGCGGAATTAAAATGCTGATGAGTGACATGATCTAGTTGCAAATGATTATCATTTGAATTAAAAAAAGCAGTTAATTCATCAATTAAATCTGCATTGCCCGTGGTGGAAGTGACACCAAAGGTAATTTTAGTTTGTAAATTAGCTAATTGATTGATGGTTGCTGAACGATGGCGATGGTGCTCAAATTCCATCTCAATCTGTTCTTGTTCATCATAAAACTGTTTAACTTTATCTAAAAAGTCATCAGAAATTTGCTGAATTAAATCAGCGAAGATACGAAAAGTTAAATTTTGCTCGTCTGGATAATTGCTAACAAAATCGCGTAAGTATTGGATGATGTGTTGACTTTGGTCATTGGTAAAGCAAATTATTTGTTTACGGTTAGCAAATAGGGTGACTGATTGAACCGAAGTGGTGAGCGTTTGTTTTTGGTTTGGAATAGATAAAACCATTAAAAAGCTGTGGGTTAATTGATCATAGGTAATACGGGGGCGCTCAAATTTATCAAGTGCGTAATTGATGATTTCACGTGTGACATGGTAGTTTTGGATTAAGTCACTTTGTTCAGTCGCGTTAATATTATGAGCGTCGATAATTTGGATGGGTAATTGGTGAGAATAATTTGTGATCATCGGTTTGTCCTCAATTATTACAATTTTGGTTTTATCATAAACTTTTTACAATTTTTTGTCAGCAAATTGGGAATCAAACTGCAATATGGTAAAATTTGCTTAAATCATTCAAAGTTAATTGTGAGGTTAACATGCTTAAAAAATTTCATTATCAAAAAGTTAATCAGATTAACGCCTTGTTATGGTGTTGGCTCTGGATTTTATTATTTATTGGCGGTATTTTACAATTAGAATCAGATAGACTCAATTACGGAGCACTTGCCATCATAATTGGGACTATTTTAGTCGGCGGCTGGATTCTGATTCATAGTCGCTTACAGATTAATGTCCAACAACAAACAATCCAATTATCCGGTTTAATAGCTTCACAACAACGGCAAATTTTAGTTAAAGAAGTACAAATGATTAGTTATCATCATGGTGTTTGTACTATTAAGATTAATTCTCGTCAATCCGGATTATTCAAATTAATAATTCTACCGAAAGCTTATCATGTACTGCAACAATTAATTAATGATAGGAGGGGTATTTAATGAAAACAGATATTGAAATTGCTCAGGAGAACGAACGTACAGCTATGTGGCCAATTCAAAAGGTTGCTGCCCAGTTAGGTTTAACTGCTGCGGATTTGGAACCTTATGGCAATGATAAGGCCAAGATCACTGTCCAAGCACAACAAGCGGCCCAAAAAAGACCTTTAGGTAAACTGATTTTGGTCACAGCGATGAGTCCGACACCGATGGGTGAAGGCAAATCGACGGTTTTGATTGGTTTAGCAGATGCGTTAAAGCAACTGCAACAATCAGCTGTGGTAGCCATGCGTGAGCCTTCTTTGGGACCGGTGATGGGACTAAAAGGTGGGGCAGCTGGCGGTGGTTTTGCGCAAGTAGTACCCATGGAAGATATTAATTTACACTTTACTGGTGATTTGCATGCTTTAACGGCGGCTATTAATACGTTAGCAGCTTTAATTGATAATCATTTACAACAAGGAAATCAGTTACAATTGGATCCAAGACAGATTACTTGGCAACGGGCATTAGATGTGAATGATCGGGCTTTACGCCACACGGTCATTGGTCTAGGTGGTAAAACTTCCGGTTATGTTCGCGAAGAATCCTTTCAAATCACTGTAGCTTCTGAATTAATGGCCATTTTATGTCTGGCGACTGATTTAACAGATTTGAAAAAGCGTTTGGGGCAAATTTTAATTGGCTATACTTATGATCAACAGCCAGTATTTGTACGGGATTTAAAGGCACAAGGAGCGTTAGCGTTATTACTAAAAGATGCCATTAAACCCAATTTGGTGCAAACACTAGAGCATACACCGGTTTTAATTCATGGCGGTCCGTTTGCTAATATCGCTCATGGCTGTAATAGTTTAATTGCTACTAATTTAGCCTTACATTTGGGCGATTATGCTTTAACGGAAGCCGGTTTTGGTGCTGATTTAGGTGCGGAGAAGTTTTTAGACATTGTGACGCCACATTTGGCTAAAACTCCCGATGTAGCAGTGGTAGTAGCGACTGTCCGTGCTTTAAAATATAATGGTGGCCAAGCTCAAGCGGATTTAACCACACCCGATTTGGCTGCATTAGAAAAAGGTTTTAGTAACTTAAAACGGCACATTCAGAATTTACAAAAAGCGGGCGTACCGGTATTAGTGGCTTTGAATCAATTTGCTAGTGACAGTGCAGACGAATTAGCGTTAGTGCAGACATTATGTCAAAAATTAGGAGTTAAAGCTTATCCTGTCACAGTTCATCAAGATGGCGGTGCTGGAGCTTGGAATTTAGCCCAAGCCTTAATTGATCAAACTACCGTGAATCATTATCAACGTCTGTATCAAAATTCATTGCCTATCGTTACGAAAATCAAAACCATTGCCCAACAAGTTTATGGGGCGCAAGATATTGTTTTAAGTCCGAAAGCGCAAAAGCAAATTCGGCAAATTGAACAGCAAGGCTGGGCTAATTTACCAATTTGTATCGCTAAAACACAATACTCCTTTAGTGATGATCCAAAAAAATTAGGAGCTCCCAGTGATTTTGTGTTACATGTCCAAGAATTACAACCCAAATTGGGTGCCGGCTTCTTAGTAGTTTTAACTGGCAATGTTTTGACCATGCCTGGTTTACCGAAGCAGCCCGCTGCTTTAAACATGGATATTGATGAACATGATCAGATTACTGGCTTATTTTAAAAAGTTATGATCAAAGCTGAAAATTAACCTGGTTTTTTGGTGTTTGGAATATGATAACAATGAACGCTTCGTGGCAATTGGTACAATTTTTTGCCGTATAGCTGTAACTTGATTATGTCGATCAGGGTGACAATCAATCTATTTTATTTATCTTTGAGGATTACTAATGATAATTTATATTTTAATAATTTTGCTGGGTTTACTGGTTGACCAATTAGTTAAATGGTGGTCAATTACGCAGATCCCGTTTGAACACGTGCGGACAATTATCCCGGGTATTTTGGGATTGACGCGGATTAATAATCACGGTGCTGCCTATAATCTTTTTTCTGGAAAAATGTTATTATTTTATGGAGTAACATTGATTGTAGTTGTTTGTTTGGGCTACATGTTGTTTCAGGGGAAAGATCGTTCCCCCTGGTTATTAACCAGTTTGTCCTTATTAATAGCTGGTAGTTTGGGTAATGTCTGTGATCGTTTGTTTCGGGGCTATGTAGTTGATATGATTGCCTTAAGTTTGGGTAATTGGCCGTTATTGAACTTTGTTTGTAATGTTGCTGATATTCTTATTACAGTGGGCGTAGTTTTATTAGTAATTTATCTATTTAAATCAGAACAGGAAGAGTCTTAAGTTGCAAACATTTACTTTTATTAATTTACAAGCTAATCAGCGTTTAGATAAAGCCATTTTAGCGCAAAGACCGGATTTAACGCGTTCACAGTTACAAAGATGGATTAAAGCTGGTCAAGTGTTAGTTGATGGTCAAGCCGTTACCAAAACTGGGACCAAAATTAAGGCTGATGTGGCGGTGCAAGTAACCCCTTTAGCTTTAAAGCCCTTAAAGGCTTTTGCACAAGATTTGCCTTTAGATGTGGTTTATGAAGATGCCGATGTTTTAGTAGTCAACAAGCCACAGGGGATGGTCGTCCATCCATCGGCTGGTCATCCAGATCAGACTTTAGTTAATGCTATTTTATATCACACTAAGGTTCAAAGTTCAGATACGATTCGACCGGGAATTGTTCATCGAATTGATAAAGATACGTCAGGACTATTAATGGTGGCTAAAACCCAGTTAGCCCAAGACTCTTTAAGTCAACAATTGCAAAATAAAACTAATTTACGCCGCTATTTAGCAATCGTTCATCATCCTTTTACAGAACAGGAGGGGACGATTGAAGCGCCAATCGGGCGTGATCCCAACAAACGTCAGCAACAAGCGGTAGTAGCCAATGGAAAAAAAGCTGTTACTCATTTTAAAGTGTTAGAGAATTTTTCAGATTATGCTTTGATTGAGTGTCAATTAGAAACGGGGCGTACGCATCAAATTCGGGTGCATTTACAGTATATTGGTCATCCAGTAGCGGGTGATCCACTGTACGGACCACGGCATACCTTAGCAGGTAATGGACAATTTTTACATGCACAATGTTTAGGCTTTACGCATCCCCGAACGAAGCAGTGGTTAGAGTTTGAAGTACAGCCACCGCAGATATTTCAGCAACAACTGCAACAATTACGAGCAATGACGCAGATGTCGCACCATCTTTAATTAAAGTACAGATCAGTTGACTAGGGGAGAATCAAAATGGAAAAAGAAATTGTTGATAGTAAGACAATGAAACGGACTTTAACGCGCATTACCTATGAAATTATTGAAAAAAATAAAGGTGACCAAAATTTAGTTTTAATAGGTGTTAAAACGCGCGGCGCCTTTTTGGCACAACGTATCCAAAATCGTTTACGTCAATTAGAGGAATATGAAGTTCCACAATTTGATTTAGATGTGTCTGAGTTTCGTGATGATGAAAAAAAGACACATGGTGCACCACCCCAGTTTACGGCTGCTGATATTGATAATAAAAATGTGGTTTTAGTAGATGATGTTTTGTATACAGGCCGGACCATTCGGGCAGCGTTAGATGCCATTATGAGTATTGGTCGTCCTGGGAAAATTTCTTTGGCTGTGTTAATTGATCGTGGTCATCGTGAATTACCAATTCGGGCCGATTATGTGGGCAAGAATATTCCAACTTCTCGGCAAGAGGAAATCAAAGTTTCAATGGCCGAAATTGATGATGCAGATGGCGTGGAGATTATCCATGATGACAACCGAAACTAGATATTTAATTTTAGAAGATGGTACAGCGTTTGCGGGGGAAGCCATTGGTGCGCCAATTATTTCTACTGGTGAGTTGGTTCTAACCAATAATATGAATGGTTTTGAGCATGCTATTACTGATCAAACGTATAATGATCAAATTATTGTCTTTGCTAGTCCCATTGTTAGTACATCGGGGATGAATCGGGATGACTATGAATCGATTACGCCTAGTTGTAAGGGTGTAATTTTTGGTAGCGTGGCTTACCCACAGTTGGATAGTAATGATCCTAATTCGCTAAATTCTTTTTTGAAAAAAAGACGAATTCCGGGGATTACCAATTTGGATGTACAAGGTTTAACGCAACATCTACAACAAACTGGTTCCTTAAAAGCTAGTATTATGGACACCGCTGATGAGCATGCTCGTGATCAAATTCGCGCGTTGGTAATTCCCCGAGATCGGGTCAAAACGGTCTCCACTAAGCAACCTTATCCTAATCCTAATGTGGGATTTAAAATTGCAGTCGTTGATTTGGGATTGAAGTTTTCGTTGTTACGTCAATTATCTATTCGTAAGTGTGATTCGGTAATTTTGCCTTACAATACTTCAGCAGCGGAAATATTGGATTTGGCGCCAGATGCGGTGTTATTTACTAGTGGTCCTGGTAATCCACAAGAAATTCCGGATACCATTGCCACTTGCCAAGAATTAGAAGGCCAAATTCCGATTTTAGGAGTGGGATTAGGCCATTTGGTGGTGGCGTTGGCGAATGGTGCCGTGGTGCAAAAAATGCGTTTAGGGCATCATGGTTCGAACCTACCAACGCTCGAAATTGCTACGGAGAATATTGAATTTTCAAATCATAATCATAATTATGAAGTTAAATTAACGCCGGCGGCGCGGCGAAACTTCTTTGTGACATACCGTTGTTTGACGGATAATGTCATTGAAGGTTTACGACATCGCCGCGATCCGACTATGACCGTTCAATTCCAACCTGAAGCCGCTCCAGGTCCTCATGATGCTGATTATATTTTTGATGAGTTTATTGATATGATTAATTCCTTTGTTCAAGGTAAAAAATTATGATGAAAACCATTTTAGTTGTTGGGAATACTACCGGCTTGATGACTAACGAAAAGTTAGAACGTGAACGAGCCTTACGTGTAGCAATTCGCTGTTTTAAGCAAGATAGTTATCGAGTAGTTTTATTAACTGAAAATCGTGAATCACTAGCGAACTCTTTAGCGGACGAAGCAGTGATTGTTTATGATGAAATTAATGTCGCGACAATCAAAACCTTAATTAGTGAATATGCGATTGATTTAATCTTTCCAGGCTTTAGTGGAATTAATACACTGAACGTTTTTCGAAGTCTATTAAAAGATGAAGCTTTTCAAGCTAGCACTGTGGAACTTTTGAATTTTAATCAACAAAACTTAACGCTCAGTTTAAGCAAGCGTTCCCTGAATAAATATTTGCAAGATCACGGTTTCCGCTTGATTGAACATCAAAATGTTCAAACCTACCAAGAAGCGTTGGCATTTGCTCAACAGCAGACGTTTCCTGTGATTATTCGTTCTAATACAGTTGAACAAAAAATGCATTGGAATACGGTCAACAATACCAAACAATTAGTAGACTTTTTTCAAACGGGAATGACGGCTGATGGCTTTGAAATGGAGCGGGGCATTAATAACTTTAAAGAATTAACTTTGGTGACTTTGCGTGATAAATTTGATAACAGTGCTTTGATTTTTTCATCAGAGGATATGGATCCTATTGGAGTGCACTCGAATGATTCGACCAGTGTTGCCCCCGTTTTTTCCATTAATGATGCGCTATTTCAGCGTTTACGCAATGCCGTTTTGAAATTAACTTCACTCTTAAAAATTATTGGTACATGCACTTTTCATTTAGCTGTCGATGAAACGACGGCATCATTTTATGTTCTAGAAATTTCACCCGTTTTTCGTAGTAAAATCTTACCCTTAATTGCTAGTACGGGTTATCCTTTGTTTGAAGTGATTTGTCAGGTAAGTGTTGGTCAAAGACTGCAAAATCTGACAACTTTAACCAATTATCAGATGAACGCAGCCGTCGAACTAACGCCGAACCATTTAACTGCGCGCGTGCCTATTTGGCAAACACAAGATCGTAAACAATTGAAAGTCTTGTTAGGACCGCACCAAACTTCCAATGGAGCCATTGTAGTTAATGGTAATAACTTGGAAACTGTGATTATGAAGGCTTTTGCTGGTTTAGACTTACTGCACGATATCTTTTTGAAGCGTCCACTCAAATATTATAGTGATGAGCAGATTGAAGCTGATTTATTTCAAACCAAGGTGCGGCGAGTTTTGGTGATTTGTGAAGCTTTAATACGGGGCTTTGATTTAAAAGAAGTGCAAAGTTTTACCCATTATAACTGGGAATTTTTGCAGGCATTACAACATCTAATTAATTTAGCCCAAACATTGAGAGAACAAAAAGGTAATTTGCAATTGTACGCTCATAGTAAATTGTATGGTTTTGATGATTATTTGTTGGCTAAGTTTTGGCATTTAACATTGAGTCAAGCGCAGAAGTTAACGCAACAATTAGCGATTAACTCGGTGGAACAGCCGACCGCAACTTTATTGGATTTAGCGGCAACTAGTAAGATTAATGGTCATTACAGTACTTTTTTGTATGCACCACCTGTGATGCAACATTATCAAGTAGAAATTGATGGTTACCAAAACTCCGATATGTTGTCTAATTATGAACAAGTTTTGTTAACTCATAATTTGGTTCATTCGTTTCAAGATGATGGTTTTTCAACGGCAATTTTTGGTAATTTGTTAAGTAATGTGGACACTGCAACAACCGTGGATTTTTATTCTGATTCGCGCTGTTTACAGTCACATTTGTATAGTGAGCAAAATCAACTGCAATTGCGAATTAATACGCAAGAATTAAGTCATCAAAGTTACCAATTGACTATTTTTAATATTAGTAATTATTTAAAAATTTTACCAAGTGATGCGATTCAAGAAGTTGTCTTTGTTCAAGATCAAGAGCATCATACTTGGCTGTCGTCACCAATTACCACGATTTTTAAACATTTAAGTGCGCGGCGCTTAGAATTAACGTCGGTTCCAGGCAAGCACCGACCCAACTTAGTTAAGCAAGTTAACCATTATATTAAAACTTTTTTGCCAGATGTTCGTTATGGGACGTTAATTTTGCAAAAGCAACAAGTCATTCAAACCTTGGCTGGATTCACTACTAATATTGGTTTAATTCAACAAATTAATTCGAATTTTGTCAGCAATTTAGGCCACGTTTTATTAGGGATTAATTCGAATTACGCTAACAAACAGCAAGATTATTTTGGTAGTAAAATCACCTTAATTCAGCAAAAGAACGGCTTATATAGCAGTCGCTTGAGTTACTTTACGTTGCCCAATAAATAATCATGTACTTTAATCTAGTTTCATGAAATTTGTATGATTTTATTGCAAATAATCCTTTCAAAATTTTTAATTTTGGAAGGATTATTTTTTTAAAGAAAAGTGTTTTAAAGTTTCGCAAGGAAAATATAAAGTTGCTAGCTTAAAGAAGAAACTAGTTATTCCATTAAAAAATGTATTGGGAGCAACGATTGATTCAGGTATCTTAAATGAATTTAAAGGACTTCGCTGTCCAGGAACCAACCTTCCTAATTATGCTGGCGGTACTTATTTAAAAAATAATGAAAAAGTTTTTTTCAATGTCAAGCGTTCGAGTTGTCCGATTGTGATTCAATTACAGAATGAGCTGTATTCTAGACTAGTTTTAGGAGTTGACGCTCCTGAAAAAACAGTTAATCTAATCAATAACAATATTTAGATATGTGCTTCAGGTTTTAATTCAGAGTAAAGAGAGTTGATGTTAATGTTGATTACAAATAATGGTATTAAACTAAGACACTTCAATGTTTCGGATGCGCAGCAAATGTTTACTAATTGGGCAAGTGACAGTTTGGTGACTAAGTATTTAACGTGGACACCACATCAATCTCAACAAGAGAGCTTAAGACGGATTCAGGCAATTAAAAAGAACGATGATCAATTTATTTGGGGGATTGAATTGCCCAGCCAACAATTAGTGGGTGAGATCTCCGTGGTCCACCTAAATCAATCCTTGAAAATTGCCGAAGTTGGTTATGTTTTAGGTTCTAAATGGTGGAATCAAGGGATTATGACAGAAGCACTGGCTAGGGTTAACCAATATTTATTATTAGAACGTAGTTTTAACCGGGTTGAATGTCGCTATGATTTGCGTAATTCAGCTTCGGGAGCTGTGATGAAAAAAAGTGGCATGCGGTTTGAGGGAGTGGCACGCCGAGCAGGAAAAAATAATCAAGGAATTTGTGACGAGGGAATCTATTCGATGATTCAAGCGGACTATAACTAAATTTAGTAATTAATGACAGACCTTTAATACTAGTTATTGTTTCCATACAGTTGCTTTAAATCTTAAACGGACGTAATTTTTTGCTTTGTCCAAATTGCAGGATCATTTTTGGGTTTCATTACTTTTCTGCTGTGTTTTCCTTATAAGTGTATCATGAAAAGATTTAGATCTTATTAATTTTTGATGTAAAGAACACCAGCAAAAAAAAGAAGTGTTTTACACATATTACTTTCAAAATTGTAGTTTGCTTGGATTTTTTGAAAGTAATGAGCTCAACACTTCTAATATTTAGATAATAAATTAGTAAATAATGTTACACACAAGTCTTAAGTGAAACTTATTTGCTTTGCCGGTTGGTGGCGTTGCGCGCAAAGATTAAAACTAAAATAAAGTTTAACAAGATAGTGAAACCGGTGGTCCAAAAAACGGTCGCGTAATTGTAAACGCCAGATAAGGTAGACCCCATCAAAGAACCAATCACTGAACCTAGAGCTTGAAAAGACTGATTGTAACTAAAAATCCGCCCAAAACTAGCAGTCGGACTATTCAAGGTTAAAACGGTTTGGGCTGCTGGTAACATCGCTGCACTAGCGATTCCTAGTAAAAAGCGCAGGGCTGCTAATATCCAAGGCGAGTTAGTCAAGGCCATTGGTATGAATAAAAGTCCGCCGACAATTAGGCCGACACGTAAAACTTTGATCGGACCAATTTTGTCCATTTCGTGACCAACTTTCGAAGCAGCCAATAATGTTCCTAGTCCGGGTGTAGCGGCAACAATACCCGCAATTAAAGCAATACTATGACTATGGGGCACCATGGATTTAACGTATAGAGAAACGATTGGGTCAATCGACATGGTTGCTGATTGAACTAACATCGTAGTAATGAACATGATGATAATTAATTTTAAATTGGGCAAGGACCGCATAATTTCTTTCATTGGTTGCATTTTTTCACGAGCAATGGGTGTGAAGTCTTCGTGAACCAAAGTAGTTGTTCCCAAAAAGACGACAAACATTAAAAAGCCCGTAATGAAAAACGGAATGCGGTAGCCCCAAATATTACCAAATAAATGACCAAAAAAACTGGATAACGCTCCACCTAATAACGGACCGATTAAATTGCCAGCAGTTCCGGCGGTCATCATTTGACTCATCACAAGACCACTTTTTTGATGTGGTGTTTCACTAGCGATTAAAGCAGTTGCGTTATTAATATAACCTGAAAACGCCCCCTGAATTAAGCGCATGATGATGATGTATAAGGCATTAGGGGCAAAGCCAATAGCTGAAATGGTGAGTGCCATGACCCCCGAAGCCCGCATACACATTAATTTACGACCTTTGCGATCAGCTAAATTCCCCCAGTAAGGGGAAACAATTGCCTGGGCAATAAAAGTGACAGCAAAAGCTAAACCGGAGTACAAATTGATTTGTAATTTGCTGTAGTGCCCTAGATCAGCAATAAACAACGAGATAAAGGGCATAGTCATTGAATAACCCATACCAGTAATAAAGCTGCCTAGCCACAAAGTATAAAACGCTTTGTGCCAGCCAGCAGGAAAGTGCACTGAATCTGCCATGAAAATCTTCCTTCATATTAAAGTTATATATTTAGTCTATCACATTTGCAATTTTTGAAAAAATTATTATTAATTACAGAAAAAGTGTTTTCCATTTCCCAGTCACATAAACTGATAGCGCTCAAAAATGGTTAATGAGATGTAGATAATCAAAGGAATAATCATCTTTTGTTTAAGCGTTAATTAAGTGTTGATTTTTCTACTTTGGCTGCTATTTTAACTGCTTTAAGCGTAAGTGAGGATCCACCAAGAGCGTTTTTTGATCGGTATAAATCACAAAACCTGGTTTGGCGCCATTAGGTTTGTGCACGTGTTTAACCAATGTATAATCAATGGGAACTTTACTAGCATTCGCCCCAGCTTTAGAAAAGTAAGCTGCTAGTTCAGCCGCTTCCAGGATGGTTTGCTCACTAGGAGCTAATGATTCAATAATGACGTGTGAACCTGGTAAGTTTTTGATATGCAACCAGGTGTAGCGTTTATCTGCTAATTTATTAGTCAGGTAATCATTTTGTAAGTTATTTTTGCCAACCCGGATAATAGTTTGATCACTAGCCTGAAAGGCTGCTCCGGATTGGATCTTAGTTTTGCGCTGTTTTTTGCGTGCTTGCTTTTTAATGTAACCTTGTTGAGTTAATTCTAATTGGATATCGGCTAAATCCTGAGGATCAGCATAATTAATTTGCGCCAAAATACCTTCTAAATAAGCAATTTCTACTTTGGTTTGCTCAATTTGCTCATTTAAATGGCGAATAGAGTTTTTGAGCTTTTGGTAAGTTTTAAAATATTGCTGGGCATTCGTTGCCGGGGACTTAGCGGGATCTAACTTGATAGTTAACAGTTGGTTGTTATCATAATAGTTTGGCAATTGGACGCTTTTTTGTCCCCGCTTGACTTGGTTTAAGTAGGTCGTTAATAATTCACCTTGAATGCGATAATCTTCAGCGGATTCGGTTTTGGCTAAATCTTGTTGTAATCGTTTGAGTTTGGTTTGATTTCGCTTTAAATATCGTTTAATTAATTGTAAAATATTGCTAGCTTGTTGGCGCACACGATCTTGCCGGGCACGGTCACGATAAAAGTCATCTAACATTTGACTTAAATTAGTGAAAGTTTGTTGCTGAAAACCGTCCGAAGTCAAGGACACATAGGGCTGAGCAGTAAAAAGTTGGCGGTATTGTTTCGTTGCAATTGTTGCTTGTGGTTGATTAAAACCTGCCAAAAAATCCTGCCACACCTGAATTAAGTGGGCATCGTCAGTACTTGCTTGACTACGGGTACTTAATTCCTGAGCACTATTTTTATCAAAGCCTTGAAAATTAACTTGAATGTTGTGTGCTGCTTGTGCAAGATCACTTTGCAAGAGTTGTTGGCCATTTTGTTTGAGCCATTTTTCACGCTCAAAGACATCAAACGGATTGATTTTATTTTGAGCAGGTGGCAAGCGATAGGTTTCTTTAGGCAATAGTTGCCGATAACGGTCTTGGGTAAGATCGACATGTTTAATCGCATCAATAATTAATTGCGATTGATCATTCACAACAACAATATTACTATGACGATTCATGATTTCGACGTAAAAAGTAATTTCTTGTAAATCACCTAGTTCGTTACGATTCTGAAAGGTTAAGGTTAAAATACGATCATTCTCAATTTGCTGAATTGTTTGTAAAATGGCGCTATCCAATTGTTTGCGTAAAGTCATCACAAAATTGCTGGGAGTTTTGGGACTTTGAAATTTGAGCTCAGTTAGTTGAACCCGAGCATAGTTCGGATTAGCAGATAATAGTAGGCTATAATTTTGTCGATGATTGCGGATAGTTAAGATTAATTCTTGGGCAAAAGGTTGTTGGATACGACTGAGGCGGCCACCGACAAGGATGGGGCTTAATTCTTGGACCAAAGCATGGGTAAATAAACCATCAAATGACATAAAAACTCCTTTAGATTGACAAATAAAAGATACTAACTTATCATTTTACACCAATATATTAATTATGGTAGAATGTTCGCTATTAGACTTATCTGATAGTAATCAAATGAAATGGGTGAGGTAGTACATGAAAATTGCCGTCGTAACTGATAGTACTGCGTATTTAACTGCAGAAGAAGCGGCACGCTATAACATTACAGTTGTTTCTATTCCGGTCATTATTCAAGGGCAAGTATATCGGGAAGGTATTGATATCACGAACCAGGAATTTTATGACCAAGTTCGTAATTTAAAAGAACTACCTAAGACTTCACAACCAAGTTTGGGTGAGATGGATCAATTATATGATAATTTAGCTGATCAAGGTTATGAAGCAGTGATTTCGATTCATTTAGCCGCTACAATTTCGGGCTTTATTAATAGTTTAAAGACTTTAGCGGCTACTAAAACAAATATTAAAGTCATTCCTTACGATTCACGGATTACTGTTAAATTAATGGGCTATTTGGCTATGGAAGCTGGGAGATTGGCTCAAGCCGGTGCTAGTCTTACAGAAATTTTGGCACAATTAGATGCTTTACGCGCAACGATTGATGAGAATATTGTTGTTAAGGATTTAAACAATTTAGTTAAGGGTGGGCGCTTATCCAATGCCTCAGCTGTGATTGGGACAATGCTGAATATTAAACCGTTGTTAACATTTGATAATCAATCAGATGAAATTGTGGCTTATGGCAAAGTTCGTTCGGAAAAAAAGGCGTATTTAAAGAGTGAGGAACGTTTTGAAACAGCTTTAAAACAAGCTGATTTTCCGTATCGTTTACTAGTGATTGATGCGAATGATCCGCAAGAAAATGATCGTTGGACTGCGCATTTGCGGCAAAAATTTCCTAATGTCACCATTGAGCAAACTTATTTTGGTCCGGTTATTGGAACACATTTGGGTGAAAAGGCGATGGCCTTAGGCTGGATGAAAGATACTGAAAAAATGAAATAATAATTAAGTCCAGTTACCAGATATAAACTTTCAATTAAAAAACGATTCGCAGATTGTTAAAATTTGTCTGAATCGTTTTTTGTGCTGGTCTTTTTTTTAAAGGTAGGAATAAATATAGTTGATTGTGATATAATTTCATTGTAACCGGGATGAAAGGAAGGATTAGCTAGTGAATACTAAAAAATTAAATTGGTTGAGTTGGATTTTAGCCGTGATATCAATGGTGCTGTCTATTTTTAATTTATTACAACTTCGTAATGAAACTGCTTTTGCTCAAAAGCTAATTTGGCTCAATCTTATTGTAATGATAGTTGTGGTCTTGATTTTGACCTTCTTATTAATTCGTCCAAGTAATACCCCAATATGGGATATTGTGGTGTCTACATTAATGATCGTTAGTATTGTGACAATTGTTTTTCAAAGTGATTTTACTCTCAAAATGAATTTATTTATTATTGCCGGGATCTTCTTATTGTTAATAGTTACCTTAATTCTCTTAATTGGTTACTACAATCATAAAAAATCTAAATTAAATTCGTAGTAGAGTGTCTATTTTAAACGTTGTACAATTAATTCTAGGCTTTGCTACATTTAATGTTAAGAAAATTTATCATTAAAAATAAGACTATCTTAAAGTTAACAGTCTTATTGTAATTTAAATATGATTAGTTGCTAATTTAGTAACTGTACCAAAGGGATCAGTTTTGCAGTACTGATCCTTTTTCAATGTCGATGAAAAAACAAAATCAATATTCTTACAATCAAATCACTGCTGAATGTTTTAAACCTTGATGCATAAGGAACTACATAATAGTAAAGTTAAATGCTAAGGCGGGGCTATTTCAGAAATGGGTGGTGCTTATGGTGTAAAAACTGTAAATGCAAAACCAATTGTCTTTGATGATTGCTGTTTTAGAAATTATCTATTTGGCTGTAAAAGCGATTCATGAAATTGTTAAATACAGTCATAGATATTCTAAAATATCGAAAGTCAAAGTAAAAAAGAAGCCGGTCTTAGCTCTGTGCAGGAGCTGATGGCTTCTCAATTTTTAAAGTTAAAATTTGAATAGCTACCGCTTTGGCAACTTTACTTAAGGGATCGGTGTTACAGCACTGATCCTTTTTCATTACCAATATAACATATTCTTTAGAAAAAATCATTTCCCAAAATTGAGAAGTGGTTCAATCTAGTTCATGTGCTAAAATAGTTAGTGCGATAAGTTTTATGGGCGGTGACTGTTTGTTCTCAAGGAGGTGCTTGCGTATGAGAATACGGAAGAATCAACAGAAAGGACATCCAGTCTTACTTGGATACCTATCAGGTATTAATGTTAATGATTGCTTTTGGCACATTAGTTGCCACAATCATGAACAACAAAAAGTAATAAAAAAATCGTCCTATCATAACTTTGACCAGTTATAGGATGATTTAATATTGTTTTTAATAACTTGTCACCGCCTTTAAAGCGGATCGCTAAGGGATTGGCGCTCTAACACCGATCTCTTTTTCAATATCAATGATAACACAGGCAATAAAGTTTTTGAACCTTAACGTTTTAGCAATAGAAAAGTCTCAAAATTTAATCCATTGTAGAAACATTTAATTTCATAATTTACCTTTAATTAATAAATATTATATATAGTAAAATAAAAACATTAATGATATAATAAGAATATGGAAAAACCAGTATTTGAGTCATATAGACTGCAAAATGGACATGACGAATTTGGGGAATGGTTGAAAAAGCTACCTATATCTGATCGTGCTAAAATTTTGCGAGTTATAACTGATACACAAGATCAGGGCTTATTAATTGCCCAACGTCTTAATTGGGTTAAAAAGATACAAGGTGAAAAGAATCTGTATGAAATCCGTAGTAAAGTATCTACCAATATTCAACGGGTGTTATATTTTCACGTTCACGGGTCTAGGTATGTAATTACTCATGGATTTACTAAAAAATCAGCTAAAACACCTAAGTCAGAAATCAATCATGCAATATCTTTAAGAAAGGAGTTTGAGTCTAACAATGAAAATTAATGATATCGTAAAAGAAGAATTAAAAGATCCAGAATTTGCAGAATCTTATCGTTTGGAAAAAGAACGGTCTGCCAGTGCAATAGCTTTGTATAAAGCCCGTGAAGCAGCAGGATTAACACAAGCTGATCTTGCTGAACGTGCTGGTGTACCACAACCAACTATAGCACGTATAGAACGCGGTGATAATGTAACCTTTGACAAATTAGCTACAGTAGCTCATGCTATGGGTAAAAGACTAGTTGTCAAATTTGAATAGTATTAGATTTTTGAACCTTAATGATTTAGCAATAGAAAAACATCTTGCTGATAGTATCCATCGTCATACACGTTTTTGTACCCTTAAGGATTTAGCAATAGAAAAACGAACAATATAGCGCGGAGTCCATGGCCTGTGTTTTTGTACCCTTAAGGATTTAGCAATAGAAAAACAGGTTGGAGCACGATTAAATTGCAAGCTAGGTTTTTGTACCCTTAAGGATTTAGCAATAGAAAAACTCTTGATTCTTTTTTTGCTTCAACCACATAGTTTTTGTACCCTTAAGGATTTAGCAATAGAAAAACCTCAAAGTATCCTAACCTAAAAGTTGGGATATTTTTTATACAAATAAAAACCTTGCAAGTTATCATGCAAGGTTGTTTGATTGCTAGTGATCATATACACCAGTTGGCGCAGGTGTGCTATCATCGTGGTAATCATTAATTTGATTAATTTGGCTATAATCAATATCTGATTTAGGTGTTGCGAACGTCTGTACTTCATACATGGTTCCTTTATCGTCAACGGCCACTCCCATGCCAATTTGAGTGAAATATGGATCCAACATATTTTTTCTGTGGCCATCACTTGTACTGCCAATTTCATGGAAGAAACCACTAGTAGCAGTGATAGCATTTTGTTCAGGAGTAGCTTGAAGAAAATCTTCACCAAGATTTTCAGCTGTTAAAGTATAAGTACTGTTAGGACTATATGCTCCTGCATGGTTATCTAATTGACCAGCATCAGCTAAGCGTTGAGCTCTGGCCATTGAGAAACTAGATAATTCAGGGTTCTCTTGGAGCGGATTTAAGCCATTCATAGCACGCAAACGGTTTAATTCTTTAATCATAGCTTGCTGAGTGGCTTGGGCGTCAAATGAGTAGTTCTGACCTGAATTAGAGGAACTTGAAGATGTGTTCGAACCATTACTTGGTGCATCTGATACCCATTCATTAAATATTGGACTCCAAACCCAATGATAGCCATTTGTGTCTTCTGGTTTAGTAGAATAGTCTGGAGTGGAATTATTAGTAGTGGTATTAGAACTTGTATTGTTGGCCCCGTTCACAGAGAAGTTAGCAACACCATCATCAGAACTTATCCATTCATGATCATCAATTTTGTAGAAAGTCTTGCCATTAACGACTTGAGTCTTACCAACTTTCCAATCAGAGAAGTTAGGAACTACACGTTCTGGAATCACTTTAAAATTGTTGTCGTAAAGTGCTGCATACTTAGCTTTAGGAGCAATGGCCCGTACTACGTGGTAATTATAGCTAGTTGGGGCAAAGTTATTGTAGCTTTCTGAACTAGGTAACCAAGTGTTAGGTGCAATTTTATACATCTTTTGACCATTAATGGTTTGAATATCACTAACACGCCAATCAGTATTAGCAGGAACCACTTGAGCAGTAGCTTTACCTTTTGAATCGTACAGCTGAGAATTAGGCTTTTGAGTAGCAGTAGCTACAGGGTAGTTATAAGAAGCAGCATTAGCCTTTTGAGCATGTGCTGTGCCACCCAAAGCTAAAGCTAGTAAAGCAGCAGCTGATAGTGAATAAAACTTGTTAAACTTCATAAAAAATACTTCCTCTCAATATTCTTTTTGGTACATGATTGTTTTGGCAAAAGTGAATTGTCTTTTGCTAGAATTTAGGTTTTGATCCCCCTAAACGAATATAAGTATAGCAAGTTTTAATCCAATTTTCAGCTTAATTTTAGTTTAAATGAAGACTTTAATTTTGAGTAATTTGACCTTTGATTAGTAGTCGTTAAGGATAATTCACAAACTAATATCGAACTATTTTGAAGGTAACAATTTAACATTTTTAATGTATTTAATATACTAAATTAAGGGGAAATCTTATAAAATTATTAACCGTTGTTAGAAGAGGCAGCTCCCTGTGCTTGCCTGTTTCTAAAGAAGATTTTAAGTTAGATCAAAAATGGTTACTCGTCTCTAAGAATAATGGTGGCTATGAGTTAGTTTCCAAAATTGAAGATCCATATTCAAATCCGGATTTTGAAAATCAATATGAACCTGACGAATGGGATGACTTAGAATTTGATGAGGACAAAAAATGATGTATCAACCAAGTCAAGGAGACATTGTGTGGATTAATTTTGATCCTCAGAGGGGACGAGAGATTAAGAAAAGACGTCCAGTTTTAATTCTAAGTCGAGATGCTTACAATCAAGATACTGGTTTCATTATTGTGAGCCCAATTACCTCAACTATTAGGAATAACAAGCACGGATATTATCAGTTAAACGGTTATCAAACTAAGGGACAAGTGGTTTTCAGACAAGTTCATTCATTTGATGTTACTGAACATTCTGGCAGAAATATAGAATTCATTGAACATATTGATGATGCTGATTTTTTCCAGATTTCACAGTTGTTTCTATATAACTTTAGCTTTCCATTAGTTAATTAATATTGTAGTTCACATGAGTTGGTGTATTCTCAAGTTTTTAGCAATAGAAAAAAAATCAAAATATCCTGACTGAAAACAACAGTTAGGATATTTTTTTATGTAAACAAAAGCCTTGCAAGTTGTCATGCAAGGTTAATTGGTTGTTAGTGGTCTTATACAACTTTTGGTGCGGAGAAATATTATTATAGAGTTTTGACATAATAATTGAAATTTAAGCTGTGGTTGAGTGTGGATAATGTTGGCTAATTAAAGTAGATAGTAAGGCAATTATTGCTAAGACTACTAACAAGCCAAAGTCTAGTTGACAACCTTGAGCTGTCACTGCCTTTAATTGTGGAGCAGCAGCTGTTAATTGTTTGGTCGAAATAATGGCGGATAATATCCCTGTTCCTAATGATCCAGCATATTGTTGCAATGTATTAAAAAGCGAGTTCACATCTGGCTTAGCAGTGAGCTTAACGTGTTTGCTAGCGTCTGACATCGTATTGCCATAGCCTAAATTGAATCCTCCACGCATGAAGCAGTAGAAGAAAATAATTAGAGCAATATTCAATTGACCTGTCCAAATGGTAAAGGCTAAGGCACCTACAATAATAGTTAAGTTAGAAATAGTTAGCGGTAAACTAGCACCAAAATGATCATATAAATTACCGGCAATAGGGGCGATAAAAGCGCCTAATAAAGAACCGGGTAATAAAATTAGTCCCGCTAACATGGAATTAGTTCCTAAAACTTGCTCAGATAAAATAGGAATCACAAAGGAAATGCCAATATTAATAAATTGCAAAATAAAGAAATTAATGGCACGATTGGCGATAATTGGATCTTTTAAAATTTTAAAATTTAAAAGTTGATTGTTACTAGTTTTGAGATGCCAGCCAAAACAACCGCCAAAGATGAAAGTGATCACTAAACTAACAAGAAATTGCCAACTAGTAAAGCTGTGTGCTCCTGCTTGATCAAAACTAATAATTAGAGTAACCATTGTCATTGCTAAACTAATTAATCCCAGCCAATCAAACGGCGGTTGATTGTGTTGCGCTTGCACTTTAATAGTTAGCCAACCAGTAATCATAATGAGAATAATAATTGGTAGGACACCAATGAAAATCCAGCGCCAAGAGGTGTAGTTGTTGACAATTCCCCCGTATGTAGGTCCCAATGCTGGTGCAAAAGAAGTAATCATTGTTGCAAAACCGGTATAGGTTCCCATTTTGTAAGGCGGGATACAGGACATAATGATATGAAACAAAGTTGGTGTTGATAAGCCTGTAGCTACTGCTTCAAGTAAGCGACCGATCATTAAAAACGTAAAATTAGTAGAACTGGCACAAATTAAAGTTCCGACCAGACACATAACAGTGGCCGTCATAAATAATTTGCGAGCATTAAATCGTTTAATTAGATAAGAAGTGGTACTCATCACAATAGTCACTAAGAGTAAATAACCGGTGGTGACCCATTGAATGGTGGCTAAATTAACATGAAATTCCTTCATAAGTGTTGGAAAGGTAACGTTCATCGAAGTTTCGACTAAGATACCGATAAAAGTTAACAAACCAGCTGATAGAATTGCCAGTTTGGTAGACCAGGAAACATTTTGTTTCATTGAAAAATCCTCACTTTAAAAATTAGATACCATATCATTTTAACACGAAGCCTATTTTTGGATGAGTTCAGTTCAAACTCGAAAGTATTCGTAAGCCTAACTTTAAATTATTTTTTGTTTTTACTACTATTAAGTCTTTTTAGAGCAAAAACTTTAAAAATACGACTATTAGCCAACAATAAGCATAATTAAAAGGTTATAAAAGTGTATAATCTAATCTGAATATTATAAGCTACTTGCGTAACGACGGTGAGTTTTACCTTGATTATAAATTGATCTTGAAGTTAAAAAGTAAAAATCATTTAGTAATCATTGTGAGTATTGTTTTGTTGTTAATATCAATAGTGGATTTAGGTATTTCAATAGAAAAAAGGTTGGTTGAAGCAAAAATGAATTCGTAACCTTTCAAAAGATAAAGAAATATATTGAAACTAAATGAAAGCTATGATATATTAAAATTGTTCATGAACGAAAGTGAGAAAAAATGTACAGTGAAGAAAGAAAAAATTTTATTAACCGATTAATAAAGAAGGAAAAGAAGGTAACGGTTTTAGATTTAGCAAAAAGATTGAATGTTTCTCAAGTTACTATAAGAAAAGACCTTTCCGAGATGGAGGAAAAAGGGTTACTCAAGAGAACATTTGGTGGAGCTATTGATTTAGAACTTTCTATCAGTGATAAACCGTATAGTATTAAAAAAGGTGAACTTATAGAACAAAAAGAGAGAATAGCTCATCGGGCAGCTTTATTTGTTAATGATAATTCAACCATTTTTTTGGATGCAGGAACTACAGTTAAGTGTTTGATTCCTTATATAAGTGAAATTAAAGGATTGTTTATTGTAACTGTTGACTTAAATACAGCTATTTTGTTGTTAGATGCAGGTTTAGAAAACGTATATTTTGTGGGAGGAAGTCTTTCACAAAAGACCTATTCGTCTAGTAGTGTTGATACAGTTGAAAAAATCAGAAAATTTAATTTTGATTTATCATTTATCGGATGTGATTCGATTTCTAGATTAGGTTTCCAAACAGGTTCTGAAGCAAGATCTCAGCTCAAGTCCAATGCAATAAAAAATTCTTCGCTAAACATTATTCTGGCAGATAGTTCAAAGTTTGAAAAATCAACTTTTATCAATTTTGCAGATTTTTTAGATATAGATTACGTTATAACTGATGATGATTTAGGAGATTTTGCTCACGAAATTCCAAAAAAATTTGTAAATAAGTTTTTAATTGTATGAAGATTGTGTAAAGAAGGAAAAGATTACTATGAAAAGAGAGTATATTGTAATCACTATGGGAGACCCTGCGGGTATTGGACCCGAGGAAGTGGTTAAATCGCTTGGTAAACCTGAAATCCATCAAAAAGCTAAGATTGTAGTTGTCGGGGACAAAAATGTTTTAGAAAATGTTAAGAAAATTGTTAAATCTGACATTGAAATAAATGTAATTGATAATTTATCAGAAGGTAAATTTGAAGCAGGTGTTATTGATTTAATTGATTTGAATAATGTTGATATGACAACCTTTAAATATGGAGAAGTTCAGGCACAATGTGGACAAGCTGCTTATGATTATATAAAGAAAGCTAACGACTTATGTGTTAATGATGGTGTTTCAGCGATGGTAACGACAACATTGAATAAAGAAGCACTGCAAGAAGCTGGAATTAAGACACTTGGGCACACAGATATTCTTTCTGATTTAACAGGTGTTAAAGATCCATTAACGATGTTTCAAGTTCAAAATTTGCGAGTATTTTTCTATTCGAAGCATGTTCCTTTACGTAAAGCTTGTGACCTGATCACAAAAGAGGGTATTAAAAAATATGTTAAGTTAACAGTTAATGCTCTTAAAACCTTAGGTATTAGTAATCCGCACGTTGCAGTGGCCGGTTTAAATCCGCATTCTGGAGATGGTGGTTTATTTGGCAATGAAGAAATTGACTATATTATACCAGCCATCAAAGAGTTAAAAAGTGAAAATATTAATGTAGATGGTCCTGTTGGAGCGGATTCGGTATTTTATCAAGCTAACATGGGAAAATATGACGGTGTTTTGTCTCTGTATCATGATCAAGGTCATATTGCAACGAAAACCCTGGATCCAGATTTAACAGTTTCATTTACTCATAATTTGCCGTATTTAAGAACGTCAGTTGATCATGGAACAGCCTTTGATATAGCAGGGAAAGGTATCGCCCGGGAAAAGAGCTTAGACGAGGCAATCAGATTGGCTTCACTTTATGCTGGAAACTTTAGAAAGTCCAAAGAAGCAAAGTAGTTTTTGCTTAGGGAAAATTGAGTAATTTTTATTTAGGTAATAGCTAAGGTTATTGCCTAAATATTAACCGTTTTTTGTAAGCGTTAACTTTTTCACTTGATTATTAATGTTTGTAAATAAATTCAGCTGTATGAAGTTGATCATCTTAGTTTATACGTTGAATTGTTATATAGTTCGGTTATGTAAAATGCTAAGTTTAGTTGCTAATTACAGCATTGTTGAACGTTAAAAATAATAATTTACCTTTATGGATATAATTTTGGTGAGTCAAAGAGATTTTTTTATTTATTAATATTTAAGAATAGATAGTTAATTTTTCAGGAAATTGATTATATTTTAAATTCAAAATAATAAGAAATGAGGACAAGCTGATGAAATCAATAATAATAGCAGATGACTTGACTGGTTCTAACGTTTCAAATTCACTTTTAGCAAAAAATGGTTTGAAAGTTGGCACGATTGATACGATAGATAGTATTGAAAATTTTGAAGACTATGATGCACTGGGGTTGCATACGGATAGTCGTGGTGATGATTTTAAAGATGCTTACAGCAAAGTATATAAATATACAAAAAAAGTAAAAAATGATGAAGTTGTTTTTTACAATAAACGTATTGACTCTACTTTAAGAGGTAATATAGGTGCAGAAATAGACGGAATGTTGGATGCGTTGGGTGATGATGTAACTGCCATGGTTGTTCCCGCTTTTCCCAGCTCAGGTAAAATAGTTATTGGTAACTATGAGCTAGTTGACGGAGTAATGTTGGAAAATACTGATGTAAGAAATGATCCAACTAGTCCAGTATTGAGTTCCAGAGTAGCGGGTATTTTACAACAACAGTCAAATAAGCCAATTGGCGTTATTTCAATGGAATGTGTTCTGGAAGGAGTTGATACTATAAAAAATACCATTATAGATTTAATTTCTAATGGCACAAGAATTATAATGTTTGATTCTTGTACTAGTGAAGATATTGATACAATTGCTAAGGCTGTTATTGATTCTAAAGTTCCTTTTATTTCTGTAGACCCGGGTCCGTTTACGTGCTCATTACTAAAAGAAATTAGTCCCAAGAAATCTTATAAGGAAAAAAAGAAAGCGTTATATCTAATTGGAAGCGTTAGCGGTGTTGTAGAAGATCAAATAGCCCAATTTCGCGCGGAATATGCACCTTTTATTGTAAAACCGAATGCACGTAATTTTCTGTATGAAGATAAGAGAGAAGAAGAAATTTTAAAGGCAGTGAAAGAGGTAGTATCTCATCTAAATGAAAATTCACAGTTTTTGGTAGCTACAATGGTGGAGAAGAAAGACAAGATTGATCTAAAAGAAGAATCAAGGAAAGCTGGTCTAACAATTTCAACAGCTTCACAAAAAATTTGTAACTCTATGGCTGCGATAGGTTTCAATATTATTAAAAAATGTGGCGGCCAAATTGGTGGTGTGTATACTTCTGGTGGTGATGTGACTAAAGCGTTTTTACAAGAAAATGGAGCACAAGGAATTGAAATTAAAGATGAGATCGTTCCATTGGCTGTGTATGGAAGAGTTATTGGCGGAACTCTTGACAAAATGCCTATTATTACTAAAGGTGGTTTAATTGGAGATAAAACCACCCTTAATAAGTGTTCAAACTATCTTTCCACTAAAATTTCAAATTCGTTTTATGGGGAGGGATTAGCATGAGTAGCACAACACAAATGGTAATTGCTTTAATTGTATCCATTATAGTACTAGTACTATTACTTGTTAAATCCAAGTTGAATGCTTTTACGTCTTTAATCATTGGCGGACTTTTAACAGGTGTTTTAGGTGGATTGAATCCATTAAAAACAGTTGAAGCTTTAAAAAATGGCTTTGGAAATACTATGGCAAGTTTGGGTATTCTAATTGCTTTTGGTGTGATGATTGGCAAAATCTTGGAAGTTTCTGGTGCTACAGCTGTAATGGGCAAGAAACTTGTTAAAGTTTTGGGAAAAGGACACGAAGTGATGGCTATGATAATTACTGGTTTTATAACGTCGTTGGCTATCTTTTGTGTTCCCGCATTTTTAATGCTTTTTCCATTGGCTAAAGATGTATCTAAAAGAACTGGCACGAGCTTAACTTCTTTAGGTGTTGGACTTGCTGGCGGATTGCTTTGGAGTCATGAATTAGTTCCGCCTGCATCTGGTCCTTTAGGAGGAGCAGCGCTGTTTCATGCTAGTATTTCAGAAAATATGATTTTAGGCTTCCTTGTAGGTATTCCGTTAGCGATCTTTTTTAATTTTTATGCTAAATGGATTGGTAAAAAATATCATAGAATCGCTGAAGATGATGAAGAAGGCGAATTGGAAGAATCCAATACTGCAAAGGAACCGTCTTTTACTATAGCAATTATGCCTATCTTAATTCCGGTTGTACTTATTTTACTTGCTGGGGCACTTAAGGGAGTGGCTATGAATAAAGCCTTAAGTTCAGTAATTCAATTTATTGGAGCTCCAGTGGTTGCATTGGGATTAGGTTTATTGATCGGAGTATTTACTTTGCTTCGTGGTGTAGATAGAAAGAAAGTTTCTGCAGCTCTAGATGACGGAATTGTCAGCGGCGGCAAGACGTTGGTTCTGATTGCTGCTGGCGGAGCTTTAGGAAATGTTGTTAATCAAAGCGGTGCTGGTAAAGTTATTGCAGAAGGTGTTGCTCATACTGGGATACCTGCAATCTTAGTTCCATTTATAATTGCAAGTTTACTTCGTATTATTCAAGGTTCTGGAGCAGTTTCAATATTTACAACAGCTTCAATTACAGCTCCAATGGTAGCAACTTTGGGTATTAATCCTGTACTTGCTAATATAGCCGCTTGTATGGGCGCAATGGTGTTTTCTTATTTTAATGATAGTTATTTCTGGGCAATTAATGATTCCATTGGTGTTAAGGATACAAAAGAACAAATATGGACATGGTCCATTCCTACTACTGTTTGTTGGTTTATCGGTGGAATTGAAATATTAATTTTAAATATATTTATATAGCAAAATAAAAATGTAGAAAATTACAAATTAATGTGATAAACATTATGCTAATTTGTATTTTTTACATTTTATTTTTAGGATTTATCGTTTTGTGTCAAACGTTTAAATTATCATGAAAGTTTATAATATCTATTGTGTAGTGTAACTAAAAAATGGGAGGAACTTACAATGCAAAATATTGGCGTAATGGGAATGGCAGTTATGGGAAGAAATTTAGCTGTTAATATTAGTAAAAATGGTTATTCAGTCTCTGTTTATAATATTACAAGAAAAGAAACTGATGATTTAGTCTCACAGTTTAAAGGTAAAAAAATTGTCGGGACTTATGACTTACAAGAATTTGTCAATTCTTTAGAAAAACCTAGAAAAATTATTTTAATGATCAAAGCAGGTAAACCAGTTGATGAAGTTATTGAAAATATTAAAGGTTTACTGAGCAAGGGAGATATATTAATTGATGGGGGAAATTCTAATTTTAGAGATACAAATCGACGGAGTAAATATTTAACTAAAAGCGGAATTAATTACATTGGTATGGGCGTTTCTGGAGGTGAATTAGGTGCGTTACATGGTCCTTCTATTATGCCGGGCGGTGATAAAGAGGCCTATAAAAAAGTTAAGAGTATTTTAGAAAAAATATCTGCCAAAACAGAAGATAATAAACCTTGTGTTACGTATATTGGCCCAGAAGGTTCAGGCCATTATGTCAAAATGATTCATAACGGAATAGAATATGGAATTATGGAGAGTATTTCAGAAGTTTATTATTTAATGAGAAATGTTTTCAATATGAAAAATAGTGAAATGAGTGAAATTTTTGGTGAATGGAACGATGGTGAATTAAAAAGTTATCTAATTTCGATAACAAAAGATATTTTAGAAGCAAGAGACTCGAAAACGGGTAAATACATGCTTGATGTTATTTTAAACAAAGCAAGTTATAAAGGGACAGGTAATTGGATGGTTGAAGAAGCCATGCAGGTTGGAGCTCCAATATCTTTGATAACGTCTGCTGTTTTTGCACGTTTTATTTCAGATAAAGAATATACGTTAAAATTAAAACAAAGTAATCTTGATAGTTGTAGAATAAGCGATGATTTGATTCTGAAATTAGAGCAAAGTTTGTATTTGGCAACTATTGTTAGCTATGCACAAGGCTTTGAACAAATGAGTAAGGCAAGCCAAAAATATCGATGGAATTTAAAGTTAAAAAATATTGCACAGGTCTTTGAAGCAGGTTGTATTATTCAAGCAGATATCTTAAAAGATATTGAAAAAGCATATGAAAAAGATTCAGAAATTGATAATATCCTGTTAGATTCATATTTTAATACAAAAGTTGTTAAATATATTGATGCTTTGAGAGAAGTAGTTGAATTAGCCATTAAAAATCATTTACCAGTTCCTAGTTTAACTGCCGCTTTAAGTTATTTGGATTCAATTTCTAGAAATGACTTACCTGCTAATATGATTCAAGCTCAGAGGGATTACTTTGGGGCACATACTTTTCAGCGTAATGATGAATCTGGAACATTTCATAACGAATGGTACGAAGAAATTTAGTATTTTACTACACTGATATTTAAACGTAACTTATAAGAGGGTAACAAAATATTTATGAAAACTAGAAAAATTGTAATTGGTTCAGATCATGCAGGATTTAAATTGAAAAATAGTATTTTAGATTACGTAAAAGGTTTAGGATTAATTATTGATGATGTTGGTACCTATAGCTTAGAAAGTACTGATTATCCTAGGTATGGTAAGCTAGTTGGTGACAAAGTCTCTTCTGGCAAATATGATTTTGGCATTGCAATATGTGGTACAGGTGTTGGTATTGGCATTGCAGCAGGCAAAGTTAAAGGAATTCGAGTATGTACATGTAGTGAACCTTATAGTGCAATAATGTCAAGAAAACATAATAATGCCAATGTTTTAACCTTTGGCTCAAGAGTAGTCGGAGAAGAGTTAGCCAAATTAATTGTTAAGATGTGGCTTGAAACAGATTTTGAAGGTGAGAGGCATGCTAGAAGGGTTGCAGAATTGAATGCTGAAGATCAGAATGATGAGATTGAATTTGAGAGACTATTGAAAGAAAATTAGGGTTCTGAGATATATGATATAACCCTGAAAAATATGCAAATAAGTCATGAAAACTTAAAAATAATTGTAATTATATTTGCTATAAAATTAAGCGAAGCTAAACATGTAATAATGTTTAACTTCGCTTAATTGTTGCTTATCTAAATTTCGAGTTTGAGTGTGATTATTAAAATAATAATACTTTCACAGAGATATATTGTTTAGAGATTAATTATCTATAAAAGTCATTTATCATTATTTACCACTATAATTAGGGGCTTCATGAGTAATAGTTACATTATGAGGATGTGATTCAATTAAGCCCGCGTTAGTAATTTGAATAAACTGTGCATGATCAATTAAATCTTGAATGGTATGTGCCCCCACATAACCCATACCAGAACGCAAACCACCAGCAATCTGAAATAAGATATCTGCGACATCACCTTTATATTTGGTTTTACCTTCAATACCTTCCGGAACTAATTTTTTAGTTTCGTGAACATTACCTTGAAAATAGCGATCAGATGAGCCTTTTTGCATAGCAGCTAAGGAGCCCATACCACGATACGCCTTATATTGTTGCCCAGCAGCATCGCTAAAGATTTCTCCTGGAGCTTCTGTAGTGCCAGCTAACATACTGCCTAACATTACAGCATTACCACCCGCGGCTAAAGCTTTCACAACATCACCAGAGTATTTAATACCACCATCAGCAATAATTTGTTTACCCATTTTTTGTGCAACTTGCGCCGCATCAAAAATTGCAGTAATTTGCGGTACACCGACACCAGCGACCACACGAGTCGTACAGATAGATCCCGGACCAATCCCCACTTTAACTACATCAACGCCAGCATCAAATAAAGCTTGGGTACCACTAGCAGTGGCGACATTACCCGCAATGATGGTTAGATCTGGAAAGTGATTTTTAATTTCGGCAATTTTTTCTAAGACGCTTTTTGAGTGTCCATGGGCGGTATCGATCACAATGGCATCGACTCCTGCAGTTAACAACGCCTGTGTTCTGTCAAAAGTATCATTGGTGATTCCCACTGCAGCGGCGACTAATAAGTGTCCGCTTTCATCAACAGCTGCAGTTTTACTGGTGGCTAGTTCAGCCTTAACTGCTTGTACTTGCTGAGCTTGGCTTGGAATACTCATATTTTTATGAATAACACCTAGACCACCTTGTAAAGCCATGGCTTTGGCCATGGGTTCTTCTGTGACAGTATCCATTCCAGCACTTAAGATTGGTAAGTGTAATTTGAGATTATTTCCCAATTGAGTTTCCAACTTAACTTCACGTGGTAAAATATCACTAGCTGCTGGAACCAATAAAACATCATCAAAAGTTAAGCCTTGTTTTAAAAATTTTTCTTGTGCTTGCAACAAAATCCCTCCTATAAGAATTTGATTATGTAAATTGATATTAATTTACCATAAATTAAGGCTTTGTCAATTGTTGCTTCTTAATTTGAGATGAAATCGTCTTGTTTAAATGACTTTATTTTTAAAAAAGTTCATTGATTTTGCAAAATAGTTATAAATGCTATCTTGAATATGAATAATAAGTTCTAATTGCTCAGCTCTGAGTCAGCCGAACAGCGTAAAAAAGGATTGTTATTTAGTTTAAAAGATTATAAAATTTTATCTAGGACAAATTTAAAGAAAAGAAGGTGGTTAGTTTGGACCAAAAAACACGCTTACATAAAGCTATCTATAATTGGCAATTTAATGATCAAGGACAAATTCAAGCACCACGACAAGCTTTACCGTTAGAATTACAAAAAAGAAAACAATATTTTACACAATTTGCACAGTTGCAGCCGTTTACTTTGATGACCTATATTTTTCCAGAGCAAGAACAAATTACGGATATTAAAGACAGTTTTGAACGCAAATTTCACCAACCATGGTTAGAAGTAGACGAAGCTGTCTGGCAAATGAAAAATAGTGCTGATAGTTATCAATATGAACACGCAGTGTTGGTTGCAGTAATTGCTCATTATGTTACTTTGCGGGAAAATAAGTTTGTGCCACAAACTGCAGCTCAAAATCAGCTGTGGCAATCGATTATTTCTTGGCAACAAACTCCACAACAAGCGTTGATGTGTCCCAAAAGTCAATTACCAACGGTAATTCAACAGCGGATCAAAGCTTTAGCTCAAATTGCACCGACAGCTATGTCACCGTTTGAAGAACTCATGTATATTTGGCCAGATCCGCGACAAATCGAAATTACCAAAAAGTTTTTTGAACAGCGAACCCATCAAACTTGGCCGCCAGTAGCGCCGTTAATTAGTGCTTGGCGACAAAGTGAGTTATGTATTGATTACGAATTAGCCATCATGATGGCTGTGGTATTTGGCTTACAAGCCAAGGTTATTGCTTAAAGATTATTGAGGAAAAAGTCAATGTTAAAAAATCAACATATTACATTGTTTGTGACAGGTAGTATTGCGGCTTATCGGGCCTTAGAGTTGACCCGTCTGCTGATTAAACAACAAGCACAAGTCCAAGTAGTGTTAACTAAAGCTGCGGAGAAATTTGTTACCCCATTAAGTTTTCAAGTTTTAGCGCAGCGTCCGGTTTACACAGATATGTTTGATGCTACGGTTGATAAAGTTTTACACGTTCAATTAGCCCAATGGACGGACTTGGCAGTAGTGGTCCCGGCGAGCGCAGATTTGATTGCGAAAATGGCTATCGGTTTAGCAGATGATCTGGCTAGTTTGACCTTACTAGCGACTAAAGCACCTAAATTGGTAGTACCAGCCATGAATGATCAAATGTGGTTCAATCCAGCTACTCAGCGTAATTTACAAACCTTACAGGCTGATGGTGTACAAATAGTGGAACCCACGGTGGGTTTTTTAGCAGAAGGCTATCAAGGCAAGGGACACCTGGCTGAACCTGAGCAGATTATGGCTCAAATTCAAACTTTATTAACGCATTCAACTGCGTTAGCTGGTAAACACATTGTAGTAACAGCTGGCGGGACGCGCGAACGAATTGATCCAGTGCGCTTTTTAGCCAATGATTCATCCGGTAAAATGGGTTATGCGATTGCGCAAGCTTTAAGACAACGAGGAGCCACGGTAACTTTGATTAGCGGTCCAACTAAACTAGCTCCTGTTGCTGACGTTGATATGGTGGCAGTGCAAACCAGTGCGCAAATGCAAGCAGCAGTGTTAAAGCATTTTCCCGTAAGTGATGGCCTGGTGATGGCGGCGGCGGTGACTGATTTTCGTCCTGTTAACACTGCTAAACAAAAAATTAAAAAAACTGCCGCGCAAACTTGGACATTAGAATTAGAAAAAACTTCCGATATTTTACAAGCTGTCGCTCAAATTAAACAACCACAGCAAGTAACGGTCGGCTTTGCGGCAGAAACTCAGAATTTGCAGGCTAATGCGCAACATAAATTAGAGAGTAAACACTTAGATTTAGTGGTAGCTAATGATGTTTCTCAACCGGGAGTGGGTTTTAACGGGGATACCAATCAAGTGACCATGCTGCAAAAAAATCACGCCCCGATTACAACGGAGTTGTTATCTAAAACAGCCATTGCGGACTTGATTGTCGATCAGTTAGTCCGTTTGTTTCATGATAAACAGCACAATTAGTTAAAAATAAAAAAGCAGGAATACTCTGAATCCATTGGCAGTTCTGGGATTCAGTCAATCCTGCTTTTTTTATTTCTATATAGATAGTTGGTACCTAGAGTTTAAAGTCCGTGATGGAGTCTACCACTTCAGGATCGCGATGATCGAAAAATAAGCTTTGATTGGTGTCAAGTTGCTGAAGTTGTTGGAATTCAGTAGCGGTTAGTTCAAAGTCCCAAATATCTAAGTTTTCTTGCATTCGTTCTGGATGGGTGGATTTAGGAATAATAATGACTCCCATTTGAGTTAAATAACGTAAAGCCACTTGCGCTGCAGTTTTATGGTGGTTAGATCCAATTTGAATTAAAGTTTCATTGTGAAAGAAGTTATTGCGGCCTTCAGCAAAGGGCCCCCAAGACTCTAATTTAGTACCGTGTTGTTTTAAATAAGGTCGTTCCGCTTGTCGCTGATAAAAGACATGGGTTTCCAATTGATTGACGGCTGGTACGACTTGATTAAACTTAACTAAATCCACGTAACGATCAGCGTAAAAATTAGATACGCCAATTGCCCGGATCTTACCGGCTTGATATAAGTCTTCCAGGGCGCGGTAAGCACCATAATAATCATTATAAGCTTGATGTAGTAATACCAAGTCTAAATAGTCGGTTTGTAATTTGTTTAATGAATCTTCCACGGAAGACTTGGTCTTATCATAACCGTAATTTGAAACCCAAACCTTAGTTGTTAAAAAAATATCTTGGCGATTAATGGGGCTGTCTTTAATAGCTTGGCCCACCGCCTGCTCATTGTGGTAGGCTTGCGCCGTGTCGATTGCCCGATAACCAATGTCTAAAGCAGATTGGACTGCTTGTTGAGTTGCTTCATTAGCAATTTGGTAAACCCCAAAACCTTCCTGTGGCATTTGTACACCGTTATTTAAAGTGATTTTAGGTATATCAGTCATTTTGAAACCTCCTTTAATTAGTTGTATAGTTATCTTACTACCTTCGAGTAACACGAATGCAAGACTTTAATTAAGGGGAATAGCTATGTTGTTAACAGTTAAACAAGTTGCGAAAAAATTAAACTTAAGTGAATATACCATCCGTTTTTACACTGACCGGGGATTAGTTCCGACCGTGCAACGTGATCATTTAAATCGGCGTTTATTTGATCAAGCTTCATTAAACTGGTTGCAAGGTTGCCATTATTTAAGACAATCCGGACTGAGTGTAGCGACAGTTAAACAGTATGTTGATTTATGTCTACAAGGTTCGCAAACCATACCGCAACGTTACGAATTGATTCAACAACAATATCTGAAGACCCAAGAACAATTAGTTGAAACGAAGCAACGGCTACAGTATTTAGAACACAAAAAAGAAATTTACGCACAGTCTTTAAAAAATCCGCAGCAAGATCAATTAAATCCAAAAACATGGGCTTAATTAAGATTGAATATTTAAATTGGAAGAAGAATTAATATGAAACACCAAAAGATTTTAACAGTACTATTGAGCAGCCTGGTCTTTATGATCATTGCCTTTAATCACGACCAACAGCCAGTCCAAGCTGCTGATTTTAATTATCCAGTCGCGACTGCCACTCAACAACCGACGACACCATTGTTTGATCGTAAAGGCGATAAGTTAAGTAAAACCGTTGCTGCCCAGACCTCTTGGCGCGTGGGTGATATTCAAGTCATTAATGGTCAGAAAATGTATTTGATTGGTCCTAATTTGTGGCTACCAAGTTCCAGTAGTACCAATAACTTTGTTCCTAGTCAGTATGCCTATCATGTTGCGCGCGTCATTACGCCTAAGAAAAAAGTAGCTGCTTTATATGACAACCAAGGACAAAAAGTATTACGGCAAACCGTAGCCAATTTTTCTGATTGGAAAGTAGGCCATATTAAAACTATCCGTAATCAAACTTACTATCAAATTGCTGCTAACGACTGGCTCAATGCGCAGGATGTTTATGTGAACTTTGCAACTACTAATAATATGTCGCCCATCACCGTGGTGACTGATAATTCACAGGCTCATTCCACGGCAACGGCTAACCAAGAAGCCCAACAAGATTTTGACGCTAGTGTGGTTAAGGAGGCCATGCTACAAGAGTTAAATCGTTTACGATCTCTAAATAATTTAGCCAGTTTACAGGAAAATACCGCATTAACACAGTTTTCTATGCAGCGGGCCCAAATTTTAGCAGCTAAGGGGCAATTAGATGACCATGATGGATGGTATGAAAATGTGTATCCGCAAAATTCCTATGCTTTAATGGGTGAAAATCTTGATCAAAATGAACTACAGGCTACACCGCAACAAGATGCCATTTTAGCAACTAGCGATTTCTTTCATGAGTATTACAGCACTAATGATGGTCACCGCAAAAATATGCTGAGCCCATTTTATACGCAAGTCGGTATTGGTGTGGCTATCGATTCGACGGGACTGATGTATACCGTACAAACATTTGCCACGCCACAAACAGATTTTGATTATACTGAAGTGACAGCAGTTAATAACTATAATAATGCTCCTGCTCCACAAGGAAAATATGATCATTAAATGTTTACGATAAATCATTTTCCCAAGTTGTGTTCGGATCTTCAGCAATTAAAGAGGGGGATTTAGTTGAACCACTTGTTGTAACAAAATGCAATTTCACAACTTTATAATATAAACAAAAGGCCTATGAATCTAACTGTTCGTAGGCCATTTTTTTAATTAAGTTAGCGTGTTGGGGATATTGTTTAATTAATTCTTGTTGAGTAAATAATTCAAAATCTCGCTCATCATAACCAGGAGCGACGACACAACTAACCAAACTGAATCCTTGCTCGACACTGGAACCAAAAATCGTATTTTTAGGTACTGTATATGATAATTGTTGGCCGTGTTGAATGTCCGGACCAATCTTAAGCAATTGGTAACTCCCATCAGGGAATAAGCAATGGACATCTAAAGCATCACCTAGATGATAGTACCAAGTTTCATCGGATTTTAATCGGTGCAAATGCGAAGGATTATTGGCCGTTAATAAAAATAAAATCGAAGTATATAAGGCGCGTTGACCCTGGGGAGTGGAGATTAATTGTGAGCTTCTTTGAGTTTCTTTAAAGTAACCTCCTTCAGGATGGGGAATTAAATTTAAAGCAGTTTTAATTGTAGAAATGTTTAATGACAAGTGACAAACGTCCTTTCTGAAATTTAATTAGTAGTAATAAGAACATTCTAACAAGAAATCAAAGCCGTGAAAAATAATTATTAGTAATCGAATGTGAAAGACTTGCTATGAAGTAAACTTCAGGGTTTACAATCAATAACAATCTACAGGAGAGGAGAACAATTAAGTAATGACCAAATTATTAGCTAATAAAGTCGCGTTGGTGACTGGAGGTAATTCTGGCATTGGTTTAGCAACAGCACAAGCTTTAGTTGAAGCAGGAGCCTTCGTTTATATTACGGGTAGAAGAGAACCAGTTCTCCAACAAGCTGTGCAACAACTTGGTAAAAACAGTGCTTGTGTTCGGGCGGATGTTAGTGTATTTGATGATATGCAACGAGTTGCGCAAACTATTCAAGAACAAGCGGGCCAATTAGACATTGTTTTCGCCAATGCGGGTGTAGGTCAATATATTGCTTTAGGAAAAATGACTTCCAAGCAAATTGATCAAGTTTTAAACACGAACGTCAAAGGAACGATTTTAACAGTGCAAGCCGTCTTACCATTATTGACGACAGGCGCTTCAATTATTTTAAATACGTCAGTTACCGCTAATTTAGGAATTCAGAATTTTAGTTTATATGCCGCTTCTAAAGCTGCAGTGCGTTCTTTTATTCATAGTTGGACGGCTGATTTACAAGACCGGCAAATTCGCGTTAATGCTGTTAGTCCAGGGGTAGTCCCCACACCAGCAGCGACCGGAGAATTGGGACGCTCACCGCAACAAGAACAGGCTAAACAACAACACCGCGCCCAGTTAACGCCCTTAAAGCGCGTAGGCCAAGTTGAAGATATTAGTCAAGCGGTGCTCTTTTTAGCTAGTGATCAAAGTGCCTTTATTACTGGTACAGAAATCACGGTTGATGGCGGTTTATCAGCTGTATTTGCCAATGAATTATAAATTTTAATCAATAAAAAGAGGAGTTTCAACTATGAAAACACGCATTTTAGGACGAGATTTACGCGTTCCAGCAATTGGCTTGGGAATTATGGGCATGGATCATGCTTACGGTCCGCAAGCAGATCGCCAACAAATGATCGAATTAATTCGGCGTTCAGTTGAGCTAGGGGGTAATTTCTTTGATACAGCGCCAGTTTATGGCCCAGGTAATGAAAAATTATTGGGAGCGGCTCTAAAGCCGATTCGCAATCAAGCCATCATTGCCACGAAGTTTGGCATCACGGGACAAAAAGTCATTGATGGTCAGCCAACGAATGTTTTGGACAGTCAACCGGACTCAATTCATCAGCAAGTGGAACAATCACTTAAACGCTTACAAACAGACCATATTGATTTGTTGTACCAACATCGTGTTGATCCTAACGTTGCTCCAGAAACAGTGGCGGAAGTTATGAATGACTTAATTAAAGAAGGTAAGATTTTACATTGGGGTGTGTCCAATGCACCGATAGATTATATTAAGCGAGCACATCAAGTTTCACCTTTAACTGCCATGGAAAATCAGTATTCAATGGTTTATCGTAAGCCAGAAACAGAATTGTTTGCTTTGTGTGAACAATTAGGTATTGGCTTTGTGGCTTACAGTCCGTTAGGCAACGGCTTTTTAAGTGGCAAGTATCAACCAGGTGAAAAATATGCCGCAGGTGATTTTCGAAATACGATGAGTCGCTTTAAACCAGAAGTCATGAAACAAAATCAAGTCGTTTTAGACTTGTTACAACAATTAGCGGCACAAAAGCATGCGACTTCTGCGCAAATAGTTTTAGCTTGGGAAATTGCGCAAAAAGATTATATTGTTCCCATTCCCGGTACCACCAAAATGAAACGTTTGGCAGAAAACTTAGGTGCAAGTGAAGTGGAATTATCAACTAGTGAAATGCAACAAATTAATCATGAATTAGATCAAATGAATATTAATGAAGCGCATTTTTAGAGGATAATGAGTAAAGGGATCCCTAGATCATTAGTTGCTTGTGTTATGATAGATATATTAATGATTGGTGGTTAGTCAAATGAACATAAAACAAGTCAGTCAAAAAACTGGCGTCAATATTGATACAATTCGTTATTGGGAAAAAGTGGGGGCTATTCCGCCAGTTACTAGAAAGAATAATCACTACCGTGATTATCAAACCGAAGATGTTAATTGGATTTATTTGGCTAAACAGTTTCGCGCTGCGGGAATTTCCTTGAAAGCGCTCATTGAATATGTTGATTTATTTTTTCAGGGGAAGCAAACCATTCCTCAACGTAAACAAATTTTAATCAAGCAACGCGATGAATTGGGCCAAAAGATTCAACGGATGCAGGCCACTTATCAACGACTCGATCAAAAAATTGATGGTTATGAGCAACGTTTATTAAAGTATGAAAATGATAAACTACGAACTCCTAAAGAGTAATAGTTAGTTTCGAAAAACTTAAATTGATGGATTTAAAAAGACTAGAACCATGAAGTCCGGACAATAAATTGATGCTTACATTTTGTCCCAGCTTCGGTGCTAGTCTTTTTATTTTTTAGCATGAAAAACATTAAGCATGTGTTGAAAACGCCAATCACTCAGCCGGTATAAAACTTGCATAATCCCACCTAAGAAGAGCAGTAAAATTAATAACCAGAAAAAGATCCAATTTAATTTAATTTCAAATAATTCCCATAATTCATAACTGGATTGGATACTATTTAATAAACCAGCCAACGCTACATACCACCAAGCAGTAGCTTTATTTAAAAAATTCATAGCTTCATGAAATTCATTTTCATCATGAACTGCTTGACGTAAAATAGTAGTGCCCCGTTTTTTTTCTAACCAAATTTTGTAAGGTGGAATTAACCACCATAAAGGCGATATTTTCTTAACATTAATGGAAATTTCACGGTAATTTGCCAAAAATTTACGATAATCTTGTAATTCCAAGCCGGCTTGATAAACCGGGTAAATAAACAGAAACCAATCACCTACAAAAGCTAAACAAGTTGTTAATAAATGCATATTAATCTCCCCAACGATAATTTACTACGATTACTGGTTAGTATCTTAAACTTTGCATATAGGAAATGCAATCGTTGCTGTCATTGCATTTGAAAGACGGAGTGTCAAACTAAAATAGGAGTATTGTTAAATAAAGGAGCAATCATCATGGATTATGTCGTGGGGTTAGATATTGGAACTACAAGTACTAAAGGTGTTTTATATGACAGGACAGGACTAATAGTTAGTCAAGCTCATCAGGGCTATCCTTTATATCGTGAAGCTAATGGTTTAGCCGAAGAAGATCCTGAAATTATCTTTCAGGCAGTAGTGACAGTTTTACAGACCATTTTTACAGCAGTGAACAATAAGCAAGACATTCAAGCGATCGCTTTCTCGAGTGCTAATCAGAGTCTCATAGCTTTAGATCAATATCATCAACCATTAACGCGAATTATGACCTGGAATGACACGCGCGCTAGTAAATATGCCCAACAACTCAAAACGTCTTTACAGGGTACTAAAATTTATGAACGAACGGGAACGCCGCTGCATCCGATGTCTTTATTATGTAAACTTTTGTGGTTGAAAGAAGAACAACCGCAAATCTTTCAGCAGGCCCGCTATTATTGCGGCATTAAAGAATATGTTTTGTATCGTTTGTGTGGCGTTTGGCAAATGGATCTTTCTGTTGCGAGTTGTACTGGTTTATTTAACATTCAACAACAACAATGGGACCAAACAGCATTACACTTAGCGGGGATTAGGCAAAATCAGTTGCCACCAATCGTTGCTGCAGAAACGCAGTTTGCCGGTTTAAAGCAACAATATGCGCAAATTATTGGCTGTCCAGCTGATGTAATCTTTGTGCAAGGGGCTTTTGATGGGGCGTTATCTAATTTGGGAGTGGGCGCCTTAGATGAACACAGTGTCGCCATGACTATTGGGACTTCAGGAGCGGTTCGCATATTAACCAACCACCCCGTCATTGATTCTCAGCAACGATTATTTTGTTATTTATTGGATGCGAGCCATTATGTAGTTGGCGGTCCGGTAAATAACGGTGGCAATATCTGGCAGTGGGCCCGGGATAACTTATTGGATATGAAGGCTGACGAAAAGTTGGATTCCTATGCTTTATTGATGCAGATTGCTGCTACAGTACCAGTGGGAGCGAACGGTTTATTATTTCTGCCTTTTTTAAATGGTGAACGAGCTCCGCTTTGGAACGCGCAAGCACGAGGTTCTTTTGTCGGATTAAATGCTTTGCATACGCGATCTGATATGATTCGAGCAGTTTTAGAAGGCATTGTTTATAATTTGTATAGTGTTTATCAGGCAGTGAGTGAAGTCGGTGTTACTTCGCAACAAATCATTCTCACAGGGGGCTTTGTTCAGTCTAACTTAGGTTGTCAAATTGTGGCGGACGTCTTTGATCAACCAGTTGCTGTACCGTTGGCTTTTGAATCTTCATGCTTAGGAGCCGCTGTTATGGCAATGAAGTCATTAGGATGGGTGCCTGATTTTTCAGCGGTAACCCAGTTTGTTGGTCCCATGAAAATTTATAGGCCAATTAAGGATCATGTTGCTGTTTATCAAGAGCTCTTTCCAATTTATCAACGAGTAAGTGCTCAATTACAATCAGAATATGCTGATCTTGCACAATTTCAAATTAGACACGCTCTTACTTCAGATTAAGCTTAAAAAATGGTGAGTATTTAATTTCTAAGCAACTTTTGGTGCACCGCAAGCAGAATATGTTCGCTTAAATTGACAAAAATTTTTTGGTCACGTCATTTTGACTAAAAAACTACCGTTACAATTTAATGTAACTGGTAGTTTAGTAGTTTATACTCAATTAAAAATTAAAAGATTAATTGATAACCGATTTGGTAATTTTTTGTTTCATTGGGTTGAATTAATATTGCATCTTCGACGTGCTCGTTTTGGCTGCTAGGTAGGGTTTCGGGTTCCAGTGCTAATCCTAAATAGGGAATACCTACGCCATTAGTGCGAGTTAAATTCATGTGCTCTTTGGTAAAGCTGTTGGCACTAAAGACAACTAAACCGTTTCTTTGGGAAAATAATTGAATCTGACATTGATTATTGGGGGCTGTTAATTCGGCGATTTTTTGTTCAGCGTCTGGCTGCACAATAAAAAGATCGTCGAAGCCTTTTTCAGCAGTCGTTTGTAATTGCGCAATGGCTGTTTTGAGTAAGTGTGGTGTTTGAAAGTCAAAGGGAGTCTGAGCAGTCGGTTGGAGACGACCAGTAGGAATTTTCTGGGAATCTAATTGCAGGACATGCTGACTATTGATTTGAAGTGTATGGTCTAAAATAGAATTAGTGGTTCCTAGGTTAAAATAAAGATGCATGGTCGGATTGAACACACTCAGTTGGTCACTGTGGGCTTGAAAGTTAATGTTAATTCGGTTGGTGTTGGTTAAGCTATAAGTGATTTGAACTTGTAAATTACCCGGGAAACCATCAGTTTGGCTTAGTTGGTGATGCTGCAGAACAATTTGGGGTTCGGAAGCATTAGTTTGAATTTGTCCGTGCCAAAACTGAGAATTGAAACCGTGGGGACCGCCATGTAAGGTGGTTGTCTTTTCATTAGTAGGTAATTGCACCGTTTGGCCTGCTAAATGTAAAAGGCCATCTTTGATGCGCCCTGCTGTTCGTCCAATGGCCATTCCCAGATAAAAGGGATTGGCTAAGTAATCTTTAGTGTGTGGATAATTTAAAATGAGATTTTGCCCGTTTGGTAAAGTGATTTCATAAACTAAAGCACCAAAGTCTAAAACTGATAAACGGACGCCGTTTTGATTAGTTAATGAAAATTTAGTAACGGGTTGATCTTGATAGTAATCAAATAAAGTTTGTGTCGTTTGAAAACTTGTTTGCTTTTGTGACATGGGAAACCTCCTGAAAAATTTAATTGAGATTTACAACTAGTTATTTTAAAATAAAACGGATTAATTAGTGCAATCCAAAATTTGCTATGATTGTCAAAAATGAAGATTAAAAAAGAGGTGGTAATAATGACTAATAAGTACCAGCAGGTGCATGATCAATTAAAAGCTGCTATTTTAACCGGTCAATATGCGGTTGATGAAAAATTGCCAACAGAAACGCAATTGATGCAAACTTTTCGAGTTTCACGTTACACTATCCGTCGAGCCATGACTGAGTTACAACAACAGCATTTAGTTTATAAGGTTCAAGGTGGTGGCACCTTTGTTCAAGATTGGCAAAAGAATTGGCGAACTAGTGCTGATAGTAAATTGATTGGCGTGATTACCACCCATATTGCAGATTATATTTTTCCCAGAATTATTTCTGGAATTGATCGGATTCTATCACAAGCCGGCTATTCTCTACTAATTGGCAATACTCACAATACTTATACCAAAGAACGGCAAAGTTTAATCAAATTGCTGGATGCACAGGTTGCAGGACTAATTATTGAGCCAACGCAAAGTGCTTTGCCGAATGCCAATTTGGATTTATATGAAAAAATCCAGGCTCAACATATTCCAACATTATTTATTAATGCTACTTATCCAGAAATGACATTTCCCAGTTTAACTATGGCGGATAGTGCCGCAGAAGAGCAATTGGTAGAGTATTTGTTGTCGTTAGGACATCGTAGTATTTTAGGGGTATTTAAAGTTGATGATCAACAAGGTGTCGAACGGATGCAAGGTTTTATTCGTGCTTACCAAAAGCACCCCCAGTTTGCTTATCAAAGTAATCTCATTATGTATCAATCACAAGATGAGATTACTAAAATTTTGCAACGCATTGATAGTAATTTAGCATTAGCACATGCACCGACCGCTATTGCTTGTTACAATGATGAATTAGCAATTCAGCTAATTGATTATCTGCGTACCAAACATTTACGAGTTCCACAAGATTACTCAGTTGTGGGTTTTGATGATTATCAAATGTCAGAATACTTAAATCCGGCTTTAACAACTGTTAAGCATGAAAAAGAACAAATGGGTGAAGATGCTGGTAAAATGCTATTACAATTACTACAAAAGAAAACTGTCCAATCTGTTCAATACCATCCACGCTTAATCAAGCGGCAATCTGTTACAACAATAGCACCTGATAAACAGTAAGGTCTTCGGGCTTTACTGTTTATTTTGTTTTTGGCTATTGAAAGCATCATGGTAAGCGCTATCTAAACATTAGTATATTATTCCGGATAAATCAAGCTTTGATTTTTAAGCCTTTACTATATTTAACTTTGCTAAAAAAACATTAAAATCAAAAAATGGTACGGATAAATTTAAATGCTATTGATTTATCGGGATAATAGTTTTAAAATAAAGCCGTTGATATGAAAACGCTATTTTAAAATGTGCTAATTAGTTGGAGTAGGGGGCCAAATAGGAATGAAGTTAGTGGAGACTGTGCAAGCTATAAAAACAGGTGAAGTGAGCTTAGGAATTGAGTTGGGCTCAACACGGATTAAAACGGTGCTAATTGATCAACAGTTTCAAACGATTGCTTCGGGTAGTTTTGATTGGGAGAATCAATTAATTGATAATCTTTGGACCTATTCTTTGGCAGAAGTTAAAACTGGTATTCAGACTAGTTATGCTCAATTAGTAGCGCAGGTTCAAAGCCAATATCATATTCCGTTGACTAAGATTAAAGCCATTGGTGTTAGTGCCATGATGCATGGTTACTTGGCTTTTGATCAATCTGGTCAATTACTGGTACCATTTCGCACTTGGCGGAACAATTCTACCCAACAAGCGGCTGATGAATTAACCGAATTGTTCAATTTTAATATTCCACAGCGTTATAGTATTGCTCATTTGTATCAAGCAATGTTAAATCAAGAACCGCATGTGGCCCAAATTGCGTTTATGACAACACTTGCTGGCTATGTTCATTGGCAATTGTCTGGTCAAAAAGTTTTAGGAGTTGGCGATGCGTCAGGCATGTTTCCTATTGATAGTACAAACCTTCAATATGACAAACATTATTTAACTTTGTTTGAGCAATTACCTTTAAAGCAACAATATCAGTGGCATTTGGACGATATTTTGCCACAAGTTTTGACTGCGGGCCAACAAGCGGGCACTTTAAGTGAGCAAGGTGCCAAGTTTTTAGATCCTAGTGGTAAGTTACAAGCCGGTAGTTTGATGGCACCTCCCGAAGGTGATGCAGGAACAGGCATGGTAGCGACTAATAGTGTACGACAACATACAGGTAATATTTCGGTAGGAACTTCCGCTTTTTCCATGGTGGTGTTAGACCAGCCGTTAAAGCAAGTTCATCGTGACATTGATGTGGTTACTACTCCTAGTGGGGCAGCTGTAGCAATGGTGCACATTAATAACTGTTCGTCTGATATTAATGCGTGGCTTTCGTTATTTGGCGAATTTGCGCAACAATTAGGCGTCAGTTTAACGAATGATCAATTATATGAACGTTTATTATTAATGACCACCCATGCGCAAGCTGATGCTGGCGGTTTAATTAATTATAGTTATTTGTCGGGTGAAAATATTACACAAACCATTGCGGGCCGCCCATTATTTGTCCGGACGCCGGCAGCTAAATTGAACTTGGCTAATTTTATTTTGGCACAGTTATACGCAGCCTTTGCCCCATTAAAGATGGGAATGGATATTTTAACACAAGAAGAACATATTTCGTTAGATGTGATGATTGCTCAAGGTGGTTTGTTTAAGACCCCAATTATTGCGCAGCAAGTGTTGGCTAATGCTCTAAATCTGCCAATTACCACGATGCAAACGGCACAAGATGGTGGACCATGGGGAATGGCAATCTTGGCTAGTTATGTAGCAGATAATCCCAAGCAATTAACGTTAGCGGATTTTTTGGATCAACAAGTATTTGATAAACCAGAAAGCATGACTCTAAGTCCTGAATCGCTGGGAGTTCAAGGTTATCAAAAGTTTTTAAATAATTATCAAGCCGGCTTGGATGTCGAACGCTTAGCAGGCAAAAATTTAAAGGAGTAGAACATGTTAGAACAATTAAAGCAAGAAGTTTATGAAGCCAATATGCAATTACCCAAGTTAGATTTAGTAACTTTTACTTGGGGAAATGTTTCAGGAATTGATCGCCAACAAGGCTTATTTGTCATTAAGCCTTCTGGTGTTGCCTATGAAGATTTAACACCGCAGGATTTGGTAGTTGTTAATTTAAAAGGCGAAGTAGTGGAAGGTAAGATGAATCCTTCTAGTGATACACCGACACATACAGTTTTGTATAATGCTTTTCCCAAAATTGGCGGCATTGTTCATACGCATTCACCTTGGGCAGTGGCATTTGCAGCCGCAAAAATGGATATTCCTGCGTTGAATACCACGCATGCCGATACTTTTTATGGTGATGTACCTGCAGCTAAAGCCCTGACTAAACAAGAAATCACAGAAGATTACGAAGGTAATACTGGAAAAGCAATTGTTGAAACCTTTAAACAGCGTAAGCTGGATTATCAAGCAATTCCTGCGGCGTTAGTCAGTCAGCATGGTCCTTTTAGTTGGGGAGCTGACGCTAAGCAAGCTGTTTATAATGCCAAAGTTTTGGAGGTGGTTGCCGAAGAAGATTATCATACATTGCAATTGACCCGCAATGACAGTCATGTGCCACAGTATTTGTTAGATAAACATTATTATCGTAAACATGGTCAAGATGCCTATTATGGTCAAAATAGTCAACATTCTCATGATCATGCTGTACGGGAAAATTAATTAGGAGTTGATGAAGATGTTAGAATTACCTAAATATGAATTTTGGTTTGCAGCCGGCAGTCAGCATTTATATGGTGAAGAAACTTTGAAGAGTGTGGCTGTGGATGCTAAAAAAATTGTGCAGGCTTTAAATGAAAACGGTAAACTTCCTTATCCGATTGTCTTCAAAGAAGTTTTAACCACAGCTGATGAAATTACACAGTTTATGAAAAAAGCTAATTATGAAGACCGAGTTGCTGGTGTGATTACTTGGATGCATACTTTCTCACCAGCTAAGAATTGGATTCGGGGTACAAAGTTATTACAAAAACCACTATTGCACTTTGCTACTCAATATTTAAATTATATTCCGTATGATGACATTGACTTTGACTATATGAATTTGAATCAAAGTGCCCACGGCGATCGGGAATATGGTTATATTAATGCACGTTTACAAAAGCATAATAAAGTTATTTACGGACATTGGGCGGATGAGAAAGTTCAACAAGAAATTGCTGATTGGCAAGATGTGGCTGTAGCATATGATGAATCCTTCAACTTAAAGGTAGCGCGTTTTGGTGACAATATGCGTAATGTTGCGGTAACTGAAGGCGATAAAATTCAGGCGCAAATTCAATTAGGTTGGACGGTTGATTATTATGGCGTTGGTGATTTAGTAGCTGCGATGAAGGAAGTCAGCGATGATGATGTTGAACAACAATATCAACAATTGCAAAAGGATTATCAATTAGTAGTCGGCGCTAATGATCAGAAGACTTATGAGCATGCTGTTCGTTATCAATTAAAGCAATATTTGGCTCTAAAGAAGTTCTTAGAACAAGGTGGTTACAGTGCCTTTACTTCAAACTTTGAAGATTTATGGGGATTAGAAGAGTTACCAGGATTATCCGCCCAATTGTTAATGCGAGATGGTTATGGTTTTGCTGGTGAAGGTGATTGGAAGACAGCTGCCTTACTTCGAGTCTTTAAGATTATGACACATAACCAAAAGACGGCCTTTATGGAAGATTACACTTTGGATTTGCGTCCGGGTCATGAAGCAATTCTGGGTTCGCATATGCTCGAAGTTGATCCTTCAATCGCTTCCGATCAAGTGCGGGTGGAAGTTCATCCATTGGATATTGGTGGCAAAGATGATCCTGCTCGTTTGGTCTTCACCGGTTCGCAGGGTGATGCAATTGATATTACTTTAGCTGATTTTCGAGATGGCTTTAAGTTGATTGGTTATCCAGTTACTGGTCAAAAACCAGAAAAAGAAACACCACATTTACCAGTTGCTAAGCAAATGTGGACACCCAAAGCGGGATTAAAGAATGGTGCTACACAATGGATTCAAAATGGTGGTGGACACCATACGGTCTTTAGTTTTTCCGCCACGGCACAACAAGTTGAAGATTTGGCTACCCTTTATGGTATTAAGGCAGTTTTGATTTAGAGAAATTTTGTTGATCTAAAAACAATAGAAAACAAGGTGATTTGATGCAGTCATCATCCAAAATTTCGAGTGGTTTTATTTATTTCTTTGGCTCTTTTGGCGGAATTTTATTTGGTTATGATATTGGTGTCATGACAGGGGCTTTACCATTTTTGCAGCATGACTGGAATTTAAATAATGCAGTTATTGTTGGGTGTATTACCTCAGCAGTGATGTTTGGTGCGATTTTTGGCGGTGCTTTAGCGGGGCAATTGTCGGACCGGTTGGGACGCCGCAAAATGATTTTGATTTCTTCTTTGGTTTTTGCGCTGGGGTCAATTTTATCCGGCTTGTCTCCTAATAATGGACAATATTATTTGATTATTGTGCGTGTCTTATTAGGTTTAGCTGTTGGAGCCGCTTCGGCACTAGTTCCGGCTTATATGGCTGAGATGGCGCCTGCGCGGTTGCGAGGACGTTTGTCTGGAATTAATCAAACAATGATTGTTTCAGGAATGTTGATCTCTTATATTATGGATTATTTGTTGAGAAATCTACCGGATAATTTTGCTTGGCGATTAATGTTAGGTTTGGCAGCAGTTCCAGCAATTATCTTGTATTTGGGAGTATTACGTTTGCCAGAATCGCCCCGTTTTTTGGTGAAAAATGGTCAAAAAGATTCAGCCGAACAAGTCTTAAAAATTATTCGGCCAGCAGCAGACGTTCAATCTGAGCTGGATCAAATTCAATCAACTGTTCAAGAAGAAGAGCAAACTCAACAAAGTACTACTTGGAAAACCTTATTAGATTCTAAATATCGTTATTTAGTATATGCAGGTGTAGGGGTAGCTGCTTTTCAACAATTTCAAGGAGCTAATGCTATTTTTTACTACATTCCTTTAATTATTCAAAAAGCAACGGGCCAAGCTGCTAGCTCACAACTTTTATGGCCAATTGTTCAAGGAATTATTCTAGTCATTGGTTCGCTAGTCTTTTTAGCCATCGCTGATCATTTTAAGCGGCGTTCCTTATTAATTTTAGGTGGAACAATTATGGGCTTGTCGTTTATCTTGCCAGCTTTGATTAATGTTTTATTACCACATGCAAATTCCATGCTAATTGTCGTGTTTTTATGTATTTATGTTGCTTTTTATTCCTTTACTTGGGCACCCTTAACTTGGGTTATTGTCGGTGAAATTTTTCCACTTGCAATTCGTGGACGTGCTTCAGGCTTGGCTTCATCGTTTAACTGGATTGGTTCCTTCCTAGTAGGATTACTCTTTCCAATAATGACTGCCTCCATGCCTCAGGCAGCGGTGTTTGCGATCTTTGGTGTTATTTGCTTATTAGGTGTTTTGTTTGTTACTTTGCGCGTTCCTGAAACTGCTGGTCACAGTTTGGAAGAAATCGAAGAGCAAGGTAGAATTCATGCTCATAAGTAATATGAATCAATAGATTAAACTGGAATTAGCATTTAGTTGGTGTAAGGTTAATCATTATTTTTAATCTCATTTCAATTTGTGATTGAAGTGAGATTTTTTATGTGGCCAAATAATTAGTATAAAAAAATCCCACTAAATTAAAAGCTAAATTTAGCAGGATTCTTTGTTAATTCAAAAACTTTATGGAGCATTTTTAATAGAATAGGTTAATGTGGCACTATAAGTACCAGCGGTAATGTCGTTATTGAGATTCTTAGGTGGTACTGTCAATTTAATTTGTGAATGACCATTAATATCATTATAGTAACGAGTATTAATTCCATTTAAAATGGCAGTTCCTGAATTATAAAGTGACACCTCAGCATTATCTGGATTAACAGTGATTGATTGTGGATTGTTGCGTTCTTGAAAACACAATTGGGCTTGTTGTAAACCAATTGTGTTATTATTTTTAAATGGTGATAACTTAACTGTAACTTCATAAGGAATGGCAGAATAATTAAGAATTGGTTGACTGCCTCGTTGGTCATCAATCTGTAACTCATTATCTACATCAGTAGAATTATTATTGGTTAAAGTCTTAGTATTTTGATATCCAATAACATTATTATTGTCACCAAAATCCATCTTTGGCAGATTAGTTAAACTTAGAAATTTTAGTTGTTTGGTTAACCCCATCTCGATTCTAGGAATAGTATCGGTAATCTTCAGAGGATCAGAAAGAACATAGCGCTGGCCATTAATGGTTTTTGGTGGACTGGTTTGAAGACAACTGTCACCGCCAGTTACTGTGGGCGTTAGTCCTTTGAAAGCTGCGGTATCAATATCAATTCCTGCTTGTACTGTAGAGTTCAGCTGCAACCAACCACTACCGTAGCTTTCGTTTCCGCAAGAATTAATCTTTGTTAAAATTGGTTCATATGTGCCATCTTGTTTACGATAAAAAAATGAAATCGTTTGGTGTGGAATAATTTTTTCAGTAGCTTCCTTTAAGCCGTTATGATTAGCATCATCCCAGATCTGATAAATATAATAACTGTTACTTTTATTAATTAAACTCGAAATTTTCTTAGAACTAGTTGCAGACACGTTATTAGCGTTATCAATCGCAACCACATGTAAATATTGATGAGAAAAACGATTAATATTATTAATGGAAGCTTTAGATGTTGGATCAGATACACTAATGAAATTGGTGTTATTAGAGCTATCGATATTACCTTGAGTATCCTTATTTGGATTAATAGTCGTATTAGCATTGTTATCAATTTGATAAATATAACCCTTAATGTCACTTTTAATAGGTTGTTTGATACATTGTGAATTAGTACTGTTACTACCACGTTTAGCTTGGACCCGGTAATAGTAATTGGTAGCATTATCTGTACTTTTGCAGTTAGCCGTTACTGTATCGCTAACTGTGGGTGTGATATTATCAATTATTGGTGCATCTGGAGCGGAAGTGTCTTTGACGGTTCGATCTTCGCCATGCGTGGTGGTGTTTAATGTGCTAGTATAATACATCATATTAGCTAGAATCATAGCTTCTTCAACGGAACATGCGCCGGTTGTGTGGCCAGTTTGGGTCATTGCATAATTGTTTTTAGTAATTAAATACCAGTTATCATCACCGATAGCACCGTTAGGATTGGACGTGCGGTTACCATTACTATCTAAATAGTGAACAGAAGTAGTAGGCTGGGCATTACTTCCTAAAAAGTGAAACGAATTTTGTCCTGGATCCATTGCAAAATCCATCCATCTTTGTGCACCACCACTATAAAGATAGAATTGCCCTCCGGTATGAGAAGGTTGGATTGTAAATTTGTTAGTACTGTTGTATTGCAACAGTTTATTAGGATAAGAAGCTAGAGATCCTGTTCGCATATCTGACATTAATTCGACCGTTTTTGAGCCAATGCGGTCGTCATTCGCTCCTGCATCATAGCTCATTGGCATAATTTTTAGTCCTAATTTATCAGCAAAGCTATTATAATGAGATAAGTTACCAGTTAAAGTATCATGACCAAAAATCAATGAACGACCTGTATTTCCAAAAGCACTAGTAGCATTAGCACTAGCGACACTTAAATCGACATTTTTACCGCCATCCGCTGAACCAAAGAATAAGCCGTCATAGTTATATTGATCGTTAGCATCTTTAAATAAATAATGATTGGGATTGGCATTAAAATCTGTTTCTGCTACTGGTGTAACAGCAATTAGACCATTTGAAACCGTTGCAGTTTGTCTGTTTGGAATAATGTTCATCCAATCTTTTAAATGATTACCATCAGTTGGGTAAACATTGAGAATTTTAATTTTTTTACCATAGTTAGTACCAACTGGCTCCCAATTCACAAAAGAATTACTCGGATCATCAGTAGTTCGTGTGACTTGATAACCACCACTATAGCCACCATTAGTTGCATTAGACATATCTTTCCAATTCAAAGAAACATATGGATTGTTATTTGAGTCAAAACCGCCACTAGTGTTTAATGTAAAGTCAAGGTTAGAATTAGCACTAGCGACTTCGGTACCAGCAATTGGATTGGCACCACGTAATAAGTCAGATTTATTAGACCAATTAGAAATAGTAAACGCTTTTTTGGGACGGAATTTTAAAAAATCTTTTGGCTTGGTTAGAAATCCTTGAGAAGGAGTAGGAATTACTGGAGATAAAAAGCTTGAAATACTATCATCTGCTTGACTAGAATTAATTGTCTCCAAACCACTTAATACTGATAAAGTAATTATCAAAAGTAAATTCAAAAATATTTTTCGGCGATGTCTCATTGTACAACCTCATAAATTAATTAATATTCTATCAGTTAAAAAAACGCTAGCACACAATTGGACTAATTATTCGATAAGTTAATTACTACAATTATTAGTATAAGCTTATTTTTAGCTTTGTAAATATGACTGCTAAACATTGAATATTGATTTTTTAGCTTACTAAAGTAGTATATATTTCTAAATGAACTATCTAGAAATTAAGTCATGCTGAGGTCAGACTTTTGGTTTTGTCATATCAAACAAGTATATTAATCAATTATTATCTAATGGTATGGTGATTAGTTACGCAATTTAGAAAATTACTTAGTACAAGAACAATTATGGACATAAATTAAGTCATAATTTATTTCAATCAACTAGTAGTATGACGATTCGAAACTCAATTAATAATATTCAGCGCCAAGTACTACAAGTAAGTTTATTCTGCAATTTGTGCGAAGATTTTATTGAATTAAATAATTTTTACTAACTAGTGCAATATAATATTAAATTTTGACCTTATAGAAAAAACGAATAGTTTCTGTTTTGTGCCACAGCAAATGCAAAAGGATTGCTGACAAGAATGATAAGCACCAAGTTAATAGATAAATAATCATAATGGCTAGTGCTAGATTAATGTGATAACGTAGCCACGAACCAAATAAATGCCAAATAATTTGCAACCAAACAACATTTGCTAGGTAAGCGCGGTAAGCGTACTGTGCTAAAAAGTGGATTACAGGTAAAACTTTGGCTTGGTGTCGGAGATTATGAAGCGCCAAAGTGGCAATGAGGCTGATGATAACAATACAATAGAGAGTCATTGATAGTTTATAATATGGCGCATTGTTTAAAACTATTGGATAGCCATAACTTAATAATTCTCGATTAGTCCAGCTCCAAATGAGAAGAAACAGTAGCACTAATAAGGGCCATGATCTATGTAAAAATTTAGCAAGCTGTTTTTGCCAATTCCAAGTTAAGACGCCCAACACTGCATAGATAAAAAAACTTAAGCAAAGGCGATCTAATAAGTACCAATCATGTTGGTGTGAGCCATTAAAAACAGTTAGCTGATAAAAAACTAGCCAGCTACCATACAATAAACTGCTAATAACTAATACCCAAAGTGAGCGCTGCTTATTTTGGTGAGTAAATTTTTGTAACCACCAAAAGACGGGCATTAAAATGATAAATTGCAGCATCATTGTGTTGTACCATAAATGCGGTGCGGCATTGCCATTGATCATTTGCCACAAAACAGTTGCGAAATTATGATATTTTTCAACCTGCTGTTCATTGGGAAATAATACTAGATAAATCATAGTCCAACAAATACTGGGGATGAATAATGCACGCCATTGTTGTTTTAAATACGTCGGATATTGGTGCCCAATTTGAGACGGTGTATTTTTGACGGTTGAAAAAATAATACCAAAAATAAATGCTGGAGCAGTAAATTTAATTAAATCGTAGGTGATACCAATGCCAACTTGTTGCGGTTTGGTACAGTAAGTTTGTAAAACTTGTGCCAAAATTGACTGTAACATGACTGCTGTACAGGCAAAAGTCTTCAGATAGTCACCCATATCAGTATCGGTGGAAGTGGTTTGAGTCATCATTATTCCTTCTATATTTAAATTGTTAAATTAAAACAACAAAAAACCCTATAATACAATTATTATAGAGTTTTTTCTTTAGGAAGTAATAGTCTTTAATTAAACACTTTGCTTAGTTGGACGAATTAGCATTTCATTAATGGTAACGTGTTCGGGTTGGTCAATCACATATTTAACCGCTTGAGCAATATCTTGGGGACTTAGGGATAAACCATCGCTGGCAGCAGAATTAAATGTGGGGGTTAGACTAGCTTTGATTTGCTCATTACCTACGGTATTGATTAATTCTGTGGACACTGCTCCTGGAGAAATGATCGTCGAACGAATTCCGTTAGCGTATTCTTCTTGGCGTAAGCCTTCCATAATGGCACGCACAGCATATTTAGTACTATTGTAAACTGCCGATCCGGGATAAATCACGTGTCCAGCCACAGAATCGGTACTAATTATTAAGCCGGAGTGTTGTTGTTTCATAATTGGTAAAACGCTACCAATTCCGTTTAAAACACCCATAATATTGGTATTGATCATCTTTTGCCAGGTAGCAAATTCTTGATCAGCTAGATAACCTTGGGGCATAATGCCTGCGTTATTATATAAAACATCAATGTGACCAAATTTTTCCAAGGTTAAATCAATAGTGGCTTGAACTTGTTGTTGATGAGTGACATCAGTTACTTGATAATAAGCCTCACTTGGGGCATCTAAATTCTGAATCAACTCTTTTAATCTTTGTTCACGCCGGGCCCCTAAGACTAATTTGGCGCCACTAGCAGCTAATAGTTGAGCGGTAGCGGCCCCAATACCTGAAGAGGCACCAAGAATAATAACAACCTTATCTTTGACAGTCATGTCTGCTCTCCTTTAAAAATTAATAATATTAGTTAATTGTAACGACGGCGATCAAAAATAACCAATAGTTATTTTAAATAGTTTAGTATCAGATCAAGTTATACATATTAATTTTGCAATTATAACGCAATTAGATAGTTGGTTATCCATTATTGGCATTAGACAGGTGACCAGCAGCATTTTAAAATTGATGGTGATTTTAAACGCTGAGGAGAAAAACTATGCCACTTAGTCAAAAACAAAAAAATATTTTAATTTGGGTATTAGCATTAGGTACGTTTAGTATTACTAACACAGAAATGGGGATTATGGGCATTTTACCCAATATTGCTCATCAGTATCATGTGAGCATTGCATCTGCGGGCCAATTAGTAAGTTTATTTGCTTTAATTATTGCGCTCAGTGGGCCGTTTTTACCAGCGCTGCTAGGGCGGTTTAATAAAAAAAGAGTGATGTTATTAGCTATTAGCCTGTTTGTGATCAGCTGCTTTGCGTCAGCATTTATTACGAACTTTACCTGGTTATTAATTGTCCGCGTTTTACCAGCTTTTTTACATCCAGTATTCGTGTCATATGCCATGTCCACTGCCACGGTCATTGCCAGTGATCAACAGCAAGCTTCACAATATGTAGCAAAAGTTTTCATGGGCGTCTCTGCGGGCATGGTGTTAGGCGTGCCACTAGCTAATTTATTAGCGAGTTATGGATCGTTTCGATTGGTGATGTTAACTTTTGGCTTAATTAATTTGCTCATTTTATGTGCTAGCGCTTTTTACTTAGTGCCGGTTGCTATGCCACAAAAACTTAATTTTAAACAACAAATGTTGACTCTAATTAAATTGCCGACGCTAGTTAGTTTAGTAATTATCATTTGTTTAAATGGTGGTGTTTTTGGTTTTTATAGTTATTTATCAGATTTTTTAAGTCAAGCTAGTTCTTTAAGCAGTTGGTTAATTAGTGTATTGTTACTAATCTATGGTTTAACTAATGTTTTAGGTAATGAAATTGCTGGTAAATTATTGGCGGTGAAGCCACGACAGGTGTTAGTAGGCTTGCCAATATTAATGTTAGTGCCGTATTTGTTGCTGTATTTTTATCATCAAAATATCAGTGTCATTATCATTTTGATTATTTTGCTGGGGACATTGGCAGGAATGGAAGCTAATTTGAATCAGTATATTATGAATACTGCCTTGCAACAAACGCCTGATTTGGCCAATGGCTTGTTTATTACAGGCGCTAATCTGGGCACGACGTTAGGTTCAGCTATTTGTGGTCAGATCATTGTGGCTAAAGGAGTGTCAGGGTCCTTGTTAGGGTTTTGTTAGGAGGAATTTTGATTATTGTCTTACAACAGTTTAATGTTCATAGACGTTCAACTATGAATAAGTAAGGAGTTTTTCTAATGAAACAAAATAGAAGCGGCTGGGGCATGATAGTTATCAGCTTTTTAATCATTATTTTATTGAGCTATTTAACACCGTTACAATCAATTCAAGCTAGTGACAAAACTACTAATCAAATAATTATCAAAATGCATCATCACAAATATCGCGCGTACTTAAATCAGAGTGTGGCTGCCAAAAGCTTACAAAAGCGGCTGCCTTTAAAACTACGGTTTCGTGATTTTAACCAAGCAGAAAAAATTTCCGACTTGAAACAACCATTGTCTATTAAACAGATGCCAGTTGGAGCTAATCCTAAAGTTGGTGATTTAGGTTATTGGTCGCCGCAATCACGTTTAGTTCTGTATTATGGCCCTGTTGCGTATTTTCAAGGAATTCATGTGCTTGGCCATTCTCAAAATTCACAGCGAGCTATTTCGGCTTGGAAACATCAGAGACATGCGTTTACAGTGATGATTACCAAAAATTAGTTTTTAAACTGATAATTGATTAATTATTATGCGCAAGATTTGCTTGCAATTGGTGTAAAAATAGTTTAGCAATGTTCGACATGATTCGATTCTTTTGCCAAATTAAAGTATTGTTTTCAGATAGTTGTGGCTGTAGTCGCCGAAAAACTAAACCATCATGATAATTTTTGACTACATCTTCAAATGCTAAAACTAAATAATGTGGATTATGGGCTAGCAGTGCAGCGTTATACGCTAGATTATAAGTACCAACAATTTGAATTTGTTCGGACACATTTTGCCACCAAGTTTGTAAATGAGAGCTGTGTTGGACTTGTTCGGAGATGATTAATTTTTGGCGACTTAAATCAGCAGGGGTCACGAATGGTTTTTGCGCTAAGGGTGAATTAGCGGCCATGAGAATGCCCCAGTAATTTTTTTCAGGTAGTTGTAAGGTTTGATAATTATGAAAATTATATTCACCCATAATGACGCCAAAGTCTAGGTTACCGGTTACTAATTGTTTTTCTACTTCCATTGCATCTCCACTGTGGAGATGAATTTTGACGGCTGGATATTCATCCATAATCTGTCCAATCACTTGCATGACGTGGCGCATGCCCAAACTTTCGCCGCATCCAATGTCTAATTCACCACTGATGAGTAAGTGATTAGCTTGCAAAGTTGACGTAGTTTTATCGACTAAAGCGATGATTTGTTGAGCATGCTCTCTAAGATAGTAACCATCGTTAGTCAACTTAATGTTGTGGGAACTGCGATCAAATAATTGCACGCCCAATTCTTTTTCTAATTCACTAATTTGGCGAGATAAAGCAGGCTGTGAAATATGTAAGTACTTGGCCGCTCGGGAAATATTTTGTTCTTGAGCAACTGCCAAAAAATAACGTAAACTATGGACTTCCATAATTACTCCTTAGGAGGATATTTTTTAGATCTGGAATAATACTAGCACAATTATGATGAATTATACTTCTTTAAATTATTACTGTGAGTAATACTCGGTACTTAGTGACGATATTTTGTAAATTTATCCACCACGAAAGAAAAATCTAGAGCTTGATTCGGAAGCTGGTTTTAATTGTGGGGGCTATGCTGGATGAATTTACAGCTTTAAAAAAAGTTCAAGTTAAATTTTAATGGTTAGAAACAGATTATCACAAATTTTTAACGAAAAAACTAATTTTAGTAGATAGTATAAAAGATACTTATATGATAAAGAGGCAGCTTGGTTAATTTGAATATTAACACAATTATGATATACTATCCTTGTAAGTACGAAAAGTGTCTAACATGGTATAACACAAAAGCCATTCCTACTGGAGATAGGAATGGCTTTTTTATGTGTAGTTACTTAGCAACTCAGCTATTTTTATGCTTGCTGTGTAACCAATCAACAAGCACTTGTGTTGTTACTCTAACAATAATCGGTGCAACAACAGTTACGAAAAATGTCTGAAACACGGTATCACCCCCTTACGGGGCGAGTTGCCGATTAAAATTATATCATATAAGATCTCATTGTTTTGGTGAAATTTAAAGAAAATCTTACGGAAAAATGACTAGAAATTAAAAATTGTTATGACAGTTTAAATACATTATGAATTTGCGGAAAGATTTCTAAGAAAGATATTTGTTAATTCAGAGTTAATTTTAGTCAATTTATGGTAAATTAAAGCTAATTATCACGTTAATACTTAAGTTTGGGGGAGAGGCAATCCAGATGCAAACAATTATGATGATCGATGATGACAATACTTTATTGCAAACCGTAATAAAAAACTTCGCTAAGTGGTCGTTGAAAGTAGTTGGCGTTTCAGATTTTCAAAAGATTATCGCAGAATTTAAACAATTAAAGCCAGATTTGGTTATTATGGATATTAATTTGCCATATTTTGATGGTTTCTATTGGGCACAACAGTTACGTCAAATTTCGACAGTACCATTGTTATTTTTGTCAGCTATTGATCAAGAAACCAGTATGTTGCGAGCATTAGCTGAAGGTGGAGATGATTATGTTATTAAGCCTTTTACGATTAGCATTTTACTTGCTAAAGTTCAAGCGATGTTACGGCGATTACAGACTTATGATCAACAAGTTCAAAGTGGTCAATTACAGTTTGGACCTTATACTCTTTACACTTTAGGAAATGAAGTAGTTTTTAACCAGCAACGTGTTAATTTGTCACCGACTGAAGGCGATATTTTACAATTATTATTTTTAAATGTTAATCAAGTAATTTCTACGCAACACTTTTTGGAGACTTTTTGGCAGGGAGGTCTGTTTTTGGATGAGCAAGCTTTGCGAGTTAATTTTAGCCGATTGCGCCGCAAACTGAAGCCAATTGACCTGCAACAATATATTGTAACTGAACCTGGTAGTGGCTATCGGTTATGTGCTTATGAATAAAAAGGAAATGTGGCTCTTGATTAAACCGGCATTGCTAAGCTTACTGAGCTATTGTGGCTTGTTAGTTTTACTAAGTATTTTATTTGTTTTGTATCATTTACCAATAATTATTTTGGGTGATTTTATTCGCTTTAGTTTACTATTTGTAGGGGTCTATTGCGGTTTGAAAACTTATTATCAGTGGCGTAAGGGGCAAAAGTTGCAGCAAACAGATTTTTCCCAGCCAACATTGTTTCAAGATTTATCGGCTAGTGATTGGGAAAACTATCTTTTATTGCACAAATTACAAACTTTGCAGCAGCAAGTAAAGTCTGACCAAAAAGTGCAAAAGCAAAAGGCTCAGTATCAACAAGATTATTTAATACATTGGGCTCATGAAATCAAAGTTCCAGTTACGGATCTGTTATTAATGAGTGAGAGTATTGAGCAGCTGAATACTATCGCGGTTCGAACGCAAACCAAGTTGATTCAGCAGCAATTAGATTCGATGTTAGATTATGATCGTTTTTTAAATTTAACACATGATTTACGTTTTAATTGGGTCTCCTTGACACAAGTTATAGAAACTGTTTTACAAAAATTTGCGCCGCTGTTTATTCAACGCCAAATTTCTCCACGTATTCAAGTTCCAGCGGTTCAGGTTTTGACAGATACTAAATGGCTGCAAGTAATATTGGAACAAGTAATTTTTAATGCTTGGAAGTATTCGGACGATCGAAGTGAAATTAAATTGGTTTGGGAACACAATTGCTTAAGGGTTGTTGATTCGGGTATTGGGATTGTGGCTAGTGACTTGCCACGCGTATTTGAAGCCGGATTTACTGGAGTTAATGGCCGGAATAATCCTAATGCAACAGGAATGGGGTTATATTTGGCCCGACAAATTAGTCAAAAGTTTCACGACCAGTTAACGATATCGTCCAAATATCAGCAAGGAACGGTAGTTAGTCTGATTTTTCCAGTAGATCAAATTAAAGAGGTTGCGAAATTGTAACTTAACGGCAGGGATTGTAACTTGTTGTTAAAGTGAAAGCTTTTTAAAATAAACTTATCGAATAACTTAGGGAGGGTAAACGATGAGTTTATTACAATTACAGCATGTGCAAAAGAAGTTTACACAACCTCATCAAGTTGAAGTACAAGCTTTGAAAGATATTTCTTTGACAGTTGAAGCGGGGGAATATGTAGCGATAATGGGTGAGTCTGGATCTGGCAAATCAACGCTTTTAAATTTGATTGCTACTTTAGATAAGCCAACTAGTGGTTTCATTCAAATAAATGAGCAAAATTTAGCTCAACTAACAGAAAATCAAGCCGCTTTATATCGTAGACAACATTTAGGTTTTGTTTTTCAAAAGTTTAATCTACTTAATACATTTAATAATCAAGACAATATTTTATTACCGTTGGTACTAGCTAAAACTGAACCTAAAATTCTACAACAGCGCTTACAACCACTGGCTAAGGTTTTACAAATTACTGATTTATTGCAGCGCTATCCTTACGAAATATCTGGTGGGCAGCAACAAAGAGTGGCAGCAGCAAGGGCTTTAATCACACAACCACAATTAATTTTAGCTGATGAACCTACAGGTGCCTTGGATTCACATAATTCTGAATTATTGTTGGATTTATTTGAACAAGTTAACGCTAAAGGACAAACTATTTTAATGGTCACGCACAGTGCTTTGGCTGCCAGTCATTCCAAACGCGTTTTATTTATTAAAGACGGTTTGATTTTTCATGAACTGTTTCGCGGTAATCAAACTGCTAGTCAATATTTGCAACAAATCACTGCAAGTGCCACCTTACTGGTTGGAGGTGAACAGCAATGATTCACTTTAAATTGGCTGGGCATGCATTAACGCACCACCGTGAACAATACGGACCGTTTATCTTGGCTAGTATTACTTTGGTTGCCGTCAATTATATTTTTTGGAATACCTGTTTTAATACTAGTTTGAACAAGTTGGCGTTGGGTCAACAAACCATTTATTTAATGATCTTGGGTACCGTTTTTGTTACTTTATTAACTCTTTTTTTAATGATTTATGTTAATCGTTTTTTGATTAAACAACAGGTTCATGAGTTAGCATTGTATAAAATGTTAGGTTTAGCTACTAAAGATTTGAATTTAATTCTAACAATCGAAGTCTTATTTTTATTGATTGTTAGTTTGGTAGGTGGTTTAGTTAGTGGCTTAGTGTTTAACAAATTATTTTTCTTGATTTTATGTAATCTGCTCCAAACCAAAGCAATTGTTGAACAATTTTCGCAAACTGGTTTGTTAGTCGTTATTGCAATTTTTAGTTTGCTATTTTTATGGCTATTACTCAGTGACTTTTGGAAAATTCGTCAATTACAACCGGTAGTTTTATGGCAACAAACTAATCAGGTCGAAGTTAAGCCTAGAAGTAATGGCTTATTAGGTGGTTTAGGTGTGTTGCTCTTAGCGGTAGGTTACTATCTGGCTGTTAAAACCAAACCTACGGTTGCTTCACTTTCACAATTTTTAGTGGCAGTAGTATTTGTTGTTTTGGGAACTTACTTGGTCTTTTTAGTTTCCAGCGTCTGGATATTAAATTTTTTACAGCAACGACCACATTTTTATTACCAGCCGTCACATTTTATTGCTTTATCTGGATTATCATACCGAATGAAACAAAACGCGTTAAGTTTGGCTTCTATCTGTTTATTGTGTAGTGCTATCTTAGTCAGTTTGGTGGGGAGCACTGGCTTATATTTAGGTAAAGAAAAGTTAGTTAACACTTATAATCCCGCCGATTTAATGCTGGTTCAACAGCATCCATTTTCGTACCAACAACAACAAATATTGCACCGGGCAGCTAAGCAAAATCAAATTAATTTACGACAATCAGAGCAAATGCAAATGACTACTCCAATACCGTCGGTGATTCAAGATGGACAACTACGTCCAATGACTGGTGGCATGCATATTATTTATCAAGTCAGTACAATTAGTGTTAGTGATTATAATAGAATTCAAAAAACTTCCTTGCATTTAAAAAAGCACCAAATTTTAGTGTATTCAGCTGATAATTTAGCTTTAAAGCATTCTTTGAATTTCAATCAGCAAAGTTATCAGGTTAAAGTTATTCCACAATTTAAGTTAGGATTTAGTTATCAGCGTTCAATTTATCGACCAATTTTTATTATTACAGCTAATCAGCAAGTAGCACATCAGATTAATCCTCAACCTTGGTTATATGTTCAGGGACAAAATATTCAAGGGGCACAAAAGCATAAATTAAAATTTGCAAGCCAAATACCATCACTACTAAAATTGGATAGTGATAAATATTCGGCTAAAGTACAAATGGAGCAATATATGAATTCGCTAGTAGGCAGCGTCTTGTTTGTTGGTGGTTTAATTAGCTTAAGTATGATTATTGTCATGGCCCTACTGATTTATTATAAACAATTGTCAGAAGGTTATGCTGATCAAAAACGCTTTCTAATTATGCAAGAAGTAGGACTGAGTAAATTAGAAACTAAAAAAGCTATTCATAGTCAAATTTTATTGTTGTTTATGTTACCGTTGATTGGAGCTATTATTAATTTACTTTTTGCATTGCCGGCAATAAAAAGCGTCTTAGTAATGCTCTTTGTTTATAGCTTTAAATTACTTGCCATTATTTCATTGACGCTGATAGTATTAGTGGCTGCCTATTACGGAATAATCTATGGAATTACGGCGAAAGTTTATACTAATATCGTTAATTGTTCTAATAAGAAAAATGAGACAGATTAATCATCCTACAATTTAAACAGTTCCTCGTTCAATCAACTGAACATCAACAATTTTGGTAATATCGGAATTGTCTAATTTACCTTGAATTAGTTGTAATAAATAGTTGCTGGCATTTTGAGCAATAGCTGCGGTGTTTTGTTTAATCGTTGTTAATTGCGGGTAACAATAGCGGGCAATCGGAGCATCATCAAACCCAATTACTTTTAAATCTTGTGGGATATTAAGATTTAATTCGTGAGCTGCTAAAATAACTTCGGCAGCAATGGTGTCACTAATTGCAAAAATTCCTAAGGGTAGTTTTTTTTTGGACATCAGATTACGTAAAATACTACGAATTTCAATTCCTCGCTGCTTAATTTTTTGACGTTCAGTTTTGATATCAATAACTATTTGTTGACTGTGATCGAAATTATTTTTTAACATCTCTTCACGATATCCCTTAATACGATCATTATTAGAAGAAATTTTCTGATTGGATGAAGTGAACATTACGGGAATGGTGCCGGCTTGAATCAAATGCTTTGTAGCAAGATGAGCTCCTTGCTCATTATTAGAACCAACGTAAATGTTTTTGGTGTTTTCGTTACGATCAATATAAATAACAGGTGTCGATATATTCATATGAATATCATTATCTAATTGCTGACCTGAGATCATGACAATTCCATCAACTAATTTTGCTTCTAACATTTGTAAATAGGTATTTTCTCGCTGTATATTTTTATTAGTATCACAAATTACTGTAGCATAATTATTTTGAAATAAAATTTTTTCGATGTTTTCAACTAAATCTGCGAAAAAGGAATTTGAAAGATCTGGCACCAAAATGCCGATGGTATTAGATTTGTTCATGCGTAAAGTTTTAGCAGCAGTATTAGTTTGATAATGATATTGATTAATTACTTTAAGAACTTTTTTTCGGGTTTGTTCTGAAAAGCGACCGTTATTGTTAATCACCCGTGATACCGTGGAAACGGAAACACCGCTTAATTTAGCGATGTCTCTAATTGAAACTTTGGTTTGATTTGTCATTTTAGTAACTCCAAAATAAAAGACTTTATGTTAAGCATATTAATCTACTTTAGCATAAAGTTTTTTATTTTGGTTAGTCTTGATATTTTTTAGCAGTTGAATTAACTATTTGTTGAAAAAGTTCATTATTTCTTTTATCTTCGGCGATTAATTCGTCAATTCTTCGTTGATGACGACCACCTTCATACTGTGCTTCTAACCAAGCTTTGACGATCATTTTCGCTAGTTCACTACCAATCACTCTGGCGCCAAAAGCCAAGACGTTACTATTATTATGACGTCGAGATAATTCAGCGGAATATGGTTCACTCACACAAGCAGCACGAATACCAGCCACCTTGTTGGCAGCTAAGGAAATTCCTACACCCGTACCACAGATAACAATTCCTAAATCAGCTTTTCCTTGTGCAACTGCTTCACCGACTTTTTTACCGTAAATAGGGTAATCAGTTCTTTCTTTTGTATAAGTACCTAAATCAATTGTTTCATAGCCTAAAGATTTTACATACTCAATAATAATTGGCTTTAATTCGATGCCAACATGGTCAGAGCCAAAAGCAATTTTAGTCATTAAAGAACCTCCTTGTAGTAAAAATACATTCTTTTTGAACAAACGTTTTCTCAGATAGAATGATATATCTTTCTATTATTGATTTCAAGTCTGGCTACAAATTAGCTGTTTAAGACAATTATTGATGATTTGGTTTGTTTTTAAAAAAAACAAAGTATTATAATAATAGAGAAAACGTTTTCTCAAGAAAATCCTTCACTTTGTTTTAAATGGTCAATTTTGTTTCACTGAAAATAAATGATAATTTATGATAAAAAATGATTGATAATGAAAAAATGTGGTGATATACTCGGCTTGAACACAAAAAGGGGGATTTTAAATGAAGTTAGCATCAAGAGTAAATTCTTTTCGACAAAAAGAAAGGTTGAGTTTAAGTGAAACTTTACAAAATTTTTCTCAATTAGGTTTGGAATATGTGGATGTCAATTTTCCAGAACAGGTGCAAGATATTACACCAGAAGTTCTTCATGATTTACTAGTAAAGAATAATTTGAAGCTTAATGGATTAGAGATGAGATTTAACGACAAATTTGTTAATGGCGATTTGGGAAATGCTGATCCGCGATTGTCAGAGGATGCATTGAATCTTTGTTTACAAGCAGCCGACTTTTGTCGAGCAGCTGGTGGGCAAATAGTGACAGTTTGGATGGCACATGATGGCTTTGACTATAGTTTCCAAGTTAATTATTCAGAAATGTTGAATAAAATAGTTACCGCATTTCAAAAAATGTGTGATTACGCTCCAGATTTAAAATTTAGTCTAGAATATAAGCCTTTTCAACCTAGAGCTTATGCCTTTGCTGATAGTTTGGGCATGGATGGAATGTTATTACATGAAATTAATCGCAAGAATTTTGGTGTGACATTGGACTATTGCCACATGTTGATGAAACACGAAAATCCAGCAATGGCGGCTGATATTTTTGCTGGAAGGAAACAATTATTCGGAGTTCATTTAAATGATGGATATGGATTAAATGATGATGGATTAATGATAGCCACATCCAGTCCATTTAAAACGTTAGAATTTATGTTTTATTTAAAAAAGCATAATTACGATGGAGTTATTTATTTTGATACTTTTCCGGTAGTTGAAGATAGTGCAGCAGAGTGTCAACAAAATATTGAAATGATTCATCAATTGGATCAAATGATTACTGAAGTTGGTATTGATAAAATTCAATCAATTATTGAACAAAGTGATCCAATTCAAATCCAAAAACTATTGCTAAGTTTTTTAAACAATCCTAAATAAAAGGGGGAGAATTAACTATGGCAACCGATTTTAAGCAAACTGCGATTGGTATTTTAAAAAATGTCGGTGGTGTTACTAATGTTAGTAACATGTCACATTGTGCCACACGCCTAAGGTTAAATTTGCGAGATCGATCTTTGGCCAAAGATGAACAAATTAAGAACTTGCCCGGAGTGATTGATGTCGTATATCAAGCTGGTCAATATCAAATTTTGATCGGAACCGAGGTTCCCAAATTATATTCAGAATTTGAAAAACAAGTTCAACTTCAATCAGGAAATCAGACTGATAATGTGAATAATGATGTAAAAAAAGAAGCTGGCAATCAAGAAAAAGGCAGTATTATATCACGAATCTTTTCGGCCATTTCAGCCATTTTTGCACCATTATTACCAGCTTTGGCAGGTTCGGGAATTTTGCGTGGTTTATTAATTTTATGTACACAACTTGGTTGGATCAAAGAAAAATCCGGAACTTATGTCATTTTATATGCAGCTTCTATGAGTGTATTTTATTTCTTGCCAATTTTGTTAGCGTTTACTTCAGCTAAACGTTTTGGTGCAAGTCCTTATATCTCAGCTTTAATTGGTGCTTCGTTACTTTATCCAGATTTAATTTCGTTAATGGGAAAAACGGGAAACGGATTCATTACACATTTCTTTGGGATACCAGCAGTTTTAATGAATTATAATTCTACAGTTGTACCAATTATTTTAAGTATATGGGCATATTCTTATTTATATAAATGGTTAGATCAGCACATTACAGAAAATTTGAAGTTAGTCTTATTGCCATTAATTTCTCTGCTTGTAATGGTACCGCTAACAATCATTGTGATTGGACCGATTGGTGTTTACAGTGGCAAATTTATTGCTGCACTGGTTAATTGGTTAATCGGCAAGAGTAGCGCTATTGCAGGATTGGTTGTTGGTGGCGGTTGGAGTGTACTTGTAAGTATGGGGATTCATTGGGCTGTTAATCCGATTATGATTAATAATATAGCTAATTATGGATTTGATTATATTTGTCCATGGACGTTTGCCTGCAATTTTGCAGTCATTGGAACTACTATCGGCGTTTGGTTGAAAGCCAAAGATCCGAAGCTACGTGGTTTTGCATTAACTGGATTTATTACCATTGCTTTATCAGCAATTATTGAGCCAACCTTATTTGGTTTATTAGTAAAAAACAGAAAACTGTGGCTTTCGCAAATCATTGGTGGCATGGTCGGAGGTGCATATCTTGGTTTGACGAAAGTAGTTACGAATGCATTTGTGTTTGGTAGTGTAACAACTTGTCCCGCTTTCATTACGAAGCATGCTGGTAATTTTATTAATGCCATTATTGGATTAGGAATTTCCTTTATTGTTTCTGCTATTTTAGGCTATTTGTTTACCCAGCGTACTGAAAAATTGAGTTAAAACTTCAGCATCAATGTTATCATTAATATGTGGTCAGAATTAAATATTAATGTATAACTAGGTGAAATCATAAATGATCCCGTACGAACGACAAAAAGAAATTATTGATTATCTATCCAATAAAGAAATAGTTAAGTTTGATGAATTACAACAAGATTTTTCTAATGTTTCGGGATCTACTCTCCGAAGAGATTTAAAGAAGCTAGAAGTTGATGGTAAAATTAAGCATTTATCAGGCGGAGCTTTTACGATGACATCGCCAACTGGTGAGCTTTCAATTGCAAGAAAAACTTCTTTAAACTCTAAGAAAAAAAAGATAATTGCTCAATTAGCTGCTGAACAAATTTCTGTTGGCGATAGTGTCTATGTTGATTCTGGATCGAATAATGCTCTTTTGTTAAATGAAATTATTGACCAAAAGATAACTATCTATACTACTAATACTAAAGTTTTGAATATTAATAATGAAGTTCAAGCTGATATTATTTTATTAGGCGGTTACTATAATCCAGTTATTTCTTCTTTAAGTGGAAGCTTGACGCGCAATAATTTAAAGAATTTATATTTTGATTGTGCTTTTTTAGGTGCAAATGGAATTGATGAGAACAAGGGTGTAACTACTCCAAACATCAATGAAGCAGAGAAAAAGAGAATTGTAAAGAATAATTCACAGAAAACTTATCTTCTTTGCGACAGTAGTAAATTTCATAGAATATCGACAGTTCACGTTTTCGATCTAGCTGATGTTACATTAATTTCAGACAAAAAGGATCAATCATTAAGTCAATATGTGCCGTTTATTGTTCCTAAAAATTAATATAATAATATTGCTGCTTAACTTCTTGGCGGAGGTTAAGAGATGAATAAAAAAATTGCACCATCTTTAATGTGTACCAATTTAGGTAATGTAGCTCGTGATGTACAAGAATTGGATACTGCTGGTGTTGATTATTATCATATCGACATTATGGACGGTAGTTTTGTCCCCAACTTTACTTTGGGTCCGGACTTTGTACAAGCAGTGCGGCAGTTAACAACTAAACCGCTAGATATTCACACAATGGTCCAACAACCGGAGCGTTTTGTAACTTTATTTCAACAAGCTGGTGCTGATATGATGTCCATCCATGCTGAAGCAACCAATAACTTGCAAGGAACTTTGGTAGCTATCAAAAATGCTGGTATGAAAGCCGGAGTGGCGATTAATCCCGCGACCCCTTTGAATGTGCTAGATTATGTTTTGCCAGTAGTTGACTATGTAGTCTTAATGACTGTGAATCCCGGTTTTGCTGGTCAAAAATTTATTCCTGAAATGTATTCTAAGATTGAACAATTAAAATCGAAAATCCAAGCTGCCAAATTAGATGTTGCCATTGAAGTAGATGGCAATTTAGGCCAACAAACAATACCACGCTGCGTAGCTTCGGGAGCTGATTGGTTTGTTGGCGGAACCAGTTCTATTTACCATTCCGGAAGCTCTTTAACACAAAACGTACACAAAACTCGTGCATGGCTATAACAACAAAAATCTTAAATAGAGTATCTGTAAGCTGTTCTGCGTGTTGCATACGATTCTCTCTTAAGCAGTTTTATCATACTAAAATGATGCTATAATAACTTATATAGAAAGTTCTTAGAAAGAAGACATTAGAATGAATACTTTAATTTCAGTAGCAATTGCGCCTTTGGGCGTTGGTGAGCATTTAAGTGGTTACGTTGATGATATTATCGGTGTGATTGAAGCTTCTGGTTTGACGTATAAAACAACAGCAATGGGTACCGAGATTGAAGGCGAATGGTCCGAAGTGATGGCTACTGTACAAAAGGCAGTCCAAACCTTAACTGATCAGGGAATTAGAGCTTATGTTTCGCTAAATGCTGATATTCGACCAGGTCATACGGACACAATTGAAACGAAACTACAGAAAATTCATCATAAATTGGAAGGTTAATTGAATACAGAAGTGTCTGTTTGATTCTGAGATAAAGATTTTTAAGTAGGACTGATTAATTTAGATATGGGTAAGCTCGTATACTAATTAATCAGTCCTTTTATATTAGATCCAGAATGAGGTATTAGCCCGTCTTATTTTAAAGCTACCTATAAAGAGAAAAGATTCAAGTAAATTTTTATCCCATACTTAATTTATTTCTGAAGAAAGTTAATATACAATAACCGTTATTATTAAAAATGAGTTAAATGTGATGATTTTACAAAATTTAATGTATACGCATAGAGGGTGTTTGTATGGATATTAAGATTTTGAAGAAATTAAATGTTGAGCAAATCAATGCAGTAAAGCAATTGTTACAGAAGGTTCATCAATATGATCATACTTTTCGTGATCCTTATCTGAGTAATCAATTTAATTTTTTTCCGGATATGCCAACTTTTTTATTGGCTTATCAAAAGCAAAAATTGGTTGGTATGGTTATGATCTATGCGGATGAAAAACCAAGTAACGGTATAGTAGATCTTTATATTAATGTTTTACCTGATGCGCGGAAACAAGGGGTGGCAACAAAATTATTGTCCTATGTTAAGAAAATTTTGCATAATTATAATTACACTAAATGGGAATATATTTCGGAACAAAACTTTTTAAAAAATTATCCTGAATTTTTGACACACAACCAATTATCTATTTCTAATACGGAATATCAATTAAGTTTGGATTTAAAAGAGTTCCACTCGGTAAAGTTTGATGAAAATATTTTTACATCAGAACTAACTGATGCGGAGATATCTACTGTTTCTAAAATGGAAAGCATAGTTTTTGATAATGATTCAACGATTAGTGAAAATTATATTCGCAATAGTTTTTTAGATACCAATATTATCCAATACGTCTTGCATAAAAATAATCAAATTATTGGGTATTGTGCTATTAATTTTGAAACTGAATATTATTTTTTTGATTTATTTATAGCTGCACAATACCAAAAACAAGGATATGGAACTATTTTTATTACTCAGATTTTACAAAAGCTGAAGCAATTAGGTAATAAACGGTGTGTTATTGGCGTAATGGGTGATAATTTACCGGCATTGCAGCTTTATAAGAATGCCGGGTTTATCCAAGATACTAAAATACTATATTTGACAGACCTAATTGTTTAAAATAATCGGCAATACAATTTTTTAGGACAGCCCAGCATAAGTTAAAAAGCTTAATTTTAATTGCTATGAGTTCAATGATTTAAAACCAAACTAAAAAGGAAACGCTTCGTCATTATTAAACGAAGGTTTCCTTTTTGGGTTTTAACTTATCCAGGCTGTTGTTCGATGACCTGGACTAAGTTGGCTAAATTAGTTTGAAAAGCATGTTTGGCAACTGGCGTTAATAACTTTATAGGTAAGTGCTTAGTTGCTTGGGGGTCAACACTTAGTTCTTCTTGAATTAGTACTTGCTTGTTTTGTTCTGTTAAGTTAAAGATTAATTGATAGGCTAAACGCCCTTGACTGCTGAGATACTTCACTTGTGCTGGAGTAACCATCACTTGAATGGTTTCTTGATCATTTAAAGCGTAATCGGCGCGCTTGATTTGAAAGCGATCGGACGCTTCTCCCATTTGGACAGTATCAATTTCTGGCACCCACTGTAATAACTCTTGGGGATGATCCAAAATATGATGCACACTTGCTAAGTTGGCTTGAGCTAAAGCCATGTTTGAAAATAATACTTGGTTCATAATAATTTCCTCCTTGTGATGCTTTCAGTATAGGAGAAATCAATTTTTGACAAAAATAATAATACTAATAAAAACTAATTAGTTCTTATCTCAGAATCTTAATTGACATGGTGTAAATCTTCAGGGAACCATTCCGCCAAAATATTTTGGCGTAAACGAGCTTCTTGAGCTTGATTTTTTTGCTCTAAATGTTCCGCACTCTGAGCTAGTAAATAATAACAATTTAGCAACATATAATGAGAGTTATTCTGAGTAATAAAGGCAATGGCCTGGGTCAATTGCTGACTAGCTTTGACGTAATCAGCTTGATTATAAGTCATTAAAGCCGTCAAATAACCAATAATGTTCAAATTCTCTTCATAAGGAGCAGCGCCAAAATTTTGCCAGGCTAATTTTTGATAGTTTTTCATTAGCTGCCAGTTGTATTTGCATGAGTAGGTATAAGCTAAAGCTATGTGACATAAGCGAGTCAAAGTGGTGGGGTTAGTGGTAGGCTGCAATTCAGCCAGGGCTAATTTTAAGCTTTGTAAGCCTTCGTCAAGTTGTTGGGTATTGACTTGAGCAACACCTAGATAATAGTAATATGACTGTTCTTGTAAGATAGTACCAACTTGATTAATAGTTGTGGACTTGGTTAAGAAGTTAGCTAATTCTTGATATTTATGTTGATTACATAATTGTTCCAAAGTTTGATTGAGCCGTTGATCGGCACTAATGCCGTAAGAGGTTGATTTGTAGCCGGTCACATAAAGCGAAGAGTAATTGGGCGTTAGGAGTATAACGATCATGCTCAATGGCTGAGAGCATTGGTTGACTACAGATATTGAGGCAAGCTTGTTTTTGTGAGAGGTGAGCTGTTTGGCGGGCAGCTTTGATTAATGGTCCTAAGGAATTTTCCATAGTAAAAAGCCTTTCGTAAAAGTAAAGTTGTTATTTGACATTATTGTTAATAGTGGCTGCACGTAAGCTTTTCTTGTTTGAAACACAAAAAAAGCAGCAAAATCTTAATTGAAAGACTGCAGCTTCTTTGGTAGATTCGAGAGTCAAAATATAAGATTGATGATGATTATCAGAACTATTTGCCATTCCAGCGTTGGGAGAATTCGTTTGGAATGCCCAAGGCATCTAAAACTTTCATTGATTGATGGTCGAGCAGATCTTGGATTGATGAAGGGTGTGTATAAAATGCAGGGATAGGAGGAATGATCTGTACTCCTAGTTGGGATAGTTTAGTTAAATTTTCTAAGTGGATGGTACTTAACGGCGATTCACGAGGAACGACAATCAACTTACGTTGTTCTTTTAACATGACGTCGGCGGCGCGTCCAATCAAATTGTCTGAAAAGCCGTGTGCAATTCCGGCCACGGTTTTCATGCTAGCTGGTACAATGACCATACCATCAACTAAAAAGGACCCACTAGCAATTTTTGCTCCTTGGTTACGATTATCATAGACATAATCGGCTAAGGAAGTGACATCATTGAGCTGGTAATCAGTGTCTAAGGCTAAATTTTGTTTGGCCCATTTGCTCATGACTAAGTGCGTTTCAACGTCAGTAATTTGCTGGAGCTTTTGTAAAAGGTCGATTGCATAAATTGTCCCCGAAGCTCCAGTTACTCCAATAACGATTCTTTTCATTAGGTATTTACTCCAAATATTTTTTCCAGTCAGGAACTTTCATGAATTGTGCTCTTTGAAATTGTTTTTTCATATCAAACGGAACAGTACCATCAACGACCAATTTAGAGCTCATTCCGCGAAAACGAATTGACTGGGGATCATATTCTGGCCGTTCAGAAGGGTCTAATGGATGGTTCCGCATTCCTGGTAATATCATCAGATCTTTATCAGCTTGAAATCTGGTGTTAATTGTCCAAACAACGTCGTTCATATCAAAAATATCCACATCTTCATCAACTAAAAAGACGGTCTTTAACTCTTTAAACGCTGAAAAGGCTAATAAAGCTGCTTGTCGTTGTATTCCTTCGTCCGCTTCATTATCCTTGTGAATTTGCATAATTGTCATTAGCTTGCCACCGCCTGCCGGGGGATTGTAAACATTGAGTACTTTGCCCGGAATGGCTTTATTCACTAATTGCAAGATGCTAGCTTCGGTGGGGATTCCCGCCATGCTAACATGTTCCTCACTGGGGCCAATGACACTTTGCATGATTGGATTTTGACGATGAGTCACGGCAGTTACTTTAATTACTTGCACTGCGGGATTAGCATCGCCGTCGTAACCTGGAAATTCAGGCATAGCCTTACCAGTGAGGGTATTAATATCTTCTTGAATCCGTTGATTAGGCATGATATATCCTTCTAGGGTATACTCGGATCTAGCGATGGCCTTTTCATCCACGGAAACGCCATTAACTAATTCGACTGGTTGTTGGCGAATGGCACCGGCCACACTTAATTCATTGTAGCCTAAGGGGGTTGTTGGTGGTTCAAAAGTAGTACCAATCGTGACTGCTGGATCAAGTCCAATGTTAATCGTAACTGGCATGGGCTGATTTGCTTGTTCATATTCTTGGGCAAAGGCCCCAATGTGGCGACCACCAGGCATAATATAAATTCCTAGTGTATCTTTACCTTCGATACACATCCGGTGGATGGTCACATCAGACATACTTTTTTGCATGTTAGAACCCAAAACGACCCCAACGGTAATATATGGGCCAGCATCTTGTGGAGTATTGGTGGGGGCAGCCACTAATTTGCGAATATCAAAATCCTTATCGGTTGCGCGATGGATAACTTCATGAGCAGGAGCGTCTTTTTCAGCTACGACTACAGGGGCAATTGGCTGTGAAACAGCTTCATTGAACATTTTACCTAGCGTCTTGTAGTCATGGTGTAAAATTTTACCGACCCTTTTGCGACTCGCCATCAAACCAATTAAGACACGGGTATCGGGAAAACCAGTCACATTGTTAAACATCATGGCTGGTCCTTCTTGCGTAGGCCGCTCAACTGTACCGCCGGCACCAATATAGCGATAAACACCGGCTAATTCCGCATTTAGATCAACCGCAACATCAGTTTCATGATAATTTTGCGGATCATCGTGAATCTCGGAGAGAACCTTGCGTAGATCCCATTTTTCTTTAGTCATGTATCATCAACTCCTAGGGAATAATTTATGATTAATAAAGTTTGCACTTGCTGTTAGTTCATAGTAGTGATTTCGTGTCAAGTTTTAATTGTTTCAAATATGACCTGATCTTCACAGTTATTATAATAATTATGGTCAGTAGAGATCAATTTGAACTCGATGATTTTACCGTGCTAGAATAGCATAACATAATTAAACTTGGCTTGACGCTCAGTTATGATTTTTTGACAAAGAGCGCAGTGATAAAATTCAATGACTTGGGTAGGAGAATGAAAATGACTAAAAAATATACTTCTGTAGTTACACGGTTAGACTTTTCGTTGCAAATTGAAGCAAAATTTATCGGTAAGGATCTCTTGGTTAATTTAACTGGTGGCGATCATCCACATATTGGAGCACTGACCATGATTGACCAAACGGGAAAAATAACGAACCAAGCGTTTCCTAGTCATGATGGACGAGTACATAAAGATGGTGTCCTTGCGCGGCAAATTATTCATATTATCAAGGCCAGTTTACCGGGAGTTGGCGTTGTTTCGGCGGGCGTGCATGTTAATCACATTAGTCAAGCTCAGTTACAAGCAACCGGGCCTATGACCGTTGAATTAGGACAACGGTTAAAGAAATGGTTGGATAATACAAATCTGAACGTCACTGAACCACAATATTACGGAAGAGATGAACGTCCTCAATAATGGCGGAGGAGTCAACATTTGAAAAAATAATTTTTTGATTGGCAATAATTTATCGATGATATACTTAAACTATTGATGCTGATAGATCTTGTTGAAAGGAAAGTCATTCTATGAATTATACAGACAAAATATTATTAATAATTTTATGGATTATCACTATTGGTTTATTTGTAATGTATATTAAGGGTATATAATATAAAAAGTAAGCTGTCACAAAATTTTTGATTGTAGGTTCAAAGCATGCAATTTTTAATACAAAAAAGTACCTCTTGGGGTAAAAACAATTATTTCATTATCAAAACTAAAACTGACCAGCTGTTGGTAATTGACCCGCCAGCTGATATTGAACAAAGTTATCCGCTCTTACAGCAAAATACTAGTCAAACTTTGACTATTTTTTTAACCCATCGGCATCACGATCACGTGGAAGGATTGCCTTTTTTACAACAACATTTTAACTGTCACTTGTATGTTGCTAAGCTAGAATGGCAGCAATGGCTTAAAGAAGGACGCCAGCCAACGATTGCAGTGACGACATTTGAGAATGAACAAAGTTATCAGTTTGCTGACGTACAGATTAAGTGTTTGTTAACTCCGGGGCATACGGTAGGTTCCAGTTGTTTTGTGATTAATGACCAGTATTTGTTGACGGGAGATACGTTATTTGTGGAAGGCTGTGGCTTGTGTGGTGACTATGATCAAGCTAATCAGGAAATGTTTGCTTCTTTGCAGCGCATCAAGGCTTTAGCTCCGGATTTATTAGTTTATCCGGGCCATACTTATCGGCGTCAGCCTGGCTGTAGTTTACAGTATATTAAGGAACGCAATATTTATTTACGATTTAAAACTTTAGCGCAGTTTATTAATTTTCGAGAACGTCCTAATCAAAAGCATTTGTTAAAATTTAAGTAACATACTTGTTAAAAAGTAAGTAGGATCCTGGAATAATAAGCAATAGATTTTTAGATTCTGATGTTTGAAAAGAGCAAGCTAGTTTTTTTATAAATTAATCAAAGAGGCGAGCAGTGTGAAAGTTTTGGTAAGTGATTTAGACGGGACGTTGTTTAATGCGCAGGGGCAAATTTCACAGCCCAATGTTGTAGCTTTACATAAGTGGTTGGAGCAGAATTTATTAGTGATTGCTTCGGGCAGATTTGTGACGAATATCAGACAAATGTTACGTCAGTATCAGTTGCGTGGCCCGATTATCGCACTGAATGGTGCATTGGTGGTTGACCAAAACGATCAAGTCATTGCTAGTCATGAATTACCAATGACAGCGGCGTTAGAGAAAACCATCGCTTTGTGTGAACAGCAGCAATTAATTTATACACTTTATAATCCTCAAGGTGCTTATACGCGGCGTTATCCGGAAACTAATGCTAGTTTATGGAAGATAGCACAAGCACGTAGTGCTAGTTTGGATCCGGCTGAGGTACGGCAAGCACAGCAATTTTATAATCATGCCTTTTATCAGGTTAATCAACCGGTTGATGATGTGAATATCATGAAAACAAAACAGCAGCAGATGCTTAAATTTGAAGTTTTTAGTGAACAATCGGCGTTGTTGCAAAAAATTAGAACTATGAATCAAGAATTGAGTGTTGTCTCTTCTTCGTCACGGAATGTAGAGCTGATGGCAGCAAATTGTAGTAAAGGAAAAGCTTTGAAACAATTAAGCCAAGAATTGTCATTGGATTTAACGCGGTGTTATGCCATTGGTGATGGTGAAAATGATCTGGCAATGTTTCAAGTTGCTGGTCAAAGTATTGCGATGGCCAATGCTGCGGCAGCTATTAAAAAGCAAGCCGATTTTGTAACTACGACGAACGTTGCTGACGGAGTAGCGGCGGCCATTGAACAAATTTTAAAGGCATAATTAAAAAATAGCTTGTTAGCTTATAACGATAAATTATGATAATCATCTTTAACAGGTAGCTAATTGGCATAAAGATAAAAAACTAGGACAATAAGAATAATGTGCGTATTCTAGCGCAAATTAAACGATTTTTGTTCTAGCTTTATGAGAAGTAATATCATAGGAATAATTTAGGCAACTTTTGGTTAGTTTTATTGGGTAGGATAATCGTCATCAATTTTACATTTATTTGTTAGATACATGACATGAAACAATTATTTTCTGTCAGGATTTTATTCGCTAATAATAGTTTTTAGTAGTTTAAATTGATTGAGTTCATACTCAAAAGGTAATTATCATTTGAGTACAACAAGAAAGGCAGGCAAGAAAAACATGGTAGTTAAAGAAAAGAAACGGATTCAAGTTCAGATTGATAAGGATTTGGCTGATAATACTGAAGCAGTCTTAGATGAGCAATGGTCATTGAAGAAATTATAAAGGCTTAATCAAATAATTAAACTTTAGCTTTCAAGATCGAAGTTAATGCAATTTATTTAGATTAAACTAGATACTAAAGTTTGAATAGGTAAACAAGAATTGAATTTCATATAATAAATTATTTATGTGTTTAAAATCAAATTACTGTTTTCTGAAATCTATTAGTTGAGTAAGAAAGTGTAATATTTATGAAAAAGTTTTTAAAAACTATGTCTAGTTCTTTGGAAGAGGTCACTATGTTATTTGTTCTAAAAAATAATATTCAAATTGATGTCAATAAATATCCTGATCTCAATGATTTAGGATATTGGGTGCCAATCAAGATTGAATCTAGATTGCTTTTAAGAACTAAATTACCACAACCGACTGTAGTTAACAGATTTGAGCAGATAACCAAGTTATCCGCTGAAGATTTTGACATGGGAGTGGTATCTAGTATCAATGATGTCTGGTAAATCATTTATAGTATTCAATAATAAATAAAGCAGGCGATAACCTTGTTAGAGGATATCACCTGCTTTTTACTTATATGATAATAAATAAAATAAATGACTCTTTTTATTCATTATCAATACTGAACAACAATTGCTTCATCAGTGACGTGTCTTGCTCGCAAATCTAAGGCTATTGTTTGATCTAATAATACTTTTCCAGATATTGTTTGCTTGCAGTTAGTCGATGATACATTGGAAAAGCACGTGCGATACTGCTGATTGGGGCCACAATCGTCATATTACTTGTTTGATAAACTAGATCATTACTTAGAGCAATGGCTGGCCGTTTATTCATCTGTTCATGACCAAGGCTTGGATTAAAGTTAACATAAAATATATCGCCTTGGCTTACCATTGAAGTTCATGGCCCTCTGACTTTCCTCAATCAAGTTCGTGCTCCCGCTTCCCATCATCTTGCCAGTCCTTGAATAGTTCGTGAATATTAGTTGGCTTCTTTTTTATTGGGGTTAAAACAATGGATCCATTTTCAATTGTTACAGTCAAGTCTTGATTATCATCTAATTTTAATTGTTTAATAATCTGGTTAGGAATTCTAATAGCTTGAGAGTTCCCCCACTTTTCTAATCGTGTTTTTTCCTTAATAAGTACCATATTTTTTCCTCCTGAATTATTATTACGAGTTTAATGTATTCTGTGTAGATACGAAATTCAACTATTCTTCCTTAATGATGGATTATAGGGATGGTAGTACTTAATTAGCTCTCTAATTACATTTCCGACTACCTAGAAGAATAGCGATTAAACCATAAATTCCAAAGCTGAAGTAGCTAAAAGTTAGACTCCAGTTACTTAGCGTGGGAAAAAGTAAACTCGTCATTGGTGGGGCTAAAACTAAAAGTGAATTAGCAATAGTGACGATGCCCCCTAAACGAGCAGCTGGAAAGACGCGAATTACTTGGGCAGAAAAACGTGGTGAAATTAAGCCCAATAAAAAGGCAACACCGGCCACACTCCAGAAAATTAGATAGATGTTATTCAGCAATAAACCTACTGCGGTTAAACTCAGCCAACAATCGGCGCTGATAGCTAATTTTTTAATGGCAGTGTTGGTTAGTATTTTATTACTTTGACTGTTACCTAGAATCATCATACAAGTGGTTAGTCCAGATAGTAAAGCAATTTTGATCGAACGTGGCACTAATAAAAGATTGTGGTTGTGTTTGAGAAATAAGACGAAAATGGGGGTTAATCCACCAAAGAAGCCATTCAGCAAAGCCAATTGACCTAAAGTGTTCCATAAATGCGGTTGGCTCTTTAATAATTTAAAATTTTGCAAAGTAGTTATCCAAGTTGAAGTTTGTCTATTTTTAGGTATTTGGCGTTCGGTTGCCTTTAAAGTTGGTTGCAAAATTTGATAACCTAGACTAACTACTAAAAAGATTCCCGCATTAAAGAGCGCTATTAACTTAGGAGGCCACCAAATTAGTAAGACTGAACCTAAAAGTGTTGCAAGTACACTAACTAATTGGTTGGTCAAACTGACTAGTCCTTGAGCCTGTTCTAAATCTGGTGAACGCACTAAACTTTTCGTGAACGGGATGACTAATGAAGCTGAGTAGTTACCCAATAAATCAGAGCAGAAGTTCAAACTAGCCATCATGATTAATAGCATTAAGGTGGCATGTCGACTGACTAAAATAGCGATTAAGCTATAAAAAAAGGCGCGCAAGAGGGAACTATGACTCAGTAAACGTAATTTATTGGCCTGTTGATCAGCTAAACTGCCTAAAAAGAAGCTAAAAACAATTGGTAAGGTCTCACTGACAGAGACGATAGTAACAGCGATTTGATTTTGTGGTAGGGTTGCGGCAATTGTTAGCATCGCCGTGTAAAACAAACGATCTCCTAATTTGGAAAGCAAATTGATGCCCGCAATTTGTGTAAAGTTAATGTTTTGTCGAATAAACTTAAGCATGTTTCAACCAATCCTTTAGTTTTGATAAAGTTATTATTCAATGCTTAAATAGACTTAACTTGAAAAAGTTAACTTTTCTTAACTAGGTGGTGTTGAAATGTATGGTCCAACAATAAAAAAAATTCGTTTGGCAAAAGACTTGGCGCTCAAAAGCGTTTATTTAGGAATTTGTTCCAAGCCGAACGCAATTCAATTTGAAAAAGGGCTGCGGATGATAGCTGCGGATAAATTTAACCAAATTTTAGATAACTTAATGATTAGTTTGGAAGAATTTCAATGGATTGATCAGGGTTATCGGCCACAAAGAGCTGCTTATTATCAATTTCTAGCAACGCGAGCATTTAACAATGGTGATGTCCAAGATTTTGCGCGCACTATACAAAGCTTAGAGAACAATCCCGGTAAAATGCAACGCATTCAATTAGCGAGTTATCGTTTATTAAATTGCTATCAACAAAAGCAGCCTTTGCCGCAAGCAGAGTTACAGTTAGTTACCAATTATTTTGCTAATTTGGCGACTTGGACTTTAGCGGATGTTAAATTTTTTGCGAATAATTGTTATATTTTGCCGTATCGTTTGATGATTAATTTATTGACTGAAGCCCTCAAAGTGCAACAACGTTACCAGCATTATCCACATGGTGATGAAATTTTTGCTACATTATTATTAAATTGTGCCGATCGGATGGATGATTGAACACTGTGACTTTGATCAGGCAAAACAAATTTTACAATTGAGTTCAGAGCTAGTAGTAGGTATTACCCTGAATGGATTTCATTTGTTGCAAAAATATGAGTTAGCTAAAATTTTATTCTTGAAAGAAGATCCGCTTCAGGGTAAGCAGCAGTTATTACAAATTAAAACCATTGCAGAATTTTTAAATGATCAATCTTTAGCTGCAGAAATTAATAAATTAATTAAAACCAATTAAATTTATTTTGATTAGCTAATTTAGATACAAATATATCTAAAAACATTATCCAATTGTTGGTTTTATATTAATTGTATGCTCTGTTATCTATTTTTTGCTTGGCATAATACTACTGCTTTACTATGTTTGATGGATATGTTATTTTACTATCAAATTAATATATTGCCATTAAAATTAAAAATTATTATATATAAATATAATATATTAATTTCGAAATAATATAGAATATGGAGAAATTAATGGTTAAAATTGACATGAATAAGTTAGAAGAAAATAACTATCACTTACAACAACAAGTTCAAACTTTAAAAAGTGCGTTACAAGATACCAGTGTCAAGATGAAAGCTGTGCCGAATTCTGAAGGCTTCAGCGGGAAAACGCAACAACAAATGGCTGAGTATGTCGAAGCAGCGCATGGTCGTGAACCGCAACAATTAACAAGTGAGTTAGATCAATTAGCGCAAGGCATGGAACGCTTAATTAATGACTTTAAGGCGGATGTTGATAGTAGTAGCCAAGCTAAAATTGACACCGATAATTTAGATGATCTGGAAAAAATTCTGATTAAGACCAAAGAATTAAATGGTAGAACGATGGCCCGACTGAACAAAGCCTACCAATTAGCGCTTGAAGCTGGCGCGGATTGTCAATTAATCAATGATCAAGCCGATGGAGCATTGGGCAAAACGATCCAATTGGTGCAACAAACGAAGCGCAAAGTATTAAATTATAATAATCGCACCCTACCGTTAGCGTTAAAAGATTTAAGTCATAATCTGGTACATGTTAAAAGTAATTTGGCAGTGACGGTGGGAATTAAAGGTCAAGGTAAAGATCACTTTCAGATGGCGGCTTTTTTAACAGAGTTAGGACACGATGGTTGGAATAATGCGGCCTTAACTAGTTATGAACGCTTTTTGAATGACAGTATCAAGGACTTAAAAGGAAATAAATTATCAAAACAATTAAATCATTTATTTAAGCAGGCGCGCCAAGTGGGTTCTGCCGGTTTTAATGCATTATTTCGACCGTATGCGCAAACCGGAGTTAGTCAAAAAGCGGCCAGTTCAGCGTTAACGATTATACTGAAGTACTTAGGGGCGACTGTAGAAAAGGGTTATTTGAAGTTAACAAATGGTTTTCCCGTCTTAAATCCGTTTGACAATGAATTGTTACAAACGTTGTTGCCCAAAGTTGTGCAGACTGCTTTTCCATTTACTAAGGGAACAAAAGGTGGTTTAGCCAACGCCAGTGGTACGTTAGCTACCGAGATTCACCAATTGCGCTATTACATTTCGGACTCCAACGCTAAATATGTCGAACAAGTAGCTAAGAAGTTGCACGTCACTCCTGGCGAATATTTAGATGATTTGAGTCAAACCGGGCAGTTTAAAGTCGGCAGTGAAAGTGCAAGGGCGCATAATAAAAAGTATGTTGGTAAGACAGGTGATAAAAAACAGTATGGTTTGAATTACATGCACAATTATAAATTGCTTTCTAATTTTCATGTGGAATTCATTATTGATAATAAAACGGGGCAATTGTTACATGTTGATCCGGCAATGACCATTGGTAAGAGTGGGCAAAATTTATCGGAATGGCCAACCGATGATTTAGCGGGATTTGTGAATGGACCATCGTATAATTACGCCAATCAAAATGATATGAACTTACCCAATGTAGATAGTTCACACTTTAATTATGATTACTCTTATGGAAACATGGATATGCCTAATCGCAATGAAATGTTAAAAAATAAAGACAAGAACAGAATTTTATATACAACTCCTAACAAAGAAGGAAAAAATAAATATCAGCCTGTGGACAGCTATTCGGATTATCATCGCAAAAAGCGAGGTAAATAAGATGAAAAAAATATATAAAAGTTTTCTGTTGGCGATGATAGCAGGATTAAGTATTTTCACCATGGGACTAAGTAGTAATCCGCCTAGTAGAGCGGAAATGGCACCAAAATATCAAAAGATGAGTGCGAAAAAACTGCAAGCGCGCAAAGATGAGGGGGCTGTTTTAACACCTAAGATTAAAGCTAAAACGGCTAAAAATTTAATAGGAAAATCTTTTTCCTTTACCTCTCCTTTAGATGGTGAATACTTTTTAAAATTAAAACCAGATCAAACCTTTGTCTTAGTGTACAACGATGCTTTTAAAGATCGTACACCTCAAGAAGGAGGAGACGATTATTTTATCATTAAAACGTTTTCGGGAAGCTATAATATATCTAAAAAACAAATTAATTTATTTATTCAAGATTATTTTTCGACTTATAAGGATGTAGATGAATCAACTCCTTTGAAGCGTATTAATAGTTGGTCTATAATTCCAGAATCTTTAGATCTGAATTCAACGTTATATAATCAATTACCAACAGACATACAACAAAAGATTTCACCTGATCAAATTGATCATGATTATCCATCTATTGAATCGTTGAAAAAAGAATATTCAAAGAAATACATTAAGCAAATAGGTGATATGGGAGATTATGTAATTAAAAAAGATGGAAGAAATTGGCAATTTCTAAAGTCGATGATTGGCGAAAGAAAGCATGTTAAAGGATCTAAAAGATATTATAATTCTCCTGATAAATATGGTTATCTTCACAAGTATGATCATGTTTATCCAATACCCGATTCAGTTTCAGAAGATTTAATCAACAAGTTTCGAGCCAACGGTAGTTATTAATGAGTGTAAACGTAGGTGCTACCGTGGAAAATGGTTATCTGAAGTTAACAAATGGCTTTCCCGTCTTAAATCTGTTTGACAATGAATTGTTACATGTTGATCCGGCAACCACGATTGGCAAGAGTGGGCGAAATTTAGCTGAATGGCAAACCGATGATCTAGCGGGTTTTGTGAATGGACCGTCATATAATTACGCCAATCAAAATGATATGAACTTATCCAATGTAGATAGTTCACACTATAACTATGATTACTCTTATGGAAATATGGATATGCCCAATCGGAATGATATGTTGAAAGATAAAAGTAAAAATAAAGGTTATGAAAGCAGTTTATATATTACTCCTGACAAAGAAGGCAAAAATAAATATCAGCCTGTAGAAAGTTATTCGGATTATCCTCGCAAAAATCAAGGTAAATAAGACGATGGAAAAAATTTATAAAAGCTTTCTATTGGCGATGGTAGCGGGATTAAGTATTTTCACTCTGGGAATGAGCAGTAATCCGCCTAGCAGGTCGGAAATGGCACCAAAATATCAAAAGATGAGTGCTAAAAAACTGCAAGCCCGCAAAGATGAGGGGGCCGCTTTAACACCCAAAATTAAAGCTAAAACGGTTAAAGATTTGATAGGACAAACTTTTTCCTTTAATTCTTCAGAATTTGAGTATTTTCCGAGAAATGGTAGTGGCGAATACTTTTTAAAATTAAAACCTGATCAAACATTTGTCTTAATACACAATAATGCCTTTAAAGTTCGTACACCTCAAGAAGGAGGGGATGATCGAATGAGTATAGAAATAGATGCCGGAAATTATAAAATAACTAAAAATAAGATTAAGTTATTTATTAGTGAATATTTTTTTAACAGTAAAGATGAAAATGAGTTAAAACCATGGAAAAGAATAAACACATGGCCATTCATACCCAGCCAGTGTGGCTTCAATCAAGCATTATATAATCAATTACCAACAGACATACAACAAAAGATTTCACCTGATCAAATTCAGCAATTATACAATTCATATGAATATTATCGAAGTGTCTATTCTAAAGGATATGCTAAAAGGTTAGCAAATGCTGGTAGTTATGTATTGATAAAGAAGGGAAATACTTGGCAAGTTCAGAAGCCCATGATTGGAGAAAGGAAGCATGTTAAGGGATCTAAAAGGTATTACAATAATCCTTATAAATATGGCTACCTTCACAAGTATGATCATGTTTATCCAATTCCGGATTCGGTTTCAGAAGATTTAATTAATAAATTCAAGGAAAGTGGTAGTTATTAATAAAGGTAAACGTAGGTTCTATCATAGAAAATGGTTATTTGAAGTTAACAAATGGCTTTCCCGTCTTAAATCTGTTTGACAATGAATTGTTACATGTTGATCCGGCAACGACCATTGGTAAGAGTGGACAAAATTTAGCTGAATGGCAAACGAATGATTTAGCGGGCTTTGTGAATGGTCCATCGTATAATTATGCTGATCAAAATGATATGAACTTATCCAATGAAAATAGCTCACACTTTAATTATGACTACTCTTATGGAAATATGGATATGCCTAATCGTAATAGTATGTTAAAAAATAAAAATCCTAAATATAATTTATATTTAACTCCTGACAAAGAAGGTAAAAATAAATATCAACCTGTAGACAGCTATTTTGATTATCATCGCAAAAATCAAGGTAAATAAGATGAAAAAAATATATAAAAGTTTTCTTTTGGCGATGATAGCAGGATTAAGTATTTTCACCATGGGCATGAGCAATAATCCACCTAGTAGAGCGGAAATGACACCGAAATATCAAAAAATGAGTGCGAAGAAACTGCAAGCGCTCAAAAATCAAGGTGAGGTTTTAACGCCAGCAATTAAAATTAAAACTACTAAAGATTTAATCGGTAAATCTTTTTCCTTTACCTCTCCTTTAGATGGCGAATATTTTTTAAAATTAAAATCTGATCAAACCTTTGTCTTGGTATACAACGATGCTTTTAAAGTTCGTACACCTCAAGAAGGAGGAGATGATTATATGATTGTTGAAATAGATGCAGGGAATTATAAAATAACTAAAAATAAGATTAAGTTATTTATTCAAGATTATTTTTCGACTTATAAGGATGTAGATGAATCAACTATTTTGAAACGAATTAATAGTTGGCCTATAATTCCAGAATCTTTAACTCTAAATTCCACATTATATAATCAATTACCAACAGACATACAACAAAAGATTTCACCTGATCAAATTGAAAATAATTATCCATCAAAAAATAAAGTAAAAAAAGAATTTCCAAAAAAATATTCTGACTTTTTGATTGGTTCGGGTGATTACATTCTGGAAAAAAAGAATCAAAATTGGCGTGTGAAAGAACCTAAAATTCTTCTAGGAGAAGGCAAACAAAAATATAAGACAGATTTTAATTATGACGGTTATCTTCACAAGTATGATCATGTTTACCCTATTCCAGATTCAGTATCAGAAGATTTAATCAACAAGTTTCGAGTCAGCGGTAGTTATTAAAAAGAAAGTGGTAGTTACTAATAATTTTTAGATGGGAGATAATTTGAAATGGATGTTGCCGCTATTTTACAAGCAATTAAGCAGAAGCAAGCCTTATTAAGAAAATTGCACCAGGCACAACAAGAAGCTAAGGCGGAGGTGGATGACTTACAAAAAATCGTTAGAGACATTCAAATAGGTCAAGCAACAGCAGCACCATGGCACGGTCAGAGAAAGAATAAATTTGAACAGTTACAGACGAATAACTTATCCGTTACAAAAAATAATGCAAGTAAAAATGACGAGAATTTAAGTGCCATCCAACAAAGAATTAGCCAATTAGAAGCCGAAATTACTCAACTAGAAGTCCAATTGGCATTAGCCCAGAGTGCGGAGAAAAAATAATGACTACTATTAAAATTGTTCAAGCTAACTATAATCAAAATGTGAGCCAAGCAAGCAGTTCAGTTCAACAATTACAAGCCCAATCCTTAACAGCTACCAATATATCTGGAACGAATTTAAAACCTTTTGTTCAAGCAATTAAATTAGAAAAGGAATTGGAACAAGTAATTAAACATTATGGGACAATTGCGGAACACGATACAGTAGAGTATTCCCAGGTATCCAGTGAGTTGGAAGCAGCAGATACCAAGGTCGCAAATTCGTTTCGGTAAACCAATAACAAACCAATAATGATTATTTTATATTTGTAACTAAAGTTTTGAATGCTATAGCAGCAAAATAAAACCACTCAGTGTTTTGACTTCAAGTCATAAGTGCTAAGTGGTTTTTATATGATTTTAATTTTTTAAACTAGCTTTATGTTTTAATTAAGCCAGCTTGTAAAATGGGCTTAACCGCAATTAGCGCAACAGCTTTGCAATAAAAATAAGGTAACTTTTGATTACTTGTCTAAAATTTGATGTGAGCCAGTAGTTACTAATAACAAAACTAATTGTGTGTGGTCTAGTTTGTAAATAACAATCCAGTTATCAGATGTTTTACCATAATCGCCATACCTTGAGGAGTAAAATTCTCGGTATCCTTGCCATTGACCCTTTAAAGCAGGATCCTTAATCTTGTGAAGAATATGAGAATCTTGTTCGATGATAGCTTTTAGACATGGTTTTAATATCCTAATAGGAAAATGTTTTTTAGCTAGTCTTTTTAATTCTCGTTCGAAGGATTTTGTGATCTTAATCTTCATCTATTTTGTCAATCCAATCGTTGAAATCTGCGACTGAACCAATCTCAGTTACTTCGTTGTTTTCAGCTTCACGCTTAGCAGCTATAGCTTCTGAGGAATCTAAAAAGCTAACCAAGCAGACTTCGTTATTAGCTGCCTTTATTAGAGATAGTCGAATATATTCTGATACAGTTAAACCTTGTTTGGCTAAATTTGATTTAGCACGTTCACTAATTGTGCTATTAACACGAGTGGAAACAGTTTTATCTTTTCAGTGTTTTGACTTCAAGTCATAAGTACTAAGCGGTTTTTTCAATTTGTTTTAATTAATCCAGTTTTTAAACTCGGATTAACCTTAATTAGCATATCTAAAATTTGATACGAGTCAGTGGTTACTAGTAATAAAATTAGTTCTGTGTGGTTTAGTTTGTAAATAACGATCCAGTTATCAGATGTTTTACCATAATCGCCATACCTTGAGGAGTAAAATTCTCGGTATCCTTGCCGTTGACTTTTTAAGGCATGATTCTATCTTTAGGAGGTTTTGTTATATAAGTTATTGGACGAACTTTTATCTAAATTAGAGTTTTAGCAATCTTTGGTTCTTTTTTTAGAATTTGCATTAGTTTCCTTGCGGGACCATTAGGCTTGCTTCGTCCTGTTTCCCAAGCTTCTACAGTTCTAATAGAGGCACCCATAATTAATGCAAATCCCTGTTGAGTAGTATTTATTTATTTTCGCAATTTTTAATTTCATTTCCGTTAAAAACAGGTGGCTTGGATAATATACGTTCATGAATTTCTACACCAGGATCATTTCCATCTAATAGTTGATTAAGTTCTATTAAGCTTTGATCCAATGTTGTTTTAGTCATATTGGTTATCCCTTCTTTAGTTTTTGGACTATCTTTTTCAGTACATTTTTTTCCGTATTAGAAGTATTTTCTTTTTAAGAAAAAAGGTAAATACTCTGATCGACTGTCCGATCTAAAGATACCAAAAAACAAGCTTTATTGATCCAAATTAAAGAAATTTATGAAACTAACTGTCATCGCTATGGTTATCGTAGAATTACTTGTGAGTTGAGACGCAAAGGTATTATCGTCAATCATAAAAGGGTTTTACGACTCATGAACAAACTAAGAATTTCAGGAATAGTTAGTAAAAAACACAGTAAGTACAACAGTTATCGTGGACGCCAAGGTCATATCAAAGGCAATTTAATTCAACGCAATTTTAGTGCAACTAAACCTAATCATAAGTGGTATTGTGGTTCAATCTTCATGGTCAAAAGACATATCTATCTCCAATAATGGATGGGTATACGCAAGAAATTATTTCCTACACAATTTCTCGTAGTCCTAATCTCCAACAAACAATGACTATGTTGGAAAAGGCAGAGCATAAATATCCAAACTTGAAAGATATCATTCATTATGCACTCTGATTAAGGATGGCAGTATCAACACCAAAGATTTCAATCATGGTTAAAGCAACGTGGAATCAAACAATCCATGTCACGTAAAGGAAATTCGCTCGACGATGGCTTAATGGAGGGGGCTTTGGTATTCTCAAGCGAGAAATGTATTATTGCTTTGAGAAATAATTTGAAAGCTTAGATGACTTAGAGATAGCAATCAAGGAATATATTCATTGCTATAATCATCAGAGAATCAAGATCTAATTAAAAGGACTAACACCGATAGAATATCGGAAATTAGTCCTAAGTTAAAATTTAAAAACTGTCTTACTTTTTTGGATCATATCAATCACATTAGGGGGCTATTTTGTGAATAATTAATCTTTATTTTTCATTTGGCGTAGCGCTGTTTCTGCCAGTTTCTTTTGAGTTAATGAAGGTTTTTGTTGGGCAGCCAAGTGGAGTCCATTATTGAATTCGACCAATAAGTGCCATTTATGTCCTTCAGCTATTTCTTTAGGAGCATTTTCTGGGAGTAAGACGCCTAATTTTACTTTCATACCGTCATCAGTAATGGACATTTGATGCATACCTAACATTTTTGTGTCAACATCTGAATTTTTCAAAAAAGTATTACCTGCCATTACTAAATCAGCGTTTTCCTTTGGTTGAACTGATAAATTAGGATCAATTTTACCAGATTTCACGACAAGGTATGAAGGGTCTTTATACATACCAAAAGTTTCCATAATAGTTTGATTACCAGCTTTATCAACATCGAAATAGTAATGTTCCGGATGGATGGTAGAAGACAAGTACAAACTATTCTTTTTTATCATACCTTGATTAAATAACATGAATTGTACTAACGAAATTCCATGTGTTTCCACATCAACATAAGCTTCTTGTAAATTAACTCCAGCTCTTGAATTATCGGCAATTTCTTTCCACATTGCATCACTGCGGGCGATTTCAGGCTTAAAGAGCACCAGCGTTTTTTCTTTGCCAATATTTTCTCTAGTTTGTGCTAGGGCTGTTTTGGCATCAGCCAGTGATAATTTAAATAGATCCGAATAGGGAATTACCGTGTCATTTAACGTGATGTCGATATTTTTATTATGGAACACTTCAAAAACATGATGATAACGACTTAATTCCATTTCTAGGATTTCTTCTTCGGTAATATTTTTACCGTCAATAGAGAATTTGATTGTATAGTCAGCCATTTTTTTACTCCTTCTTACTTGTTCTATGGTTTATATGCTTATTCTATTAAATTTTTTGTTTTAATAACACGCCAATGTATTATTATATGTATAATAATACAACACTTGTTTAATAAAATAGGAGGGCAACTATGGATTTACGTTTTTTAAGAACCGAAACATTGATTAAAGAAAAGTTTTTACAACAAATAGCTACTACAGATTTTCAAGATATTACGGTTACACATTTGGCTGCAGCTGCTATGATTGATCGGACAACGTTTTACGCACATTATGATAGTATTTATAACCTTGCCGAAACGATGATTACGGAACAATTAGATTATTTAAAAGCTGTTTTAACAGCTAATCAAAAGCAACGATATTTACAACCTAATTTTGATAGTTACTACTTTATTTCCATGGAATTAGTTACTTACTTATTGGCTCAAAGGCAAACTATTCAATTATTGCGCAATATTCCTCTGGGAAAAATGAGTTTTGATGTGCAATTAAAACAACTATTTAGTGCTAGCTACAAGCAAGTATTTCAACAAAAAGTATCTGATTTTACAATTTATTTGATGGTTAATTTAGCTATCAGCAATATCGATTTCATTTTAAATAAAAAGCGCGCACCTAAGCGTTCAGAATTAAGTGAGGGTATTCACTTAATTAACCAGATGATTCACAAATAAAGATATGTTTTTTTGAATGGGCTAAATTTTCAAATGTTAAAGTATTGCGTCAGTTTTAACACCATTTAAAGTTTAAGATAAATAGTATTAAAAAGGCTTGTAAGGAGCCCTGGGTTGTTTAACAAGATTTTTGCACATTTTTTTGCATTAAAAGCGTGATATGACAACTTTACATCTGTTTGTTGCGTTAAAGATCGTAACATGTTCGTGCTTTTTATAAAAATGGAAAGGGTGAATATCCTACGGTCTATGTTAATTTAACAGCGTACGATAATATGAAAATTGTAGATATGGTTGATTGAGTCCGATTAAGCTTTTCTCTAATGTTGTTTTATCATTAAATTGGCGGTTTTTCGTTTAACAACTGACTTGGGTCAATGTGGAATCAGTTTTGTGCTATATAATATAGATTGCACCTTGCAACATTGAGGAGGTGAACTCTCCATATTAACAAATATCTTTTCACAAATTATTTCAGCTGTTATATCAGGTTTTTAATAGCTGTTTTCAAAAAAGTCTAAATAACACTTGGAAATAAAAAAGGCGTTCTTAAACTTCTCGTAAAAGTTTTTGAGCGTCTTTTTTAATAGTGCTTAATATCTTTTCAATAACAACGTGATAATAACATAACATAAGGAATAAAATGTTTCAATGAAGTCCATTTTGGTCAATCTTTATTTTGCCCTAAAAAGGAACTGCTTTTATTTTTAGCAATTTTCTGTCGGGTTCAGGAATTTTGGGAGATTTTGAGGTAATAGTATTGGTAATCATCTTTTACTGGAAAATAGCTTGCTCTTTGAATATTAGAAGCTCTTTTAGAACGTATTTAGTATGCTCTGTCGTTCATGAATTTTTATGTAGTTTTTATCGTTAAAAAATAGTATGACTATCTAATTGTCCTTGCTTTAAAACTTTTGACATAGATGGCAATACTATTTTCATTTGTATAGTTACTATTAGCGTCATTTACTTTGAAGTTATAGTACTAATTAAGTGCGGGATCGCTTTGACTGGCTAATAACCACTGGTGATTACTACCAAGTCGGATATAGGTTTGTTGGTTAATGGATTTAACGCCATAAGTTGCATAGGGCACGTTGAGGTTAGTGATCTGGCCAGTGGGTTGACCGTTTTGGTTGACTAAAGTGTTGTTAGCATGGACAGTCACGGCTTTGGGTAAAAGATATAAAGCGTCTGCTGCTGCCCACTGATTATTGCCTAAATCAACGGCATAAACATATTCAGATTGATTGGCAAAGTCGACGCGATTGATTTGCCAATCGGCTACTTTATTACTTAACTTTCCTATGGGTTGGGTCAGTTGGGGATCTTTGTACACGGGAATAGGTTGGCCAGCCGAAAAAGCTTCTTGATAGATGTATGATCCGGGTTTAACTTCATGGCTGACAGCATTAAATTGTGCGCTCACCCATTGATGACCACCTAAATCATAAGCCGTTGTTTTTCCAGTATTATCGACTTCTTTTTCATAAGTTTGCCAGGCACTAATTTGGGGAACGAGCCTCGTGCCAATGGGTTGACTTAACTGTGGATCTTGGTAAGTCATGTTCATCCGCCCATGTGAATAATAAATATCATGACTGGGAACGACAGCGGCTTGAGTCGATAATATTGGTAAACTAGCTACAGTAATTATTGTTGCCAATAATTGACTACTGAAAGATATTAGAGTTGGTTTCATAATAATTGCACCCTTTCGTTAGCAATTTTCCCAAATATATAATTTGAATTAAATTAGTTGATATGAGCGGCATTTAAATTAGCCCACTGCTGGTTGTTACCTAATTTGAGATAATTTTGTCCGTTGATGTTTTTAACACCATAAACTTTGTAAAAGTCGTCAGTTTGGATTTTAGTCGTTGGCGTTCCAAACTGGTTAAACAATTGGGCTCCTTGTTCAAAGGCATAGATCGAACGCACGGCAAGGACGTTGCTCGATGTAGCCACCCATTGATGAGCTCCTAAATCAACCCGCGTAATGGGATCGCCACTTGAACTATTGCTGGCATACTGACTTACTTTCCAATCAGCAATCTGAGGATTTAAATAACCAGTGATGTGCCATAGTTGTGGCGAGTCGTAGATGGGAACTTGTTGATAGTTAGAATAGGCTTCTATTAAGTTATTGGGCTTTTTGTTTTTGACGACGCCACCTAAAAAGACATCACTACTTTTAACCCATTGATTAAACCCTAGGTCAAAGGAATTAAAGGGAATGTACGTTGTACCATCTGTAGGACGATTACTTTGACTAACAGCAGTGACTGCCCAATCATTGATGGTGGTGGCTAAAGTTGTACCGGTTGGTTGGGAACAGGCAGCATCACTATAGATTGGTACCGCTTCCTTTCCAGAGCTAACTTGTAAATTTGCGGCTGATGTGACATAGGCTTGGGCATTAACCGAATGACTAATTATCAATAAACAACCAAATACGGTCATAATTAAACTGCCAATCAACGTTAATTTTGCTTGCATCATTTACCCCTCTTTCTGACATATTAAGTGTAGCACGAAAAGGTTATCAGAAGTTTCGAAAACACCAGTTGGAATTGATTTTAAAATTTAGGTTTGCGCTCAGTGACATTGCGTTCATGAAGTTTAATCCAGGATCATTTTCATTCAATAGTTGATTAGGTTCTATTAAAGTTATATTGACTATCTTTAAATTGGATTAATATGTAGATAGTAGGTGACACCAATGAAGAAACATCAAAATCATGGTCTGCTGAATTATTCCATCTCTTATTCGGCGATGGCAGTGGCGGGCTCATTTTCCTTTTTAATCAGTAACAATTTGGCCAACTGGGGGTTAAAAAAGATTGTCAAAGTTTTTTTGCCAATCTATGCTGTGGGCATGTTGTTGAGAGTGATTCCTAATAACGCTTTTATAGCATTGATTTCGGGGATTATTGCCGGTCTCGGAGCTAGTATTACGTTACTGGTAATTCGCTCTTGGATTTATTTTGAGTCAGACCAAGATGAAGCAGCTAAAGAAGCACTGGTCTCATCGCGGTATACAATTATGCAAATTGCTACTTTGATGGCCACTATTGTTGCTGGTTGGTTGATTTCTGTAGTGCATGCTGCAAATTATATGTACTGGTTTTTGATTGTTATAGCGGCCTTATTGATGGGCAGTCTGTCAGTGACTAATAGCATTCCTGACGGTAGAGTTCAAAAAAAGCCGCATAGTCTGTTGGTGGCGTTACCAACGAATCGGTTAGCGGGGGTACTATTATTTTTGTTGGTGTTCTTATTGGGATTAACTAACGCCTTGATTGATCCTATTTTACCAGCGATTTTACGGAAGACTGGTCTCAAAATTAGTGCCGTAACTGTTTGGACGACGATATTTAGTATTTTAACAGTTTTAACATCGCTTTTTTATCAACGGCGACATTTGCGGATGTCTGCAGGATGGGCCTTTCTTATCAACGAAGTCATTGTTGGTTGTAGTATGTTGGTAGCATTTTTAAAATTTGACAAGGGCATTTATATTTCGTTAATTGCTTATACAATTATGGCAATTGGTATCGCCGGCTTTTTTATCTTTAAAGAGTTGATGGAATACGATATGTTTCCCAAAACTGAAAGCTTTCTGTATTTAGGCATAGCTCAGTCGGGCTTTTTGGTAGGTGATGCCTTAGGTTCACCAGTCGGAACGTTGCTGTTTCAACAAACAGGCACTAAACTGTTGCTGTTAATTTACGGAGTGTTGACAATAGTTTGTGGAATAGGTTATAGCTTGTTATATGTTTATTTACGAAAATCAAACAATAATTAGCAATTGTTGGAGTAGTTATTAAAATTCAGAATAACTCAGCATTACTTCTTTCTTTAATGTTTTATTTTATTCGACTCCAAAAAGGAAGAATTACTTTTTCAAGGTTATGTACAAAACGGTCCCATGGTAATCAATAACTTTAACGTCAATAAAATCGTTTTGGTTTCTAATTGAAAAACGAAGCCTGTACTGTTCATTATAATTGTTATTTATGTTTTTGTATTCTTAAGTATGTTATAATGAATACAAATATACAAAGGAGGATTTATAATGACAACAACTCCAACTACTATTCGGATAGATGACCAGTTAAAAAAAGCTGTAGAACCACGTCTAGAAACTGCTGGATTAACATTAAATGGTTACATTAACATGGCAATTAAACAGTTCGTTATTCAAAATAAAATTCCATTTGAAATTATAGTTCCTGACGAAATACCCAATGATACAACTCATAAGGCTTTGATTGAAGCACAAGCTAAGGAAATGGGTTTAATACCGGATAACTCTCCTGAATTTGAGGAGACGAGTCAGATTATGGATTTTTTGAATAGTGATAGCCAATAATGAATAACGTTAATTACAAGATTAAGATTGAACCGCAGTTTCAAAAGGATTATCAAAAATTTAAAAAACACCATCCAGAATTAATTTCAGAATTTAGGATTGCATTAAGTGAGTTACAGCTTCATGGCCGTGTTCCTGATTCTTACAGTCCACATAAACTGGATAATAGGGGTGGTTTATATAATGATACTTTAGACTTTCACTTATCAGAAGGCAAAGTAGACGTTGTAATCGTTTATCTGCCGCATAATACTAATCCAGTAATTAGGTTAATTCGAATAGGAACGCATAAAGAACTTTTTCAAGGAAAAATAAAATAATGGAAATAAAAAAACGATCAGCGATCGTTTTTTTATATTGCTAGAACTTACCATATTAATATTTTTTCACGAATTAACGGTAACATAAGGAAAGGAAAAAAATTTTTCAATTAAGCCAATTTTGAAATTTGAGAATGTAAGTATGTATTTTTAGAGTGTAACATAGCCATGCTTTTTATTTCAACTAATTTTTAACTAAGAACCATGCGTGGACATTGGTGTACTTTATTTTAACGATTTTGCAGCATAGTCAGTTTCAAAAAGACCGCTCTATTCTATAAGGTAGACGGTCTTCTCAGTTTTATAAATAATAATATTGTGTTTGATTAATTAGAAATCATTGTGAATTGAAGTTGTCAGTTGCCAGACAATATTGAAGGGATCCTTCACGATCCCATAAGCGGGGCTGAAGACGTTATTGGTCAGCGGTGTGATGATGTCAACCTGGTCACTGGTTGTCACTAATCCCTGGTAAAGGGTCGTAATCTGGTCTTTATCCGTTGATTGTAGGCAAATACTCTGATTATTGCCAATCACAAATTGTTCATTATCAACAGGTGTGTCATTCAACATTAATTCGCCACCGGTAGGAAATACCAATACGCAGTGACTGACTTGATTTTCAATTTCAGGCGTCAGCTTCAGGGGAGCACCCATTTGTTGGACCTCAAGTAGTGTCTTTTTAAAAACGACTTCGGCTCCTAGTGCTTTTTCGTAAAAGGCGATTGCCTTATTTGCTTGTCCGTTTAACGATAGAAAAGGAATTAGTTCTGTTTTTGTCATGTTTACAACCTCCAATTGCTTAATTGATTTAACAAACGTAGTATAGCAAGTAAAATATGACACAGTTATGTCAGGATTGGAGAAAGAATGAAAATAAGTCGCTTAATTAGCCTAGTCTTCCTACTGCTGCGACAAAAAATAGTCCCAGCAACCCAATTGGCAACGTTATTTGAAGTCAGTGTCCGTACCATTTATCGAGATTTGGATACGTTAAATGAGGCTGGTATTCCAATTTTTACCAAACAGGGGCGTTATGGTGGCGTTGGCATCATGTCAGATTATAAGGTGGACAAAAAGTTGCTGACTCAAACGGATCTTGATAATCTGCTCATTGCACTATCTGGGACAACTACGCTACTAGCAACCCCAGAACTGCGAGAAACTTTGAATCGGATTAAGGGATTATCTACTGTATCTGAAGGACTGATGCCAGTGGTCATTGAATATCAAGGCTGGCCAGGAACGGTCGTCCTGCGGAGACGAGCAACCGCATGATTAATTGCGATTCGGCAACATCATATCGTGAAGTTTACCTATACGAACCGAAGTGGTCAAATGAGCCAGCGGACATTGGAACCATACCGCATCGTTTTCAAAGTCCAGCGCTGGTATCTTCAAGGTTTCGACATGACTCGGCAGGCATTTCGAACTTTTACTCTTGCAAAACTCTCCATGATCGAGTACTCAGCAGAAACATTTGAACCGCGATCTATTAATGCTGAGAAGCTTGTCTTATATAGCGGGGTGAAACCGCAACGGGAAACAATAGTTTGGTTAGCTGTTGCGGAACGTTTTCGGGACGTGTTTGTGGAACGGTTTGGTCCGGAGGTAATCAACGAAACGGATGGGCAGACCTTTCATGCAACTATAGGCCTGCCGAATAATGAAGAAAGTTTCCGTTTTTTGTTAGGTCTGGGACAGGGAGTTATGATTTTGAATCAGTCGCAATTTAAAACCGATTTTCGAGCGTACGTACTTGCGCTTGCTAATCAATTGTAGAGTTTTATCAAGTAATTGGTAGGCAATGTCTTTAACTCGCCAGTAGGAATGCTGTTGTTTCAACGATTGGAAACGAAACTATTGATGTTCATTTGATTTGATTAGTACTTTGAATAAAAAAAGCATTGTCTACTGTTCAATGTGGATCATAAGAACAAGATAACAATGCGTAGATGAGCTCCAGTTAAAAAGCCGTATAATTTAGAGAAGTATGTTGTTCATCAGAGGATTATTTTTTAGGATGCCCCATATATTGCAGTTCATCAAATGGTCCATTAGCAATTGAGATTTGATCAATGACTTGCCCATCCTTTTCAAAAGTAAAAGTTGCGCGGCCAGTAAAACGAGCTTCCGCACCATCACAAACTGATGAAGCCTGCTTTTGTGCCAATGCTCCTGGTAAGGCATTAAACCATTTTTGTACTTCGATTTGTTGATCATTGTGGACATTTAAAGTAAAGCTTTTGTTTGCTTCATGATAGGAATAAGTGAATGCATCAATCACGTTCCGTTGGATACTTGCATCGTAATGTTGTTGATTAACAGTATATTGCAAATGCTCATTATTTTGAGTGTCTGGCCCGCCAGCTAATAGTTCACCATTTTTATATACCATAAAAAGTGGGTATTCAGGATAGCCGTATTCTTTTTCAAAAGTGATGTTAATAGCCATCACAGTGTACTCGTTGAAATTCCAGTAATACCAATTCCAGTTATTTAAGATTTCCCCCAAGGGCTTATTCATCCAACCCCGATCGACGTAGCCGGTTCCATCAGTATCCAGGTTTAATTCTTTACTGTGAATTGTTACATGAGCTGTGGGGGTTGGTGGTACTACAAAAAAGCCAAAATAATTTTCTTGTTCTTGTCCGAAAAGAAAGTGTCCTGTTTCAGGATGCCAGACTGGTGCTTGTGGTGTAACCTCTAAGTCAATCACAAGATCATCAACTTCAGCGTGGGCATGAAATTGTTGCAGTTGAGTACTTTGGTAGTAATTTTGAGCAACGGCCACCCCAGAGTTATTTTTTAAAATGGAAAAGTCTGCAGGATCGAATTCAAGGTGTTTCATAATATTTTTACCGTTAGAAAAATTAATCATCACATCTAAAGTGGGTTTCAGACCTAACTCACCTTGAAAAAAGGGGGCCGTTGTAATGCCAATCACAACACTAGCTTCGGTGGTATCAACTTTAGTAAAAAACCATTCAAATGATTCTTTTAAGCCGTCGAAATGAACGTGCTCTTCCCACGGATTAATTTTATTTTTTTCTTGTCCTAATAAACGGTATTCTGCAGTACTTTTGGCTAAGTGTAATGGTGTTTTTTCTTGAGTCATTGTTATTATATCCTTTCACGTGATTTAATTGGTGGATTGTAGGTTGCTAGTTCAAATAGTATACTATAATGACCATTACAAGCGTTATCAAAGGTAATCAAAAGGCACAAATGCTTTAAAATGTGTCTTTTGATTATATAAAGACCAATTAAGAAATTTATGTAAAAAGAAAATGTTCGGTATAGATACGAACATTACTTTTCAGCGGTTTGTATTTATAAGCTGAGGTGCTGCTACCATTCCGGTTACGGATAGTAATGAAGACCGCGTAATTATAAGCACTTCTTGAGTAGTAAAAATAAATAGTGCTGATGTTCAGGTCTTCACTCAACGTTCTGTTCTTAAGTTTAAGGCCCAACGGATGGTTAAGGCTATGATGATCATCATAGCGGCAAATAAACCAATACCGAGATAGTTTTTAAAGGTTTTGAATAAGAGGCCCCCGATTATACCAGCGCAGGTTTCGCCTAAATACATAGCAGAATTGGATAATGAAGAAATAGTGCTGCCAGCATTGGGCACCGTCGTTTGAAACATGGTCATGAATAAGGGCAAGATTAGTCCGTTTAACAAATAAATTAAGATTAAAATAATTTCTGCGAACCAAAAGTTTGCGGCAGTAATGGTTAGTAAATCTACAATGATTAAAAGTAACGCAATACTCATGAACGATTTTTTCAGACCAAAATGTTGAACGATTTTATCGCTGATGAGAGAGCCAATTAAATTACCCAGGCCAGCGACCAAGAGTGCTGTACCAATTGTTGATAAAGAGAGCTGAAAGTCCGCCTGAAACCAAGTTGAGACAAAGGTCATGACCGTAAACGCGCCTGTTTGGAAAATTAAGTAAACGATTAATTGGCTTAGAGCTTGGTGATTAGTTAAAATTTGTTGATAGATTTGAATAAAGGAGAGATGTTGGCGGGACTTAATTTCTAATTCGGGTAAGGTGAAAAATAACAATAGTAATAACAAGAAAGCTGCTCCTGAGATAACATAGAATGGAGTGTGCCAAGAACTAGCGGCTAAATAACTGCCAATGGGAATCCCAATGACTTGCGCAACAGAGATCCCTGCCGTGGCGTAACCCATGACTTTGACTACTTGTTTTCGCGGAATCACTACGGGAATAGAGGCCCAGACTTGTGGTGTCACAAAAGAAGCACTGACGCCAGCCAAAAAGCGAAAGATTAGCATTAAAGGAAAACTGTTGGCAAACGCACAGAGTAAAGTTGCGAGGGCAAAACTTAATAAGCCCCATAACATGACTTTTTTGCGATCATGGCCGTCAGAAATAGGGCCGGAAATTAAAGCAAAGACTGCATAACCAATGGCATAGGCACTCACTAACCAACCGGAAATTGCAGTTGGAATATGATAAATGTGGCTCAAAGTAGGTAATAATGGCGAAATTAAAAATGTATCCGTACCAATTAAAAACATTGTTAAAAAGAATAAACTAGCATATTTTTTCATCTATTGAAGACTTCCGTTTCATTTAATCAAGTTGTAATTCGCTATTTCTAAATATATCGAAATTAGCTCTAAAATTTTTTAGTGGTCTGTCAAAGTTGTTAAAAATCCGGGCAAGTACTGCGCAAAGGTGGCTTCGTTGATGCTAATCAAACGTGTTTGTGCATCTTTACGGGTCTTGGTTAAACCGGCCTCCCGCATAGCTCGTAAATGATATGAAACGGTGGAATCACTTAAGTTTAAATGCGCTGCAATTTCACCACAGGTCATTTCACGGTGACTGTTAGACAGGATTCGAATAATTTTTAAGCGTCCTTCGTCGGCTAAAGCTTTAAGAATTTTTACTCTAATTTCGTCAGAATTCATTTTTTACTCCTTGTTTGTATTTTTGGAAATATCGAATTAACGATTTGTATTAAAACATTATCAAGCTGAAATGTCAAATTTTAAATTGAAACTGATGGCATAGATTAACGAGTAATTGAATTGGGAAAAAATCACCTCGCTGCTCAGTTGAAATGTGCTAATATTGGCTTTGGAACATGATTAAACTGCCACCAAAGAATTTGTTACTATAGAGCTGAGGTAGTTCACGGAAGGAAAGTAAAAAATGTTCAAGAAAATTTATGATTATGTCAAAGGAAACTATGAAGCTGGCAATTATGATGATGTGCAATTGGCATATATGGCTTGGCAGCAACAAAAAGCCCACAAGAATAATGCATCAATGACAGATTTTGCCATGGGCGAACAGCAGGCTCAAAACGATTATCAGTAGCATGGATCTTTTAAAGTTTATCCTCAATTAGCAGTTGATGTCTTAAACAAACTCTTTGATCATCGTGCGGATGAAATTGCGGAGTTTATTAAAGGTTATAATTCGTACAAATTAAAAATGAAGTAGTTTTAAAAGCTAAAAAAACAGTCTTACATACATATCAATATACTAACTTGATAATTCAAAGCGATATATTGATATATAAAGACTGTTTTTTACATAATTAGTTAGTGTGAGCTTCACTTAAGTTGGCCCATTGTTTGTTGGTTCCTAATTTGACATAATTTTGTCCGTTGATGTTTTTAATACCATAAACTTTGTAAAAGTCGTCAGCTTGGATTTTAGTCGTTGGTGTTCCAAACTGGTTAAACAGTTGAGTCCCCTTTTCAAAAATATATAGCGAACGCACGGCCACTACGTCATTAGTGGCATCCACCCATTGGTTAGCTCCTAAGTCCACCCGCGTAATGGGATTTCCGGTGGCACTGTTACTAGCATACTTACTGATTTTCCAATCAGCAATGTTGGAATTCAAATAACCAGTAATGTGCCAAAGTTGTGGTGAATCATAAATTGGCACCCGTTGGTAATTAGAATAGGCCTCTAATAAGTTATTTGGCTTTTGATTTTTAACGACACCACCTAAAAAGACATCGCTACTTTTGACCCAGGCCTTGGCCCCTAGTTTATAAGATAAGCGCTGAGCATTGGCTGCTGGACTAGCTTGGCCAATGGCGAAGACTTGCCAATTGTTGATTTTAGTTGATAAAGTGGCCCCGGTTGGTTGCGTGCAATCAGCATCACTGTATAAGGGTACTGCAGTATTGCCGGAACTAACTTGTAAATTAGTAGCTGATGTCACGTAGTTTTTTGCTTGAACTGGTTGTACAGCTAACATTAAACAGCCGATTAGGGCAAGTAAGAAGCTGCTACTGGATAACTTTAGTTTCATTTTTAATTTTCATCCTTGTCAAATTAAATTTTATGTTGAAATCTTAACTTGGTTCTTTCAGTGTGTGATCTGGCTTTTAATGATATCAACTCCTTTAGCTTTGTTCATAAAGATTAATTTAAATATAGCATAAATCAGTACTAGTAATTGCAAATAATGGCTATTATTTAATTAATTTTTAATAAAATTTAACAGATAGTGCAATAACTAATCAAAAATTGAGGTTAAATTTGATAGAAATCTTACTTTTGAAAAATGCTACTACTAATTAATGTAACAGCATTAATTATTTAAAATCATACTTTTTACTGAAAGTCGCCGTGATGAGCAGTGCGCTGGTGATGATCACCAGTAATAATAAGGTAGTGCCACCAATGAAGTCTAATTTTTGCAGCAAGTAATATGCTACAACGCCCACTAACCACCACCAGAAATTCCAGAAAAAGTTGAGCCTTTGTTTAATTAAGAAGACACTGACAAATAAAATGGCAAATAATGGCGTAAAAATAGCACCGATAAAGTTTAAAAAGTTTTGGTAATACTTTAAAGAAACATTGAGTGCAATTAATAAGCCCAAGATCGTAATACCAACAGCCCAATAATTGACATGGTTTAAATGCCAGATATTATCTAAACTAGTTGCTGCGGAGTAAGCATCCATAAAGGTTGTGGTAACGGTCGCGAAGATGATAATTAATAAAGCGATGATGCCCAAATTGGTTTGTGCTAGGGTTTGGTTAAAATTAGTTTGTCCAGATTTTAAAACGGCTAATAATCCTAGGACAAACATGGCACAGCTACCGAGAAAGTAACCCAGGACGCTCACTAAACTTTCCTTCACTGGCTGCTGTCCTTGATAGGTATAATCACCAATCAATGGTAGCCAAGATAAGACCATCGTCACGTTGAGTTCTACCGCACTGCCAAAACTGATCGGAGTGAGTTTTAGCTGCTGTGCATGAGGGAAAGAATGTGTCAGCAAAATTCCTGCTACTAAAAGCATCCCGATAGCTAAGAGAATAACTACTAAATTATTGATTCGAAAGAGCCATTGATGGTTCAATAATAGCCAAATAATAATTAATCCCGCTACAATTACTGCCATGACCACGGTATTATGATAATTAAATAACTTCTGTGCCAGACTATTTAAAGCCAATTGCGCATTGACTATCATCACTGCCGTCCAACCGAGTAACTGTAACGCATTCAAACCAGAGAAAATTTCAACTCCAGCCTTACCAAAGATACTTTGTGTGACGGCAATGGCTGGTTGTTGTTTAATTGCTGAAAGATAAGCTGCGGGTAATAAAAATAAAAAACAGCCAATCAAGTGCCCGATAATAATGGCACTAATACCCTTCCCCCATCCTAGGGGAGCCATTAAGGTTCCAGTAACAATTTCAGCAATTGAGATTGCTGTTCCCAGCCACAATAAAAATAAACTACTCAACTTTGTTTGTTGCATTTTGCACACACTTTCCGAATAAATACTTGGTTGTGGCAATAAAAAAGTATTCTTTTACGATTCAGCAACAATTTCGCAAAAAGAATACTTTCAATTGATCACAATTCCTACGTTTGTCTTAACAAAACAGGTTCGAAGGGTCTGATTTTCATCATTCTCAGCACAGATAGGCTCCCCTTTGCGATAATTATATGTTTACAGATGCTAGTTTATAACGTTTACATAAAAAGTACAACATTTAATTGATATGTATTTGGGCATGAAACCAATGTTGGAAAAAGAATAGATATCCGCAACTTGCTTATCCTGTGTGAAAATTAAGCAAGAAGCTTCTGCTATGTATTTTTTAACAAAGAACGTTACTTTAAATGTTAATAATTGGTTCACTGACTTTATTTGAATATTTAAATGGTGATAAAACTATATTTTTTAAATTATTATGCCTTATTATTTAATAATAGTATTTTTTGACCATATAGATCTACGTTTAAAAGAGCTTATATATATATATATATATATATTTGGAATCTAATTTCTACAGTAAGTAAAATACATTATAGTAATAAATACTAATTAACTAAACAAAATAATTTGTTATCAAAGCCTTATATATTTAAGATATATTATTATTTTTAATGATTAAAGAATTATTGCTCATAGGACTTGTACCTTTGGGTATCATTTTGATACCCAAAATACATTTGCCTAATTTTTTATAGAAACTGAACTTTAGTATTTTTCAAATTTATCTAAAGTATTTTTATTGCATTAACATTAAGTGAAAAATACATCCAAATATATAACCGTGTTCAACGTTCAGTAAAAAAACTGATTAAGTGTTTAATAATCTAAATTTCACGTAACATATTTTTAGTTGTTATTTAAATTTTGAAATTGTTTGATACTTATCAAAGTTAAAAAAGGCTCTAAATAAATAATTATTTAGATGCTTATAAGTTTACCTTTTATTTTTAAAGAAAGTATTAAATATGTTAATCATTAAACATCAGTACTATTTATTAATACAAATTATTTTCATTTCAAATTATAATTATTAAAACCAATTAGTTAATCAAATGGATTATTTTATTATAAATCGAAATAATTCTTTAATCATTAAAAATAATAATATATCTTAAATATATAAGGCTTTGATAACAAATTATTTTGTTTAGTTAATTAGTATTTATTACTATAATGTATTTTACTTACTGTAGAAATTAGATTCCAAATATATATATATATATATATATAAGCTCTTTTAAACGTAGATCTATATGGTCAAAAAATACTATTATTAAATAATAAGGCATAATAATTTAAAAAATATAGTTTTATCACCATTTAAATATTCAAATAAAGTCAGTGAACCAATTATTAACATTTAAAGTAACGTTCTTTGTTAAAAAATACATAGCAGAAGCTTCTTGCTTAATTTTCACACAGGATAAGCAAGTTGCGGATATCTATTCTTTTTCCAACATTGGTTTCATGCCCAAATACATATCAATTAAATGTTGTACTTTTTATGTAAACGTTATAAACTAGCATCTGTAAACATATAATTATCGCAAAGGGGAGCCTATCTGTGCTGAGAATGATGAAAATCAGACCCTTCGAACCTGTTTTGTTAAGACAAACGTAGGAATTGTGATCAATTGAAAGTATTCTTTTTGCGAAATTGTTGCTGAATCGTAAAAGAATACTTTTTTATTGCCACAACCAAGTATTTATTCGGAAAGTGTGTGCAAAATGCAACAAACAAAGTTGAGTAGTTTATTTTTATTGTGGCTGGGAACAGCAATCTCAATTGCTGAAATTGTTACTGGAACCTTAATGGCTCCCCTAGGATGGGGGAAGGGTATTAGTGCCATTATTATCGGGCACTTGATTGGCTGTTTTTTATTTTTATTACCCGCAGCTTATCTTTCAGCAATTAAACAACAACCAGCCATTGCCGTCACACAAAGTATCTTTGGTAAGGCTGGAGTTGAAATTTTCTCTGGTTTGAATGCGTTACAGTTACTCGGTTGGACGGCAGTGATGATAGTCAATGCGCAATTGGCTTTAAATAGTCTGGCACAGAAGTTATTTAATTATCATAATACCGTGGTCATGGCAGTAATTGTAGCGGGATTAATTATTATTTGGCTATTATTGAACCATCAATGGCTCTTTCGAATCAATAATTTAGTAGTTATTCTCTTAGCTATCGGGATGCTTTTAGTAGCAGGAATTTTGCTGACACATTCTTTCCCTCATGCACAGCAGCTAAAACTCACTCCGATCAGTTTTGGCAGTGCGGTAGAACTCAACGTGACGATGGTCTTATCTTGGCTACCATTGATTGGTGATTATACCTATCAAGGACAGCAGCCAGTGAAGGAAAGTTTAGTGAGCGTCCTGGGTTACTTTCTCGGTAGCTGTGCCATGTTTGTCCTAGGATTATTAGCCGTTTTAAAATCTGGACAAACTAATTTTAACCAAACCCTAGCACAAACCAATTTGGGCATCATCGCTTTATTAATTATCATCTTCGCGACCGTTACCACAACCTTTATGGATGCTTACTCCGCAGCAACTAGTTTAGATAATATCTGGCATTTAAACCATGTCAATTATTGGGCTGTTGGTATTACGATCTTGGGCTTATTAATTGCACTCAATGTTTCTTTAAAGTATTACCAAAACTTTTTAAACTTTATCGGTGCTATTTTTACGCCATTATTTGCCATTTTATTTGTCAGTGTCTTCTTAATTAAACAAAGGCTCAACTTTTTCTGGAATTTCTGGTGGTGGTTAGTGGGCGTTGTAGCATATTACTTGCTGCAAAAATTAGACTTCATTGGTGGCACTACCTTATTATTACTGGTGATCATCACCAGCGCACTGCTCATCACGGCGACTTTCAGTAAAAAGTATGATTTTAAATAATTAATGCTGTTACATTAATTAGTAGTAGCATTTTTCAAAAGTAAGATTTCTATCAAATTTAACCTCAATTTTTGATTAGTTATTGCACTATCTGTTAAATTTTATTAAAAATTAATTAAATAATAGCCATTATTTGCAATTACTAGTACTGATTTATGCTATATTTAAATTAATCTTTATGAACAAAGCTAAAGGAGTTGATATCATTAAAAGCCAGATCACACACTGAAAGAACCAAGTTAAGATTTCAACATAAAATTTAATTTGACAAGGATGAAAATTAAAAATGAAACTAAAGTTATCCAGTAGCAGCTTCTTACTTGCCCTAATCGGCTGTTTAATGTTAGCTGTACAACCAGTTCAAGCAAAAAACTACGTGACATCAGCTACTAATTTACAAGTTAGTTCCGGCAATACTGCAGTACCCTTATACAGTGATGCTGATTGCACGCAACCAACCGGGGCCACTTTATCAACTAAAATCAACAATTGGCAAGTCTTCGCCATTGGCCAAGCTAGTCCAGCAGCCAATGCTCAGCGCTTATCTTATAAACTAGGGGCCAAGGCCTGGGTCAAAAGTAGCGATGTCTTTTTAGGTGGTGTCGTTAAAAATCAAAAGCCAAATAACTTATTAGAGGCCTATTCTAATTACCAACGGGTGCCAATTTATGATTCACCACAACTTTGGCACATTACTGGTTATTTGAATTCCAACATTGCTGATTGGAAAATCAGTAAGTATGCTAGTAACAGTGCCACCGGAAATCCCATTACGCGGGTGGACTTAGGAGCTAACCAATGGGTGGATGCCACTAATGACGTAGTGGCCGTGCGTTCGCTATATATTTTTGAAAAGGGGACTCAACTGTTTAACCAGTTTGGAACACCAACGACTAAAATCCAAGCTGACGACTTTTACAAAGTTTATGGTATTAAAAACATCAACGGACAAAATTATGTCAAATTAGGAACCAACAAACAATGGGCCAACTTAAGTGAAGCTCACACTAACTAATTATGTAAAAAACAGTCTTTATATATCAATATATCGCTTTGAATTATCAAGTTAGTATATTGATATGTATGTAAGACTGTTTTTTTAGCTTTTAAAACTACTTCATTTTTAATTTGTACGAATTATAACCTTTAATAAACTCCGCAATTTCATCCGCACGATGATCAAAGAGTTTGTTTAAGACATCAACTGCTAATTGAGGATAAACTTTAAAAGATCCATGCTACTGATAATCGTTTTGAGCCTGCTGTTCGCCCATGGCAAAATCTGTCATTGATGCATTATTCTTGTGGGCTTTTTGTTGCTGCCAAGCCATATATGCCAATTGCACATCATCATAATTGCCAGCTTCATAGTTTCCTTTGACATAATCATAAATTTTCTTGAACATTTTTTACTTTCCTTCCGTGAACTACCTCAGCTCTATAGTAACAAATTCTTTGGTGGCAGTTTAATCATGTTCCAAAGCCAATATTAGCACATTTCAACTGAGCAGCGAGGTGATTTTTTCCCAATTCAATTACTCGTTAATCTATGCCATCAGTTTCAATTTAAAATTTGACATTTCAGCTTGATAATGTTTTAATACAAATCGTTAATTCGATATTTCCAAAAATACAAACAAGGAGTAAAAAATGAATTCTGACGAAATTAGAGTAAAAATTCTTAAAGCTTTAGCCGACGAAGGACGCTTAAAAATTATTCGAATCCTGTCTAACAGTCACCGTGAAATGACCTGTGGTGAAATTGCAGCGCATTTAAACTTAAGTGATTCCACCGTTTCATATCATTTACGAGCTATGCGGGAGGCCGGTTTAACCAAGACCCGTAAAGATGCACAAACACGTTTGATTAGCATCAACGAAGCCACCTTTGCGCAGTACTTGCCCGGATTTTTAACAACTTTGACAGACCACTAAAAAATTTTAGAGCTAATTTCGATATATTTAGAAATAGCGAATTACAACTTGATTAAATGAAACGGAAGTCTTCAATAGATGAAAAAATATGCTAGTTTATTCTTTTTAACAATGTTTTTAATTGGTACGGATACATTTTTAATTTCGCCATTATTACCTACTTTGAGCCACATTTATCATATTCCAACTGCAATTTCCGGTTGGTTAGTGAGTGCCTATGCCATTGGTTATGCAGTCTTTGCTTTAATTTCCGGCCCTATTTCTGACGGCCATGATCGCAAAAAAGTCATGTTATGGGGCTTATTAAGTTTTGCCCTCGCAACTTTACTCTGTGCGTTTGCCAACAGTTTTCCTTTAATGCTAATCTTTCGCTTTTTGGCTGGCGTCAGTGCTTCTTTTGTGACACCACAAGTCTGGGCCTCTATTCCCGTAGTGATTCCGCGAAAACAAGTAGTCAAAGTCATGGGTTACGCCACGGCAGGGATCTCTGTTGCGCAAGTCATTGGGATTCCCATTGGCAGTTATTTAGCCGCTAGTTCTTGGCACACTCCATTCTATGTTATCTCAGGAGCAGCTTTCTTGTTATTACTATTGTTATTTTTCACCTTACCCGAATTAGAAATTAAGTCCCGCCAACATCTCTCCTTTATTCAAATCTATCAACAAATTTTAACTAATCACCAAGCTCTAAGCCAATTAATCGTTTACTTAATTTTCCAAACAGGCGCGTTTACGGTCATGACCTTTGTCTCAACTTGGTTTCAGGCGGACTTTCAGCTCTCTTTATCAACAATTGGTACAGCACTCTTGGTCGCTGGCCTGGGTAATTTAATTGGCTCTCTCATCAGCGATAAAATCGTTCAACATTTTGGTCTGAAAAAATCGTTCATGAGTATTGCGTTACTTTTAATCATTGTAGATTTACTAACCATTACTGCCGCAAACTTTTGGTTCGCAGAAATTATTTTAATCTTAATTTATTTGTTAAACGGACTAATCTTGCCCTTATTCATGACCATGTTTCAAACGACGGTGCCCAATGCTGGCAGCACTATTTCTTCATTATCCAATTCTGCTATGTATTTAGGCGAAACCTGCGCTGGTATAATCGGGGGCCTCTTATTCAAAACCTTTAAAAACTATCTCGGTATTGGTTTATTTGCCGCTATGATGATCATCATAGCCTTAACCATCCGTTGGGCCTTAAACTTAAGAACAGAACGTTGAGTGAAGACCTGAACATCAGCACTATTTATTTTTACTACTCAAGAAGTGCTTATAATTACGCGGTCTTCATTACTATCCGTAACCGGAATGGTAGCAGCACCTCAGCTTATAAATACAAACCGCTGAAAAGTAATGTTCGTATCTATACCGAACATTTTCTTTTTACATAAATTTCTTAATTGGTCTTTATATAATCAAAAGACACATTTTAAAGCATTTGTGCCTTTTGATTACCTTTGATAACGCTTGTAATGGTCATTATAGTATACTATTTGAACTAGCAACCTACAATCCACCAATTAAATCACGTGAAAGGATATAATAACAATGACTCAAGAAAAAACACCATTACACTTAGCCAAAAGTACTGCAGAATACCGTTTATTAGGACAAGAAAAAAATAAAATTAATCCGTGGGAAGAGCACGTTCATTTCGACGGCTTAAAAGAATCATTTGAATGGTTTTTTACTAAAGTTGATACCACCGAAGCTAGTGTTGTGATTGGCATTACAACGGCCCCCTTTTTTCAAGGTGAGTTAGGTCTGAAACCCACTTTAGATGTGATGATTAATTTTTCTAACGGTAAAAATATTATGAAACACCTTGAATTCGATCCTGCAGACTTTTCCATTTTAAAAAATAACTCTGGGGTGGCCGTTGCTCAAAATTACTACCAAAGTACTCAACTGCAACAATTTCATGCCCACGCTGAAGTTGATGATCTTGTGATTGACTTAGAGGTTACACCACAAGCACCAGTCTGGCATCCTGAAACAGGACACTTTCTTTTCGGACAAGAACAAGAAAATTATTTTGGCTTTTTTGTAGTACCACCAACCCCCACAGCTCATGTAACAATTCACAGTAAAGAATTAAACCTGGATACTGATGGAACCGGCTACGTCGATCGGGGTTGGATGAATAAGCCCTTGGGGGAAATCTTAAATAACTGGAATTGGTATTACTGGAATTTCAACGAGTACACTGTGATGGCTATTAACATCACTTTTGAAAAAGAATACGGCTATCCTGAATACCCACTTTTTATGGTATATAAAAATGGTGAACTATTAGCTGGCGGGCCAGACACTCAAAATAATGAGCATTTGCAATATACTGTTAATCAACAACATTACGATGCAAGTATCCAACGGAACGTGATTGATGCATTCACTTATTCCTATCATGAAGCAAACAAAAGCTTTACTTTAAATGTCCACAATGATCAACAAATCGAAGTACAAAAATGGTTTAATGCCTTACCAGGAGCATTGGCACAAAAGCAGGCTTCATCAGTTTGTGATGGTGCGGAAGCTCGTTTTACTGGCCGCGCAACTTTTACTTTTGAAAAGGATGGGCAAGTCATTGATCAAATCTCAATTGCTAATGGACCATTTGATGAACTGCAATATATGGGGCATCCTAAAAAATAATCCTCTGATGAACAACATACTTCTCTAAATTATACGGCTTTTTAACTGGAGCTCATCTACGCATTGTTATCTTGTTCTTATGATCCACATTGAACAGTAGACAATGCTTTTTTTATTCAAAGTACTAATCAAATCAAATGAACATCAATAGTTTCGTTTCCAATCGTTGAAACAACAGCATTCCTACTGGCGAGTTAAAGACATTGCCTACCAATTACTTGATAAAACTCTACAATTGATTAGCAAGCGCAAGTACGTACGCTCGAAAATCGGTTTTAAATTGCGACTGATTCAAAATCATAACTCCCTGTCCCAGACCTAACAAAAAACGGAAACTTTCTTCATTATTCGGCAGGCCTATAGTTGCATGAAAGGTCTGCCCATCCGTTTCGTTGATTACCTCCGGACCAAACCGTTCCACAAACACGTCCCGAAAACGTTCCGCAACAGCTAACCAAACTATTGTTTCCCGTTGCGGTTTCACCCCGCTATATAAGACAAGCTTCTCAGCATTAATAGATCGCGGTTCAAATGTTTCTGCTGAGTACTCGATCATGGAGAGTTTTGCAAGAGTAAAAGTTCGAAATGCCTGCCGAGTCATGTCGAAACCTTGAAGATACCAGCGCTGGACTTTGAAAACGATGCGGTATGGTTCCAATGTCCGCTGGCTCATTTGACCACTTCGGTTCGTATAGGTAAACTTCACGATATGATGTTGCCGAATCGCAATTAATCATGCGGTTGCTCGTCTCCGCAGGACGACCGTTCCTGGCCAGCCTTGATATTCAATGACCACTGGCATCAGTCCTTCAGATACAGTAGATAATCCCTTAATCCGATTCAAAGTTTCTCGCAGTTCTGGGGTTGCTAGTAGCGTAGTTGTCCCAGATAGTGCAATGAGCAGATTATCAAGATCCGTTTGAGTCAGCAACTTTTTGTCCACCTTATAATCTGACATGATGCCAACGCCACCATAACGCCCCTGTTTGGTAAAAATTGGAATACCAGCCTCATTTAACGTATCCAAATCTCGATAAATGGTACGGACACTGACTTCAAATAACGTTGCCAATTGGGTTGCTGGGACTATTTTTTGTCGCAGCAGTAGGAAGACTAGGCTAATTAAGCGACTTATTTTCATTCTTTCTCCAATCCTGACATAACTGTGTCATATTTTACTTGCTATACTACGTTTGTTAAATCAATTAAGCAATTGGAGGTTGTAAACATGACAAAAACAGAACTAATTCCTTTTCTATCGTTAAACGGACAAGCAAATAAGGCAATCGCCTTTTACGAAAAAGCACTAGGAGCCGAAGTCGTTTTTAAAAAGACACTACTTGAGGTCCAACAAATGGGTGCTCCCCTGAAGCTGACGCCTGAAATTGAAAATCAAGTCAGTCACTGCGTATTGGTATTTCCTACCGGTGGCGAATTAATGTTGAATGACACACCTGTTGATAATGAACAATTTGTGATTGGCAATAATCAGAGTATTTGCCTACAATCAACGGATAAAGACCAGATTACGACCCTTTACCAGGGATTAGTGACAACCAGTGACCAGGTTGACATCATCACACCGCTGACCAATAACGTCTTCAGCCCCGCTTATGGGATCGTGAAGGATCCCTTCAATATTGTCTGGCAACTGACAACTTCAATTCACAATGATTTCTAATTAATCAAACACAATATTATTATTTATAAAACTGAGAAGACCGTCTACCTTATAGAATAGAGCGGTCTTTTTGAAACTGACTATGCTGCAAAATCGTTAAAATAAAGTACACCAATGTCCACGCATGGTTCTTAGTTAAAAATTAGTTGAAATAAAAAGCATGGCTATGTTACACTCTAAAAATACATACTTACATTCTCAAATTTCAAAATTGGCTTAATTGAAAAATTTTTTTCCTTTCCTTATGTTACCGTTAATTCGTGAAAAAATATTAATATGGTAAGTTCTAGCAATATAAAAAAACGATCGCTGATCGTTTTTTTATTTCCATTATTTTATTTTTCCTTGAAAAAGTTCTTTATGCGTTCCTATTCGAATTAACCTAATTACTGGATTAGTATTATGCGGCAGATAAACGATTACAACGTCTACTTTGCCTTCTGATAAGTGAAAGTCTAAAGTATCATTATATAAACCACCCCTATTATCCAGTTTATGTGGACTGTAAGAATCAGGAACACGGCCATGAAGCTGTAACTCACTTAATGCAATCCTAAATTCTGAAATTAATTCTGGATGGTGTTTTTTAAATTTTTGATAATCCTTTTGAAACTGCGGTTCAATCTTAATCTTGTAATTAACGTTATTCATTATTGGCTATCACTATTCAAAAAATCCATAATCTGACTCGTCTCCTCAAATTCAGGAGAGTTATCCGGTATTAAACCCATTTCCTTAGCTTGTGCTTCAATCAAAGCCTTATGAGTTGTATCATTGGGTATTTCGTCAGGAACTATAATTTCAAATGGAATTTTATTTTGAATAACGAACTGTTTAATTGCCATGTTAATGTAACCATTTAATGTTAATCCAGCAGTTTCTAGACGTGGTTCTACAGCTTTTTTTAACTGGTCATCTATCCGAATAGTAGTTGGAGTTGTTGTCATTATAAATCCTCCTTTGTATATTTGTATTCATTATAACATACTTAAGAATACAAAAACATAAATAACAATTATAATGAACAGTACAGGCTTCGTTTTTCAATTAGAAACCAAAACGATTTTATTGACGTTAAAGTTATTGATTACCATGGGACCGTTTTGTACATAACCTTGAAAAAGTAATTCTTCCTTTTTGGAGTCGAATAAAATAAAACATTAAAGAAAGAAGTAATGCTGAGTTATTCTGAATTTTAATAACTACTCCAACAATTGCTAATTATTGTTTGATTTTCGTAAATAAACATATAACAAGCTATAACCTATTCCACAAACTATTGTCAACACTCCGTAAATTAACAGCAACAGTTTAGTGCCTGTTTGTTGAAACAGCAACGTTCCGACTGGTGAACCTAAGGCATCACCTACCAAAAAGCCCGACTGAGCTATGCCTAAATACAGAAAGCTTTCAGTTTTGGGAAACATATCGTATTCCATCAACTCTTTAAAGATAAAAAAGCCGGCGATACCAATTGCCATAATTGTATAAGCAATTAACGAAATATAAATGCCCTTGTCAAATTTTAAAAATGCTACCAACATACTACAACCAACAATGACTTCGTTGATAAGAAAGGCCCATCCTGCAGACATCCGCAAATGTCGCCGTTGATAAAAAAGCGATGTTAAAACTGTTAAAATACTAAATATCGTCGTCCAAACAGTTACGGCACTAATTTTGAGACCAGTCTTCCGTAAAATCGCTGGTAAAATAGGATCAATCAAGGCGTTAGTTAATCCCAATAAGAACACCAACAAAAATAATAGTACCCCCGCTAACCGATTCGTTGGTAACGCCACCAACAGACTATGCGGCTTTTTTTGAACTCTACCGTCAGGAATGCTATTAGTCACTGACAGACTGCCCATCAATAAGGCCGCTATAACAATCAAAAACCAGTACATATAATTTGCAGCATGCACTACAGAAATCAACCAACCAGCAACAATAGTGGCCATCAAAGTAGCAATTTGCATAATTGTATACCGCGATGAGACCAGTGCTTCTTTAGCTGCTTCATCTTGGTCTGACTCAAAATAAATCCAAGAGCGAATTACCAGTAACGTAATACTAGCTCCGAGACCGGCAATAATCCCCGAAATCAATGCTATAAAAGCGTTATTAGGAATCACTCTCAACAACATGCCCACAGCATAGATTGGCAAAAAAACTTTGACAATCTTTTTTAACCCCCAGTTGGCCAAATTGTTACTGATTAAAAAGGAAAATGAGCCCGCCACTGCCATCGCCGAATAAGAGATGGAATAATTCAGCAGACCATGATTTTGATGTTTCTTCATTGGTGTCACCTACTATCTACATATTAATCCAATTTAAAGATAGTCAATATAACTTTAATAGAACCTAATCAACTATTGAATGAAAATGATCCTGGATTAAACTTCATGAACGCAATGTCACTGAGCGCAAACCTAAATTTTAAAATCAATTCCAACTGGTGTTTTCGAAACTTCTGATAACCTTTTCGTGCTACACTTAATATGTCAGAAAGAGGGGTAAATGATGCAAGCAAAATTAACGTTGATTGGCAGTTTAATTATGACCGTATTTGGTTGTTTATTGATAATTAGTCATTCGGTTAATGCCCAAGCCTATGTCACATCAGCCGCAAATTTACAAGTTAGCTCTGGAAAGGAAGCGGTACCAATCTATAGTGATGCTGCCTGTTCCCAACCAACCGGTACAACTTTAGCCACCACCATCAATGATTGGGCAGTCACTGCTGTTAGTCAAAGTAATCGTCCTACAGATGGTACAACGTACATTCCCTTTAATTCCTTTGACCTAGGGTTTAATCAATGGGTTAAAAGTAGTGATGTCTTTTTAGGTGGCGTCGTCAAAAACAAAAAGCCCAATAACTTAATAGAAGCCTATTCTAACTATCAACAAGTTCCCATCTACGACTCGCCACAACTATGGCACATCACTGGTTATTTAAATCCTCAGATTGCTGATTGGAAAGTAAGTCAGTATGCCAGCAATAGTTCAAGTGGCGATCCCATTACGCGGGTTGATTTAGGAGCTCATCAATGGGTGGCTACATCGAGCAACGTCCTTGCCGTGCGTTCGATCTATGCCTTTGAACAAGGAGCCCAATTGTTTAACCAGTTTGGAACGCCAACGACTAAAATCCAAACTGACGACTTTTACAAAGTTTATGGTGTTAAAAACATCAACGGACAAAATTATCTCAAATTAGGTAACAACCAGCAGTGGGCTAATTTAAATGCCGCTCATATCAACTAATTTAATTCAAATTATATATTTGGGAAAATTGCTAACGAAAGGGTGCAATTATTATGAAACCAACTCTAATATCTTTCAGTAGTCAATTATTGGCAACAATAATTACTGTAGCTAGTTTACCAATATTATCGACTCAAGCCGCTGTCGTTCCCAGTCATGATATTTATTATTCACATGGGCGGATGAACATGACTTACCAAGATCCACAGTTAAGTCAACCCATTGGCACGAGGCTC
>NZ_JBYLTY010000004.1:0-286167 GCF_058107145.1 Bombilactobacillus sp. ESL1197
GTCTTGAAAGTGAGTATAAGTCTGTGGTTGGTGGTGATATTGATGATGGTGACGGCGGAACGATTACTATGCCTAATCAATTAGCAAATGCTACTACTGTTGATGCTGTTAATGCCATTATCAATGATACAATGGCCGACTTCGATGATATCATTAATAGTGTTGCCAGTGGTAATACAGATCCTACTCCAGATCCAGCTGCAACTGCTGATCAAGCTAACACTGCAAAAACTAACGCATTAAACACATTGAACAGTACGTATCAAACAGCTGTCAATAAAGTTAAAGATTCTAATGCTAGTGAAACAGATAAAACTAATGCCAAAACTACTTTAGATCAATTACTGGCACAAGGGCAAACTGATATTAATGATGCGGCAACAGACTTAGATCTAACTGAGATCAGTGATACGTTAGATTCTTACGTTCAAAGTATTAATAATGTAGCGAAAGATTTTAACGCTAGTGATATTGGATATATTCCTGATATGAATACTACTTCAAGTGACAATTCTGTAGAAAGTAAACCAACAACTACTGATGCTAAAATTAGCGGTGTAGTAACTATCAACAATCAAGATGCTGTTGTTTATGACAAAAATGGTAAAGTTGTACCTTTAGTTTCGCTAGCTGCAGGTACAGATTGGAAAACAACAGAAAAATTAACATTAACTGATGGTCGTGTTTTGTATAAAGTTGCTCCTAATGAATATGTTTCAGGAGATGCTGTGACATTTTCTGACAAGAGTGCAGCTTCAATTGTAAAACAGCATGGTGTGTTTACTGTTGGTAATACACAAAGCGTTTTATATAAATTAAGTCCAGATGAAACTTTTACGGCAATTAACTTACGTTCAGTTGCAGCAAATACACCTTGGAAAGTTGACAAAAAAGCTACTGTTAATGGGCAAACTTATTATCGCGTGGCGGCAAATGAATGGATTTTAGCAAATACTGGCTCATTCAAGTAATATAAATTTTAGATTGTTTGATGTGACCCCCGAAGTTAGAAAAACTTCGGGGGTTATTTTATGTCTAAATTATCTAAGTGAAAAATTAGATTTTCCATTTATGGAAAGATGATGGTATTGATCAAAGAAATTATTCCTAAGCTAAGCTTTAAAAATATGACCTGATTTTATGATGCATATCATTTTGTTATCTGTATTAATTCTATAAAATTAAGTACACATTAAAAAGTGGATGATCTTAAACTTGTTAATTTAATTAGATTGCTTGAGTACTTTTTATCTCATTAAGATAAAATTATAGAAAATAAGCTTGTTGTTCTAATCATAAATCGTTAATGTTGAGGATTCTTATCCACTATTAAAGCTTGAAATTTAAAAAACGATAATTTAAAATAAATTTATTAAAGGTACTAATGATATTTATTAGTACTATCTCAGATAAATATGTAATTAGTATCTGCTTATAACTTTTTTGAGTTGTTTAATTAACTTTTAAAACTTTAGTAATGTAGTTAAATTACTGTAATTTTAATGATAAACTCATTGAACTTTAACTGTTAATTTTTATATTTGGGGAAATGTAAATTTGATTTGAGACGATATGAGGGGTGCTAGAATGAACTGTAAGTTTATTTATCGTTTGAAGTTAATTACGATGGCGTTAATAATTTTATTAATTGCTTTCATAAATTTGGAATGTGAGAGTAATGTGCAAGCTCAGGCTGGACAACCTGCTATTTTGGTACAGCGTGAAAACTCACAGTTGCAAAACCTTTTACATAATGGAGGACTGACACAAGCAGTTTTAAAACAGAAACAAACGAGTACTGATATTGATGTAAATAGCGTTACTAAAAGTTCAAGGCCAATTTCCTCTATATCAGTAAGTAGTGCGTCTACCATCCCTGCTTCTGATGCTTATCAGGCACCCACGGAATCAATATCTGGTATTTCAGGAACGTGCAAATGGGATATTAACACAGATGGAGTATTGACCATTCATAAAGGAACACTTGGAACAACCAAATTAGCAGATTTTAAGGTTTCTGATGCTATGAATCCAGGATTGAATGCTAACAATATTCGTAAAAATTATGTTAGCAATTTTGCTAAATATTTTCGAAATATTCAAACTGTTAAGATCGATCCTTTGGTTAAAGCGCCTACAGATGCTAGAATGCTATTTTGTGGATTAATTAATGTTAAAGATTTTGAGGGCTTGGATAATTTAGATACTAGTCAAACAACGATTTTAAATTATATGTTTGCCTATTGTTTGAGCTTGACCAAGTTGGATGTCGGTTCTTTTAAAACTGATCAAGTAACAGAGATGATTCGTCCATTTATTAGTTGTACTAATCTGCAAATTTTGAATTTAAGCGGTTGGAAAATGAACATACCTTATACTAATCAAGTTCAAAAGGATTATTTGCCTGCTGACGGTGACTACTCTTATAACTATTTATATAGTAGCGTGGATAATCCCAAGCTGTGGTGCTTAACGCTAGGAGCCACGGTTGGTCTTCATGCCTTTAATTCGGCAATAGATCTCTTGCCAACTCCTAGTGATGGTTCCACTATTCAAGATCAAAATTCCACTTACACAACTACTGGCAGATGGCAATTAGTTGCTGAAGGAACACCACATCATCCTCAAGGACAAGTCTTTAATAATGTTAAGGATCTACAGAACTTCACCGGCATGAACACTAGAAGTAGCAGCAGTAATCCTGAAACTTATGTTTTACAAACTAAAATAGTTAATCAGTCACCAGTTCTGACGCTTGATAATTCTCTTATGAAATATAGATATGATTATAAATATCCGGAGAAATTACCGGATTTTAATTTTTCAGGGACAGTTAATGATGCAGACAGTTCTAAAATAACTTTTTATTATTTAATCAGGACAATAAATGACCGGACTGCTATTCCGACAGCACCACCAACTGATCCTAAAAACAAATTACAGACTATTAATGTTACTCCTAACACGGATACACACTTTAATTTGACCATCCCTAACGATGAATTACATCGTGCTGACTTACAAACAATAGCCACGCCAGCATCTACGAATATGGACTATACTGCTTCTTATGCTGTGGTTATCTATGCAGTAGATAACGGTACTAAAGACTCTTCAGACAGTAGTGCAACGCAACAAACGATTAAAATTGCTCCCAATAGAATCAGACGCTTTCATTATTATGAAATAACTGCTAGTACCAAAAATGATTTTACTGATTTAGCGGTAGCTGCTGGATATCCAGATATTGCAATTGCTGGTCCTTATGATGATGTGGGGAAAACTTTTGATCGAAAGTCGACTTTATATGTTAATAATTCCGTCTATCAACTTGATAAGAACAAAACTCAGGATTTAAGTGGATATTTTGGATTATTACCTATTAACTATGATATGACTGGTAATTTTGTTGCATACGATAAAATAGGATCATTAACCTTAACGTCAGTGCCTACGCTGGATTTTGGGAGTGATACTGCTCCTGCTGTTAATCAATTACTTCCTATTAAGAAGATGACAGGGCAATTGTCAGTTTCGGATACTACTCAGAATAATAACTGGCAGTTGGACCTACAAGTAACCAAATTTGTTAATGATAAAGACAGTTCAATTAAATTGGATAATATTTTAAAATACAATTCGTTGCCAATTACTGCTGAAACAGGGCCTATTAACATAGAACACTATACTGATGGAGCAACGACTAAAGTAATTAGTGATAGTTGGTGGAATGCTGAACATCAACAAATTGGTGGGCCACAATTGAATCTTTCTCAAAAGCCTGTTAGTGGTCAATATAGCGCCAAAATTACTTGGTCCCTCAATAACGTTATTCAGTAATTAAAAACTGTTACAGTATAATGTATATTTGCAAGTTATGTTAATTATGTAACAAAAAAATTACAAATAGATTATATTCGCGTTTTTTTGATCAATATCGCTTGCAAAAGCTTATTTAAGAGTTAAAATAACATTGTTGGTATAAGATATTGGTTGTATACTATCTTTGATTATTGTGTGTCATGACGACTACCAATTACCATCATTTTTACACACTTTTACTAATCAAAGTAATTTGTGATATAATAACCATATCGTATAAATTATGATTAATTTGAGGAGGAATACCAATTATGAAGAAAACTTCATTAATGGGTGCAAGTGTTGTCGCTGCTGCGTTGTTAGCTGTTGCTCCAATTGCAGCACCTGCAGTAAGCTCTGTATCCGGTACACAAATTGTTAAAGCTGACGATACATCAGATTCACAATATACAGCTGTTTCAAATTATTGGAATTTATTTGGAACTTCTGCTACTAAAGATTTAGCTAATTCTAAAGAAGCAACTCAAGCTTCCGATGCTGCAAATGCTTTAGCTTCAGATGTATCAAATAATTCTCTTACTTTAGATAGTTTAGCAAGTGCAACTACGTTCAAGACTAAAGATGCTTTTTTGGCTGCTTTCCAGAAAGATTATAATGATGAAAATCTTCCCGATGGTGGTCCTGTTGCCAATATTGCTAATTATAAAGTTCGAGTTTCTCAAGTTTTGGATGCTAAAGGCGACATCACAGAAAATGCAAATGCTATTCAAGCAGTAGGGACTAATGGTGGTACTTTAACTGCTGTGTTTGATATTGTAAATCCTAATTCTGGTAAGACTGTTAAGTCACAAAAATTCACATTAAATGTTACACCAAAGGATAATAACGCAACTAAGTTATACGTTAATGCTTCATCAACAGCTAACGTAGTTAGTGGAACTAATATTGCTGATTATTCTATGGGTTACAATGCTGGTGTTACTTCTGTAGTTACTCCTGATGGTAAGGCTGTAACAGCTTTTGATAAAGGTGCTAATACTACTGTTGCTATTGAAAATAAGATTACTTTAGCGAATGGTAATACTGGTTCAGACTGGGGAGATAACTCCAATTTATATGATAACCCTAATACTTTCACTAAAGTAGTTAAAGATGGTAATGATACTAATGCTAATGTTGTGGCTGGTGCTACTAGAGCTTACCGCCAAAAAGTTACTTTGACATTACCAAAAGATGGTAGCTTAAATAACGTCAAGACAATCCATGTTAATGGTGAAGACTTGCCAGTTACAAACAATCAAGTTTCTTTCTATCAAGGTATTAACTTGACAGATGCTAACCAAGATTCTACACTTGAAAAATTAAATGGTGTAGTTACATTGAAGAGTGATGTTCCTGCTTCTCAGTTGTATGACAAGAACGGAAAAGCTATCAACTTACGATTTGCTGTTGGTAACGGTTCTCAATGGTATACAAATGGTAAGTTAACAATCTTAGCTACAGGTAAGACTTATTATAAAGTTGCTCCTAATGAATACCTTTCTGCTGATGATGTAGCATCATACACACCACGTGATAGTTCTTCAACATCTACATCCAATAGTGCAGCTGTTAAAGAAAAAGGTATCTTCACAGTTGATACTCATGTTATGCCTTATGTCAATCAATTAGGCGAATTAAAAGATGGTAAAATTTCACCTATCGCATTACGCAGTGTTCCTGATGGTTCACAATGGCGTTATGATAAGAAGTTGACTTTAGATGGTGTAACTTATTATAAAGTTGCTCCTAACGAATGGGTAAGTTCTACTTACGGTAAAGCCGTAGCTGAATAATTCGAATAAAACTTCTAGAAAAGTCTCCCTCAGGGGGGCTTTTTTTTGTTGCTTAATAATATCCGTGACGGTTATTAAATGTATGTTTTATTTTAGTTACAATTGATTGAATAACTTGCAATTACTTAGTGAAATCATTAGTATCAAAGTGTAATCAATTCTGGAGGGATTTTCTTGAAGAAAACATTCATAACTTCAACTTTAACAGCTGCTTTGTTAACTACTTCTGTTTTACCAAGTGTAGCTAATTTAACGCAAGCAGCTGACAATAACTCATCAACTATTGGTGATGAGCAGGTTAATTCAAAACAACAAGTAGCTAATAAGTCACAGGTTACTGATCAAACAGCGGCACAAGCAACACAAGCAACGCAAGATAGTGGTCATGCGGTTTCGACACAAAATAGTGATCCAACTGTTAGCCCAGTATCACCAGCAGCGACCCCGGCTATTAGCCCAAAAATGGTCACTGAAGGCACTTTTGCGACAACTAGTACTCAACAAGCCTTTATTCAGCAAATCGCACCTTATGCTCAACAAGCTGCTAATTCTCGTAATTTGTATCCATCAGTCATGATGGCCCAAGCCATTTTGGAAAGTGGTTGGGGAACATCGGCTTTATCCCAAGCTCCTAATTATAATTTATTTGGCATTAAAGGTAGTTATAATGGTGCTTCAGTGGATATGCCAACTTTAGAGTGGGTTAATGGCCAGTACGTTTCAGTTGATGCCTATTTCCGTAAATATCCTAGTTATTTGGAATCTTTTAATGATAATGGGGATAAATTACGTTATGGCGTCAGTTGGGATAGCTCCTATTACAGTGGTACTTGGCGTGAGAATACAACTAGCTATCGCGATGCAACAGCTTGGTTGCAGGGGCGCTATGCGACGGATCCCACTTATGCCAGCAAGTTAAATAATATTATCGACACTTATAATTTAACGCAATATGATAACACGGCTGCAGCTGATGCTACTTTACCAAATAATAGTAACTCGTCTAGTAATTCAAGTGGTGTTCCAGCCGAAGGACAAATTCAAACTTTTCGCCATGTTGTTCGAATTACTAATGTAGAATCATATGCTTGGATATATGGTGATACTGGTAAGAATATTCCATTACTTTACCTGCAGAAAAATACTGATTGGAAAACCGATAAAATTAAAACAATGAACGGACGTCAATATTATCGAGTTGCCGGAACTCCCAACGGTAGTCAATGGGTATTATCTAACGATACAACTATCATGCAATAATTTTTCAATTAATAAAGTATCATTAATTTTCTCCTAGATTGTGTATAATCTGGAGATTTTTTTATATAAAATTTGAATTTATGATTAATTACTGTATATCTTTCGTTTATGTTACACATTTGTTAAATCTATTGTTGGTTGATTTAATTCTTGCTAAGATATATATAGTATAAAGATAGAGGAGAAGTAAAATGATTAAAAGAAAATTAATGCTCATTTTAACAGCTTTAAGTGGGATTGTTTTTTTCTTTGGTTTTAACCAGCAACCAGCTCATGCTGAAACAATTAATGAGTACATCCAACGCAATAATATTCAACCAAGTAACATTCAACAGGTCAATGGGACTTTTGACCAGATGTTTGGCTATGAAAATGGCGTTGGTAAGCCTGAGGGGGTTGTTATTCACGAAACTGCAACTCAAGGGGCTACTGCTTGGGATGAAGTAACCTACTTCAACCGCGAATGGCAAACCGCCCAAACATATGTACATGCGTTTGCGGATGCGAACCACATTTTACAAATTCATAATACCGACTACGGTGTTTGGGGAGCTGGTTATTGGGCGAACCAACGCTTTATCCAAATTGAATTGTGTGAAGAAAACACTTATGATGGTTTTGCTCGTTCAGTGAATAATCAAGCTTACTTTACCGCTTATATGTTAAAGAAATATGGCTTGAAGCCATCCTTGGCTGATCATACTGGTAGTGGTACCATTTGGTCACATAATGCGGTTAATCAGTATCACCCTTCTGCTGGTGGTCATACTGACCCAATTGGTTGGTTTAGTAAATGGGGTTACTCCATGGATCAATTCTATCAATTAGTTCAATCTCAGTATGATAAATTGAACGGTAATACTGGTAACAGTAAAGATGGAATTGTTCAAATCAATAATTTAGAAGCTGATTTATTGCAAAAAAATTCTGATGGCAGTTTTAGCAAAATTCCTCTTCGAGCTTTAGCACCAAATAGTGACTGGATTTATAATAAGTCGGTAGAATATCAAGGAAATACTTATTATAAGGTTGCTCCTAACGAATGGGCTGTAAGTACTCAAGCAACAGTTTTACGCTATTCTACACACTAAACTATCATAATTATTTAAAGACTATTAGTGATTTTTTGCTAATAGTCTTTTTTTGTGATCTTTTTTACCAAAAAGAGTAGTCTTTTTAAGTAATTCGCGTTAAATTGTTATTGTTGCAACCGTTAACACGCGGCTGCTCCAATCATAAGGAAGAGGTATTGGGATATGAAAGATTACGATTTAACCAAAGTATCAGTGATGAATAAAGAGGTGTTAAAAACGGCGATTGCGCACCAACAATTACCCATTCGCCAGGAATTTCAATTAACGGCACAAACCATTGCTTTATTTGATTTACAAGGTCAAGCAGCATATCCAACCGTCATTTTTGACCGCCAATTGGGCTATTTTGGGCTTCGCCAAACGACTCGTCAAATTTGGAATAACTATTTTCACCAACATATCTTCGATTTGTACCATACCCGCCGCTTGATTCAATATCACGGGCACTCACGATTATTGGCGCTGTCCTTAGGTTCATTGGTGTATTTTCCATTAGGGGCGATTGGTCATGGCAACAGCGACTGGGTCGGTTTGCACGGGCAGATTGATTGTGCACAAGACCTTCAACACCAACAAGCAACTTTTTATGATGAGTCCGGACAGCAATTACAATTTACTTATAGCCGCCGGCATGATTTGTGGACGGCAATTCATCAAGCTGGCTTTTACGCGCAATATAATGTGCGGGCATTTGAACTGGCAGCTCAAGAGTTAGGCTTGGAACTTAAACCGATCGTTTGGAGTAGCTTATTGAAGCAGGTGATTAACTGTCACTGCTCCTTACATCGTCAATTACCAACCACATACTTAGAAGTTAAAGACTTTTTACAAAGTTTTCAGACCTGGTCTTTAACCCACTTATTAAAGGATCCCGACTTGGATTTAAATGAGCAATTGCAGCAAGAGCAACTGCGTTTTTGGCAAAGTAATTTACATGCGGCGCACTATTTATGGTAGTAATTGCGCCCGCGGTTGCAGATTAGTTGCGCACAACCAGTGGTAGTTAATTCAAAAAAATTGTGTTCAATCCTTTGGTAGTCGTGTTTAGTGCGTGTTTTATGGGAAGTTCAGACTTGTTATCTTAAAGCTACACAAGCGCTTGTGCAAACTTAAGATGGGAGTTTGAACTAGTGAAACATTCGTTACAGCAAGGTTTTGATTTAGCTTTAACTAATCAACGCTTAATTGGTGGCGCCTTGAAACAAGCTGGGGTTTGGCGCAATAATCTGAATTATGAAGATTATTTTCAGGATGCCTTAGTACTGTATGCCACGACGTGGGTCCAATTTGAGCAATCAGCTGGTCAATTTGCACCGTATATTTTTCAAAAGATTGTCTGGCGCACGCAAGATCAGTTGCGCCAAAGTCAGCGCCAGCAACATGAGTCGGTGGAAGAACTCTTTTATTTACCAGATCAGACGACCACGGCACTTAGCGACTGGCAGGTAGTGTTACACCAAAAGGCTCGGCAATTAGCACCGTTAGAACGGCAAGTCTTGCAAGCCTGTATTCTAGAAGTACCACTAACGCAATTGGCGAAACAAGTTCATAAAAGTCCGCGGTATTTACGTAAAATTCGCGCCCAAGTTCGTCAGAAATTAATATCATAAAGTTGATTGATTGAAAAAACACAACTAAAGTTCAGAGACGTTTGAATAACTTTAATTGTGTTTTTTTAATATTTTTCTAATAATTATCCTGCTTAGAATAACATAAATATTATTAAGGATTTTAAGATTAAATGAATTATGGTTTACTGACAATAAATACTCAGTTTGTTTGCCTTAATATCAAATAAAGTGATTTTTTAAAGGGGAAAATTTCATTGACTTGGTGAATTAATGAGCACTAAAATGGAGTATCAATTGTTACGTAGTAGTTGATGCACACACAGTTTATTGAACTTTTTTATAAAATAATTAATTATTTTTTGATTAAATGCTATAGCTAAATAAATTCTTTGATATCAAAGACACTGATAATTTGTATTATTTTTCAAGTAAATCTTTACTGGAAAAATTGTTTAATTTTGCATCGAGAACCATGAGAGATGCAGTGAGAATAGGTGTAGTGATGTTAAAAAGGCAAAAAGTTTTCCAAATTTTCATGGGTTTGGTAACTGTTAGTTTAGTGAGCATTATTTTATTTAATCAGCAAAGTTGTAATCCCACAGTGGTGGCTGCGCAAATTTCGTCATTGCTGCCTTGGACTAGCAAGCAACTTAGCAAAACGCCAACTGCCAGTTTGATGGCAACAGAGCCTTGGACGCGGATGAGTGAACCTGTATATAACTCGCAGGTTTATCAACCGGCAAACTTTCGCTTAACTGGTACGAGTACTTGGAATCCGCAGTCGAAAAGCTGTGATGTGGCGTTAAAGTGGGATGATTTGACAGCACCAGCGGCACCATATCAGCTTAATGGTGGCTATAAAGTTTATTCTTCATCAGCGAGTAATGCGAGCTGGTTGATGGAACCAATCAATTATGGCAAGCACCTCAAAGTTTTGAATGTGTATCCGGATAAAGGAAATTTTTTGAAAAAATGGCTTGCTGGCTATGATAAAGATCCCTCTGACGGTTCGAGTTTGTTAGATATCACTGAAGTGCCACTGACGACTTTTAATAAAAATCCCGATTATTATTTATATCAAAATCATCAAAATGGTGCTTATCAATATGATTCTCTTTTTTTTGGCTCCAAAGATAGCAATGGCAATCAAGATATTAGTGATGTGGCGGGCCAAGCTGTGACCAAGTTCGGGAATACGGGCCGCGCAGTGATTATTGGTCATGATGTTGTCGCAGGCAATCATTCGCTAGCACAACATGCTAACTTCAACAAATATTTAGCCGATAAATTAGGAATTCAAGTCGTGGCAGTGCCCGATGGGCAAGTGCAACCGCGGGTAGGCTCGACCAAAGTTAAATTTGTGAACGCCGGTTTTTTAACTGAGTATCCTAATGAATTACCTACGGATCAAGATTATACGATTTCCAAATCGCATACTTTTGGGCAGTACTATCTCTATGGCGGGCAAGCCCAACGCTGGATGCAATTTGATCAACCTTATTCAGATGCTGAAAATAGTCATTTCTTTGCCTTGAACGCTGCCAGTAATCCTTATGAATTAAGCAGTGGTCAAACACCAGCGGCGAGCGATTTAGGCGATAACAATCATTACTTAATTACCAAAAATAATTATGCGATGATTCAGACCGGTCACACTTTAGGAGCTTGTACCCCTGATGAAGCGCGGATTATCGTGAATACCATTTATTATGTTTCGTCCTTAACGACGACGAATACCGCTAATATTAAAACCGCCAAAGATACAACAGCGCCCAATGAACCCGACGTGACCCTGGCTAATACTAATCCTGGTAATCCGAACCGCCTCAATATTACTTTAGATAAGCATGTGGCTGCTGGAATGAGTTATAACGCGCAAGACGGCGATAATGGTAATCTCTATAATTTTAAAATTACGGCTAATGTTGCCGGGAGGAATGAAGAACTAGATTCGGATGCCATTCATCAAAAGGTTGAAAGTGGTGCTTGGGGTTATCTCTACCAAATTGATAATCAGCCTACCGCCACTTTGACGCCCAATCATGATAGCTATGGGAATGTTACTTTAACCGACATTGACCGCAGTGATGGGAGTGGTGAACACCTGACACCAGATATTAATAATTTAAAAGTTAGTTTTACCGCCCAACGTTCACTCGGCCATTCGCAATTTTTGCATGTTGCTACCGTCGATCGGGCGGGTAATGTTTCCACAACTAAAACGGTGAATCTGAATAGTTATAATTTGCCGTATCAAGGCACCTTAACGACAACAGGGCAAGTGGATGGACAGGCTGCTTCAACGACACCAACTTTTCGTCCCGGCGCGACTGTCCAGTTGAAGAGTGATTATCAGATGCAAAATCAAGCTTATAGTTATCAAGATTTACAAGCACCCATCCACTTCAGTGATCATTTACCAGTCGGCTTAACGTATGTGCCTAACAGCTTACAGGTAACACTGCGAACAACTAGTGGACAAAGTTATACTTTGACGCCACAGCAATTACAGGCTAATCAGCCACTGGACTTTAGTTTATTGAGTCCAGATGGAATGGCTATTTTTCCACCGGGGAGTTTAATTGAAGTAACTTTTCAAGCTGCAACGTCAGCGCAAGATAATTTAGTCCAAATCATCAATCATGCCGAAGTGACGGGCAAGAGTAGTGATCAACTATCCCAAAAGGCCACTAGTGATCTAACGCTGACGCGGGCTGGTGTGTTAGAAATTACGAGTGTGCCCCAAGAGATTGCCTTTGGGACTGTGAAGAGCGCACCAGTCAACAATGATAATACTAAAACGATTGGTGATCTGAAAGTGCGGCATTTTAGTTCGACTACTGCTGCTAGTCAGCATTTCAATGTGCAAGTGGCGTTTAATCAGCAATTACGTAATTCATTGCTCACGCCGGTAACGGGGTGGAATTTACAGTTGGATACGGACAATGGTTGGCAATCGGTCACTTCTGCGACAAACTTGGGTCAACAAACGCAATTCAGTGGTAATGTGCAGGGAGGTATCGTCGATTTTGTTAAGCAAATTGGAGTCGGTAAATGGCGGTTAACCATTCCCCGAACACATCCGAAAAGTGATGATTATCAAGGAACCATCACTTGGAGCGTGGTCAATGGAATCAATTAAGTGAACGACATTTTAGCAAAGGCTGGAACAAAATAATTAGAGGTTGAGGTAAAAAGGATTGTTCGTCAATTTCAACGGACATTTTCTTTTGATAGTGCCTTAAACCTCGTTATTGTTCCAACCTTTTTCATTTGCAACTTACATAGTTTTTAAAAACTAAGATCTGACAAGAGGCACTAAGAATCTATTTGGTGAAAGAAAGTAAATTCACGCACAAGAATATGTGGATTCTAAATGATAATTAAATTAAATTTGCTTCGATATCAAAAAAGTTATTTCTTTCAATCAATGTTTGCGTAGTAATTGGATTTTTATTGACTTTAATAATTATTTTGCATTAAAATTATTACGTAAATAATCCACGTGTTTTTAATTAAAATTAGGCTTTATTTATTAAATAAATGCTATTTTGAAAATGATTTTCGGAAATATTTTTAATTATTGTAAAAAATAATCTTGCTGGAATCGAATGTGAGTTCAGAGTTGGTTGGTTTTAGTTGCTAAATGTCAGTTGCGATGAAAAAAGGTGTAATGATGTTTAAATTACAAAAGCTAATTCAAAAAACAATCATAGTGGTGGCGATCGGATTTTTAGGCATTAATGTTGGGGTAGAACCAGTTAGTGCCCAACCGGTTCAAGTTGCAGTTGCCGCTAAAAAGCAAACAAGCACTGATTTAAAATCAATGATTGACCAAGTGCAAAATTTGGGACAACCAGTTGCTCAGTCCACACCAACAACGCAACAATCGCCTACCAAAGCGATTCGCGTTGCTCACACGCCTACAAAAGCTGCTTCTAATTTAGCAAGAACGGCAGTTCCCGAGCCGGTCTATAACTCTACGACTTATGGACAATCCAAGTTTGGTTTAAAGGGTCATAGTACTTGGGATCCACAATCGAAAAGTTGTGATGTTACTTTGAACTGGGATGATTTAAGTTCTCCTAATTCTAAATATACGTTAAATAGTGGTTATAAGGTTAATTCGGCATTACAAGGTGCCAAAACTTGGACTATTGAGCCCATTAATTACGGGCGCCATTTGAAAGTCTTGAACGTTTATCCTGATGATGGTAAACACAACGGGCGTTTTTTAAAAAGTTGGTTGACGGGCTATGATAAGAATCCTGATCCGGCATCAGCTCATGAAAGTATGTTGAATGTAACGGAAGTTTCGTTGCCTGATTTTAACAGTAATCCTGATTATTATTTGTATGCTAATCATAGTTCGGGTGCGTTCCAATATGATGCCATTTATTTTGGCTCGCGAGATAGTAATCTACACCAAGATATTAGTACTACTGCTAGTCAGGAAGTGGCGAAGTTTGGCAATGCCGGTCGGGCAGTCATTATTGGTCATGATGTCGTGGCGGGCAATCACTCAATTGGCCAACATACCAACTTTAATAAATATTTAGCCGATAAATTAGGGATTAAAGTCGTTCAAGTGCCTGATGGCCAAGTGCAACCACGTGTGGGTTCACAACAAGTGAAATTTGTGCATACCGGTTTTTTGACGGAGTACCCCAATGAATTACCAATTGATCGCGATTACACCATTTCTGAGTCGCACACTTTTGGCCAATATTATATGTATAGTGGTCAGGCAGAGCGCTGGATGCAATTTGACCAGCCGTATTCGGACGCAGAAAATAGCCATCCGTTTGCGATTAATAGTGCTAATAATTTGTACGAATTAGCGGTGGGACAGAATCCAGCGCCTAGTGATTTAGGTGATAATAATCATTATTTAATTACCAAAAATAACTATGCTATGATTCAAACGGGTCATACTACGGGAGCTTGTACACCGGATGAAGCGAGGATTATTGTCAACACAATTTATTATGTTTCATCTTTGTCAATGACTAATTCAGCCACGATTAAAACTGCTCAAGACAAGGCCGCACCGAACACGCCTACTATTTATGCTACTAAACCAACTGATCCATACAAAATTCATATTACATTAGATAAGCAAGTGACAGCTAACAATTCCTATGCTACTCAAGATGGTGATAATGGGTCGGTCTATTGTTTTAAAATTCAAGCCAATGTTGCTCAATTTCCAGATAGTGAAATTGAATCGGATGCGATTAACCAAAAAGTGGAAAGTGGCGTCTGGGGCTATTTATATAAGATTGATGATCAATCTTCGGAAACACTCACGCCACGCCGTGATGCTTACGGTAATGTAACTCTGACAAATGTAGATCGTCCGGACGGAAGTGGTGAACATTTGGTACCAAACATCAATGATTTGAATGTGGGTTTTGACGCTTACCGTGCGCAAGGACGCTCGAAAATTTTACACGTTGCCACGGTGGATCGCGCGGGCAATGTTTCGAAAACTGTAGATGTGGCTTTTGGCGATTATTATAATGCGCCGTATCAAGGACAATTAACGCAAGCAACTCAAGGAGCAGAACAAACAAGCTATAATACCACAACGACCTTTCAACCGGGTGATCTAATCAATTTTAAAATGGATTATCAAATGGATGATAAGTCATATGCCTGTCAAAACTTGACTTCACCAATTACTTTTAGTGATCATTTGCCAACGGGTTTAACCTATGTTCCGGGCAGTCTCAAAATCAGTTTAACTAATCCTAGTGGAACTAAGTATAATTTGACACCAAGTGTTGCTGACGCAGCACAGCCCTTAGATTTTAGTATGAACAGCCCTTCCGGAACGATCTTTCCGCCGGGCAGTTCGATTGAAATTACTTTTCAAGCAAAAACTTCCGCACAGGATAATTATGTTAATTTAGTCAATCACAGTGAATTAAGTGGCACTAGTAGTGATGGTACTAAGCAATCATCCGAAGCTAATGTAACTTTGACACGGACGGGCGTGCTGACGATTAAGGAAGTACCGTCGGAAATCAAGTTTGATAAAATTCGTATCCCCAAAGATAGTGGGACAAATGCTTCGACCGTGGGGAATTTAAAAATTCAACATTTTAGCCCTGACAGTACTAATGCGGCCACAGGTTCGCAGAATTTTAACGTGCAAGTTTCGTTTAATCAAGCTTTAGTCGGTAAAAACAAAAAAACTACTAAAAATTGGAGCTTAGATTTGAAAACAGATCAAGACTGGCTGCCAGTGGAGACTGGAACGAAGTTGGGCCAAAAGACTGAATTTACCGGTAATACTACGACGGATGGCATTGTTGATTTAACTAACAAAGTTGGTAAAGGCCAATGGAAATTGACAGTTCCTAAGGTTCGCCCTCAAAATAGTGATTACAGTGGTACTATCACTTGGACAGCAGTAAATGGACTGAGTTAAGTTTTAGAAAATATTGACGTAAAAAGACTCAGTATTCAATTAGGAGCTAGATTTCTAAAATTCTGGTTCGAGTCATAATAGCAGTGTTTTTAGTTTTCACCATAGTAATTGTTTGTTGGTTCAAAATAGTTCATCAAATTAATTTAAGAGATACAATAAAGTGGCTAGATCCTTGTAAATCAAGGATTTAGCCATTTTTGATGGTATACTTAATAAGTAAAGTTAAATGCTAAGGCGGTGGCTATTCCAGAAATGGGGTGGTGCTTATGGTGTAAAAACTGTAAACATAAATCCTAAAGAAGGGAGTAGCAAAGTGTTTCATTGGAACATTCATGATTTTTGCCAAATAATCAATACGATTATCGATGTCGCAAGTTTCGTTTGGATGGTCAAGCAAAGCACAAAAAAATAGCTGTCCTTAGCCACGCCAGACTAGATAGCTATTTAAAGTAGGTTTAAAATTTTGAATAGTCACCGCTTTGGCAACTTTACGGAAAGGTTAGTGTTACAGCACTGACCTTTTCTTACATACAAATAATAACATAGTTGGAAATAGATTTCATGCCAAAGGATCGCATTGATGAGCTTGAGGCTACTTTTCTATTATTAAATTTCGAATATTAATTATCCCTACTTTTCATATTTTGCTATAATGAAGCTTGTTATCTACATATGCATTAAAGCGCAATTCATTGGTCAAATAATGAGGGGATTATTTAATGAAGAAACAGCGAAGTTGGGGAACAGGATTGCTAATAATTTGCAGTTTGTTGGGACTGCTGTTAGTTGGGTGTCACAAGCAGGCAGTTAATCAACAAATTACGCAATCGAAAACAGCTTGGTATTTATACCAAAAGCCCAATCAAAATGTGCAACGCTTGCGTTTTTATCGCAATCAGACAGTAGGGGTGCAACATGTTAGCTTATTGGGCGATCGCCATGGCTCAAGCGTGTTGAATGCTAAGTTTGCGAATCCTACCTATCAGCTCAATCAAGATGGTCAAGAAATCACGATTAATACGACTCATCCGAAAATGATTTTAGCTGTTAAAAAAGCCTACCATGAACAAAAAGCTGGTTACACACTAACCGGCTTTGATGTGACTTATCAGGGTGAAAAGTGGAAGTTGGGTCAGATTACAAAAGTTAATCACGCTAAAAATAAGAAGTATCGTCAGTATCAAAAGCAACAGCGTCAAGCACAGTTAACGACGAAGCAATCAGATCAATTAGGGCCAACTTTATTAAAGCATTTGGTGACACCGTCTTTGAAAAATGCAAGTAGCCAATTAAATAATCAATCAATTGCGGGCGAGTATAATTATCGCGCCCTGTTAGGCATGAGTCGGGTTTACGGGCATTTAAGTATTGATACCAAAGGGCATTTTACGAATACTTTATATGTTCACGCCAAGCAAAGCGTGAAAAATCCTAACCAAGATAATCCAGTGATGTTAGAACAACAGACAATTTCTGGAATTTTAACAAGTTTATATGGTAAATTATATTTTAAGCCGGCTAATGTTTTAAGTGTCAAATACTTTACAGCGGGGCAAAATCCTGAAAATCCGGCGATTAAGTCGTTTAATTTGACGACTAATTCCAAGAGATATGGTCAAAATATTAAATTGGCCAAGTACCGCATTGAAAAAACGGATCAAGGGCTAATGCTTTATAATCAAGACTTAGCAGCATGGACTGATCAAAATCAGTCCACGACTGACGGTGTTCAGCTCTATGAAAATGCCAAAGCAGGCCCCACTTTAAAGCAGCAGTACGATAGGTTGTATCAGCATTATCAAGATTTAAAGAAAGCGCCAGTTACCTCGAATGCAGATTTAAGGCAATATGTTGCAGTTAGCGCTAGTCAACATGATAATACGTTAGCGGGAATTGGTATTAATTTGGCGGGCAAATTTAGCATTACACAAGATGCTAAAAGCTTTACCGGAATTGATCGTCAAGGTCATCAACAACCAACTCGCCAATACGTGGCGTTATTAGAACCGGCTATTTTGCAAGATCAAAAAAGTAAACATACCGTGAATACCCCCGCTGGTCAATTCTTGGTTTTTGGTGTTTATCAACAGCGTTTATATCTATTACAGCAACCCGATAGTGATTCCACGACCACTACGTGGACGGGGTTTAAGAATCTAAAATTAAAATTACCAATTGCGAATATTACGTGGAATTAATGAGGTGACCACATGAAATTATATCGAGAGTTTTTACAAAATCAGCAACTGCGCCGGAGTGTGGTGCTGTTATTATGCATTTTTGTTATTTGGTTAATGCGAGGGATCATGAGTATCGTCTTGTTAACGTTTATTTTTACTTTTTTGTCCATTAATTTTGTCCGGTGGGTGCAAAAACGCCTGCATTGGTCGCCATTTTGGATTGTCACTCCGTTGTACTTAATTATTATCGGGGTGATTTATCTGTTTGCGACGCACTATATTCCTAATATTATTAATTCCACGGTGCAATTATCCAAAAAATTATTTAGTTTTTATAATAGTAATCAAGTGCAAAATAATTCAGTTTTGGCTTACATCGTCGATAGTCTGAAAAGTTTAAAATTAGATGACCAGCTCAAAAAAGGTGTTGCTCAAGTAGTGAAATATTTGACTAGTGTCGGGGCTTTAGGTGTTACAATCGTTTTATCCTTTTTATTGAGTTATTTTTATAGTTTTGATGCGGATAAAATGAATGATTTTGGGCGTTCTTTTCAAAAGGGACACTTGGCATGGTTCTTTCAAGATATTAATTATTTTGCCCAAAAATTTGTGAACACCTTTGGCGTAGTTTTAGAAGCCCAGTTGGTGATTGCAGTTGTCAATACAATTTTAACGAGTATTGTCATGATTATTTTGAAGTTTCCAGGTATTCCGAGTTTAGCAGTCATGATTTTTGTGTTGTCCATGATTCCGGTAGCGGGTGTAATTATTTCCTTGGTCCCATTGTCAATCGTGGCTTATTCTGTGGGCGGTTGGCAACCAATGATTTATATCTGGATTGCTGTTTTATTAATTCATACGCTAGAAACCTATGTCTTAAATCCCAAGTTAATGTCTAGTCGCACCAACTTGCCGATTTTTGTGACCTTCGTAGTGTTACTCATTGCCCAAAAAATGTGGGGTACTTGGGGGTTAATTGTGGGTATTCCAATTTTTACTTTCTTTTTGGATTTACTAAAAGTTAAAACAATTAAAGTCTGATGAAAGTTAGTGTTCTGTATATTACTTTTATGTTAAACTGATATTAGTTGGTAATAGAGTGAGGTATTTTATATGTCATTATTTAATAAGCAACATTCTAATAAACAATCGGATTCTAATCAGCCGCAAGAACAACAAATGGCTAATAATCAACAACCTAATCCGAATATGATGCCAAATCAGGCGATGAATAATAACAATTATGGTGGCGCTAGTCAGCAGACACAGCAAATGCCCGTCCAAGACCCCAATATGGCGTTAAACCAGCAAACACAACAAATGCCGGTCCAAAACCCGAATAACGTAGCTTTGAATCAACAAACGCAGCAGATGCCAGTGCAAGATCCCAACGCGGCGTTGAATCAGCAAACACAACAAATGCCCGTCCAGGACCCGAATGCTTCCATGGGCCAACCGACTCAGCAGATGCCAGTTCAAAATCCGCCGGCCAATGATCAAAACGCGGCTAACGCCAATAATTCGGGTTATTTTCAAGATGTTGCTGAATATCCCGTGCAAAATCCTGCGCCTCAGAATAATGATACCAATTTATATCACTCCAGTAATTTTAATAAGCCCAATGTGACAGTTAATGAAGTCACTGAAAAAACGGCTTCGAAGAATACCGGTTGGGATCAGTGGCGTCAAACTGAAGAACAATTAACCAATCTCAAGTCTGAACAACAAGAATTGAAGCACGTATTGAAGGGGCAATTACTGAGCAGTCGGACTTTTTATCATCAAACGCTTCAAAGAAAGCAAGAGAGTGATGACCCGTATGCCCAAAATGTTAATTACGACTTGCAACAAATTCAACAAATTAATGATTCTTTGAAACGCTGGTTTGGAACCGATGCTATTTCTGGTGAGGTTATGTTTGAAAAAGGACAACAGTATTTAGTTTTAGAAGAACGTTTGGCCCAACCGGATGATGAAAGTACTGATGATTTAGCTAATTTGAATTTTTATTTAGATTCATTTCATGTGTTGCCTAATTTAGTGACGTTAAACTTTGATGAAGAATTAGCGGCCAATTGGCAAGATAACCTGGACGCAGGGGTTGTTAATCCCGAATCACAATTATTAAACTTGTACCAATATTTTCAAACTGAAGCAGACGCCAAAGCCAATGTGAAGCGTTCTGGGATGGGCATTGAAATTAGCCCTCATGCACGTGTAGAAACGGACTCGCAACAAAATATTGATCGCATTTATGAGCGAGATAGTTTAGTGATGAAGGTGGTCAAGGATGAAGACGGGCAACCAGCTAATATCTACCACTACTATAACGGTCAATTGTTAAGCTTAGACTATTTAAATGAAGCAGGAATTAATCTGGTAACAGAGTTTTTTGATAGTCGGGCGAAAGATCAATTGTTGCGTAAGAATTTTTATCGTTTAGATGGCACGTTGGCGGTGATTTTGAATTATCAAGAATCCCAACCGCGGGTTCAGGTCTTCAATCATAATAATTCTTTAGTCCAAGCTTTTGAAACGGAGCAAGATTTTGCAGCTTGGTGGCTGGTCAATAAGGTCTTAAATGATAAGACGACGATTATTGTGCCCCTGAGCTCACCGGTTTGCATGATTCTGCTAGAATATCCGGATGCTAATTATCAAGTAATGCCTTATATTGATGACTTCAAACAGCAACAAACTGAAGTTTCACAGTTATTACCGTTGACGGAACGTTTGAGTGCTGGAATTTTGGTTAAATCAGCTGATGATCAAAAACGTTTAAGTGAATTGACGCAAGGGCAAGTTAATGTTTCCATTGTGAATGCGGATGATGAACAGTAAGAATACTAAATTATAATTTATAAAAGCTGAGACAAGGCGATTAATGAAGCAGCATTAGTTGGTCATTAATTCGAAAGTCGCCAGCTTTTTTTTTGCTGTTGCAATCCATGCTAAAATATAAAGTGATATCTATTTTGTTAAATAAGTTAGGAAAGGATCTTTTGATTAATGCGCAAGCAGCAAATTGATAGTCTGGATGCAATGAAAATCTTAGCTGCTTTAGCAGTAGTTAGTATTCATACGGGCTTTGTTGATGTTTTAGACCGCTTGAGTCACAGTCATTTTTTTACTTTGACAGTTCGGATGGCTGTGCCATTATTTTTTATTGCTGCAAGTTTTTTATTGGCGCGTCATATTAATGTCCATCATGATCGTTTGCCAGCTTTAAAAAATTATACGATGCGGATTGGTAAGCTGTATATTTTTTGGTTGATCTTATACGGGTATTATATTGGGCGCGATGCGTGGGATAGCTTTCGCATATATGGTTGGAATTTGCCACGTTTTTTATATACTTGTGGTCAATGGTTACTGGTGGGTCCTTGGACCATGTTAGTGGGCTGGTATTTAAATGCACTCTTATTTGGAGTTTGGTTTGTTTATTGGTGGGGACGTAAAAGACCTAAATTGGGTTTTAGCATTTCCTTAATTATTTTTTTGACGATTGTGTTCTTTAGTGCCTATGTACCTGTGAACACCGGTATTTTAATCGCTTGCACACTTTTTGTCGGTCCGATTTATGTTTATTTGGGCCAATTTATTGCCCATTTAACGACTTTGCCAAGTTGGAAAATCTTGGGCACGACGTTGGTTGCCGCGCTTATCATAGCTTACTGTGAGTTACATTTTGTCTTACAAGGACATGGTCACAGTGATCAATTAGTGAGCTACTTATTGTTAGCTCCCGTGTTATTTATGATAACTTTGAAAATACCGCTCCATTTGCCACATGCTAAATGGTGGCGCAATTTAAGTACGGTGATGTATTTTAGTCATTACTTATTAATGAAAATTGGTTACAATTTTTTGTATTATCAAATTCATAGTACAACGTTACGTTATGGCTTAGTCGTTATTGCAGCTGTGCTTTGTTACTTGTTGATACTTGGCTTACAGCACACGCGGTTGCGGTTTTTGGTCAAGTGGTCTTATTGACACTAGTTTACTGAAAACATATAATATCTTGTGAGATGTAAACCTAATAAAAGGGGTATTGCGATTATGGCAAAATTAGTATTTATTCGTCATGGCCAAAGCCAATGGAACTTATCAAATCAATTCACTGGCTGGGTTGATGTGGATTTAAGTGAAGAAGGCGTTGAACAAGCTAAAAACGCGGGTCGGTTATTGAAGGCTGAAGGCATTGAGTTTGATCAAGCTTATACTTCTGTTTTGACGCGGGCTATTAAGACGTTGCACTATGCATTGGAAGAAGCCGGTCAATTATGGATTCCGGAAGAAAAATCTTGGCGTTTGAATGAACGTCATTATGGTGCTTTACAAGGATTAAACAAGCAAGAAACAGCTGATAAATATGGTGATGAACAAGTCCATATTTGGCGGCGTTCTTACGATACTTTACCACCATTATTGGATGCTAGTGACGAAGGTTCTGCAGCACAAGATCGGCGTTATGCTGACTTAGATCCACGGGCTATTCCTGGTGGCGAAAACTTAAAGGTTACTTTGGAACGGGTTATTCCATTCTGGCAAGATAAGATTGCGCCGAAGTTGTTAGACAACAAGAATGTGATCATTGCTGCTCATGGTAACTCTTTGCGGGCTTTGACTAAGTATATTGAAGACATTTCTGATGAAGACATCATGGATGTTGAAATGGCTACTGGTCAACCTGTAGTTTATGATTTAGATGATCAATTAAATATCATTAGCAAGACTAAATTAGGCTAGAAATCAGTAATTTTAAGAGAAACTTCCTTAAATGGGAGGTTTCTTTTTTTGTTGTGAAATTTAAAGTTAAGTACTATTTATTTTTGTGAATAAAGGAAAAGTCTAATGAGTAAAGTTGTCTTATATCATGCAACCGATAACTCTAGTAAGGACAAAATATTAATTAATGGTTTTAATATTAAAAAAATTAATTGGAATTATCTTTATGGAAATACATATCGTAAATACTTGAAATAGCCAGGCAGTTTAGGATATGGCATTTATGGTTTTTATAATGATAAGAATTTAGCAAGAAATTATTGGGATAGCTTACAAAATAGTAAAAATTGCTCAATTTTAAAACTTGAGGTTGATATAGATGAGGATAAATGTTTAAACTTTGTCGATGATTTAAATGATATGAGGGCTTTTAGAGAATTTTTGATGAATCCCAAAACGCAATTAATCATAGGTCAATTGAATAACAAGTATAAAAATAAGATTACTCAGCATGAATTAGATGGAGCTTTGTTAGGATACTTTATACAAAGTAATAAAGAGTATATTTGTATTGACTATGTTTGTTGTGCTACAACAACTAACTTATATCAGACGATTCATAGTTATATTCCTAATGGGATAGAGTATTGTATTCGAAATAAAAACAGCATTTATAATGTTGAAGAAATATCATTCGAGGAGGATTGGGAACATGGCTAAATATTTAAAGGGCTATGATGCTTTACTAAAACATAATGATGAAATAGCGGAACAATTAACAGTTGAAGATTTGACCAATTTCATAGAAATGACGTCGGATCATGGTAAATATGAGTACTCTGATGAATTATATTTGTCAGGTATGGTGGCTAATGAAAATTTTAAGTCTTTGTCTTCTGAATTTAATGAATGTGATTTATTGAAACATCAAAATGACAGTGAAATCAATGATTTGACAAGGAAGCGGTGTGAATAAATTGTCCAATTCTGAACCGATTATTAGATTTAAAAATTATAAAATTCATAGAATAGATTATCAAGTGATCGATCAACAGCAGTATAAAAAGGAGTTTGGGAAAGCCAATGTTAGGGTTGGGTTAGGTATAGGTAGCAAAATCAAAGAGCATACAGGTGTTGTTCAAACTAAAGTTACTTTTGGTAATCATAGTGATGAAGAACTTTATCGAAAATGTTATTTAGAAGTTGAGGCTTTTTTTGAAGTTAGTGAGGAGCTAAAAGAAATAGAAAAAATATCTAGCTGTTAATGGATCTGCGATGCTTTATCCGTATGGTAGAATGATCGTGTCAATGATTACGGCCTTGAATGATTCTAAGGTTAAACTGTTGCCAACGCTTAACTTTACGGATGCTTTTAAGGAATGGCATGAGTAGGTTTTTCAATTAATTTAAAAATAACGTTTCTGCAAGAGCTGTTCACAAGTGAAAATTGTGAACATTTTTTGTACTGTTGTTTTGGATAAGATTATAGGGGATTATTTTAGTTTTTGGACAATAATTTAAAGTTATTATAATTAACTGTCAACGTATAGAAAGAATCACGCTTAATTAATGGTTCTAGACTTAACTATTTGGCTAGATCTGCTACAATGATAGGTAATTAAGGATTTGGAGGAGAGACATTATGATTGAAGCAGTAAGTTTACGTGCTGGGATGACATTTATTCAAGATGGCAAATTAATCAAGGTAATGAAGGCTGATCATCATAAGCCAGGTAAGGGCAATACTGTAATGCGCTTGAAGCTTAAGGATTTGCGCAGTGGTTCAATTGTCGACACAACCATGCATCCAGATGTTAAATTGGAGCAAGCAGTTATTGATACAAAAGCGGCACAATACTTATACACGCAAGATGATGTAGCGGTGTTTATGGATTTGGAAACATATGATCAATATGAAGTTCCTTTGGCAATTATTTCCCAGGAAATGAAATTTTTAATGGAAAATATGGAAGTAAAAATTGATTTTTATGGTTCTGAGGTGGTTGGAATTAGTTTACCAACAACTGTTGTATTGACGGTGACGGACACGCAACCTTTAATTAAAGGGGCTACGGCAGCGGGTTCGAATAAGCCGGCAACAATGAATACAGGTTTGGTGGTCGCCGTTCCTGATTTTATTAATGTTGGTGAAAAACTGGAAATTAATACGCAAGACGGAAGTTATGTCAAACGTGCCAATAAGTAGACCAGATCAGCACTTCTTAGTAGCTGAAGATTGGTCCAGTTGGGGCAGTATGTCTTTGCAGGTAGCGACCACTGTCTTGCAAAATTTGGGAATACCTAGTGTCAGTTTACCAGTTAACATTTTGGCAACGCATCCAGGACATGACGTGCAGGCGCCTAAATTAGATGTGAGTCAATGGCTCCAGCAAGTGCTAACTTATTGGGATCAAGTCGCGTTTAGTGGTTTGGCACTTGGTTATTTGGGTACGAAGCAATTAGTTACTATTTGGCAAAAATATTTAGTAAGACATCACTTGCCGTTAGTCGTGCTTGATCCCGCGATGGCTGATCATGGTCAATTGTACGGTTTATTGAATCATGATTATGTGAAAGCGCAACGCCAGTTATTACCATTCGCTGATGTATTGACCCCCAATTTCACAGAAGCGCAGCTGTTATTAAATACTACAATTACGACTCTAGACCAATTAGTTCAAGCATTGAAACAATTAACACAACAAATTAAAGGCAATCAAGTAGTGATTACTGGTGTGGCTAAGCAGGACAAGATTGGCTGCGCTTATCTCGTGGCAGGAAAATTACAATATTTAGCGTATCCGAAAGCTCATCATTCTGTGAGCGGTAGTGGTGATTTATTTACCAGTATTTTGGCTGGTTGTTTACTACAGCAAATGGATTGGTTACCAGCGGTGCAAACAGCAACACGATTAACGACGAAGGCAGTAACATTAACACCAATAGAGCAAAGTGATGTCCAAGTAGCGACAATCGCGGCCGATTTAGAACAATTGAGGATGAGAAAATGACATCAAAAACATTACGGAAAACGATTTTTACCGGTTTGTGTGCCGCAATTATTTTTATTGGAATTAGTCTGTTTCGAATTTATTTGCCAGCACCAACGGGGCGGCCCTTTATTCATTTTGGCAATACTTTTGCGGTTATTTCAGTCATGTTGCTAGGATTTCGAGCAGGTGCGTTAGCTTCGATGATTGGTCTGGGACTATTTGATATTCTCAATGGTTATGCGGCAACATCGTGGTTAACCATTTTGGAAGCTTTGATTTTAGCCTTTGTCACTTCCTGGGTCTTTAAACGAGTACATTATGTAACTGACAAGCGGATCAGTAAATTGTATGTAGTATCGTTTGCAGCGGGGGCTATTAAGTTGTTAACTTCTTGGTGTACGGGGATTATTGAAGGGTTGATGGTTGGAACGCAATTACACGTAGCAATGATTAATGCGTTTGTTAGTTTGCCAGCGACTTTGATTAATTCGCTCGCGACTTTTATCATAGTACCGTTAATTTATGTAGCATTGGAACGAACCTTATTGAAACGGATGAAAATATAATCATATGATTGAATTAGCTGATGGAACTAGAAGACGCCTCAAAAGTTCCGAAATGATTTTTTATTTGGGATTTTCCATTATTTTAAATTCACTGGCCAATGGCTTAACAGTTGCTACTCATCTAGGTAGTGCTGTTTGGACGGCCTCAGCGGTTAATCTCGAAGGTCAGATTTCTTGGAGCTTAGGTACAATTTTGTTGGTTTACGCATTGCTAGTTCAGTGCTTAAATACTCTGATTAGTCAAAAATTAGATTTGACCATGTTTATCAGTAATATGTTGTTTGCACTGTGCTTTAGTTATCTCGTGCAATTTAGTAATCATTGGTTTACTTTATTGAAAGTTCCCCAATTACCATTGATTTGGCGCTTAATTCTCGATATTTTAGGTGTTTGCTTAATTGCCACGGCGGTGTCCGTATATCAACGTGTGAATGTGATGTTACATCCTAATGATGAATTTAGTTTTTTATTACGGTTTCATTTTTTTCACGGAAATGCCGCGTGGGGGCAAATTGTTAGTTATATTATTCCAGTATTAATTATGATTTATTGCTGGGTACGTTCAGGACAATTGCAGTCCGTGGGCATCGGAACTTTGTTCTCATTGTTTTGCCAAGGTTTTGTCATCGGCTGGGCTGATCACCACATTTTTAGCAAATTACAGCACCGTTTTACGACTAAGCCGGCTGAATAAACTAACTGCAAAATGTTAGTGTAGTTGTCTATACCACTAATTTTTGCGTGCTAAAATTAGGACATGATGAGAAGTGAGAGTTTTGGCAATTAATTAGAGTTTTGATAACCTCTGAGACTTTTAGCCTTCCAAATTAATCATTAAAATAACTTGTGTCTTATGAACATTATGTTAAACTTAGCGCGAGTAAATTAAAGCATATCTGTAATTTCAGATAATTGATAAGGTGTAGTAGACGATGACAATACTTGACCACGGGACGCCGATTACATTAGCTGCCATGAAGCAGAATCAAATTTGGCGTACTCAACAACAAGCAACTCTGACAAAAAATTACCGTATGGATGTACTTTTAACAATTCGGTTGATAATTCCTGGCAATGTCAAGAATAATGAAGCTTTACGTAGAGTTTTTATTGCAGGTTTAAAAGAACTAGAATTAATTTGTTCCAAAGAACAACTGCCTATAATTTATTTTGAGAACTATTTACATCGACTGACAGGGCCAGAAGCTTTTTTGATTTTGTCAGAAAGCTCAGTGCTAATTAAACGGCGAATGGTTCGTTTTGAAGATCAATTTACTTTAGGCTGTTTATTTAAAATTGATATTTGGCCGTATGGTTCAGACAAGTGTTTATCACGGACCGATGTTGGTCGTAGACAACGACAGTGCTTAATTTGTTCGCAACCAGCTCAACAATGTTGTCGTGAGCAAAAACATAGCTTAGAGCAATTAAAATTAGCAGTTGATCAGCGCTATTGGGCATATTTTGGTCAATAATTTTCAGTAAAAGTATAAGACTGAAGCAAGCAAAGTTAGTGTTCAAAAATGAACCATTTCGGCTTGTTGCAGTCTTATTTTAGTGGTGAAAATTATAGTGCTCAGCTTTTGTTCATCCGGTGGTGTAGTCTGCTATTTGGGACTTGAACCCCCTTCCAAAAAAGTGTAGTTTAAAATTAGTTAATTTTAATGCTGAACATTTTAGGAGATGCTTAGGATGTGGCTGACAACAAGTGACGGAATCCAGTTAAATTATCAAGTCCGTGGGCAGGGACCAGTCTTAGTCTTTGTTGCGGGTTATTCTGGAACGCAGTTAGAATGGCAACAAGAAGTCGATTTTTTTGTGCAACAGCACTACCAAGTAGTGACAATTGATCAACGCAATCACGGTCAATCACAACGGACGCGGCATAATTTACGAATCGCTCGCCTGGCCGCCGATTTGGCGGAATTATTTGCGGCCTTGGACTTACATAATGCAGTTTTAATTAGTCATTCCATGGGCGCAGCCGTGATGTGGTGTTATGTTAGTTTGTTTGGAACGAAGCGCTTAAAAGCGTTAGTTGATGTGGATGAATCCCCTAAAGCTTTGAATACGCCGCATTGGCAATACGGAGCTTTAGATCTAACTTGGGAAACTGTGCGGCAACAGCAACAGCGCATTTTACAAACGAAAATGACTTATCAACAAGTACCAACACCAATTTGGCAAGCATTGAAAGCACAACAGCAGGCGCATCCATTTGATCCAGAATTAAATGCGCCCTTATTAACTAATCACTTGTTGCAAGATTGGCGCGATGTGATTGCTACCTGTTTGTTACCGCAATTATTTTTAGGTAGTGTGCATTCGCCGATTTGGCACCCCGGTTATGTCGACTTATGCTTGCAGTTAGCTCCCAAAGGTTATGCCCAGATTTTTCAAAATTCGGGGCACTTACCGCATTTAGAAGAAGCGTCGCAGTTTAATCAGTGGGTATTAACGTTTTTGCAAACGGTAGTTTGAGAGTTATTGGTTCAAAAACGGGTTTAGCTGTATAATAAAAGCTTACAGAGTTTGCTAATAAGTTAGCAATCAGAATCTAATGGTAAAGAATTTCAAAAGACAACTGATTGTTCTAGGTAATCCAAGAAGGGAAGATTGACATGAGTGATTTAGAATCCAAAATGAGTACAGCTGCATTGCAGTTAAAACCACAAGATATTTTTTTGTTTAATGCTCAAGCTAATCAAACACCAGGCATTGTGAATATGACAGTCGGGGAACCAGATTTTATTACGCCCCAGCATATTCGTGAAACGGCTAGTCAAGCAATTTTAAATGATAAGATGCACTATACAATTCCGGAAGGCAAACCTGAATTAACACAGGCAATTGCGGACTTTTTAAAGACCAAATATGATCTACAATATGATCCCAAAACACAAATTGTCACTACAATTGGTGTGACGGAAAGTGTTTATACCACTTTAACAGCAATATTAAATCCTGGTGATGAAGTAATTTTACCGACACCTTGTTTTACTATTTATGAACCGGATATCTTATTAAACCAAGCAAAACCAGTTTATTTAGATACTTCACAAACTGATTTTCGGATTGATCCCCAAGTTTTATTAACGTTGTTACAACAACATCCGAAAGCTAAGGCTATTATTTTGAATTATCCGAATAACCCGACAGGGGTAACCTATGATCAACAGCAGCTACAAGCGTTAGCTGATGTGTTACGGCAATTTGAAATTTTTGTTTTGAGTGACGAAATTTATAGTGAACTATCTTATGATGTTCAACACGTTAGTTTAGCGAAGTTTTTACCGGAACAAACAATTTTAATGAACGGTTTATCTAAATCGCATGCGATGACTGGTTGGCGCGTGGGTTATGTTTGTGGTCCCCAAAAAATTATGGCTCATTTGTTACATGTGCATGAATTAGTTACCACTTCCATTCCAGAAGTTAGTCAGGATGCGGCAATTGCGGCCTTGACAGCTGGTCAAGATGATACAAAAGCGATGAAAGTGGAATATCAAAAACGGCGGGATTACTTGTATCAACATTTAACACAGTTAGGTTTTCAAACTTCTAAACCGCAGGGAGCTTTTTACCTGTTTATTAAATTGCCAGCCAGTTTGCCGCAAGATGACGTCCTAGTGGCGCAAGAGTTAATTGCACAAGAAAAGTTGGCTTTATTACCAGGTAGTTTCTTCGGTTTAGGAGGTGCTGGTTATTTGCGGATTAGTTATGCTGCCAGCATGGAAAAAATTAAAACGACGGTCACGCGTTTAGCTGATTACTTGAAGAAAAAGGAAGGTTCTATTGCTTGATGGGTGCAACTTTCCAATCATGGATGACTAAAGTTTTAAAATTGGTTTTAATTGGCTTTAGTGGCTTGATGGTTGTCGGAGCCATTTTAAATAGTTGGACGCTGTTAAAAGAACAGGTAGGTACAGATCGGTGGCTATTGGTAGTGAGTTGGTGTTTACTACTAGGCTTAATCACAGTTTGCACCTGGTTATTAGTCAAAATTCCCGATCAACCAATTAACAATTTAGCGGTGGTCACACTTTTATTAATTATTTTTGCGGGGCTTTTTTTAGCTTGGATTTATCAAACACCAACTAAACAATTTAGTGACTATCATAAATTTTGGAAATTGGGCGCTCAAGCAGTTCACGGACATCCGATTTATCATACTGATAACAGTTATTTTTCTAAGTGGGCTTATCAAACCGGTTTTTTAGTTTACGTAATGGGTTTTATTAAACTATTTGGTGTTAATTTGCGACTGTTTCAATGGTTCACGGTCGTACAACAAGTTGTGGTGCTAGCTCTAACTTATGTGTTGGCACAAAAGTTATTCCACCAAGTAACAATTAGTCGCCTTAGTGTATTTTTTATTGGGATTAATCTGGAATGGTGGGCACTGAACAATCGGGTGACCAGCCAATATTTGGCGTTAATCTTTTTCTTGTTGACCTTTATTCTGCTAATTGATGCTAGACCGTTTCACTGGTTAGCAGCGGGAATTTGCTTAGCACTCGGCAATGTCTTACGGCCCTTAGGGGTCGTCTTTGTGGCTGGGATTGTCGTATTTTGGCTTATTTATCGGTTGTGGACAGTACCAAGCAACTGGAAATCTTCAATAGCTCAGCTATTGGGTTTAGTCGCAGTTTATTTTTTGCTACTGGCTAGTTTGGGCTCCGCCATTAAATTATCTGGTTTAAACGCGTACGGATTAAGTAATCGCGATAGTGAATGGAAATTTGTTATGGGCTTAAATTATCCGACCGCTGGCGCTTACTCAAATGAAGTACGGCACCAGTTTAATTTACATGATAGCCGGCAAGTGATGTTACACAAAGAAAAAAATGTCACCCAGCAGCATATTCGTTATTTGAACAAGCATCACCTCTGGCTGAAATTATTTGTAAAGAAATTTTTTGTTCTATGGTCTAATCCGTCTAACACGCTGTCTTTTTCCCTTTTTGACCAAAATCATACGCCACGACATACTTGGTGGGTAACGATTATTGCTTACGGGATTAGTGTGATTGAGATGGGATTAGTGTTGCTGGGAGCTGTGGTATTGTGGTTGAAGCAGTCCAGTAATTCAAAGTTTAATCTCTTATTACTGGTGTTATTTGCCTATGTTTGCGCGCAACTAATCATCGAAGTGCAAGGGCGTTATCGCTTAGAGTTCGTGCCGATATTAGCGATCATTGCCAGTGTTGGTGTTAATCAGTTTTGGTTGGGGATAAAAGAGTCGAGGTGCGGTCAGTGAGCACAAATAAATTAAGTATTGTGGTGCCCTGTTTTAATGAACAGGCGGTTTTGCCACAATCCATTCCGGTTTTAAAACAAGTCTTACAAAAGCTGATTGTTCAACACCAAATTGCGATTGATAGTCAAATCGTTTTGGTAGATGATGGCAGTAAAGATCAAACTTGGTCGTTAATTGAACAATATAGTAATGCTGATCAAAACGTGACCGGAGTTAAGCTCAGCCGTAATTTTGGACATCAAGGTGCGCTACTAGCTGGTTTAAGTACTGTGGTGCATGATTCCGCTATGGTAGTGTCGATTGATTCGGATTTACAAGATGATCCCCAAGCCATCATTGAAATGGTAGATAAGTATCATCAAGGCTACGAAGTAGTTTATGGTGTACGCAATAATCGCGCTACTGATAGTGCGTTTAAACGTTCAACGGCCGAACTATTTTATCGAGTGATGAGTGTTTTAGGAGTTAAAATGATTCCGGATGCGGCAGATTTTCGATTAATGAGCCAACGAGCTGTTCAAGTACTATTAGATTATCCCGAACGCAATTTGTTTTTACGGGGATTGGTACCATTGGTCGGTTTTCAGAGTGCTAAAGTCTATTACCGACGGGCAGCACGTATTGCAGGGGAATCCAAGTATCCGTTAAGTAAAATGTTGAAGTTAGCTATTGATGGCATTACTTCCTTTTCAATTGCGCCGATTAAATTAATCATGGGTCTAGGCTTTTTTATTGTGCTAGTAGCCTTGTTATTATTACTGTATACTATTGTGCAGAAAATACGGGGCGCCGTAGTATCTGGCTGGTCGTCGTTAATGATTTCAATCTGGGCGTTAGGTGGTGTGCAACTGATCTGCATTAGTGTGATTGGTGAATATGTGGGGAAAATTTTTCAAGAAGTAAAACAACGACCGCGTTTTACAATTGAGAAAGATTTGTACCATGCTAAAGAATCAGCTAACACAAAAGTAAAAAATTAGGGTCAATTTTCTAGTTAAAATTAGCTATAATGAAAGATAAATACTTGCTAAAGGAGTGAGGTTCGTGACTAAAAATATTATTGATGAATTAACTTGGCGCGGTGCCATTAATCAACAAACTGATGCAGAAGGTTTAAAGTCTTATGTTCAAGATCATCAGATTGCACTATATTGTGGGGTTGATCCGACCGGTGATTCGTTACATGTGGGTCATTTAGTAACTTTTATGATTTTAAAGAGATTTCAATTATTAGGTCATAAACCAGTGATCGTTATTGGCGGAGCAACGGGTTCAATTGGCGATCCGTCGGGTAAAAAATCTGAACGTGTTCTACAAACAATGGAGCAAGTGCAAAAGAACCAAGCGGCTTTAACTAAGCAGATGGTGGCTTTATTTGGAACTGATAACTTTGAAATTGTTAACAACTATGATTGGTTGTCAAAAATTGATTTACTCACCTTTTTACGAGATTACGGCAAATTATTTAATGTCAATACAATGTTGAATAAAGAGATTGTCTCTTCGCGCTTACAAGTAGGGATTTCTTATACTGAATTTACTTATCAAATTTTACAGGCGATTGACTTCTTAACGCTTTATCGCCAACATCAAGTTCGCTTGCAAATTGGTGGCGGTGATCAATGGGGCAATATTACCGCGGGCATTGATTTGATTCACCGAGTTGAAGGTAATGATACACAAGTCTTTGGCTTAACTATTCCGCTCTTACTGAAAGCCGATGGGACTAAATTTGGTAAAACGGAAGGGGGCGCAGTCTGGTTAGATCCGAAGAAAACTAGCCCGTACGAATTTTACCAATTTTGGTTTAACACTGATGATCGAGATGTGATTAAGTACTTGAAGTACTTTACTTTCTTAGATCAAGACCAAATTTCGCAATTAGAACAACAAATGCATTCAGCTCCGGAAAAACGGGAAGCCCAACGCGTATTAGCTCAAGAAGTTACCCGCTTTGTGCACGGTCAAGCGGCTGTTGATGAAGCAGAAAAAATTTCAGCTGCCTTGTTTAGTGGAGATTTACTTGCTTTATCTGCGCAAGAAATTGAACAAGGTTTTAGCTCGGTGCCATCAGTGAGTGTTACTGGTCAAATTAGTAACTTGGTGGAATTTTTGGTTGATCAAACCCAAATTGAACCTTCAAGACGTCAAGCTCGTGAAGATATTCAAAACGGAGCAATTTATGTTAATGGTCAACGTCAACAAGACGTTAACTATGAATTAGATCCAACCCAGGCGTTTGATGGGCGATTTGTGATTATTCGTAAAGGTAAAAAGAAGTACACTTTGGTTCGCATCCAAGGGTAGTTAGAAAGTATAGGTAAAAAAGATTGCGACTTCCCCAAAATATTTATGAAATTAAGCGTCAAGCCCGTCTCAATTTAGCGAAACATCCGCGCAGTTGGTTGTATTTGGGATTAGTACCAACTCTAGTATTAATATTGATTATTTATTTAATTTTTTGTTTAGCCGTAAAAATAACTAATCAATTACCTAGTGGGTTAGATTCACAGCAATTATATCGTGTTGTGCAGCAGTTCGTTAGTGCCAGTCCTAAATTATTATGGTATAGCCTTGAAGCACAATTAGCTTACGCTTTAGTAGCGATTGGCACTCAGTTCGCAGCTTTAAATTGGACGCGTGGTCTGAATTATAAAGGCGGCGTATCGCAAAGTTTACAAGTCTTTTCGGGAGTGTATTTCTTTCGCGTTTTGTTTTTATGGTTGATTTGCTATGGTATTTTTGAATTAGGCTTGCAACTATTATGGATTTTCGGGCTTTATTTTAGTTATGGTTTACGTATGGTTTACTTTATCCTGAAAGATCTTTCTCAAGTTCAAAAACTATCTTGGACCCAGACTTTGAAAACTCTTTGGTTTAGTTGGCAAATGATGCGGGGCAATAAATGGCGGTTATTTATGTTGGATCTGAGCTTTTTAGGCTGGGATATACTGAATGGTTTAACTTTCGGGTTGACTAACTTATATGTAGCACCTTATAAAGCAGCTAGTTATGCCGCCTTTTATCAAGATATTTTGGCTGTTCGCATGAAATCTCAATTTTAGCTGAATAATAAGTAACAAAAAACAATACCAGAAAGGACCATTAGTCTGAACTGGTATTGTTTTTTTGTATTCATTGTATGAAGTGCGCCGAGTAATTTGAAGAAATACTTAATTGGTAAGCAACCTTACTCATGCTTCATCAACTGGTTCGACAAAAATGTAATTAGCTAATTTTTGACTTAAAGAAATCTTTTGTTGCTCATCAGTAATGATTAAAACTGAGTGATCAAAGCTGGAGTGTTCCGTAACGGTAATGACTTGGTTTAATTTTAAGCCTAAGCTAGCAAAATGTGCCAAAAAGTCGCGGTTATCAAAAATTCGCACGATTTTGACGGGCAGATTAGGTTTCACCTGACTTAAAATGAGATCATCGGCATCGGTTTCGCCTTGACCATTGCCCGGAATGATACCGCCGTGTGGACACTTTTGCGGAAAGTTCAAATAACGATTTAAAGCAGCCGTCATTTGGGCATCAGTCGCATGTTCTAAAGCATCGGCCTCCGGATGAACTTCCACTAATGGATAGTGTAATTTGTCAGCTAAAAAGACTTCCCAAAGTCGATGTTTCTGGACTAACTTTTCTGCTAAAGCTTGACCTTTGGCAGTTAAGGCAATGGAATTATATGGCGTGTGCTCGATAAAACCATTTTGACTGAGGGTCAAGAGCATTTCAGTAACGGATGGGGCACTAACATTCATCATGGCTGCCAAGCGCTTATTCGTAACTTTTTGTGCGCTTTGCTGTAATTCAAAAATGTTTTTTAAATAATTTTCTTGACTGGGTGACAAATTCTTGCTACCCCCTATAATTTAGGATACTATGCTCATTATAAAGTGTTCGTAAAAAACGTGCAATTTAATTTTAAAAATCGAGGCGAATAGTTGATGAAGACCCGGAAGTTTGATTTCTTTAGTCTAATTATTGGAATATTTTCTTTGTATGTTGGCTACTTGATTATGAGCCATCCTCTGACCGGCTTATTGTCCATCATTGTCGTAGTTGGTATTTTTGCGTTCGTGCGTGGCATTTATCAATTATGGTTAAGCTACTGCTTGAGGAAAGTGACAAAACGGCAGACGGGGTGGTTAATTTTTGCAGCCATTGTAGATATCATTTTGGGCATTATCTTCTTATTCAATTTACCATTGGCAGTTTCTACTTTAATTTATATTTTTGCCATTTGGTTTATTGTTGATGGTCTGGCAGAAATTAGTATCGCTCCTTTATACCATACTATGGGCAAAAGTTATCATTGGCTAATTATTGGGCTGGCAATTTTGAGTATCGTTGCGGGCGTCAGCTTATTATTTCGTCCAATGTTAGCTGCCATATTGATCGTGGCGTTGGCGGCAACTTATTTCTTTGTCGCTGGTATATTAGAAATCGTGGAAGCTTTTTAAATTGTTAATGAGACTACCGACAGTTGACAATTCATAGTATAATTAATGCTGTCAATTTTGCTGTTTCAGCAAATCATTGATGGTACTACATATTAGTCAACAGAGGGGTAGTTATTAGCATGGATCTTTCATTAGTTATTGTGGCGTTGGCGGCTTTTTTGACACCAACGATTTTGGCGCGGTTCAAAGTTTCTTTGATACCGTCTAACATTGCGGAAATTATTGTCGGGGTGATTTTAGGCAAAAGTTGTTTGAATGTGATTCACATTAATTCTGTTTTAGATACGCTCGCTACTTTGGGAACCATCATGTTGTTGTTTTTAAGCGGGATGGAAATTGATTTTTCATTATTTAAAAAACCGGAACCGACCACCACTTTAGAAATTAAGCGGGCCCAAACAGCAGACAATGTCTCACCATTAAAAACGGCAGCCATCGCTTATGGCTCAACGTTAGTGGCTTGTATTGTTTTAGGAATTTTATTTGCCGTGGGTGGCTTGTTTAAGGACGTTTTCTTATCATCAATCTTATTTGCGACAGTTTCTCTAGGCGTCATGATTGGAATTTTAAAGGAAAACAATTTATTGGGTAATACGTATGGTCAAACGTTATTATTGTTTGGTGTCTTAGGAGAAATTATTCCCTTAATGGGGTTGACGATTTTCTCAGCCATTAAAGGTGGCCATGGTACGACTCTGTGGTTATTGTCCTTAGTTTTTCTAGCAGCAGCCTTTTTGTTAGCACGTTTTCGGAATTTCTTTAAAAGTGTCATTAAGCTCAATAAATCGACGACACAACTAGATATGCGCTTTGCCTTTTTGGTAATTATTATTTTGGTAGTGCTCGCTATGTCGGTAGGGGCCGAAAATATCTTGGGGGCCTTTTTAGCAGGAATTGTGATCAAACTTTTGGAGCCACAGAAGGCAACGGAAGTGAAGTTGAATGCCATTGGCTACGGCTTTTTAATTCCCTTTTTCTTTATCTTAACCGGAGTTAAGTTGAATTTGATAACATTATTAAGTTCGAAAAAGACTTTAATTTTGATTCCACTATTATTAGTGGCCTTCTTAGTAGCTAAATTACCAGCTTATTGGAGCTTCAAACGTCTATTTTCTAAGTCGAACGCGATCGCGGGAACGTGGTTAGTGGAAACGACGATGACCCTAGTGATTTCCGGCGTAGCCATTGCGCAAGATATTCACGCTTTAACTAGTCAGCAAAGTGGCGCTTTTACTTTGGCAGCGATTATCACTTGTTTACTGGGACCGTTATTGTTTAAGAAATATTACCAACCGCAAGAACAAAAAGTGACGAAGACGAATGTGCATATTATTGGCACAACTGCGTTGGCAGTAGCTGCCGCTCAGCAATTGCCGAAAGAATGGTATGAAGTGGCGCTTTATACCAACCATCAGGATAGTTATGACACATTTAAAGCTAGTTATGACATTACTTTACTGCCAGACTTAGATGTTTCCAAATTAATTGCCGCAGGCATTTTTGATACTGATATTTTGGTGATTTCACACATTCATTCGAATATTAATTTTCAATTAGCGTTAGCGGCTAAAAAATATGGTGTCCCGCGAGTCTTGGTTCGATTAGATAATCCAGATCCTGATAAATCTGGCACGATGGCCCAAGAATTGACGCAAGCTAATGTTGAGTTCTTCAATACCTTTGATGTGGGCGCAGGCGTTTTGCGTTCAGCCATTGAATCTTCACGAATTTTACCGTTAATTACTTCGAAGCATTCACGTATCTTTGAATTTAAATTGGTTAACCCTAATTTTGCTGGAACAACAGTGGCGCAATTGCCGAAAGATGTGGTGGTCAGTCGCATTATTCGCAACGGCAAGCCGTTAATTCCACATGGCGAAACGTTGTTGCAGCAAAATGATCACTTAATTTTGACGGGACCATGGGAGTCGATTGTAAAATTACGGACGACTTTGGGTGAACAGAATTAAGGACACGGAGATAAAAATAAATTTGCGATAAATACAAATTGGGCTTGGCAAAGAGGTAATTGTTTGCTAATATAAATAAGTGCTCAATTGCCATCTTAGCTCAGTAGGTAGAGCGCCACCGTGGTAAGGTGGAGGTCGTCGGTTCAAACCCGATAGATGGCTTATTATGTAATAGGATGAGATTTTTGATCTCATCCTATTTTTGTATTTAAAAGATGCAACTCCTAACTTAGTTGAGCGGGGCTGGATTATACAAAAAAAGATTGCAACCAAAGTTGTTTCAAACTTGGTCACAATCTTTTTTTAAACGGCATCAATTTAACTAATTATTTAAGCACACCGATACTTAACTTCTTGCCTTGAACAACAGCGGTTACTTGGTAATGATTCAACTTCTGATTTTGTTGTTGTCCTTTATTACTTTTAGCTTTTTTAACGAGGTTATTCAAGTCAGCCCGTTTGATCTTCAACCCACTGGCAAAAGCATTGACGTTAGCTTTGACTTCGTTACTCTTATAATCGTTGAAAGTTAAAGCAACCCGATAGAGGTTCGTTCCATCACTGAGCATTTTATAAGTCGTTGTTGGACTAAATAAAAGCTCCATTGGTTGATTTAATTTTGGCAATTTAGCAGCCATCTTAGCTTGTAGTTGCTTTGAATTATTAAAGTTATTAGCAAAATCTTGTAAGGATAAAATCTTCTTCGGCTTTTGCACCGTTACTTTAATTGGCTTTTTCAAAGCTTTGCTTTGACTAACTTTCACTTGACGCTGTTTAGTTGCTGCTGGTAAAGAAATCGTATACTTATCGTTTTTGACGGTCACACTTTGCTTAGGATTATCTGCAACTTGGTAATAAACTTTGCTACCTTTGTTGGAATTACCCGTAATTTCTTGTTTAAAAACTTTAGTGCCCGTAGTATTGTGTGCGCTAAAGGGCTTATTATCTGCGCTATTATTTGAATTGGAGCAGCCTGCTAATAAGAATGCAAAACCTGCCACAGCAACAGTTAATTTTTTATTAAACATTGTTGTTCTAACCACACTTTCATTTTATTTGTTAACAATCACATTATAGCAGTTTTTCACGTTTAGTCCTATGATGAGTCACAAAACTTTTGACTTTGATAATTAAGTTGTAGTCGCGACTTTGATAATGGTATAATTCGCTAAGGATAACTGTTACAAATGGAGAATAATATGAATGTTTTAAAATCACCAACTTTACGTGGAACTTGGTATGTCATCTGGTTAATAATGGTTGTAATTTCGCAGCATTTGGAACAATTAAGTATTGGTAGTAAGTCGATCCGTTGGGCTTATGCCGTGCTTTTTTTGATTGTTTCAGCATTTTTTTTGTTAATGATGGTTGGGCGCTATCGCCATGAGCAGCTATCGTTTGAAGGCTCAGCCCCCAACTTATTCGAAGGATTGGGGTTGTTTTTTGGCTTTGTGACTTTTATAGCGCTTATCATTGGTATTTTCTTATTTCTGATTAGTTATTTAAAAGCGCAAGGGCGGTTACCATCATTAAGGGTCTCCTCAGACTATCTGGATCGGGGACTGTTAGTTTTTTGGTTTGACTTGTTGGCCTCTGCTTTTATAGTGGCTGTGGAACAACAATTTGTTGTCACGGGCTTTTTCTTTAATTATTTCTTTCGAGAAAATACTTTAACCAATGCTTTATTAGGCATTATTATTAGTGGTATTTTGTATGGACTACTGAATATGGAAGTCTTTCATTTTATTAATTTCTTTATTTACTGTGCAATTGGTTGTTTATTAGCCGTGGTTTATTTAGCGACACAAAATTTTCAGATTAGTTTGTTATTAGGAATTTTTGTAGCTATTTTACGAGTGATTTTGATTTAAAAAAGGGAGACGTGATTGCATGACAGAGTCGAAGCAAGTTGATAGTATTTTAGTTTTAGATTACGGTAGTCAATACAATCAATTAATTACCCGGCGGATTCGTGATATGGGAGTTTATTCCGAGTTATTACCACACACCATCAGTGCGCAGGAGATCCAGGCGAAACAACCGCAAGGTATTATCTTATCTGGGGGTCCCAATAGCGTTTATGATCATGATGCTTTAACGATTGATCCGCAAATTTGGCAATTAGGGATTCCCATTTTGGGAATTTGTTACGGTATGCAATTGATGATGCATGATCTGGGGGGGCAAGTGCAAGCCGCAGGCAAACCAGAATATGGTCGGGCGCAAATTGAAGTTTCAGATACCACGAATTTATTATTTGCTGACTTGCCCCAACAGCAATTTGTTTGGATGAGCCATGGCGATCGGGTGACCCAAATCCCGGAAGAGTTTACGGCAGTAGCCGTGAGCGATAGTACCCCGTTTGCCGTAGTTGCTGATACCCAACGTCAATTTTATGGTGTCCAGTTTCATCCGGAAGTGCGTAATAGTGAGTATGGCTTGGATATTTTACGCAACTTCACATTTCAAATTTGCCAAGCTACGGCTAATTGGAGCATGCAAGATTTTATCACTGAACAAATTGCTAAAATTCGTGCCACAGTGGGTAAGCGCCGAATATTATTAGGCTTGTCTGGCGGCGTTGATTCTTCAGTGACTGGTGTCCTGCTACATAAGGCCATTGGTTCACAATTAACTAGTATCTTTGTCGATCATGGTTTGTTACGCAAAGGTGAAGCGCAGGAAGTAATGGCGAGCTTAGAGGGTAAGTTCGGTCTGAATATTATTAAGGTTGATGCCCAACAACGGTTTATGGACAAATTAAAAGGTGTTACTGATCCAGAGCAAAAACGGAAAATTATTGGTAATGAATTTATTCAAGTTTTTAATGATGAAGCACGTAAGTTAGATGGCATTGATTTCTTAGCGCAAGGTACTTTGTATACTGATGTAATTGAAAGTGGCACTAACACGGCGCAAACAATTAAGTCCCACCATAATGTCGGTGGTTTACCTGAGGATTTGCAATTTACCTTGATTGAGCCCTTGCGGACGTTATTTAAAGATGAAGTGCGTGAACTCGGCGAAAGATTAGAGATGCCCCACGATTTAGTTTGGCGGCAACCATTCCCCGGCCCCGGACTGGGAATTCGAGTTTTGGGAGAAGTCACGGCGGATAAACTCCAAATTGTGCGGGACAGTGATTGGATTTTACGCGATGAAATTAAAAAAGCGGGTTTGCAGGAATCGATCTGGCAATACTTCACCGTGTTACCAGGTATGCGCAGTGTTGGTGTGATGGGTGATGGGCGCACATATGATTATACTGTTGGTATTCGCGCAGTAACTTCCATTGATGGCATGACAGCCGACTTTGCCCAAATTCCGTGGGCCGTGTTAGCCAAAATTTCTACGCGCATTACGAATGAAGTCGACCACGTTAACCGCGTCGTGTATGATATTACTTCTAAGCCACCAGCAACGATTGAGTGGGAATAAAATTTGTTAATCTGTTGAATAGAAAAGGCAATGTAATCAGTTATTTTTGATGACATTGCTTTTTTGATTATTAAGTCAAATGTTGTTTAATATCTAAGGCAATTTGCACCATTTCAGTGGGCGACTTGGTAGCACCGCGGTTTAACCAATTAATTAACATCGCAAACATACCCCCAATGGCAAAATTTTGTAAATAACTGGCGTTGTCCGTGGGAAGGTTAGCTAAGGCACTCTGTTGTAAATTATCTAACCAAGAACGTTCTAACAAATGAAGTAATTTATTTTTTTGTAAGAGTAACAAAATTTGGCGATGTTGTTGCCAAAAGTTAAAAAAGTAAAAAACAATTTCAGTAAATTGTTGGTGATCTTCTTGGGCTAATTGACTGAATAAGGTACAAGTTAGCTGATTCAAATAGGTCATTAAAACATCTTCTAAAGATTGAAAATAATGGTAAAAAGTCCGGCGGGCATAACCGGCTTTGTTGACCACATCAATGACTCTTAAAGAGCTAAAAGAATGATCTGTTAATAAAGCTAATAATGCGCTGATAAAATCGGCCTGCGTTTGGCGGGCCTTAGTAGTTTGTTTAACAAGATAAATTGGCTCATTATTTGACAATTGTGCAATTCTCACTCTCATTGGATTAAGTTACTATGCAAAATTATTTGCAGTTATTATAATCTAAAGTGACTAGCTAAACAATAACGAGTGAGGCATCAGAAATGAAGCGATTAGTTCAACATTGGTACCAATGGGCAGTTTATGTGGCAGGTTTGTTGACTGTCATTTTGGTTTGTGGCGACTGGACATTGCTGCAACAAACGTTATTGGCTTCTTTAGTAGTTTTACATCTACATTTTTATGAAGAAATGGGTTTTCCCGGTGGTTTTCCCTGGATCGGGATGAAAATTGAATTGCATTTAACTGATGATGATTCTCGTCAGTGGGATTTAAATCAAGCTTCATCATTTTTTGGCAATGAATGGTTCGCTGTGGTCGTGTACCTTTTGCCATTATTTGTACCACAAGTTCACTTTTTAGCATTGGCAGCAGTGATTTTTGCTTTTGCAGAAATTGCGATGCACTTGTTTTATTTCAATTGGGCCATGAAAGTTTGGTATAATCCGGGCTTATTAACTGCGTTATTGGGACTATTACCTATTTCGGTTAATTATTTATGGCGTGCGATCTCACAGGGGCAATATTCATGGCTCGATTTAGTAATGGCTGTGATTTGGATTGCCTTTAATTATTGGGTCGCTTTTCGTTCGCCAATCTATAAAAAGTTAGGATCGCTGAAACAATATTCTTTTACTACTGAAGAAGTGAACCGTGCGCAGTATTATATGAAGAAAATGAATAAGGAGTAATAGCAATGAAATTTTTATGTCGACACTGGCAGCACTTAGCTGCAATAATGTTTGTGGGATTGGCGTTTTATATGGGTTTTTGGGGTGGCCGTCAATTAAACACTCTGCAAGTTTTTATGATTATGAGTCTGATGGCTTTATTAGCGCACCAATCTGAAGAATACATTTTGCCTGGTGGCGCAGCCTTAGTGATTAATTTAGGAATTTATCATGAGCCGCAGAATTATCGCAATTTCCCGGGAAATACTTTATCCTCCATGTTAGTTAATGTCATTTCATGGTTGTTTTACTTGTTAGGAATAATTTTTCCCCACTGGATTTGGTTAGGACTAGGGATTATGTTCTTTAATTTGATTCAATTACCCGGGCATGCTTTGATGATGAATAAAGCGTTAAAGACGTGGTACAATCCGGGCATGGCTACCGCGATTTGTTTGTTAATGCCAGTCAGTGTGGGCTATTTTATTTATATTGTAGAAAATAACTTGGTGGTGCCATTAGACTGGTTGTTAGGCGTTGGAGTATTGATTGTGGCAATGGTTGCAATTATTGTTTTACCAGTGCAGTTACTCAAAAATCCTAACTTACCATACAAAGTCGCAGATTGGCAAGTGCAACAATATCGTAAAGTTAAAGCTTTTGCTAGCTGGCAAAAGTAACTCTGCTTAACAGATTATAATTCTAATTGCTTGGCAATTCTCCGCTTTTTAACTATCATAATCAATGAGGCTCAAAGGAAAGGGAGTTAAGTAGAATGTTTTTACAAGTTGATTCAGCTGCACAAACTAAATTGCAACCGTATTTGGATGATCCAAATGCTTTGATACTATTAAACTTTGATGACGGAGTAAGTGATTATTCGCATACGCAAGCTAGTTGTACCTTAAATGTGAACTTTAACTTGACTGTGATTCAAAAGAGTGCTGATCATCATGATTTTCAACAGATGTTAACAACCTCGGTCGGCGACTTTTTAATCAAATCTTATTCACAGGACTTTTTAGACGAACAAATGCAATTAAAAGCTACCGCCGGTGGTGTTTTACAGTTGACCGGGGCGCATGCGGGGATGATTGCTAGTCGCGTACCAGTTGTCGATGAACGTTAACATTTAGGAGTACCACTTACTTAATCTTAAACAAAGTACGTGTAATTTTTTAATTACGCGTATTTTATTTTTTAAATAATTGCGACTATTGCAACACTGATGGAAATTGACAAATTGCTTTGTAGCATCTTAAGAAATTCTTAAACATTTTGCTTCACATTTGGCACAATTCGTTGTAAATTAGTATTAGTAAATTACAACAGGAATTGAGTGGAGATAAGGGATGATTTATGGTGAAACAATTGAATAAAGTTTTAGCAGCTGGTACTTTGATGGCGGCTGGTGTAGCGGCGGTAACGACTCAAACTTCACCGACTAAAGCTGATACTTACAATGCCAAGATTGCCACAACTAATGCGCAAACGAGTACGGTTAATTTATATAATAACCAAGGGCAAGTAATCCCTAATCGACAACTACCGGCCAATACGCAATGGCGCGTTGGTAAAGTTGCTTATTTTCAAGGTGGAAGTCAAAACTTACAAAATGTTTTGATGTATCAGGTTGCACCTAACGAGTGGTTACGCGCTCAAGATAGTTCTTTAAACGTCACACCCACTAACGTAGTGACTAAGAATTTGGATACCGGCGTGACAACACCAGTCAGCCCAACACCAGTTACTAATGCTGCCAGTGTGACCAATACTCCTGCCACCACTGCTACGCCAGTTAATAATGGTGATGTAGTGACAACGGCTAAGAGTATGCTGGGTTACTTTAATTATGGTGCGACTCATGGTATTGGTAACATCGGTTCCGTGGCCAATCCTAATCCTAATGGTGTTACCGATTGTTCTGGTTTTGTTTGGCTAGCTTTAGCCAAAGCCGGTTATCGTGTTCCGGCTAATATGGGTTGGTACACACAAACCATGGAAAACGATGCTAAGGGTGCTCACCAATATTTACAAGCGATTGATCCTAGTCAAGCTCAAGCAGGGGATATTGTTATTGTTAATACCAATGATGGCTTTGGACAAAATGGACATACTGCGATATTAGAAGGACCGTGGCAGAATGTGACACCTGGTAGTAACATGACACCAGTGATTCAGATGGGTGGTCGCACTACTGCTAAGGGTGTTAATGAAGATGGCTTTGCTACGTCATTTTTGAGTTTATTACAAGGTAATTATACGTTAACGATTGCGCGGCCAATTCGTTAAAATTGCTAAAATATTGGAAATTAATCAACCGAATAGTAATAATCTTCACTACGTTGGTGAGCCAAGGTAATTGAGACTTTTCTCATCAATTAATTACGTTTAAAAAATGTAATAGGTGATTGATTGTTACTGCGGTCTAATGATAACTTTGGAACAATAGTTTCAAAGTTATTTTTTTAATTTTAATTTTAATTAAAATCTTGCAATTTTTGCTTATTATTTTATAATGTGAGTTATTAAATAAAGGAGGTATTATTTATGAACAAGCATAAGTCTTGGTTACAAGTATTAATTGTAATTTTGACGGTCATTTGGGGAGGATTGACGGCGACCACACAAGCGCAAGCCGCGGGAACAAATGGTCAAGTGCAAGATGACTATTTGCAAAAAGTGCAAGCTAAAAAAGAGCTAGTGATGGGAACTAGTCCTGATTTTCCACCATATGAATTCGTTAAAAATATTCATGGCAAATCAACAGTTGTCGGAATGGATGTCGAAGTCGGTCAAAAAATTGCGTCGGACTTGGGTGTGAAATTAGTTATTGAGCGGATGGATTTTGATTCGTTGTTGGTGGCTTTAGAGACTGGCAAGGTTGATATGGTCATTTCAGGTATGAATAACACGCCACAACGGGCGAAGAGTGTGGCTTTTAGCAAGGATTATTATCAAACAGGGCAAGATTTATTAATTCGGCAAGCTGATGTACATAGGTATCATAATTACCGATCATTTTCAGGCAAAACTATTGGCGCACAAACAGGTTCTATTCAGTATTCATTGATTAAACAACAAGCTAAAGCTTCGAAACTCAAAGGCATGGATAAAGACAATGATTTAGTTTTGGCGTTGCAAACACATAAGATTGACGCAGTGGCAGTTGATACGGCAACCGCTAAAGCCTTTGTCAAAAATACTAATGGTTTGGTTCGGATTCCTTCGGGTTTTAAGATTTCGTCAGCGGGTTCTGCAATTGCTTTTCCTAAAGGGGCCAATTCTTTAGTACAAGCAGCCAATAAATCCATTGATACGATTCACAAGGATAATTTAATTAATAAAGTCTATTTACCCAAAGTTGGTAAATATATGACCAATAATAAATCTAAGAAAGCCAAGCAAAAAGCTAACTCCATGTGGGCTTATAAAGATTTCTTTGTTGCTGGTGTGGGTTATACCTTAATGATTTCCGCAATTTCGGTCTTCTTTGGGTTCTTATTAGGAATCATCTTAGGTTTAATGCGGTTAAGTCAGAGTTCTTGGGCGCAAAAGTTAGCAGGAGCTTATATTGAATTTGTGCGGGGCACACCGTTGATGGTGCAATTACTGTTTATTTATTTTGGTTTAGGTGTGGTTGTTAATATTCCCGCTTTATTATCGGGAATTATTGCGGTTTCGCTAAATTCGGCAGCTTATGTGGCTGAAGTGATTCGTTCCGGTATTAATTCGGTTAATGTTGGGCAAAGAGAAGCTGCCCGTTCGTTAGGAATGTCACGGGTTTTAACCATGCGGTATGTCGTCTTTCCACAAGCAATGAAAAACATTTGGCCCGCTTTAGGTAATGAATTTATTTCTTTGATTAAGGAAAGTTCGATTGTGTCTGTAATTGGAGTTAAAGATTTAATTTATCAATCGCGTTTAGTGCAGGCGGATACGTATCGTGGCGTAATGCCTTTAGTCATCACCATGATTTTGTACTTTATCATTACGTTCAGTTTGTCGCGTTTAATGAAATATTTTGAAAGGAAAATGGGCCATGGAAACGACTAAACAACAGCCAGTTTTGTTAGCAACGAAACAATTAACAAAAGCATTTGGCACCAATACAGTGCTCAAAAATATTGATTCACAAGTACACGAAGGTCAAGTAATTTGTTTAATTGGACCTTCAGGAGCCGGGAAAAGTACCTTTTTAAGATGTTTAAATTTATTGGATCAACCAACTTCGGGGGCGGTCCTTTTCAAAGAGCAAGACTTAACACAGTTAGCGGATAAACAGCTGGATCAGTTGCGTCAGCAAATGGGGATGGTTTTTCAGCAATTCAATTTGTTCCCTCACATGACAGTTTTGGATAACTTGACCTTAGCACCGCTGAAAGTTAAGCAAATTTCAGAAACGGCAGCGACTGCGAAAGCACAAGAACTGTTAGAACAAGTAGGTTTGAGTGATAAACAAACGGCCTATCCGGCTAATTTATCAGGGGGCCAACAACAAAGAGTGGCCATTGCGCGGGCCTTAATGATGGATCCGCAAGTGCTACTTTTTGACGAACCTACGTCGGCCTTAGATCCCGAAATGGTGGGCGAAGTTTTGAAAGTAATGCAGGATCTGGCTCAAAAAGGAATGACGATGATTGTCGTTACTCACGAAATGGGTTTTGCCCGTAACGTTGCTGATCAGGTTTGGTTTATGGCCGATGGTGGCATTCAAGAGTCTGCTACACCAGCACAATTCTTTCAACATCCTCAAACTCAGCGGGCACAGGACTTTTTAGATAAGATTTTAGAGTCTTAGGGGTTATTTTATGGAACAACAACAAGCGTTAAAAATTTTAACTGATTTAATTGCAATCGAGACCGTTGATCAAAACGAAAGCCAGGTCGCCGACTATATTGCACAGTTGTTTCAGCCGTATGCCGATCAAGTAGCAATTCAACGCGTTAATTTTGCTCCGGGACGCGATAACTTATTAGTTACAATTGGACAAACCGGACCGATTTTGGGTTTTAGTGGTCATGAAGATGTCGTTGCAGCTGATGCTCATGCTTGGCAAACGCCGCCTTTTGCAGGAACTGTTCGTAATGATAAAGTTTATGGTCGCGGTGCGAGTGATATGAAATCCGGCTTAGCAGCAATGATTGTGGCCATGCTTGATTTATTAGCGGCCAAACAGCCGTTGGCAGGACGAGTCCGACTATTAGCCACAGTTGGTGAAGAGACGGGCGAATATGGTGCAGCTCAATTAGTCAAGTTGGGTTTAGTCGATGATTTATCCGGACTAGTTATTGGTGAGCCATCCAATTTGCAGCTGGAAGTTACGCATAAGGGCGTCATTGATTACTGTGTCACTTCACGGGGAAAGGCGGCTCATGCTTCGACACCAGCGGCGGGCAAAAATGCGATTTGGCCATTAATAGACTTTGCCCAAAAAGTGCAAGCCTATTTTGCACAAGCTGAGCTAGCGGATCCTATTTTAGGTAAAATGACGCATGTTCTGAGCCAAATCCAGGGCGGTGAACAGATTAACTCCGTCCCCGCACAAGCAAGTTTAACGGGAAATATTCGGACAACGCCGGCTTACACTCATGAACAAATTTATCAATTTTTAAATGAGCAAATTCAACAATTAAATGCTCAAGGGGCCGATTTAACCATTGAGTATCGTTATCCGGAGTTACCGTTACCGGATCAATCGCAAAGTAAATTAGTGACTATAGCCCAGTCTGTTTTACAAAAGCAACTGCATTTGCCAGGCGAAATCATCGCCGGTCAAGGAGCAACTGAAGCTTCAGAATATATTCAAGTTGGTAAATTTCCGATTGTCATTTGTGGTCCAGGTGAAGGAGTGAGTGATCACCAAGCTAATGAATGGGTCAGTGTCCAAAATTATTTGTTAGGCTGCCAATTTTATCAAGCTTTGGCACAAAATTTTTGGCAAATGAATTAAAAATAGCACTTCACAATAGTTGTTGTGTTAAGTTTCATTACTCAGAAATTTGTTTTCTGCTTTTTAAGAAAAAGGTTGACAAAAAGTTGTTGCTGTTTTAAAGTTGCAATAATTAAAAATTGCTGAGAAAAGATGAGTAAATATCACGCTAATTTAGAGAGTCACGGTGGCTGAAAAGTGATTTAAAACGGATATTGAAGATGGTCTGGGAGCAATCTCAAGTTTAACTTGCGGTTAACAACTGATAACTTGTTTCAGTATGAAAGGTACTGATTAAGAGTAGTATTGTGAGATACTGCTAAAAAAAGGTGGTAACACGCTAAGTGCGTCCTGCATGAATTCATGTAGGACGCTTTTTTGATTTTCGCCAAGGCCGATTTCGCAGTAATCTAAGGAGGATAATTATGAAACAACAGGTTAATCCATTAGCAGCATTACATTATGATATCGTCGGTAGTTTTTTGCGCCCAGCAAATTTAAAACAGGCGCGCCAAGCTTTTACTGAACACAAAATAAGTGCCCGGGATTTAAAACAAGTTGAGAATCAAGCGATTATTGACTTATTAAAGCAAGAGGCGAATTCGGGCTTAAAAGTTGTGACGGATGGCGAGTTTCGCCGCAGTTGGTGGCACTTAGATTTTTTCTGGGGATTAAATGGTTTACAAAAGGCTCAAGCGCAAACGGGTTACCAATTTCATGGTGAACAAACTCGAAATGAGACCGTTAATCTGAACGGTCCGATTAGTGGAGAACAACATCCGTTTGTGGAGCACTTTAAATTTACGCAGGCGCACACGCCGGATAATTTATTAGTTAAGCAAACCATTCCAGCACCGAGTCAATTATTAGCGGAGTTAAGTCGACCAGAAAATCAGGATAGTGTGCGGCAGTTTTATCCTCATGAGGACAAATTATTGCAAGCTATTACAACTGCTTATCAACAGGTTTTAACAGATTTAGCGGCAGCAGGTTGTCAGTTAGTTCAGTTTGATGATTGTTCTTGGGGGCAGATCATTGACTGGACGCTGCATCAAACGCAAACTCCAGCTCGTATTGCCCAAATTAAGCAACAATTTGTCGATTTGAATAATGCAGTGATTGCTTGTGCTCCGTCAGAGTTAACTATTAATACGCATATTTGTCGTGGTAATTATCATTCCACTTGGTTTGTGTCCGGGGGTTATGAGAGCGTGGCAGATGTTTTATTTAAAAAAGAGCAGGTTCAAAGTTTTTATTTAGAATATGATACAAAGCGAGCTGGCAGTTTAGAAGTAATTCAAGCTATTCCAGCAGATACGCGCGTGGTTTTGGGCTTAGTGACGAGCAAGTCGGGGCAATTAGAAGACAAAGCCCAATTAATTCAACGGCTGCAGGTGGCTAGTCAGTATCATCCATTAGAAAACTTGGCTTTGAGTCCTCAATGTGGTTTTGCTTCAACTGAGGAAGGAAATATTTTAACCGAACAACAACAATGGGCTAAAATTCAGCTGCTTCAAGACGTGGCGCATGAAGTTTGGGATGCGTAGTTTAAAAAGAGCAGTATAATTAAAATATGTTTAATAAAGATGATGGAGGCAAGCAAATGGATAATGAAGAAGCGGATTATTTTTGGCAGCAAAAGCTAACTAATGGGCATACACGCGTTGGTTTGGCGCCTAAAGGACAAGAGGAAGTGGGAAGTGTCGGGTTTGTTGATTTGCCGCAAGTTAGCGAATTAAACGTCGGCGATTTCTTACTATCAGTGGAGAGTGATAAAGCAGTGACGGAATTGCATACGCCCTGCGCTGGCCGAGTTGTTCAGTTTAACCAAGCTTTGGTAGAGCATCCAGAATTGTTAAACGAAACTGATCAGCAGCATAATTGGATTGTAGAATTAGCTTAAATTAAAAGCTTAATGGTTGATCAATTTTGCTACTTAAAAGTCTCACGACTGGTAGAAGCATTTTACTGAAAATAGGTATGCTATAATGAAAAGCAGTTGATTAAATTTTAAATTGTACAAAAAAGGTTGGCGAATTTAGTGCCTAATGATAAAAAATTACAACCCCATTTTCATTTAGCTGCGAAAAATCATATGGATATTCCCTGGTCCCGAGTTGTGGCACAGCATTTAAAGCAAACTGCAGTCAATGCTTCCTTGATGGAAAAAGCTACGATTATTGGACGAGTGGGCATGATTATGTTAGCTTCCGGTACGGGAGCGTGGCGTGTGCGCGACTCAATGAATACGATTGCGCGAATTTTAAAAGTGACGTGTTCAGCGGATATTGGTTTGGTTTCGATTTCGTACAGTTGTTTTGATGGGCAAGATGAGTACCGCAGTGTGACAGAAGCTTTATCGCTAGCTAGCAGTGGGGTAGATACGACTAAATTAGCAGCCATGGAAAATTTTGTAGCGCTTTTTGAAGAAGAAGGCGCTTTTTTAAGTGTTGGCAAAATTCATCATTTACTGGATAAAATTCAACAGCGACCCAAAAATTATTCTCCTTTGATATTGGGGCTAGCCGCGGCAGTAGCTTGTAGTGCCTTCGTCTTTTTGTTGGGCGGTGGTCCAGTCGAAATGTTTTGTACTTTTGTCGGGGCTGGTTTAGGTAATTATGTCCGGTCGTTAATGAATAGTAAGCATTTAACACTCTTTGCAGGTCTAGCAGCAGGGGTAGCGGTGGCTTGTTTAACTTATTTAGTCATTTCCAGAACCTTAGAATTTAGTTTGCATATCAATGTGGCACATGAAGCGGGTTACATTGGTTCGATGTTATTCGCTATTCCGGGATTTCCGTTTATTACCAGTGGTTTAGATATTGCTAAATTGGATATGCGCTCGGGCATTGAACGCTTTGTCCATGCTGTCACGATTATCATGGTCGCGACCTTAGTCGGCTGGATGGTCGCCTTAGCCAGTGACTTACGGCCCGATAATTTTGTGCCCTTAGGGTTGAATCCGTGGTTGTTAGCAGTGCTTCGGTTTCCGGCCAGTTTTTGTGGAGTGTTTGGTTTTTCTGTGATGTTTAACAGTTCCAAAAAAATGGCGACTCTGGCCGCTTTTAATGGCGCCATTGCCAATACTTTACGCTTAGAATTAGTTGATTTAACCACATTGCCGCCCGCTGCGGCCGCTTTTGTTGGGGCCTTAGTGGCCGGTTTATTAGCATCAATTATCCATAAAAAGTTTCATTATCCGCGGATTAGTTTAACCGTACCTGCTATTGTAATTATGGTTCCCGGTTTATATATGTATCGAGCAATGTATTATTTAGGCGTCGGTGCGATTTCACAGGGTTCTCAATGGCTATTGAATGCGATGATGATTGTCATCTTTTTACCACTAGGTTTAATCTTAGCGCGAGTCTTGATGGATTCTGATTGGCGACGGGCGAGTTAAACTCAAAAGTGCAATTTTTTCAAGAATGGGGTTAATTGGTCTAGACTAGCTCGGCGCGTTTGCCTATTCTTGAGCGGATTTGCGGGTAAATAAATGACAACTTAATTATTTTAGAGTAAAATTATGACTTAATATTTATTATGCTGAAGAAGCGTTAATGGTGTATCATTAAACTTTAATTTAGAATAATTTAGCAAAGGAGATGTTGAAGTAGTTACCACTGAGTCTTTAGGAATTAATGGAGGGTTTAAATTTATTTAATAAATGGAGTGATATTGATGAAAAGTCATTTAAAAACACTAAGTAGTTGGTTAGTGTTGATATTTAGCTTCTGGACATGCTTTAGTCTTACTAGTCATCATGTCCAGGCTAAGACCTACCAAATTGGAACCGACGTTACTTATCCGCCGTTTGAATTTGCAAACGATCAAAATAAATATATCGGCATTGACATTGATATTATTAATGCCGTCGCTAAAGAAGAGGGCTTTAAAGTCAATACCAAACAAGTTGGTTTTAATTCTGCTGTGCAGTCCGCACAAGCAGGACAGTTGGATGGTGTCATGGCCGGAATGACAATTACTCCGGAACGACAGGCCAAGTTTGATTTTGGAACCCCCTATTTTAAAACTGGGGTTGTCATGGCTGTTGGTAAAGATAGCTCCATCAAAGATTTTAAACAGTTAAAAGGCAAACGAGTAGCGATTAAAACAGGAACAGCGGCTGCTCAATACGCTACGAAGCTGAAGAAGCGTTACGGCTTTAAAACAGTCACGTTTGATGATTCTAACAACATGTACCAAGACGTTGTAACGGGCAATTCGGTGGCCTGTTTTGAAGATCAACCAGTGATGCAATATGCGATTAATCAAGGTATGAAATTAAAAATTGTTACCAAACCAGCGCAAGGTGGTTGGTACGGTTTCGGTGTGAAAAAGGGTACGCATCAGGAATTGCTCCGGCAGTTTAATGCCGGCTTTAAAAAGATTAAGGCTAATGGAACCTATGACAAAATTGTGGCCAAGTATTTGGGCGGTAAGACGCACTCCGCAGTTAAAGGTCAGACTTTTACCATTGGGACTGATGTGACTTTTCCACCGTTTGAATTTGCCAATAAAAATAATCAATACGTCGGTATTGATATTGATGTTGTCAAGAAGATTGCTAAGGATCAAGGCTTTAAGGTAAAGATCAAACCGCTGGGCTTTAATGCTGCTGTGCAAGCCGTTGAATCTGGCCAAATTGACGGGGTCATGGCCGGCATGTCAATTACACCAGAACGTCAAGCCAAATTAGATTTTTCCGATCCGTATTATCATTCTGGGGTCGTCATGGCTACTTCGGATAAGGGTCGAGTAACTAGTTTGAGCCAGTTACGTGGTAAAAAAGTAGCAGTTAAGACGGGGACGGCTGGTGCGCAATACGCTAATAGTATTAAACACAAATATGGTTTTAAGACAGTCACGTTTGATGATTCCAATAACATGTACCAAGATGTGTTAACTGGTAATTCGGCGGCTTGTTTTGAAGATCAGCCAGTCATGCAATATGCGATTAAAAAAGGCACTAATCTGAAAATTGTTACCAAGCCGGCATTAAAAGCACCGTATGGTTTTGCTGTTAAAAAAGGCCAAAATCAAGAATTACTGAAAGCTTTCAATCAAGGCCTAACCAATATTAAGGCTAGTGGTACCTATGATGATATTAAAGCTAAATATCTTGGTGGTAAGGCAGATAAAGGCGTTGCTAAAGCAGGAGCTGATCGTGAAGATCGAAGCTTTATTGGTTTGTTAAAACAAAATAAAGGTGCGCTGTGGTCCGGTTTTGTTGAAACCATGTGGTTAACCGTAGTTGCCATTATTTTTGCAACAATCTTTGGCGTCATTATCGGTTTATTAGGTGTTGTGCCAATGAAATTCTGTCATTGGATTTCTAGTACAGTGATTTATCTGTTCCGGGGCATGCCGCTATTAGTCTTGGCATTATTTATCTATACTGGAATTCCTAGCTTAACTGGCCAAAAAATTCCCGCCTTTTTAGCTGGAACGATTACGTTAACCTTAAACGAAGGCGCGTATATTGCCGCTTTTGTTAAAGGCGGAATTGAAGCAGTCGATGTGGGACAGATGGAAGCGGCTCGTAGTTTAGGTTTGCCATTTGGTAAAGCAATGCGTAAAGTTATTTTGCCGCAAGGAATTAAGATTATGATTCCGTCATTTATTAATCAGTTTATTATTACGTTAAAAGATACGTCCATTTTATCTATTATTGGAATTTTGGAATTAACCCAAACCGGAAAAATTATTATTGCTAGAAACTTAGAAGGCTTTAAAGTTTGGACCATTATTGCGATTATTTACGTCGTTGTAATTACTCTATTAACTTGGTTATCTAATTGGGTGCAAAGGAGGACACAAGGATGAGTACCAAAGTCGAAGTGAAAAATTTAGTTAAAACCTACGGCACTAATGAAGTGTTAAAAGGAATTGACTTAACAGTTCAAGATAATGAAGTTGTGGTCATCATTGGTCCTTCTGGTTCTGGTAAGAGTACGCTTTTACGGACACTCAATAAGTTAGAAGAACCAACTTCAGGTAGTGTTTTAGTTGATGGTATTAATATTGCTGATCCCAAGACGAATATGAATCAAGTGCGGGAAAATATTGGGATGGTTTTTCAGCATTTTAACTTGTTTCATAACTTAACTGTGGGCCAGAACATTATGTTGGCGCCAGTCGAATTAAAAAAGCAAACCAAAGAACAAGCGCAAAAGAGTGCCCAACAATTGTTAGAAACGGTCGGTTTGTCCGATAAATTTGATGCGACTGTGCAGTCTTTGTCAGGTGGGCAACAACAGCGAGTGGCGATTGCCCGCGCTTTGGCGATGGATCCGAATGTCATGTTATTTGATGAACCAACCTCAGCACTAGATCCGGAAATGGTTGGGGACGTTTTGGCAGTTATGAAAGATTTAGCCAAAAGAGGAATGACCATGATTGTGGTGACGCACGAAATGGGTTTTGCCAAAGAAGTTGCCGATCGGGTAGTCTTTGTGGATTCGGGTAAGATTCAGGAACAAGGCGAACCCCAACAAATTTTTGAGCATCCACAAAATCAACGTTTGCAGGACTTTTTAGATAAAGTTTTGAATGTTTAAAAATAAGATTTAAAAAATTAATACTATATTATTAGCCAACTTGGTCTAAAAAAAGATCAAGTTGGCTTTTTGTTCACAAGCGTTTTAATTTTATTTTGGGTGGAAACGCTATATTATGAATGCGTATTAAGAATGTTCTTATTTTTTGAACAATAGACATAATGGAGGCTGGATGATGTCGAAATATACAAAATATACGCAAGACCAAAAAGTTCATTATAAAATGTACAAAGCTAAGAAGCACTGGGTGTTTGCAGCAATTACGACGTCAACTATTTTCTTGTTTGGCGCTAATTTAAATAATATGACAACGCAAGCAGCAACCGTAAGTGGTGATGATGCCAAAAGCGTCGATCAAGTACTGGCTAGCAGCAATTCTGATAGTTCTACTTCATCTGTTACACCATCGGTGCCAACCGAGCAAGAAAAGCCTGCTCCAGTGGCGCAAACGCCAGCATCTGCCACTCCTATTGCTGAATCTGCTGCGACAGTTAATTCAAATACAACAACTACTAATCAAATTCCGGCAGCAACAGCAGTTCAGTCGAATAATACAGTTCAGTCAACTACTAATTCTACAACTAATAATCAAACTGCTATTCATGAGCCAGTAACTACTACTCCAGCAAGTTCAACGGCTGTACAGTCGAACGCCACTAATTCTTTATTACGTAGCACTACTGCAACATCACCCCAACAAGTTTCCTATCAAGATGTTTTACGAGATTCGGGGATTGACCAGAATGGGATTGCCACCGTTACCAAAGATAATTTCTTAGATTATTTTGATTACAGTGGTAGTGGTTCCTACGATCCAAGTACCGGTTTGTTTACTTTTACACCAGATGATCGTTCTCATGTCGGTAGTTTTAGCTTAAAGAAAAAGATTGATTTAAGTAATGACTTTTCGTTAAGTGGCAAAGTTCGTTTGGGCGATAAGCCCAGTTATTATGGTGGTGCTGATGGTGTCAGCTTTGCCATTCATACTGGTAATACCGATGATATTGGAGCCTTTGGTGGTAACCTCGGGATTGGTGGTTTACAAAATGCTTTTGGCTTTAAGCTAGATACTTATCCAAATGAAGATTATCAAGCCCCCGATCCAAGTAATTCTGATAATGAGTTTGGTTGGGATGCTGATCAGCCAAATGGTTATTACGCTTATGGTGCCTTTGTCACGACTTCTTTTAAAAATGTCAAAGGAACTGATGGTAAAGATTATCCACGTTGGTGGGCTACTGTTGACCAAAAGTCTGTTCAAGGTTTGGCCGATAATAATTTAAATAATTCGCTACATGATTTTACGGTAACTTATACCGCTAGCACTCGTGAATTAAAAATTACGTTCAAGACTACTAATGGTGTCACCATGGTTTGGACGAAAGACATTCCAGATACCGATATGTATCGTTCAGTATCCTTAATGATGGCGGCTTCGACAGGTTGGAATACGAACTTACAAGAATTCCAAATTGATCAATTTAAATTCAAACCTGCCCAATTTGTCAATTTGAATTATGTTGATCTGAACGGTAATCCTATTGGCAAAGGAACAGTTTCTCAAACAGTTACGATCAGTGCAGATGGTAAGACTTATACTGCCCAAGAACCGCCAGAGATTGCGGGTTATCAATACGTAGCTGTAGATTCCACGGGACTGCCAAAAACCGGAACTTTAGACAGTAGTACGAGTGGTAAGACGGTTACTTATGTTTATAAACCCGTAGCACAATCCGGCCAACAAGTCATTACTGATCAAGATAATTTAGTAGAAGGTAGTAATTTACCAGGAACCAGTGTTGCGGCCCCCGCAGAAGCTTATAAATCCAACTTAGTTGTCCCAATTACGCGGACGATTAATTATTTAAATGGTGCAACTAATCAATCAATTGCGCCTACTGTGACGCAAACTGTTAATTATTATCTCTCAGCAGTTGTGAGTGATGATGGAACTTTTTTAGGCTACGATACTAATGGTGATGGCCAAGCGGATACGAAAGATAAAAACCAAGCATTGCAGACCATTGGGGCAGCAGGCTCGACAACGAATCCTAATGCTAAGAGCTTTGCGGCAGTAACTTCACCGAATGTTGATGGGTACAATGCGCCCAGTCAAGCGGTGGTAGAACAAGCCATTGCGCGCCAAGAAGATGAACCATATGATGTTGATGTTTATTATGTTCAATCTAAGCTTCCCGATACTGGTTTAGCAATGGTGACAACTGGCGATGATTTACCCGATACAGTAAAAGCTGATGATTTAGTAGACACCGTTCATCGTACCATTCATTATCAAGATCAAGCTAAACCGGGGATTCCGATTAGTCCGGATGTTGTCCAACAGGCTGATTACCAATTAACGGGAGTCATTGATAAAGGGAATAATGATCAATTCTTAGGTTATGATACCGATAACGATGGCAAAGCTGACGTCTTGTTAAGTGATTTTGCTTCTACTGCTGACGCGAAAGACGCGGCGGTGACGAAAGTCGCTAAAAACTTCCAACAACAAGAATCTCCAAGTGTATCAGGTTATTCCACTCCAGATCAACCATTTGTGACTGCTAGTTCGGCTGTGCCTGGAACAAAAGATGTGACAGTTTATTATTCTAAATTACCAGTTTTGAGTGAAGATACAATTCAAGCAAACGCTGCAATGGATTTACAACCGGGGTATATTGTTGATCAAGATGACTCTGATAGTCCTCAATGGCCACAAGAAGCCATGGCAAGCAATTTAAGAAAGAAAATTACGCGCACGATTAATTATGTTGATAAAGATACAGGAGCTCAAGTCTCTAAGCCAGTCACGCAAATTATTGATTACCAGGTGATTGCACAATTTACCGAAGAGAAGACTGACGGTAAAGTTACCGGCATTCACTTTGATGGTTACGTTTTACCAGATGGTTCTTTAACCACTGATAAGCAGACAGCTATCAATCAGAACTATCCACAATCATTAACGGCAGCAGCTGTTGTTTCGCCGAACTTAAGTGCGCAAGATTATGGAACTCCCGATGTGGGCACTGTAGCAGCTGTAGCAATTCCTTATGATAGTAGCGATCAAACTGTAACAGTTAACTATACGAAAAATCGCTTTATCCCAGTGAAGGATTCTGCTAATGCGAAGGGTGATACACCAGTAGAAACTGACAGTTCGGTGAAGATGCCCGAAGAAGCTTGGAAAATTAACTTAACGGGTAATGTGCAACGGACAATCAATTATGTAGTACCAGCTGATGATCCAGCTGCTTTGAGTGAGATCAAGGAGGCTTTAGGTAAGCAAGAAGAACCTGATGGTAGTGTCGGTGTGCCATATCTAATATTAACTGATGATGATGGTAATACGGTCGTTTCAGTGCCGCAGTTGGTGGATTATCATTTAACAGCCGTGGTAAATGCGAATACTGGTGCTTTTGTTGGCTATGATACCGATGGCGATGGTAGTACCGCCGAAACTAAAGATAAAAAAGCTGCTGTCACTTCCTATATTAATCAAAATCAGCGTTCATTTTATGCTCAACCAACACCAACGGTTGCAGGTTATACACCTGATCAAGCAACTGTCGCTGCTACTGACGCAAATATGGATAATTTGACCATAACCGTCAAATATGCAAAGAATCGTACGATTGCCATTACTGGTGGTGATCAAACTACTGATGATTTAATTGAACCTGGTAGTCAGTATAAGGTTCCAGAAGAAGCTACAGGGGCTAACTTAAATGGTACAGTATCTCGGAATATTATTTATGTCGTCCCGAATAGCGATAGCGACAAGGCTTTGAATGAAATAACGTCGACTTTAAATAAGCAGATGGAAGCAGGTGGTAGTACACATATTCCTTATCAAGTTTCAGGTGACAAAACTACAGTTACAGTTCCGCAGTCAGTTAATTATCAATTAACTGGTGTTGTGGATGCCACTACCGGTGAATTCCTTGGCTATGATACCACAGGTAAGGGAGTGGCAGATACTCAGGATAGAGATACGGCGATTGCGGCTGCGTTAAAAGATCGGACTTTCTATGACCAACCAACCCCGACCGTAACTGGTTATACTCCAAGTACGAAAGAAGTAGCTGCGAGCCGTGATACAAAAGATATTAAAGTTTATTACACTGCAAATGATTTGATTCCGGTTAAGGGTGCAGATTTAGCTAATGATGCTACGACCATTGATTATGAAGGCACAACGATTACTTTGCCAGATGAAGCTAAGCCAGCAGTATTGAATGGAACTGTTAAGCGTACTATTCATTATAAATCCAAAGATGGCTCCAGCTTGCCTGACTCAACGGCTGCGAACGATCAAGTTCAGACTATTGAGTATCATTTAACAGCAGTTGTGGATTCCACCGGTGCCTTCATGGGTTACGATACAACTGGTGATGGACAAGCTGATACGCAAGATAAAGATTATGCGATTGATGAATATTTAACAAAAAACAAGAGTGAGTTTGCAGCGGTAACCTCACCAACACAATTAGGCTATTCAGTAGATACACCAACTGTAGAAGCAAGTTCAGCAGCTAATGCTACTCCAGATGTGATAGTCACTTACACTAAGAATCGGACTTTACCGATTTCTGGCGGGGCAGCTCATAGCGTAGGGCAACCAGTGGAACCAGGTAGTAAAGCAACTACGCCAATAGAAGCTACGAAGGATAACTTAACAGGGAACGTGACGCGGACGATCAAGTATGTCATGGCTGATGGTAGCCCTGCAGCAACGCCAGTGGTTCAAGTGGTACCGTACAGTTTGACGGCCATTGTGGACTTTACCGGGGCTTTCTTGGGCTATGATACCGACGGTGATGGTAACGTTGATATTGCAGCTAATGCTACTGATGCTAAGAACGAGGCTATTAAAAAGGCAATTAGTGGTCGAACTTTCTATGAAGCTCAATCGCCAGAAATTGCTAATTATACACCTGATCAATCAGTTGTTGATTCAAAAGCTGCCAATTTGGATGCTGAAACCGTCACAGTCACTTATACACCGCAAGCAACTGTTACGATTAAAGATAGCGATAATCATGATAAAAATACGCCATTGCAAACCGGCAGTAACTTACCGACACCGGCGGCTGCTTGGAAGGAAAACTTGACTGGTTCTGCCAAATTGGTAATTAAGTATGTTAAAGCTGATGGTACGGAGGTTGCTGCAGAAAGTTCGCAGGAAATTCCTTATCATTTGACGGCGATTGTCAATGCTGTTACGGGAAAATTTATTGGTTACGATACTGATACTGATGGTAAAGTTGATACCACGAACCAGCAAGATGCTATTCGGCAATCATTTGGAGATAAGACTTTTACTTCTGTAACTTCGCCAACCGTTACTGGCTATAAACCTGATAAAGCAGTGATTGAAAATGTTGCACCGGTCTTAAATGGTAATGCTGATAAAAATGCTGCCGGTGACGCTGCTGCTAATCAGAATACTTTAACAGTGACCGTCACTTATACGCCTGATAACATGGCAACTGGTACAATCCCAGTAACTGCTGGTGATAACGCTAATGGTAATACCCCAGTAGGTGATAGCACTACGTTGAAAATGCCACAAGAAGCATGGGCAAGTAATTTAACAGGTGAAACCACGAGAACTATCAATTATGTCAAGAGTGATGGTTCTCAAGTAGCTACTCCTGTTACTCAAAGTAAGACTTATCAGTTAACAGCAATTGTGAATAAAGCTGACGGGACTTTCTTAGGTTATGATACAACTGGTGATGGAGTGGCTGATACGAAAGATAAGACAACAGCGATTGCTGCTGCCATTACTCAAGATCAATTTGCTGCAGTAACTTCACCAACAGTTTCAGGCTATACACCAGATCAAGCTACAGTGGCAGCAGGCACGCAAGCCGGAACAGTGACGGTAACTTACACTGCTGATGGTACAACTCCACCTGAAGAAAATGATACGATTCCAGTGACAGCTGCTGATAATGCCAATGATCAAACACCAGTAGGTGATAGCACTACGTTGAAAATGCCACAAGAAGCATGGGCAAGTAATTTAACAGGTGAAACCACGAGAACTATCAATTATGTCAAGAGTGATGGTTCTCAAGTAGCTACTCCTGTTACTCAAAGTAAGACTTATCAGTTAACAGCAATTGTGAATAAAGCTGACGGGACTTTCTTAGGTTATGATACTGATGGTAATGGTAAGGCTGACACGAAAGATAAGACAGCTGCGATTGCTGCTGCCATTACTCAAGATCAATTTGCTGCAGTAACTTCACCAACAGTTTCAGGTTATACACCAGATCAAACCACAGTAGCCGCAAGCACACAAGCCGGAACAGTGACGGTAACTTACACTGCCGCTGATAATGGTGGCGGAACTACACCGCCAGTAACGGATACGACTTCAGTCAAAATTAACGGTACGGCCACCAGATCTGTTTATTATGTCATGAATGATGGTAGTTTAGCTCCGGATTCACAATTACAAACGAAAGATTATAGTTTAACCGCGATTGTTGATAAAGCGGGTCAATTGTTGGGTTATGATACCAACGGTGACGGCTCAGCTGATACGACTGATAAAGATGAAGCTATCAAAATTGCTTTATTTATGGTACCGTTTGATGCGATAGATTCGCCAAGTGTTTCTGGTTATGATCCAAGTCAAACTACGGTTGCCGCAAGTAATGACCCTAATGATATAGTTGTTGTTTATACAAAGCCGGGCACCGCCCCAGCAACAGGAATTACTACTGTAACTATGCACGGTACTGCAACAAAGACTATTAGTTATGTCATGAGTGATGGAACTACTGCTCCAGTTGCTAAGCAAGAAAGCCAAGCTTATAGTTTAACGGCAATTGTTGATAAAGCAACGGGTCAAATTAAGGGCTATGATACTGATGGTAATGGGTCAACTGATACCACTGATAAGAATGTGGCAATCAAAACAGCTTTGGCAAAGACCCCATTTGCTGCAATAACATCGACACCAGTTTCAGGTTATACTCCAAATCAACAAGTTGTGGCTGCAACTAGTGATCCTAGTGATGTTATTGTTCTTTACACTAACGATGGCGGCTCAGTTACTCCACCCGAAGAAACTGGTACGATTCCAGTAACGGTTGCTGACAATGCCAATGCACAAACACCAGTCGGTGATAGCACTACACTGAAGATGCCACAAGAAGCTTGGGCAAATAATTTAACGGGTGAAACTACAAGAATCATTAATTATGTCAAGAGTGACGGTACTCAAGCAGCTACTCCTATTACCCAAAATAAGACTTATCAGTTAACGGCAATTGTGAATAAAGCAGATGGTAGTTTCTTAGGCTACGATACTGATGGTAATGGTACAGCTGATACCAAGGATAAGACAGCTGCGATTGCTGCTGCACTTGCTAAGGCTCCATTTGCTGCAGTAACTTCACCAACAGTTTCAGGCTATAAGCCAGATCAAGCTACCGTAGCGGCAAGCACACAAGCTGGCACCGTGACCGTCACTTATAAAGCTGATAATAATGGTGGTGGAACTACGCCAACTGTACCTGATAATAACCAGCCAAGTGACAATAATTCTGATAATAATAGCAATGACATTATTGTTGTTAAACCAAGCGATAATGTTAAACCAGGTCAATCAATTGACAGCAATAATCCAAGCGTTGTTTGGCCGACAGGAACTGCGCAAGAAGATCTGCAAAAGACAGTTACGAGAATTATTAAGTATCAAGATCAATATGGTAATACTTTGAGCTCACCAACGATGCAGCAAGTTGTTTATCAAATTGCTGCTGTGGTCAATAAAACAACCGGTCAGCTGTTAGGTTACGATACTGATGGTGATGGTCAAGTTGATACCCAAGATTTAACTGCAGCGTTTGCCAAAATCAATCGCACGCAAAACTTTGCTACACAAGTAGTGCCAGATTTAAGTAATCAAGGTTATGTTCCAGATACTCAAGTTGTTGCCAGTGCAGTGGCTGATACTAACGATCCGGATGTGATTGTGGTTGCTAACTATCAAAAGACTGCTTCAGGTAATGATTCAACTGGAAATACTCCAGGTAATAACACTACAGGTGCCAATAGTAATGGACAAACTTCAGATTCTGCGGCAACTAATCCTAATGGAACGATAACTGGCAACCAGCCTGCAGCACATAATCTACAATTTGATCCGAATGCATTATCCGGACAGAATTTAAAGAAAGCACAATCTGCTGCTCAAAATAAATTACCACAAATGTCTGATGATCAACAACAAGACCGCACCGTGTCATTATTGGGATTCGGATTGTTAGGAACATTATTAAGCTTCTTTGGTTTAGCAAATAAGAAGCGAAAAGATGAAAGGGATGAATAGTTAAAAGGATTATTAATAAAGGTTAACTGAAAAATGCTTCATAGCTAGTTGGAAATTTAATCAACTGCTATGAAGCATTTTTTAACTTTTTAATTGTGAATTGTAGTTATAACATCTTTAAGAACACAGAAGCGATAATGACTGAAGCCACCGAAACAGTGGCAAAACCGCCCACTAACATTTTGGGGAGCATTTGGTCATTTAAAACTGCTTCTTCCTTAGGATTGGTAGCTAATTGACTACAAATTTCAGTAGTTAAAATATAATCAGCGGGAAAACCGAATAAGGCAGTTAGAGAACAAGCAAAGGCCATCGCAGGACTCATCTTAAATGGTTTGGCTAAAATCCAAGATGCTAAAAACATTCCTAAAAGACCTAAAGCAATTAACACAATGATTTGTACTAAAACGCCAGCGATAATTTTGGGTGTGGTAATACTTAATTGGGAGAAAATATAAGCTAATAATCCATACATTAACCATTGAAAGACGCCGGCTTTGTTTAAAGCATTGTCTTCCAAAAAGCCTAATTGATGAGCAATTACGCCAAAAATTAAGCAAATAACATTCGCATTAATCGCGTTATGAATTAACATGCTACAGCCATTGGCTAATAGGGCGACAATGAGCACCCGCACAATAATAAAAGCTGAAGTTTGATAATCACTTGGAATGCCGAGCACATTTTTGGGAGTTGTTGAAGTATTCGCATTTTGCGTTTGCTGTGGATCAGCAATATTGCCGGCCCGGTACTCTTTTAAAACGCGCCGACCTTCTTTTTTGAGCATGACAGAAGTTAATGGATAGCCCACAACTGAATGTAAGACAAACATGGCTACTGGTAAAGTGACTAAAGTACTAATGCCCGCAGCTTTTAAGCCATTCGTCATTAATAAAGCGGCAACTAAACCACCAGTTAACGGTGGAATAGCAGCAACCACGGTGCGCCAATCAAAAATAGCAGTGCCGACAGTTAAGGTTAAAGCAATAACACCGATGGTTCCTAATAAAGCAATACAAACCGCGCGCCATTGTTGTAATAGTTCTTTTAAATCCATTAAAGTTCCTAAATGTACTAGTAATAATGAGATGCAGATATTGGCAAAATTAGTGTTGAAAGAAGCTTTAGCAACAATATCTTTAGGCAAAATTGTCCAAAAGCCAATCACAAATAAAATGGCGGTAATAAAGACGGATGGTAAATAAGACTTGGTAAATTTGGAAACCCATTCTCCAACTAGTAAAAATAACATCACAATGCCTAAAGCAACTAAAGAATTCATTGATAAAGCCCCCTTGTATTTTTGTTTTAAAATTAATAAAAGCAAATCTAATTAATTTATTTTTAATCATAAAACGACAATATAAAAAATTCAAGCGTGACTTTATGCGATTAACGTGGTAAATTACAATGTATAAATATTTAATTGTATTTTAATTAAAAGGGAGGGTTCTTTAATGACAACAGTCTATAAAAATTGTAACTTGTTTGTGGGTACTAAAGATGAAGTATTGGCGAATGCCTGGTTTGAAGTGGATGACCAAGGTAAAATTACACAAACTGGAACGGGTACGGCACCTCAAGCTCAACAAACGGTTGATTTAGCGGGTCAATATGTAATGCCGGGAATTATTGATGTGCATACACATATTATGATGGATCCAAATGACGGCGATATCTCATTCGTCAATGAAACGGATGCAACTGTGGCGGCTTTGCAGAATCTACAAGCATTGTTAAGAACAGGTGTCACTTATATTCGTGATTGTGGTTGTGTCTTTGATGTTGATATTAAATTAAACAAAATCGCACAAGCTGGCGTCTATCAGATTAAGGGCCCGAAGATTTGCCCGTCAGGACGACCAATGTCGATGACTGGTGGTCACGGAGATTTTCAAGAAGGAACGTATGGTGAAAAGAACTGGGGTTATTTAACTGATTCGCAAGATGAAATGCGTAAAGCTGTGCGCACCGCATTTAAACATGGTGCTAAAAATATTAAAGTGATGGCGACCGGTGGGGTAATGTCACCGACGGATCAAATTGATGATACGGAGTTGAGTTTGGCAGAAATTCAAACTGCGGTTGAAGAAGCTCATTCTAAACACATGACTGTCGCAGCCCATGCCGAGGGACGTCAAGGCATCCATAACGCGATTGTTGCGGGAGTGGATTCCGTGGAACACGGTTCTTATGTGAGTGATGAAGACATTGAGTTAATGTTAGAAAAGGGAACTTTCCTAACGCCAACCTTAATTGCTGGTTATACGATTCCGACCTATGGTCAGGGCAAGTTGCCCCAATATATGCTTGATAAAGCGAGTGCTTTTTTAGATGATTATTTTGCTAATATCGGTAAAGCTATCAAAGCTGGTGTGAAGATTTCTTTTGGAACCGACTCAGGAACGCCATTTAATGATTTTACGGATGTCCCAGTAGAATTTCAATTAATGACGCAAGTCGGCGCCACGAATTTTCAAGCATTGCAGGCAGCTGGTCAATCCGCGGCCCAATTGTTGAAGATTGACGCAGAGTATGGAACTTTGGAAGTTGGTAAATATGCGGACTTTCTCGTTTTGAAGCAAAATCCTTTAGCTGACATTCAAGCTATTGCCCAAAAGGATAAGCAGGTCTATCAACAAGGGATCCGCCAATATTAAATTCAATGAAAAATAGGCTAAAGCATTGTGTAGTCGGCTTAACAAGCAGTGAATCAAAGTTCAACTGCTTGTTAAAACTAATTGCAGATGCCATAGCCTATTTTTGTCTAATTAATTACAAAATTAATCGGTGAAAACTAACCAAAACTAATGCCAGTAAACCAATGATAGCTAAACTGGTGGTGCCTACGCGTTCGCTCGGAGATAAGGGAGTATTTAATTCGTGATGGTTAACATGATAGTATAAATAAATTCCGGGCAAATAAATAATGGTGCAGACTAGTAAATATTGTAGTCCGGATAAAGTAATCCCGACAATTTCAAAGCTGATGGTTCCTAAGCCCAAACAACAGGTCCGCCAATTTTTTTGTTGCCATGAAAACTTGATTTCAAAAGCGGCGACGATGATGTAACAAACAATTACTGCCGCGGTACTTAAACTATAAGCTAATTCGTAAGCTTGGTCAGTAAAGAGCAGGGTTAATAAAAAGATTTGTACCATTAAGCCGGTGACAATTAACGCTAAAGTCGGCGCTTGATGCCGATTCTTTTTGCCCAAAATTTGGGGCAAGAGATGATGCTGTGCCATGGTGCTGAGAGTTTCAGCCGGCAACATGGTCCACGAAATCCAGGCACCAAAAATGGAGATTAGAAGGCCAATACTAATGAAAGTTCCGCCCCAAGGGCCCACGATTTTTTGAAATAAGTAAGCCATCACCGGTTGCTGCGCATGAATTAATTGAGCTCGACTAAAGTAACCATAAGGTAAAATGGAAGCTAGAATATAAATCAGCAACAAACAGCTGACACCAATAATTGTTGCTTTACCAGCGGTTTTTTGACTTTTAGCGCGTGAAGACAATACGGTCGCACCTTCAATTCCGACAAACAACCACATCATAATCATAAAACAGCTTTTAATCTGGGGAGCAACACTACTCCAGACCAAATTGTTGTGCAGATTACCCCAAAACTGAGAACTAAAGACATGGGTATTAAAGATGAGTAAACATGCCACAATAAAGGCGAAAATAGGGATGAGTTTACACAGGGTAATTAAGGAATTAATCAAGGCAGCATTTTCCACGCCTTGATTCACTAATAACGTCAGTAACCATGAGCACAGGCTGGCTACTAAAATTGCCGGCCAACCGTTGGCTTTTTGAAAAATGGGAAAAAAATAGCCCAGGGTACTCATGAAAACGGTTGAAAAAGCTACATTACCAAGCCAACCGGACATCCAATAGCCCCAACCACTGATAAACCCCCAAAAATTGCCAAAGCCAGATTGACCATAACTAAAGATTCCCTGTAAATCGGGCCGCTTTTGTAAGAGATCGTTGAGAGTCATAGCTAATAATAAAATACCACCGCTAATGATTAACCAAGCAATTAATGCTGGACCGGGGGCGGCCGCTTTGGCTAAATCACTACTTAAGGCAAAGATTCCCGAACCAATCGCAGTAGTGACAACCAGCGTTGTTAAGGTAAAACCGTTAATTTTTTTTGCTTTATTTTCCATGAAAGCAATTTCTCCTTAATACTATTTCAAATGATGAAAAGTTGATTGATCAATAGCTTCAGTTTTTCCAGAACGTTTGAACTTTGAGATGATTTGTAATTGAGGTTGAAAACTAAGCCTTACTATCATAGCAAATTTCAGCAGTTAACTAAAATCTTTTTGAAAAATCCATTGACTTTTACATTTTAAATCAGTAATCTAGGTCATAAGTTTAGTCCTTTTAACCTAATCCTGTGAGATTAAGAAGGGAGCACAGTTTCAGTTCTGCTCGGGGGTTTGAACTTGCGAGCTTTTTTTGTACCTAAAATGACAAAGGAGAATTTAAAATTGGGATTTAAACAGCAAAACGTCATCAGCAGTTCTGAACAAAATATGTCTAATTGGGATATGTTTGCCACTTGGATTGGGGCAAACGCCAATAATGGTACTTGGTATGTAGGCGGGGTCATTGCCGCTTGTGGTTTTTTGACTTCGTCAACGTTACTCATTATTGTGGGGATTATTTCCTATTTGTTATTGGCTTTGGTTTCATTAGCCGGATATCAAAGTCGCTTAAACACGATGACGTTAATGCGCGGTTCCTTTGGAGTTAAGGGGTCGATTCTACCGTCATTGATTAATATTGTTCAGTTTATCGGTTGGGCTGCGGTTAATACTTACATTGCGGCAGTGTCTGTAAGTTATATTTTGCGGGAAATTTTTGGTTGGTCCTCGCACAATCAAACGTTAAATCGGTGGGGCTTATTTGCTGGCATTCTGATTATGTCCTTACTACATTTAGGTAGTATTTCGTTAGGCGAAAAGTCAGTTAAATGGATTGAACGCATTGGCATTATTTTGGTCACCATTTTTGTTCTTTGGGAATCAATTATTGTTTTAAGAATGGTGCCCTTGAGCCAAATTTTATCTTGGCAACCACCGGTTAAATTACATTTAGCTAATGGTGTAGCGATTGATACGATTGCTGCCTTTAACTTGGCTTGGGTCACCGCCGCTGCGGACTTTAGTCGCTTTGCCAAGAAAAGATCGGGCGCCACTTGGTGGTCATTTATTGGCGCCAACTTGGGTTTAGTTTGGTTTGCTTTAATGGGCATTGTTGCGACCATTGCGACCGCGATTAGTCTGAATAAATTTGATCCCAATAACTCCGATCCAAGTACGATTGCTACCAAATTGGGCTTGGGTGCATTAGCCTTAATTGTGATCATGCTGACTAGTACGACGGCGAATGCGGTGAACTTGATGGCCGCTGGTTCAGCGGCTACGAATATTTTCCCAAAATTAAAATTAAAGGTTGCACTGTGGATTGTGACCTTAGTTGCGACAGTAGTAACATTTATTCCGGCTTATGTGACAACTTTCTTAGAAACTTTTGAACTCTTTTTAGATGGAGTGGGTATGTTCTTAGGACCCGAAATTGCAATTTTCTTGGTTGATTATTTCATTTTAAATCACCGGCAATATCAAATTGATGACTTTGATCAGCCCAACGGTCGTTATTGGTATCATCACGGTATCAATATCAATGCTTTTGGAACTTGGATTGTAGGAGTGATTTTGTATTTTGTTTTGCGGCGCTGGGCAATCATTAATGACAGTGTTGGTGCAACATTTATTGCCATGTTAGTGAGTGCCATAATTTATTGGGCTTTAATGAAAAGCAAGGTAGTCAGGAAAAAAGCTTAATCTCTTAGTAGGTAAAGTTGGGATCATCAGGTATTAGTAACGGGTCTGCGGACCGATTATTAAGCTGATTGTCCCAACTTTTTTAATTCTTGACAATCGTTTAGTTAAGTGTAGAATATATTTTTTGAAAGGTTAGCTAGCTAACGTTTGAAATGTGAGGTGAATCTAGTGCGCAACACTGGTCGGTTATTACAAAAAGCTGCGCGGCAAATGACGAATGATTTTGACCAATTTGCTAAAAAATATGATTTAACTAGTATGCAGATGTCATTTATTGATTACTTAAGTGATCATTCGCAGATTGAGGTTTTACAACGGGATTTGGAGCAAGAGTTCAATATTCGGCGTTCTACGGCGACTTTAATTTTACAGCGTATGGAAAAAAAGCAATTAGTGGTGCGCCAAACTAGTCAAGTTGATGCGCGCCAACGGGCAGTATTTTTGACTGAACATAGTCAAGCAATTGTGCAAGTGATTAAGCGTTATATGAAACAGGAGCAAGCACGATTAGAACAACATTTTTCCACCCAACAGGTGCAAATATTTGAAGAAATTTTAACTTATTATCAACAAGGAGGACGCAAAAAAAATGAAAACTGATAAAGCCATTACGCCGAAAGTCATCGGCGCCATTGTAGCTGCAGGGTTGATGTCATTTTGTGGAGTGGTCGTGGAAACGGCCATGAATATTACTTTTCCCACTTTGATGCGCGAATTTCACATTTCTACAGCTACTGTTCAATGGATGACGACGATTTATTTATTAGTGGTGGCAATCGTAGTACCGCTATCGGCTTTGTTAAAACGAAACTTTAAAACTAAAAAGCTCTTTTTAACAGCTAATTTTTTATTTATTGTTGGATTAATCATTGATGCCTGTGCACCAATTTTTCCAGTGATGCTTTTGGGACGGATGGTTCAAGGACTAGGAACAGGGATTGCCTTACCATTAATGTTTAACATTATTTTAGAAGAAGTTCCGCCGGCAAAAATTGGATTTATGATGGGAATTGGTTCCTTAATTACCGCAGTAGCACCAGCCGTTGGGCCAACTTTTGGCGGAGTGGTCGTTAATCTGTGGGGTTGGCGCTTTATTTTTGTTTTGTTACTGCCAATTCTAGTAATTTCTTTAATTTTGGGTTTAAGTTGTATCCAGCAAGTCAGTCAATTGGTCAAAACTAAATTTGATTGGTCGGGGATCATTAGTTTACTAATCCTTTTTGTGGGCTTAATTTTTGGCTTTAGTAATTTAGGAACCAAAAAACTGTGGAGTTGGTCAGTTAGCGGTGCTTGGCTATTAGGAATTATTGGTCTCATCTTATTTATTATTAGCTATCAACACCCCCAAGAACCGGTCTTAAACTTAGGTTTATTTAAGCAAGCTAGTTTTAGCGGACATCTAATTAGTTTTTTCTGTTTTCAAATTATTAGTTTGGGAACTTCGTTTTTATTACCTAATTATATTCAATTGGTGAATCATCAGAGTACCACGATTGCGGGTTTATTAGTTTTGCCAGGAGCAGCTTTAGGAGCTATTTTGGCACCGTTTGGCGGCCAATTGTTAGATAACTTTGGTGCTCGGAAACCAATTTTGAGTGGTGTTTTGTTAGCAATTGTGAGCTTGTTGATCTTTACTCTAGCAACCGCTCATCTGAACTCAGGATTATTAATCTGTTTGTATGTTCTGTATATGGGCGGCGTTGGCATTGCTTATGGCAACATTATGACCAGTGCTTTACAACAGTTAAATAATCAACAACAGGCTGATGGTAATGCTTGGCTGAATACTTTGCAGCAATTAGCGGGTGCTGTGGGCACTTCTTTAGTCGCTGCGATTGTGGCTCAGAGTCAATTACAGCAGAATCTATCTTTGACTCAAAAAACGATTCAAGGAACACAGCATGCCTTTATTTTGTTGTTAATTTTAGCTATTGTAGTCTTCGTTATTTTGTGGAAATTCTTACCTAAAAAGCAGCGTTAATTCATTTTTTGAGCACTATAACGGGAAAATATGTATAAAGTTATGAAACTGTTTTTTCTTGGCATAGTATCATCTTGATGTTTAAAATCATATTCAAAAAATAAGTTATGTGTTAAGATAGTAATGAAAAAGGGACTGGTGCTCGAACACCAATCCCTGAACGACCCGCTTTAAAGGCGGTGACTAGTTACATGACATCTTTAAATCGTCCTATAACCGGTCAAAGTTATTAGTAGGACGATTTTTTGTTACTTTTTGTTGTTCATGATTGTGGCAACTAGTGTGCCAAAAGCAATCATTAACATTAATACCTGATAGGTATTCAAGTAAGACTGGATATCCTTTCCGTTGATTCTTCCGTATTCTCATACGCAAGCACCTCCTTGAGAACAAACCGTCATCGCCCATAAAACTTATCGCACTAACTATTGTAGCATATTACTGAGATTAAATTATTTATCAATTGAAAAATGATTTTTGCCAAAAAATATGTTATATTGGTAATGAAAAAGGGATAGGCGTTCAAGCGCCAATCCCTCAGCGATCCGCTTTAAAGGCGGTGACTTATTACAAAACTACTTAAATCGTCCTATAACTTGCCAAAGTTGTGATAGGACGATTTTTTATTACTTTTTGTTGTTCATGATTGTGGCAACTAATGTGCCAAAAGCAATCATCAACACCAATACCTGATAGGTATTCAAGTAAGACTGGATATCCTTTCTGTTGATTCTTCCGTATTCTCATACGCAAGCACCTCCTTGAGAACAAACAGCCACCGCCCATAAAACTTATCGCACTAACTATTGTAGCATATTTTGTTTCTGCTTTGATTAAGCATAAAAAATTTAATCTCAAATTTTTATATAGAATGCCCGTTAATTAAGGCGGTTCGGATAAACTATTCTTCAGCTTTTTATTAGTTTGCTACTAAAAGCTTTATTTTAGATGAATCAATGAAAAATAAGCAATTAAGTCGTTTTTTGGCTTAACTGCTTATTTTTTTAGTATTCAACTTCTCAGTGTTTCTTGTCACAACTTAATTAAACTAGCGTTCCGTTATCCATAAAGGCTTGCACATCCGGTTGCATGTGTGCATATTTCTCAACGGTACCGTCAAAGTCAATGAAGTACAATTGGTACCAAGTTAAGAAAGTATAGATGTTCCAAATTTGCCGCCGAGCGTCAATTTTTTCATCGTAATTATCTTGCAATAATTGTAAAATTTTGTCTTGATCAAAGAACTCACTGACCCAGTCTTGGCTAAATAAGTCTTGAACTTTATCAAAGTACTTATCTTCCCGGAGCCAGGTTTTAACCGGAACAGGGAAGCCTAATTTAGGACGTTTGGCCCAGTCTTCTGGTAAGTGACGATTGGCAGCCTTACGGAAAATATATTTAGTATCATGCCGATTAATTAATTTTTTCGAAGGAATGGAGTTAGCTAATTCGGCTACTTTTTTATCCAAGAAAGGCACTCTTAATTCTAAAGAATGAGCCATGGAAATCTTATCGGCTTTTTGCAAAATATCATTGAGCATAAAGTGATGTAAATCAATATATTGCATTTGTTTAACTTCTTCAGCATCTTGGACCTTGGCAAAGTCTTCTTGATAGATACCATTAACTGTTAAATCATTTTGATACGGTTTTTGTAAAATAGCATTGGCTTGCTGTGAGGTGAAAATAGTTGGTTGTTGTAAATCAAAAATTAAGGATTCGCCAACGTAATAATCTGATGGTTGGGCGCTTTGGCAATATAAATGAACTTTTCCCGGGAAATTAGGCGCATGCTTGATGTCCTTAGCCAAGTGCTGACGGATGCCTTTGGGCAATTTGTGTAAGCCACTGCCAAAGACTTTAATAGTCATATTATGCGAATGCATTCCGTAATTAACATAGCCAGCAAATAATTCATCAGCCCCTTCACCTGATAAGGCGACGGTTACTTTTTTGCGGGCTAAGCGGCACAAATACCAAAGGGGAATTACCGAAGGGTTACTATCCGGTTCATCTAAGTGGTATTGCATTTCGGCAAAGTCATTAAAAGCTTCGTCACCATTAACGGTGACTTGATTAAAGTGAAGGCCCTCTTCATCCGCTAATTGCTTAGCAACACTAGCTTCATCGTAAGGACCGTTATCGAAGTTGACGCTGAAAACTTCTTGCGGATGTAAAACGGAAGTGACATAACTGGAGTCCACTCCCTCAGATAAGAAGCTCCCCACGGGCACATCAGCGATATTATGCAATTTAATAGAATCTTTGATTGTTTTGTCGATTTCAGCGACTGTTTCTTGATCTGAACGTTGGTGGTTAATCTGATATTGCGCATCCCAATATTCATGAATTTGCAAGTCTTGATCATGTAACTCAAACCAATGCCCTGCTGGGAAGCGATAAACATTTTTGAAGAAAGTTTCTTTCAAATCATTATATTGATTCATCAAAAAAGGTTTGATCGCTTCTTGGTTTAATTCCTTCTTAAAATTAGGGTGCTTCAAGAAAGATTTAATTTCAGAACCGACAATAAAGGTTTCACCATTTTGATAATAATATAGCGGCTTAATACCGAAGAAATCTCGCGCACCGTATAAAGTCCGTTTATTATTATCCCAAATCAAATAAGCAAACATGCCGCGCACGCGTTCTAGCGTGCCAGCCATACCCCATTCTTCATAGCCATGTAGCAATACTTCAGTATCTGTTTCAGTAGTAAAAGTATGACCAGCTTTGAGTAATTCGCTACGTAAATCTTGATAATTGTAAATTTCACCATTAAATGTCACTAAAATTGAATTGTCTTCATTATAGATTGGTTGCTTGCCACCTTGAAGGTCAATAATACTTAGTCGGCGAAAGCCAAGGGCTACTTGGTCGTTGGTATAAAAACCGCTGCCTTTGATATTAGGACCACGGTGTTCAATCATTTTCATCATGGACTGGATCGTTGTTTCTTTGTCGTCAACAGTCGGGTCGCTAAAAGCGATAATGCCGCACATTAAATATTCCTCCTATATACTGATATCATCAGTTTAATTAATGATAGTCAGAGTGTCAATTTATCAAAATTAATTTTAAGCTGTTCTGCCAAGCTTTTAAAGGGTTTTAAAAAATAAAATAGTGATAATCAGCTAAGGATTGATTCGTTGAAAAAATTTTAGTGAGCGATAAGTGTCATAGTTCAATTTAATTGAAACTAGTATTTAACTGAGCACGTCCGGAAAAAAAGCTTATCAAAAAATATGAAAAATGCTAATTAACTATGGCAGTCAATATACTGAGGAAACGTTTGAGAAGTTAAAATTCAACCGCTAAATATCTTTTACATCAATTGCGCTGGAACAATCAAATTAATTAGTGAAAAATAGTGCAAGATTTTTTGCAATAAATTGATTAAATAAATATGTCACAAAATATTACTTTTGTAGCACTTGTTTGCGAACTATTCATTTTTACAAAACCTAGGTTAATAATAAGCAATATTGCGAATTGTTATGTGATGATGAGAAAATTATTAATTTAGGTTGGAAGATAAGTAATGATGAATAAAAAGCGGTTAATCTGGTTTTTTAGTATAATTTTCAGTTATTTGGTTCTGTTAATAGTTGTTACACCAGTCCAAGGCAGGGTGCTTTTCAAAAGTAATCCAATACTGCAATCTCAGGCTAGTAGTTTATCGGTTCATAACTTTTTATCGCGTACAGCATTACCTAATTATGAAGTGAACGACTACGATCCAACTACTTTAAATGGTGCCAAAATTAGTTTAATTGAATCTCCGCAAGGAACGTTGAGTAATCCCGCGGGGAGTAACTCCGCTGTCACCATCGATATGATCATCACGCACAAAAATCGAGCACAAGTAATTCCCGCTAATACCAAGTTTAAGATGAGCATCACAGCTGGCAATAGTACTTATCCAGTGAGTAGTGATAACTTCTTGCGGATTTTGTCAGTCAGTTTACCGAGTGATCAAACTGGTAATAGCTATTTTAGTTATGATAAGCAGAGTGATGGTTCGATGATTGTTACAACTATTAAGGACGTGCCCCCGGGAGTGGATGAAATTCATTTTAATTACCAAAGTGGTACCAATGTTTACAATTGGGATGGTCAAAACAAAGGAACTCCCATCCCGGGAAAAATTCAGACGCAAGTGCAGACTGCTGATAGTCTCGTTAATTTACCCGACTTAGATTATTATATTAAAACCATTCCCAAAAGTAATGGTAGTAGCAGTGTCCCCGGTTATCTGTCAGCCATTGATCATTCCGCTGCGTTTATTGATCCTTATTATCCTAATAAAAATTTAGGTAGTCATACTACCAATATCAATACAAGTGGTGTCAGTGTTGGTGGTTCGATTTGGTCGTCTTATACATTCAATGGTCAAGATAAAAATGGTGCCGGTCAGTATTATTTTGGTTATGAAGTTAATTACCAAGCATCAATTGGCAAGCCTGATGGTGCTAAGTTAGGTCTCAAATCACAAGACCCGATCGATTTACAACACGTTCACTTATTAAAGCAAGCGGATTCTGGCTTAGTAGATATTACGCAAGATCCCACTTTGAAATGGACCATGACGGCTAATTCAGTCCAAGTCGATGCCAGCAAATATCGTGATGCTAATGGTCAAGTTAATTGGAAACCATTATATTTACAAGTTTATGTACCTGAAGCCTCTTTAAAGAATATCAATTATGTCAACGCGACAGTAGGCTTTTTTAAAGAATTTTCGCTGGCGACTTATTTTAGTTCGGTTACGGATAAACGAACGGTTTATTTTATTAATCCAGATAAGACTATTTATGAGAATCAAACTTATGATCCTTATACAGATATTACAGCCATCAAAGGCAACAGTGCATTAGCTAAAAAACAGCTTACGATTACCGATTATGATGGCTACCCAACAGATGGTACTAATCTAGTGCCTGGCAACTATTCTTTACAGTATCATGCCGTAGATCCAAGCGATGCTACGAATGTTGCTGATACAACTCGGAAAATTACAGTTTTGAAGAATCAAACTAGCTTAAAAGCTCAAGATAGTCAAATTATGCAAGGTAATTCGTGGCAAAAGTACGATAATTTATTGGCTGTGACTGACCAAGATGGTAAAGTTTTGAATGTTACAGATTATCCCAGTCAAGTGCAAGTTAATGCTAATGTTAATACCCAAGTTCCAGGTGATTATAATGTTTTTTACACCTATATCGACTCCACGGGCAAACAAGTTTCTAAGTCAGTAACGGTGACCGTCTTGGCTGCTCCTAGAATCAAGACTTGTCCCAGCTCTCTTGATTTTGGAACCCATTATAGAGGAGCAAAGACCACATTCTTAAATCCACAGTTGAATGCTAATTTGACAGTGGAAATTGGTATTAAGTTAAATTCTAATTATCAATTTTTAGTTCAGGCACAGAGCAATTCACAATTAGCTGGTAGTTTACTTTTAAAAGATCAAACCAATCAATGGCAGAATTTGTCAACACCCACTTTGCTACCTGTACCAGTGCCAACGCAAACAGCTAGCGATAACTATCCGTATACTTATGATTTTTCCACCTTAATCAAGTCCGATAAATGGAAATTAATGGTCCCAGTTACCGCTCAAAAATCAGGACTGGCTAATCGAACTGTTACGTGGACTATTTCGAACTCGTTATGAGTTCGTAAAATTGAGCAGTAATTCAATGGCAATATTCAAGACGTCATGGTCTGCTATTTTTAAGCTGGATGTCATGAGGAAAAAGCAATTAGCTGCGGCGCAGGATTAAAACAAAAACTACTACTTTGAATTAGTAACGAGCAGGAGTAAACGATGAATGGCAAAGAACAAACTAAAGAACAATCACGTCAATGGTTATGGCAATCATTTCTCCAACTGTTGACTGAGGAGGATTATTCACAAATCACAGTCAAAGAAATTGCCGCTAATGCTTTGTTGGATAGACGGACATTTTACCGCTCTTTTGCTAATAAGGGGGATTTAATCGACTGGTATTGTCAGACAACCTTTTGTGAATATCGCCAAATTATTTTAGCAGAAGACTTTCAAAAATTGACTGTGGAAGAATCTCTGGGTAATTTGTTTAATTTTTGGTGGGATAAACGCCAAACAATTAGAATTTTGATTCAACAAAACTTGGCAGATCATTTTTTAAAAATTTGGAATGATAAGTTTATCGACATATACGATGATTTGAAACTACCAACTCATATACAAGGTACACGAACAGAAATTGAATATTTACAAACTTTTACTTCGGGGGGATTTTACTTTGTCATTATTACTTGGTTAGCTAAAGAAAATCCAGAGCCACCGAGTTATCTGGTGCAATGTTTTGCGCAGGCATATAAACAGATTTGTGAGTAAGAGAACTAAGTGAATTTTGATTACTAACAATTAGCTATAGTAGCAAAATAAGCAATTAAGTCAAAAATCGACTTAATTGCTTATTTTTGTGTATTACATTGTTATCCATCATTTTTAATTTTATTTTGAGATATTTTTATAGGTACTGACTTTAAAGTTTTTGGTAAAATCATTCCATATTTATTTACTATACGTATTATACGTACTAAAATAATCTTTGTCAGGAGGTAAAGTGCACATGCCTATGACACAAAAGGAAATGGTTAATTTGCTTCAAGCCCATGGTTGGAAAAAGACCAAGGGTGGTAAAAGTTCGCACATTAAAATGAGTAAACCCGGCAAAAGACCTATTACTGTTCCACACGGAGAATTAAATAAATTTACCGAACGTGGAATCAGAAAAGAAGCCGGTCTCATGTAGTCGGCTTTTTCCTTTCGGAAAGGGGAAAAATTATGTTATCAAGTTATCCAGCGTTATTTTATTATGACGATTCAGACTTAGAATCAGTTCCATTTTTCATTACTTTTCCTGACTTTGAAAATTCAGGTACACAAGGTGAGAATATTTCTGATGCATTATTCATGGCTTCTGATTGGCTAGGAATAGTTGTTGCAGATTATATAGATAATTCAAAAAAGCTTCCTAAACCATCAAGAATTCAGGATTTATCCTTATCTAAAAATAATCCTTTTCCTGAAGAATTAAATTATGATAAAGGTCAATCATTTATTTCAATGGTGTATGTAGACGTTACTAAGTATGTAGAAAATAATAAGTTGGTCAAAAAGACCTTATCCATTCCGAAATGGGCAGATAATTTAGGCAAGCAAATGAACATTAATTATTCGCAGACTTTAACTAATGCTATAGCAAATATGAATATCAACAAATAGACAAGTATAAGAGCACTCTATAGGGTGCTTTACATAGCGATATTAAGATTGAATTAGCTTATTTTTGCATGACTCTCGCAAAGTTTTTAACTACGATAAAATTAATATGCTTAAATATAGTTTTAAGAATTTTATTATAGTTATGTCCAAGTGTTAAGCAAATTTGCTGCGGATTTTTTAATTGCGTTCCAAGAAGCAGAAGTTTGTGCCTAGCATAAAACAAATAGCCAAGCCAGAATTAGCTTAGCTATTTGTTTTAGGTTAATGCTCAATTTCTAAGAGCTTCTTGGCGCAGCTTGATAATTGCACTCACAAAACTAAAAGCTTGTGCCTAACTTAGATCAAGCTTTCAAGTTAAAAACCAACTTAAAAGTTTAATCTAAGTTAGTTCTCAGCTTTTGCCCAGTTTTGTTCGCAGCTTGTTAAATAACTTCACCCTCGTATAATTTAGTAGGTAATAGATTGAAGTCATAAGATTTTAATTCATCAACGTTAGTCAAGTATGCTTTAATCCCTTTGACTAACATCAAATTGAGACCTTCTTTTTGCACATCATCTTCGCATACTAGGATGACGGGCTTATGAATAGCTTTCATATAACCCATTTCCCAAGCGGTTCCCGTATCTGGATCACTGTTATCCCAAGAAACGACGGCAATATCCGCTAAGTTCATAGCTGTGATATCATTTTGATAGGTCTCATTAGCCCATTCGTAACTACCAAAAATGCCTTCTGGATCGTGGTCGACACTGGCACCTTTGTATTGATGGTCGCGGGGACTATGCAAATAGCCCACGGTTGCATTTTGTTTTAAGGCTGCTTCGACGCGATCTAACAAGGCAATTTGTTTGGGGGTAAAAAAGCCACCAGCAAGATAAATGTGTTTTTGCATGAGAAGATCTCCTTTATTATTAATTGTCTTTGTTATAATTTTAATCTAAAGACCAACTAATTCCTAGTCTTTTCAGGATGAATTTTAAATATCGGGTGAAAGAATGTACATTAAATTTACTAATCAGCAACAGCAGTTAACTTTAAAAAAATTTTTACAGCAGCAAGGCATTAGTCATCGTCTTTACCAAAAGTTGAAACAACAACCAGACAGTTTCTTGGTTAATCAGCAAAGGGTGTTAGGCAACTACCTGGTGCAACCCCAAGAGCAAGTGCAAATTAAGCTACCGACGGAAGTTGACGATCCCCAAGTAGCAACGAGCTACCGACCGCTAACTATTATCTATGAAGATGATAATTTTATGGTGGTTAATAAGCCCCAGAATTTGAGTTCGGTTCCAGGTCCCAGTAATCGGGAAGATACTTTAGTTAATCGCATTAAAGGACACCTGAAACAAGAACATTCTGCTTATTTAGTACCGCACTTAATTACGCGTTTAGATTTTGACACCCAAGGTTTAGTCTTGGTGGCTAAGCATTTGGTGGCTAATAGTTTGGCTAATCAACTAGTGGCCCAACATCAAATTACTAAATATTATTACGCGTTGGTTGCTGGCAATTTAGAGCAAGATCATGCGGTGATCAATCAGCCAATTGGCCAAATTCCAGGCCAAATTGCCCGGCAAGTGTTACCTGATGGTAAAGCGGCCGTGACAGAATATTGGGTTTTGCAGCGTTTTTTGGACAAGACTTTAGTTAAAGTGCAATTGCATACGGGACGCACCCATCAGATTCGCGTGCACTTTGCCAGCTTGCAGCATCCACTACTAGGTGACCATTTATATCAGGGCCCCTTAGATCAAGGTTTTCAACATCAGGCCTTACAGGCGTATTATTTACAATTTTTTGATCCGCTTGCGCAATTACAGCGCACCTTTGAATTGGAAAATTGTTTAATTTAAGTTATCAGTTGGTGAATACTAAGTAATCAAGTATACTAGTAAGTAAAAGTGTTTGATGGAGGATTTTTGATGGATGCGTTAGTGAAATGGCTTAATAAATATTTAGTACCAATTGCTGCCAAAATTGGTTCCATTCGCTGGTTAGTGGCGTTACGTGATGCTTTTATTGCAATTATGCCCGCCACGATGGCTGGGGCAATTGCCACAATTTTGAATGTTTTTGTGCGGGATATTCCCCAACAAATGCATCTCAATAGTTTTGTCAAAGCAATGGAGCCCATTATTGGGATTAATACACAGGTGTGGACTGGTTCCTTAGCCATTCTTGGTTTGATTTTTGCGTTTACCTTTGGTTATCAAATGGCAATTCAGTATAAGGTTGAACCGATTACTGGGGGCATTGTGACGCTGGGAACTTTTTTAATGACGTTGCCACAAACCTTTACTTTACCGCTCAAAAAAGCGTTAAGTGCTGCTGATGTGCATACAATTACTCAAGCAGGAGCAACTGTCAGCAAAAATACGATCAGTGGTCCAGGCTATTTTAATTTTAATTCTTACTTTGGTGCGACCGGCTTCTTTACTGTGATGATCATGGGGGGCGTCGCCATTGCCGTTTATATTTGGTTGATGAAGAAAAATATTACGATTAAGTTACCGGATTCCGTTCCGCCCGCTATTGCGTCTGCTTTTACGGGAATTATTCCAGCAGCCGCCGCTTTATATGTTTCGGGAATTGTCACATATTTAGTCACTAAATTAAGCTCACTGACTTTAATTGAAATTATTTCGAAAACCATTCAAGAACCGTTATTGAACTTGTCGCAAGGTTACGGAGCCGTTTTATTAATGACTATTTTGGTTCAAGTCTTTTGGTTCTTTGGCTTGCACGGAACGAATGTTTTAGGACCGGTGCTAGATTCTATTTGGTTTACCGCGCAGGTCGCTAATATCAACGCTTTTGCCCAGCACAAAGCTTTGCCATATTTTTGGACACGAAATTCCTTTGATTTGTATGCGTGGATTGGTGGTGCTGGTTCGACATTACTATTATTGATTGCCATTTTGATTTTTAGTAAGCGAGATGATCAGCGTGCAGTTGCAAAAATGGCGATTGCGCCTGGCTTTTTCAATGTGAATGAACCAGTGATGTTTGGCTTACCTGTGGTCTTAGATCCAATTTACTTTATTCCGTTTGTTTTAGCACCAGTGGTCATGGTCAGCACTTCTTATTTTGCATTATCTCAAGGTTGGGTTTCGCCCGTTAAATCGCAGATTGTCTGGTCGATGCCGCCGATTATTAATTCGTTAATTGCCACATTAGATTGGCGAGCACCAATTTTACAGATTATCAATGCTTTCATTGCCTTTATTATTTATGTACCATTTGTGAAAGCTGCTAATAAGATTAAACCGCAGGATTAAAAATAATGAAGCATAAACAAAATCGAACGTTGTTTGCTATCAGTGGTGGTTTGCTGATTATTGTTGTGAGTCCACTTTTGCGTTCTTATTCAGAATTTTTTTATTACATGTTTTTATTAGCCGGGGTCGTTTTAGTCTTTTCCAATACGTATCTCTGGTGGAAAAATCGGAAGCATTAACACTACGGCTAAAGGGGCAATGATTGTTTGTACTGTTGAATTGTGAAGCGTCATTGTTCGCAGCTTATGAAATTGCACTCCCAAAGTCAGCAAATTGCGTTTAGCTACAACTAAGAACTTAAGTTAAGAACCAACTTAATCACTTAGTCTAGGTTAGCTTCCAGCTTTGAAGCGGCATTGTTCGCAGCTTGTATCTTTAAAAGGGGTTTTATTATGAAAATGACACTGGACTTTGCTGTTCCGGCACAATATTTATTTGAACAGCTAACTAATTCGGTTTTATATGATATTAAACAGCAAACTGGCAAGAATGTTAAACCACGACAATTGCCTAACTTTAAGTTTGACAAAACCTTTAATAATCAAGTTACAGGGCACTTTCAAATAACAAAATATCAACCTGATCAAGATTATGCCTATCAATTAAAAACGAGTAAGAACACTTATCAAGTTAGTTATCATTTGACACCGTTAGATGCAGACAATGTTAAGTTTGAATATCAAGAAATCATTCAAGCAAAGACTAAGACTGGTGATGCTAATAACAACTTATTACAATTTTTAATTGGCTGGCAACGTAAAAAACGCTTTAAAAAAATGCGCCAACAGATTGTTCAACAATACCAAGCTAGTCATTAATTAATGGAGAACGATAGCTTTCGCAAATAATCGTCAAACTTTTTAGTAAAGTTGGATGATTATTTTTTTATGAACACTAATTTATGAATTTAACTTAAAGAAGTGTAAAAATCTGTTGCAATTATGCGAATTGTTGCTTAAATTAATTGATGATAATTGTTATTTTTACTAAATTTGAGTAAGATTAAATTATACTGATTGTCGATTGTAATAACAAAGATAATTAAATATTACGGGGGATATTGGGGTGGATTTTTCATATAAAACACGAACAAATATTATCCAAAATTTACAAACTTCGGAATTAGACTTGTTAATTGTTGGTGGCGGTATCATTGGTGCGGGTGTGGCTTTGCAAGCAGCGGCTAGTGGTGCAAAAGTTGGCCTGATTGATATGCAAGATTTTGCAGCAGGAACGAGTTCCCGTTCTACCAAGTTGGTTCACGGTGGCATTCGTTATTTAAAGAATTTTGAAATTGGTGTTGTGTCAGATATTGTCTCAGAACGACAAATTGTGCAACATATTGCGCCACATATTCCACGGCCATTTCCAATGTTGATGCCGATTTATGACTCTAAAGAATCAACTTTTAATATGCAAAATATTAAAGTGGCGATGAATCTTTATGATCAATTCGCGGGAATTATTGGGGGACAATATGCTAATAAGTTGTTAACGCGCGATGAAGTATTACAACGCGATCCCTATCTCAAAGCTGAAGGTCTTCAAGGTGGCGGTATTTATTTAGACTTTGTGAATAATGACTCACGCTTAGTAATTGAAAATATTAAAGGGGCCGTCGAACTGGGGGCACTAGCTGCTAGTAATGTCAAAGTAGAACAAATTACGCATAATGACTTAGGTGTGGTTAATGGCGTTATTGCCAAAGATTTATTGACAGATGAGACCGTTAAGATTCGCTCTAAGTTATTGTTAAATGCTACAGGTCCGTGGTCGTCTAAATTTATTGGCCTTGATGACAAAAATGGTTTAGGCCAGATTATTCGTCCCACTAAGGGCGTCCATTTAGTTGTGGATCATCATCGCTTACCGGTGTCCCAACCCACTTACTCAGATTCGGGTGAAGGTGACGGGCGCATGTTATTTGTAGTACCGCGTGAAGGCAAGACTTATTTTGGGACTACAGATACCGATTATTATGGCGATTACCAGCACCCCAAAGTTGAGCAAGAAGATGTTGATTATTTATTGCGCGCCATTAATAATCGCTTTCCAACTCTGCACATTACGTTAAATGATATTGAAGCTAGTTGGGTGGGGTTACGGCCACTGTTGGAGTCCAATGGGAGCTCTGATTATAATGGTGGAACTTCCAATATGGGTAAAATTACGGACGAAAGTTTCAATTTATTAGTTGAGATTATTGATGATTATAATCGAGGGTTTGCCAAACGGCGTGATGTGGAAAAAGTTATCAGTAGTTTGGAAACTACGAATGCGGAATCTCAGCTCAATAACGATCAAATTTCACGCGGTTCTTCGTTAGATGTGGGTGATGATGGTTTAATTAGTTTGGCCGGTGGTAAAATTACCGATTATCGAAAAATGGCAGCGGGCGCCATGGCAAAAATTCGGCAAGGTTTAGCCAATAATTTTAATGTTCAACTAAAAGATATTGATTCAACCAAATTACAGGTTTCTGGGGGCCACTTTGATCCGAATCGTGTACAGCAAGCGTTGGATTACTATCAACAATTATTTATTCGAAAAGGCATTAATCAAACGGAAGCCAAAGAATTAGCTAATTTATATGGTTCTAATTCGAATCAAGTGGCCGCTTATATTGGCAAGATTTCGCCAGCTCCGGGTTTAACCTTAGCAGATACGATTAGCTTACATTACGCCATCGACCATGAGATGGTGCTGACCCCTGTTGATTATTTGGCTCGGCGCACGACTTACTTATTATTCCATCAAGATCGTTTAGCACCGAAAAAGCAAGCCTTTGTTGACGAAATGGCGCATGTTTTACACTGGTCGACCACGCAAAAGAAACATCAAGAACAAACCTTAGAACGATTAATTTCCCAAACGCGGTTAGATTATTTAAAAACAGATTCAGCAATGAATAATATAAATTAAATATTTTTATATATTATGATATTTAATGGCTTGAAATAGTTAAAGCAAGCAATTGACTACACATTAAGCAAAAATTATTATATAATTCTGTTATGCTAAGTAAAATTAGCACAACAAAACAGCAGGCAGTAGAAAAACTCCTTGATTTTCTCCCTTTCTTAAAAAAGATTGTCAAACCTCAATTGTCTGCTGAATTGTTTTGAAAAAGGACTAGTGCAATACTAGTCCTTTTTTGCTTAGTTGAAATTGTCGGTTAGTTCAAAAACTCATGCTGGTTGTGCTTCTTTTTGTAGGTAGCGGCCCACCAACCAGCCATGATTAATCCTAAGCTACCCATAAAGGCTAAGATATTAGCCCACCGCTCTAACCAAGTTGGTTGGTAAATAATTTGGAGCTGGTTGTGACGCGAGGTGGTGTGAATTAAAAACGTTCCACGGCGTGAAATACGATACTTGATAGCATGCCCATTATTCAAGACTTGATAATTAGGACCGTTGACTAAGAAGGGAAGGTCAAACGTATTAGTAGTTTGTTTGGTATTTAATTGATACGTCATTTGGTTAAGCCCCGGTTGTCCTTGAAAATAACACTTTTGGTGATTGATATAGCCAGTTGCCTCTGACAATTCATTAATATAAGGGCGGGCTTGTTTGGGATAGTAGTCGACTTTCGCATTTTGAACTCCAACGGTGATGGGGTGCGCAAAAGTGGTTTGTGTTAAGTTGAGCTCATGCCAATCTTTGCGATAATTAACGACTTCAACTAAAGCTAGGAAAGTCAGCATTACACTTAAAATAACTGTCCAACTCATGAATAGTTTTTGCAGTGGCAGGGGCTTAATTAAAGTTAAAAATTGGCCCAATAAGAAGCTCGCTAATAACGTATAAAATGGTCCAAAGCGAAAGGCAAACTGGATTACTGTGACGGGTGTGTGGTTGAACCAAGACCAGGGAAATGCTGGTGTTTGTAACCATAAAGTAACGAAGAGCATAATTGCTAGAATGGTAGTGGTGGCGGAATACTTGCGGTAGTGAATGAGAAAATAGCCGCTCGCTAGGAGTCCGCCGAGTAATAACATTAAGCCCACAGTATGTGGGGTAAAAGTGCGATTTTTTAATAAAGTCGTCAATTGGTCTGACCAACTAGACACCAAAACGTGGTTGAGTTGATAGTTAGTCGGCTGAAGTTTGGAAGGCATCAAATATGTGTGTTGCAGCACGGGCGCCCAGTAACCAAAACTCACGACGAGTGTCGCGGCACTAATTTGCAACCAATGCCAGATCAGTTGCCGCCGGTGTTGATCCAAAATTAATTGGACTATTAAGACCAAGCCCACTAATACACTAGCTAAAACAGCTGTTAATAAGTGCGTGTACAATAAGCCACTGAAGGCAATAATGGTTTGAGTGCGGCCCCCTTTTTTGTGTGCCACTTTGATGACGCCGACTAATAAAAGCGGTAAAAAAGTCATTGCTAAGAATTCACCAATACCAAAATGAGCATAAATGGCTGCCATGCGGTAAAACGAAAAAGTATACAGTAAAGCAGTGGTGATACTTTGGGACCGCTTTTTAGTTAATGAATAAACAGCGTAGTCAGTGATTATTAACGTGAGCAAGTTGACTAAACCTAAATAAAGATATAGGGCCAGAAGATCGTTATGAATTAACTTCATTAAGATAATGAGTGGGTATAAAAATTGTGTTGGATAAAATAAATTAACCAAAGAACCAATGCCAGCAAAAGTATGGGTGGTGATGTAAGGAAAAGCACCAAGTTTAGTTTGGGCTAATTCACTAATGCGTTCAATGTGAAATTGTAAGTCACTACTCCAAATAAAATTATGATAACAGTACATATATTCAAATAAACCAGAAAGTATTAAATAGAGGAGCCCCAGACTGCAGTTTTTCCAGAAGTTATTGGTTTTCATGATTGTTTAATTCCTATCCCTTTATGATAGCTTCATCATAATATATTTATTTACGAATGATAAACCAATTAGATAGAAAAATTAATATTTTTGGAGCATTGTAAAATAATAGGTTGTGACTAAAGTTGCTTGAAGGTTGAGTGCAATCAAACACAAGCGGCTGACTTGGAAAACACTATAAAAAAATGTTCGTATCAAATACGAACATTTTTAAGAAGAATTTTTATATCATTGAATTTTGACTAAAAGCCAACCGACGAATCCTAAAATAACTAATAAGAGCACATTAATTTTTAAAGAGACACCCAAAAAGTGTGTGGCTTCTGTTTTGTGGGTGAAAAAGGAATATTGTTTGTACGATAATAAATTAGCCATGGAAGCAATAATCGTTCCTAGCCCCCCAATATTCGATCCTAAAAAGAGCGCGTGAATATGGTGTGTAAATTTAGCTACTAGAATAGTCGTAGGAACATTACTGATTGCTTGACTTAAACCCAACGAAGTCCAATAAGTGGAGGTCGGACTGGCTACTAAATTGTTAATTACTTTGGCGACAATCGGGAAGCGACTGATGTTGCCGACAGCGATAAAGAAACAAACGAAAACTAAGATAGTAGCGTAGTCAACTCTTTTTAAAGTTTGCGGGCTGACGATTAAAGCAAAAATAACAGCGGCAATTGTCGTCCACCAAACCGGAATCACTTTAAAGATTCCCAAAAAAATAAACGCAGTTAAGACTAAAGTTGCCGTTAATTTACCTAGTTGAATTTCAAAGGGCGTAATTTGAACGTCCATCGGTTCCGGTTTAGTTAAAAGATAAGCAACAATGACTAAGATGATTAATTCAATCAGCATGAGGGGTGTGGAAACGCGAAAGAAATGACCCGCTGTCAAATTGAAATGGGAAAGTAAAAAGAGATTGTGGGTGTTACCAAACGGAGTAAACGAACTACCCAGATTGGCAGCCACGGTAATCATTGTCATAGTTAGCGCCCGACTTAGAGGAACGTCGGAAGCAATTTTAAAGAATAGCGGTGCTAGAATTAAGATGGTGACATCGTTAGTAATGAACATGGCGCCAAAAAAAGCCAGCAAGACTAATGCTTCCATTAGCTGCCGGGAGTTTTTGGCTTTGACAGTTAAGTGCGTTGACAAGAACTGCAATAACCCGATATGTTCTAAAATTTGGACGAGAATCATCATTGATAATAGTGAAAAGATTGTATGAAAATTAATGTCCGCTAATTGTGGTTTACTAACTAAAGTGGATAAAACAGCTACCGTGGCTGCTATCCATAACATCTTATCCATAAAAATATTTTTGAGAACGGCCATGTATAAACCTTCTTATCTACGGATTGGATCATTAACTTGAAACCATTAATATTGTACTTTAATTAGCAAGCAGAATAAAGAGAAAACTTTATGGTAGCGCTTGTAATTGGAAGAAATTCAACTAATACGTAATTAAAAGGGGAATTTGCTGAATTATTTGACTCTTTAGTTAGGTTATTGTACCAGGGTGATTTGATTTTTGCCGTGCTAACCAGAAGAAAAGTTTAAGCAATTTGGCTGTAATAATTCTGCTCCAGTTCAAAGCTCATGCAAAATTATCATGGCTTTTCATCATTCGTTTCATAATAATTAAGAAAACGGTATAATATGCTTATTCTTTTATTGGAGGATTATGATTTTATGACGGAAAAGTCCGCAGCAACAGCCATTGTTGAAACAATGATTGAGTATCAGATTGACTATGTGTTTGGAATTCCCGGTGCCAAAATTGATCGGCTCTTCGAAGAACTAGAACACAATGAAAATGTTCATAAGCCTAAATTAATCGTGGCGCGTCATGAACAAAATGCTGCCTTTATGGCGGCAGCAATTGGGCGCTTAACAGGCAAACCCGGTGTGGTATTAGTAACATCAGGTCCCGGAGTTGCCAATTTAGCCACAGGTTTAGTTACCGCTACGGCGGAAGGTGATCCGGTAATTGCTTTAGGTGGTCAAGTTCCGCGGGATGATTTAGCGCGGTTAACACATCAGAGTATTCCTAATCAATCTATTTTGGCACCTGTGACCAAGAATAGCGTTGAAGTTCAAGATCCTAATAATCTGTCTGAAGCTTTTGCAAACGCTTATCAAGAAGCGACCGATACCAAAAACGGTGCGGTATTTATTTCAATTCCCCAAGATGTGATTAATGAAAATGTGACGCGGCCAATTATGAAGCGCCATCCGACAGTAGAGCAAGGGGTTTTAACTGCCGATAAATTACAGGCAGTAGTTCTGGCCATCAAACAAGCTAAAATGCCCGTGATTTTGGCCGGCATGCGCGCTTCGCAACAAAAAGTCACGCAAGCTTTACGTAATCTTTTACGACATACCCCGTTACCTGTTGTTGAAACTTTTCAAGGTGCAGGAATTATTTCCCGCGACTTAGAGAATTTATATTTTGGCCGGGTGGGGCTCTTTCGCAATCAAACTGGCGATATTTTATTAAAGCAAGCAGATTTGGTGATTGCCATTGGCTATGACCCGATTGAATATGAAGCTCGTAATTGGAATCAAGATCGCCAAGGTCAAGTCATTAATTTAGATAATGTCGTCCCTGAATTGACCCAAGATTACCAACCTGATTTAATTTTGCAAGGCAACTTAGCTGCTACGCTTCAAGAATTGACTACGTTGTTAGCAGATTATCAATTGTCAGCAGCGACTAAAGAACATTTGCAAGCTATCAAGCAAGAATATGATCAAAAAGATGTTCCTAACGTTTCAGCTCAAACTACGGGAGTTCAAGATCCGTTGGCCATTGTGCAAGAATTACAAAAACACGTTGATGATTCAATGGTTGTGACAGTCGATGTTGGTAGTCATTATATCTGGATGGCCCGGCATTTTCGTAGTTATGAACCACGGCATTTATTATTTAGTAACGGGATGCAAACCTTAGGTGTAGCCTTACCTTGGGCCATTAGCGCCGCGTTATTAGATCCAAAGCGTAAAGTGGTGTCTGTAGCTGGCGATGGTGGGTTCTTGTTTTCTAGTCAAGAATTGGAAACGGCGGTGCGCTTACACGCTAATATTGTGCAATTAGTATGGGTTGATGGTTATTATGATATGGTGCGTTTTCAAGAGCAGTCTAAATATGGCCACGATGCGGGGGTGCAATTTGGTCCTGTTGATTTTGTCCAATATGCGCAAAGTTTCGGGGCTGCTGGTTTACGTGTTGATCAAGACCATAGTTTGGCAGCTGTCTTAGATCAAGCATTTAAAATGTCTGGGCCAGTCGTCGTTGAGATTCCGGTCGATTATAGTCGTAATTCTAGTTTGAACCAGGCATTGTTACCTGATCAATTCCATTAATAAAATAATTACTGCTACAAATGCTGGTTAAAAGTCGAGGACTAACCTAGGATAAACAATTAAGGCAGTTTGAGACTTGAGTTTTTGGTTGTAGTTAAACGCAGGCTTTTGGTTTTTGGAACGCTAAATAAAATACTGTGACAAAAGCGGTTAGCAGTTGAGTATAGCTTAGAATAAGTACTTAAGTTTTGTTTTTTAAGCTTAGGTACTTATTCGTAGCTAGACGCAAACTACTGCTTTTGGAACGCTAAATAAAATACTGCGACCAATAGTTTAAAAATTGAGCGATTAAATTAATAGGAGGTAAAAAGGATGAATGATGTTTTATATCAACATGGCACACTAGCTTTATTAGTACCAGGTTTGTTAAAAGGAACTTTAACAATCAAAGAATTGCTGCAACACGGTGATACTGGGATTGGTACTGGTGAAGGTTTAGATGGTGAATTAGTCATCTTAGATGGGACTCCTTACCAAGTCGATGGGCAAGGACAAGTTAATATTGTGTCAGGCGATTTTACGGTGCCATTTGCGACAGTGCATCAAGCTGATTTTCAGCCATTAGTAAACTTAGAACAGTTACCAGCTGCCGCAGTTTATCAACAAATTGCCCAACAAACGCAATCCGCCAATATCTTTTATGCGGTGAAATTAACCGGTGTGTTTCAACAAATGAAGACTCGCACAGTTGTGAAAGCACAAGAGCCTTATCATACTTTAGTGGAAGCATCGCAAAAGCAAAGTGTCTTTGAAGCACAAAATATTGCCGGCACTTTAATTAGCTATTATTCACCCCAAGTCTTTGATGGAGCCAGCGTTGCTGGTTTCCATAGTCATTTTTTGGCGGCTGATCATTCGCTGGGAGGGCATGTTTTGGACTTTACCTTGCAACAAGGCCAGGCTTTATGGCAACCATTTGCGACTTTGCAACAACATTTGCCAGTTACTGATTCAGCCTACATGCAGCATGATTTCACTAAGGATCGAGTTACCGAAGCTATTGATCAAGCTGAACGCTAGGCCATAATTTTGTTGATTAGCATGAGCGGACTTGAGTGTTGTAGTTATTCACGGTAAAATTAAGTCAAAATAATAAGGGAGTAAATTTATGTCAACCACGTTAATTATTATCTTAATTGTTATAGTTTTAGTTGTGGTCTATGCCTTGCTATATAACGGCTTAGTGCAAAAAAGAAACCAAGCCCAAGAGTTTCAAAGTCAAATTGCCGTGCAATTAAAGCGACGCACAGACTTAATTCCTAATTTAATCGAAACTGTTAAAGGCTATGCACAACATGAAAAGCAAACTTTGACCGAGATTGTTAATTTGCGGAACTCGGTGATGAATGCAGAATCATTACAAGAAAAAGTAGACGCTGACAGCAAGTTAACGACCGCCTTGGGACCGATTATGGCCTTAGCTGAAAATTATCCGGATTTAAAAGCTAATCAAGAATTTGGAAAATTAATGGAAGAGTTAACTAATACTGAAAACAAAGTTGCTTATGCCCGCCAAGCTTATAATAGTTCAGTCCAATATTACAATACGGCAACGCAGACTTTTCCACGGAATTTAGTAGCGAAGTTACATCACTTCTTGCCGATGGAATATTTACAAATTCCCGAAGCTGAGCAAGCAGTTCCTCAAGTCAAATTTTAAGAGGTTAAGCCATGATATATCAACAAATAACACAAAACAAGCGTCGTACTTATTTAGTTTTGGCGCTTTTTTTCTTAATTCTTGGTTTAATTGGTGGAGTAGTCGGGCAACTTTTTTGGCATAGTTATCAAGTCGGAATAATCGGTGCGTTAGTAATTGCCTTGTTTTATGCTTTAGGCACTTACTTTCAGTCAACTGAGCTAGTGATGAAAATGAACCACGCACAGCCGATTACCAGTAGTGACCAGGCCCCTGATTTATGGCATATTGTGGAAGATTTAGCGTTGGTCGCACACATTCCACAACCAGATTTATATTTCATTGATGATCCCAGTCCCAATGCTTTTGCCACGGGGCGTGATCCTAATCATTCGGCCGTGGCGGTAACGAGTGGCTTATACCAAATGATGGATCGCGAAGAACTGGAAGGGGTCTTGGCCCACGAATTATCGCATATTCGTAATTATGATATTCGCGTTTCCACTGTTGCTTTGGCGTTATCTTCTGCTGTTGTTTTTTTGTCCTCTATGTTATCGAATATGTATCGGTGGGGCTGGCTTTTTGGCAGCGATCGCGATGACCGTGAAGACTCTAATAGTAATAACTTAATTCAGTTGGTGTTATGGTTAGTCGGATTAATATTTTCAATTGTGGGTCCTCTAGTAGCTTCATTGATTCAATTAGCCATTTCGCGTAACCGTGAGTATTTGGCGGATGCGTCAGGCGTGGAGCTAACACGTAATCCGGCAGGGTTAATCAGTGCGTTACGTAAATTGCAGCAAAATGAACAGCCCATGCATCAAGTTGATGAGGCTAGTGCTGCTTTGTATATTACTAATCCGCTAAACAAGAAACATTCTTTGGAACATCTCTTTGATACGCATCCTCCATTAAGTGAGCGGATTGTGCGTTTGGAAAGGATCTAATGTAATGCGTAATGCTAGTTAAAAATAGCAGTTTAGATCGTGAGAAATGTTTATGCACGTGTTTGGTGTTTAACTTATAAATAAAAAAAGTAGCCCTTTGAGCATATCAGAACTCAAACGGGCTATTTTGGTGTTGGCTTAGAATTAATGGGCAATTAATTTTAAAATATCTTGTGGTTGTTCAAAGATATAATCAGCATCACTAAAGTCGTCTTGATCGTTAGCGCCCCATTTAGCGAGCCCAAATTTTAAACCAGCATGATGCGCACAACCAATATCATTGCGGGAGTCTCCAATTAAGAGCGTGGTTTGGACCTGGGCATGCAACAATTCTAAGGCTTTTTGTGCCGGTTCAGCGGCCGGTTTAGGATTTTGGACGATGTCGGCAGTCACAAAATGTTTAAAATAAGGTTGCAAGGCAGTTTTCTTGAAGATGGCGGTCACTTCGCGTGAATCTTCCGAAGTAACAATGGCTAAGCCAATGTGCTGATGAGCTAGTTGTTGCACTGTCGAGACGATTCCAGGAAAAGGTTGCACTTCATCAATAAAGCCAAAGGCATTTTTAAACACACTTTGGGCCGCTTTGAGATGCTCTTCTTTAGGAATCTGAAAATAATTGAGAGTATTTTCCGCTGTACCAGAAAAAGCAAACTCCAAATCAGCCAGTTCAGTTTGAATGTGATAATCCTCTGCTAAAGTCTTTTGTAAAGCTAGTAAACTAGCCTCTTTTGTGTCTAATAATGTACCGTCAACGTCAAAAATAATATTCGTAAACATTTCAGTTCTCCTTTTATGAAAGGTAGCTATGAGTGCTATTATAGTATTGTGTCAGAGTTTTGGGCAATAGAAAGGGAGAGATTTTATGAATTTTCAACAGACAACGGCTAATTATGAAGCACAAGGACTTTATTTTAGTGGTCGTTGGGTACAAACGAGTCATGGGATGTATACAACTAATTTAGGTGCACGGATTATTACGCAAGTGCAGGGTACAACCTCTGTGCAATGGTCATTTTCAACCAAAGCCAATGCGGGGGATACTTGGTTGGCTTACCAGATTGATGATCAGCCTTTTGAACGTTTGGCATTGACGAGTGAACCATTTACAGTGACGCTGCCTGATGAACAAAGCCATGTTTTACAAGTCGTTTATAGTGGTAATTCAACTGAAGATAACGTTTGGAAAAGACATCAAGGCTTGTACTTCGACCAAGTACAAACAACGGGGCAATTACAAGCAGTGAAACCTACAGGCACACCTTTAGTGTTTGTGGGCGATTCGATTACGGCGGGTTCTTGGGTTGCTGGAACGACTCCTGGTCAAGATTATCGTGCTGAAAGTAATTATGCAGCTTTAGTGGCTGAGCATTTTAACCGTGAAGATATTCGGATTTGCTATCCGGGTACTGGTGTGGTTAAGCCCGGTACTGGTGGTGTTCCTAATGCCCAAACATTCGTTGATCACTTAGCTGATCAAATTGATTGGCAACCGGATTTTCAGGCTGATGATGTGATTGTTAATTTAGGGACGCCTGATAAAAAGATTAACGATAATGATTTTCGGGTTGGTTTTGAAGTTGTGATGCAAAAGTTGAAATTACAATATCCCAAGAGTCGTTTGTGGGTCATGATTCCGTTCAGTCAAAATCATGCTGCTGTTATTCGTGAAGAAACTCCTGAATATGAAAATACACGGTTGATTGAAACCAAAGATTGGGACTTGACCTTTACTGATGGCATGCACCCAGATTTAGCTGGTAGTCAAAAAGCAGCTGACTATTTAATTCAAGTTTTAAAACCGACTTTAGATTAAGCAAGTTGTAGTTAAGTGGCGGTCTTTTGTTGCACCTGAAAAGTTACGAGCTTGACTTTGAATTTGTTCTAAATGCGAAGTTCTCCTGATTGATTTTTGTCAGTTAGGAGAATTTTTTGTATAATAAAGTTTCATTGTTAGTAGATCGAGGAAAATCAAATGGATCAATCAAAGACAACAGCAACTAAAACGCTGAAACAAGATTCATTATTGTCTGGCTCAGCTTGGATCACGGCCAGTGGGATCGTTTCGCGCGCCTTATCAGCTTTATATATTATTCCGTGGAACATTTGGATGGGTTCGGCGGCGACGGTGGCTGCAGCTAATGCGCTATATGGCAAAGTATACAATATTTACGATTTTTTCTTACTTGTGTCGACGGCCGGCTTGCCGAGTGCCATCTCGAAACAAATTGCGCATTATAATGCGTTAGGTGAGTATGAAGCCAGCAATCAATTATTCAAGCAAGCTTTGAAAGTAACGGCAATTATCGGTGTGATTTTTGCCGGAATTATGTATTTTGGCGCTAATTTGGTAGCAGATGTCTTTACCAATGGTGATCCACGGAGTATTCCGGCGCTGAAAGCTTTAGCTATTGCTGTGTTATTGTTACCAACGTTAAGTATTATGCGGGGTTATTTTCAAGGCCACGGTCAAATGGGGCCATCGGCAATTTCCATGATGCTAGAACAATTAGCGCGTGTTAGTTATATGTTATTAATTACGTATATTATCATGCAAATTAAACATGGTAATTACGTTGACGCCGTCACCAAATCAACGTTTGCTTCCTTTATTGGAGCGGGAATTTCGATGTTGTTTTTGTTGTGGGGCTTTTGGCGGCAGCGCAAGCCGCTAACCCAATTGGCAGCTACTGGCAGTCACGAGATTAGTTTTACGGCCAAAGATTTTACCAAAGAAATCTTGTTACAGGCGATTCCGTTTATCATTATTGATTCCGCCATTACAATTTTTAAGTTATTCGATCAGTCGACTTTTAATCCGATGATGCAGAGCTTTATGCACATTTCGCGGCAACAATTGGACTATTATTACTCACTCTTTGGTTTTCAAGCTAATAAATTAATCATGGTCGTGGTTTCTTTAGCGACAGGGGTCGTATCCTCAGCTATTCCGATTGTTTCCTCTTTATATACCACTAAAGATACGGCCAAGATTCAGGCACAAATTGTGAATATCATCAAAATGTTTGCTTTCTTTATGTTGCCGGCAGCGTTGGGGATGTTAGCCGTTTCGCGTCCATTGTGGAGTGCCTTTTACGGTTTTGACGCCTTAGGAATTAAAATTATGCAATTATCTTGTGTGATGGCGTTGCTATTAGGCTTTTTCATGGTCTTGGCGGCTATTTTGCAAGCACTATATCGTAATGTATTAGCCATTAAATATTTAGTAATTGGCTTTCTATTTAAAATAGTAATTCAGTGGCCCTTAGTTTATGTTTTTCACGAATATGGTCCGATTGTGGCGACGATTTTGGCTATGGTTTTAATCTGTTATTTAATGTTGCAAAAAATTCATGCCTTATATCCGTTTAATTTGGCAACTTTATTTAAACAGGATCTTGGCAAAATCTTACTAGGAGCTGTAGTGATGATGATTGTGGTGCTCCTGGTGGATAGTGGTTTTTACGGCTTTGATCACTATATTGGGCGCATTAAAGCAACTAGTTACATGTTAGTTGAAGTAGTCGTGGGCGCTGTGATTTACGGCTTCTACGTGTTAAAAACGCGGTTGATGGATCAAGTTTTGGCAAAAGATTTGACACGTTTACGTCAAATTTTGCATATTAAATAAGTTGGTGAAAAAATGATTGCAGTTAAAACTGTTAATTTAAGTAATGGAAAAATGGTGTATTTAACAGAGGACCTAGGGGCAACTGCAAATACAATATTCTTGCCGGATTTAACGCAAAGTGTGAATAGTTGTCTTCAGATCATGACGTTTAACGGCCTAACGAATAGTTATGCGCTGGATTGGCGCTACCATGGTCAGTCAGTAGCTCAAGGTTCAGTTGATGTCATGAGCTTTGCTCAAGATTTACAAGAATTTGTAACGACCCTCCAGTTAAAAAATTACCAAATTGTCGCAGCTGGTTTAAGCTTGTTTGTGGCATTACAAGCAATGCAAACTGGTCTCAAACCGCATCAAGTGGTGGTTCTAGATCCCCAGTGGCAGCCCGCGTTGCCATATAGAACTACACCTCAGATTGCGACCTATCAAGATTTAATAGCTTTTGGCCAACAACAGGTGCAAACTTTACAGCAAAAACAGGACTTAGATGATTATCAACGCCAAATGCTCTTAAATGCTGTCATGGCCGATTTTCATCAAAGACCGGGCGGCTTTGGCTTGTATGTTGATTCAGAGTTGCAAGCGGAATTTGTGCAAAGTTTACCTAAGAAATTATTGCTAAATACGAAAGTGCCAATGACGTTACTGATTGCCCAATCAACGCAAGATCAATTGCCTAAACAATTAGCGCATCATCCACAATTGCGTACGATTTATCAGCACTTTAGTCAAAGCTATGTCTTACAAACGATTTACAGTAAGCAGTTGTTACAGGTAGCACCGTTAGAAATTCTCAATTTTTTGGCATAATAAAAACCTCCAACAAAATGTTGGAGGCTTTTTAATTTAAATTATTGAGGGGGATTCAAAATTTAAATATTGAGGGGGAGAAGTGAGATTTTTTCTATCTCATCAACTTACAAACTATATATTACACAGAACATATGAAGAAGAAACTTTTAAAATGTGAAGAAATTGTGAATATTTGTTAAGTTTAAGTAAAAGTTAGCAAGGGCAAGGCTTGGCGGCTTTCAAAAGATAAAAAAGCGCAAAATGACGGCAATGCAGCTCAATCAAGACCTGCTTTTTAGTGAAAGGCGAACATTATTACTGCTAAAGTTTAAAATATATCGTAAAATACTAGATTTTTGACATCTTAATCCGTATAATAAGAGACGTTGTTTCTGAAAAAAGAAACTATTGGGAGGAATTAAGATGAGCAAACAGCCGCAGGGACTGTTAGAAAAAGTTTTTGATTTGAAAGCCAACCGAACCAATCCGCGCCAAGAAATGATTGCGGGTACAACGACGTTTATGGCGATGTCTTATATTTTATTTGTTAATCCCAATGTTTTAGGCGATGCAGGGTTGAATCAGGGAGCGGTCTTTGTAGCCACGGCGTTGGCGGCCATTGTTGGTTGCTTAGCGACCGCCTTGATTGCTAATTATCCGGTGGCGATTGCACCTTCATTAGGGAGTAATGCTTTTTTTGCTTATACAGTGGTTTTGGGCATGAAAATTCCGTGGCCGACGGCTTTGGCTGGGATTTTTGTGGCTTCTATCTTATTCATGTTAGTCACAGTGTTTAAAATTCGAGAAAAAATCATCAATAATATTCCCGCTGATTTGAAATCGGCGATTGCGGCCGGGATTGGTTTATTTGTGGCCTTTGTCGGCTTACAAAATGGCGGCTTGGTCAAAGCTAGTTCGTCAACCTTGTTGACGATTACCGATTTTCATAATCCGACTGTTTGGTTAACCGTTTTTGGCTTAGTATTTACATTAATCTTGGTAGCTTTAAAAGTGCCAGCCAATTTTTTGTTGGGCATGGCGGCAACTTCGATTGTGGGCATTTTAACCGGTTTGATCAAGATGCCGACGGCAATTGTCGCCGGCGTGCCAAGTTTAAAACCCACCTTTGGTCAAGCAATTTTTCACGTGCAAAATGTTTTTACACCGCAAATGATCACCGTGATTTTAATTTTCTTCTTAGTGGCCTTCTTTGATACAACGGGAACTGTAGTGGGCTTAGCAGAGCAAGCCGGGTTTATTAAGCGCGGTGAAAAAGTACCGCCGCGTTTAAGCAAGACACTATTAAGCGATGCTTTGGCGATGACGAGTTCTTCCATTTTTGGTAGTTCACCAACTGCAGCTTACGTCGAATCATCAACAGGGATTGCTGTTGGTGGCCGAACAGGGTTAACTTCTTTAACAGTAGCTTTTTGGTTTGCATTAAGTTTATTCTTCTCTCCATTATTAGGGGTCGTGACTTCCCAGGTCACAGCTCCAATCATGATTATTGTGGGTTCATATATGGTCACCTCATTGGGTAGAATTGACTGGAGTAAATTGGAAAGTTCTTTCCCAGCATTTATGACAATTATTGGAATGCCATTTTTCTATGATATTGCTTACGGTTTTGCTTTTGGGGTCATGTCTTACGTTTTGATTATGGTCTTTGAAAAAAAGGGTAAACAAGTTCATCCAATTATGTATGGTGCCTTTTTCGTATTCTTGTTCTTATTAATTGCCATGAACCAAGCACATTATTGACCAAATAGATTAAATTAAAAAAAGCTATATCTTAATAGGTATACAATTAGGATAAACTTAAAGGACTAACTGACGATATTTAATCGGAGCTAGTCCTTTTTGCCTGCTAGCTTGTTACTTTGATTCAACAAAATAGATAAATATCTACGACTGAAATAATCGCAGATATAAAAATGACCGCCAAAGTTATTCGAACTTTGAGGGTCATATCATTAATATGGACATTTTTTATAGTATTCAACTGTTAAGTGTTTTTAATCTTGTATCTTCATTTTTGGTTTTGTGGAAATTATTAATCTAATTTGGCACCAATTAATTGTTCTTTACTGTGAATTAATTGGGTTAATAAACGACATTCAGGAGTTGGAATGCCATATTTTTCACCCTTACGCCAGACGGCACCATTAATAAAATCAATTTCGGTTAAACGATGATGGTTGACTAAGTCTTGGTACATAGAGGGATAGTGATTAGCAATGTTGCCATAGAAAGTTTCATCAATATGGTGGAACACTTCATCTTCGTCAAGATCGGTACCTTCATGGCGGGCAACGGCAGCAAATTCAGCGATAATATCCTTCAAGTAAGTTGTAGCTTCTTTAGTTTTACCGAGTTCGCCCATGTTACATTCCAAAAGTGAACATAATGAATTTAAAGTTCCATTCACACAGGCTTTACGCCAAATTGAGTAACGAGCACTATTACTATAAACGGACTTGAGACCGGCATCATTGAAGACAGCAATTACTTTTTTCGCAAATGATTCGCCTTGAGGGCCTAAGTTTTGAATTTCAACGTTGCCATCACCAAATAACTGTGCATGTCCCGGTTTGTCATAACCAGCAGTAAACATCGTGACCCCAATTAATAACAAGTTTTGATCAACATACCGTTCAAGAATTTTTTCGTGACCCATTCCGTTCATCAAGCACAAAACGTAAGTTTTGGGGGTCAACAAAGATTTAATTTGGTCAAAATACTCTTCTAGTTGATAGGACTTAGTAAAGACAATAATTAAATCGGCAGGATCTTTGATTTGGTCGCTTTCATTAGGATAGTAAATCGGCAATTTAGCACTGACTTCAACGCCATCTAAATTGGCAGAAATCCCATTTTGGCGAATAGCTTCAACGTTCGGTTTCCAGCCGTCAATTAATGTCACATCATTACCCGCCTTTTGCAATGCGTAACCAAAACGGGTACCCATACCGCCGACACCAAGCATTGTGATTTTCATAAATGATGCTCCCTTCGTAATTTGTAATTACTATCTTAGCACTACAATTAATTATTTACCATCTATTTTTAATAAAAAACTAATTAAAACAAATATCAGCTAGCGATTTAGCTGATTTGAAAAAGATCTATTATTAATTTTAATTTAATAAAAAAGTTTAACACAGTGATAATTATTTGACATTTGGTCTATGAAATTTTATATGCTTCTGCTCACAGGTTTAATATAATTGCGTTTGCAAAACTAAAAGCTTACATCTAACTACGATTAAGCTTTCAAGTTAAGGATCAAACTTAAAAGTTTAATCTAGGTTAGTCCTCAGCTTTTGTCCAGTTTTGCTCACAGCTTGGCGAAATTGCGTTCCCAGAAGCAGAAGTTTGTGTCTAACTACGGAAAAGTTCTCAAGTTTAAAAGTCAAAACTTAAGAACTTTACCTAGGTTATACTCAACTTCTTAACGCTTCTGCTCACAGCTTGATTTAATGATGACTAGTTCGGTAATGTGGCTGGCTCTGATGTTTGCCGGGTAAGTGTTGATACTTAGGAGTGGCAGTTTGGGTTAATTGGTAATTTTTGATCTTACCAGTGACAATTTTGCCCTGCAATTTTTGTTGTTGCCAGAATTGTAAAGTTTGAATTAAAGTTTGCGCTTGTTGCACTCTGGTTAAATTCTGTTCTTGCTGTTGAGCCACTGGAATGACTTGTTGCTGAAGATATTGAATTTGTTTTTGATTGTACTCTAAGAGTTCTTTGGTTAAAGGAGCATGTAAGTATTGGTTGGCCAGTTGCTGAATCATGCGCAAGGCATCTTTGGTATTTTGTGGTTGATAAGAATTTGACATAAACTTATCCTTTCTGCTAATAATGTCATTATATTATAATAGAATTAAATTAGTGGGAAGAAAAGGAGTTTAATATGCGCCAAGTTCGTTTGGTTCCATTGTTAGGGGTGGCCTTCTTTAATGAAACGGCCTATAGCATGATGTGGCCGTTAGCAACCATTTATATTAATACTATTTTGCATAAATCATTGACGGTGGCAGGCATTGCGTTGATGTTTTTTTCGGCTGCTAACGTGTTAGGTGCGATGGTTGCCGGCAAAATGTATGACCGGTTTAATCAATTTTACCTAACAGTGGGGGCCATGTTAGCCTGTTTAGCAATCTGCGTTATTGGCATTTGGTTCACTGGTTGGCCCAATTATGCCTTGGTGTTGACGGCTTTTGGCGTGACAACGGGTTGGCTAACCACGGCAGTGAACGTCTACGGCACATTATTGCCCCATATCTCAACCACTAAAGCTTTTAACCTGATTTATTTAGTCTTAAATGTAGGCTTGGTCTTGGGCACAATGCTGATCAGTGAAATGTTTAAACGATCAGTTGCTCCGATTTTTATTTTGGCAGCAGTTTTATACTTATTGTCTTTAATCATTCAAATCGTTTGTTTTCCTAAGCAACGCTTGGAATACCAAGTTGCTGCAGCAAAGCACGCTAACAGAACTCCTAAAAAACATCCGCAAGCGCGTGTGCGCCAATTATTTGTGGTTAGCTTTTTAACATTAGTAGTCATGTGGACGATGTATTCGCAATGGGAATCGAACTTTTCCGTTTACTTAATTGATAGTGGTTTTGCCTTACGCGTTTATAGTTTATTATGGGCATTAAATGGAGTAATCATTATTATAGTGCAATGGCTATTGACGTGGCGACCACAAATTATCAAAAACTTGGATCACCGAATTGTGATTGGCTTATTCTTTTTGACAATTTCTTATTTTGTCACGATTGCTAGCAAACAAGTCGCCTTAATTTATTTAGGGATGATTTTGTTGACGATTGGCGAAGCTATCTATGTCCCAACGGTTCCAGTCATTATTGATCAATGGACGCAACCGGAAGATAAAGGGCGCAGCCAGGGCTGGGTTAGTGGCTTTTCTTCGCTGGGCCGCGCCATTGGTCCGGTCTTTGGGGGTCTGGTGATTGATCATTCATCATTTCAGATGCTCTTTATCATTGCTGGAATCTCGATGATTGTGATTACTCTGTTAAATACGTGGAATATTCAACATTACCGAAAGAATAAGACTAACTAAAAAAGCAAGTTCTGAAGTCTGAATTAGGCTTAAGAACTTGCTTTTTAAGTGCCAAACTAGTGCTGATTAGGCATTAATTTTAAAAAATTCTTCATTATAATAGCTTACACTATGTTCGGATGAAAAAATCAGCACTAAATTGTGTATTGAACACTGCTTATTCGTTTTGATCTAATTGAGCCAAAACTTGGTCATAATTAGGTTCATTGGTCATCTCGGGCACCACTTCTTGGTAGCTAATCGTTTGATCGGGTTCAACAATCCAGACGGACCGGGCTAATAAACCACTGTCGGCCATTAACAAATGAGTTTGTTGACCGAAATCCTGTTTGACATCGGAGAGTAATTGCATTTTTTTAACGCCTTGAGCTGCACACCAACTAGCTTGTTGCTCAGCGGTGTTCGTTGAGATAGTGACAAAATTGATGTTAGGGTATTGATCCATTGTTTGATTAAAATGTTTCGTCTGCAAACTGCAGACACTGGTATTAATATCGGGTACTACACTAATGAGCAAGGGTTTGTTCAATAATGATGCTAAAGTAACGGAGTTTTGATCTTGATCAAGAACCGTAAAGTTGGGCATCTGGCTGCCAACTTGGGGAATGTCAGTGAGCGTACAAAAGTCTTCACCATGACGAGTTATTTTCATTTTTCTTCACCTCTATCTTAGTATACTATGTTTGAAATCTTCCCGTAAAAGAAAAGGTTTTGTTTGCTATAATAAACTTCAGATCAAAGGGGGCATAGTAGCATGAATTTTTTTTAACGATGGATTTATCTAATATTTCGGCTGGCATTGAGCATTCTGAACTGAATCGCTTGCGCTTATTTCAACAACATCAAGTTCCAGCCAAGATTGTGACGACTTATTATCGCAATGATTGGGCCGCTGGTCCGGGCAAGTTTGGTTTAGACTTAGATGACGTTATTAATGTCTTTGACTACTTTGGGGAAAATCATGTGGATTTTTATCAAACGAATACTGTCCAAGATTATTGTCGCACGCATAATTATCAATTAGTGCAGGAGTTAGGCTCTGATGGTGCAGAACTGGGTTTTAAAATTCAAACACACGACGGTCGGCAAGGTCTGATTCGGGCTGATGAAAAATCGCAACAATTGACTTCGGTGGTCTTTGCTCCCTTGGGTAGTCAAGTTCCGAGTGTTGCGGAAGGCTATGATACCCGCGGCTTTTTGTCTAGCAAGTATTACTACGATCGCCATGGGCAGGTCACCAAGCAAGAAGTGCTTAATCAACAAGGCCAAGTTACTTGTACGCAAGTTTATAAGGCTGATCAAAAGAGTGTGGCTTTATATAAGCTAAAGTATCACGGCAAGAAGTATCGGTTTACGGATTTGCGTGATTTCCAGGCCTTTTTTTATGATTGTTTAAATCAAGACTATGGTTTGAACAATTTATTTATTGCCGACCGTGTGGAATGCGTCGAGAGTTTGACACGAATGCAAACCGCAGCTCAAAAAGCATTTTATATTCATAATCAATTCTTAAATGGTTGGCAGGCTGATGTCATGACGGGGGGATTAAACTATAACTATGAGTATGGTTTAACCCATAATGAAGAGTTCGATTATATTATCTGTCCGTCCAATTGGGAGAAGCAAGAGATTAATCAACGTTTTCACATTGGAGAGAAAGTGGTGGCTATTCCGGGTAAACCGAGCCAAGTTAATGTTCCTCGAGTTGAATTTTCCCAACGTGATCCGCACTTGATTATCATGGTGGCCCGAATTTCGCCCGAAAAACAAGTTGATCAAGCCTTAAAAGTTTTACAGCGTGTGCGCCGTGAAGATCCGCTAGCCCGCTTAGAGGTTTATGGGGGCATTACTTATCAGCAGGAAGCGCAAAAAATTAATCAAACGGTCTTGAATTTAAAATTACAAGACGCTGTGCAATTTAAGGGTGTCGTAGCCAATATGGCAGAGGTTTATGATCAAGCTCGTGTTTTAATCTTGACTTCGTTTGCGGAAGGCTTTCCTTTGACGTTATTAGAAGCAAGTAGCCATGGGGTACCCATGGTAAGTTATGATTGCCGTTACGGCCCTCGAGAAATTGTGCATGATAATGAAAATGGTTATTTAGTTCCACAAGACGCAGTATCCACTGCTGCCCATAAAGTAATTGACATTTTGCAAAATGATCAATTAGCTCAAAAATTAAGTCAAGGTGCTTATCAAAGTGCACACCAATTTGAGCCGGAAGCAGTATGGCAATTGTGGCAACCATTAATAAGTTAAAAGTTGTTCAGTTATAATTAATTGTGTTTGAACTTCACAAAATTAAGTGCTATATTAACAGTGTGTCTAGAGCTTCTAGTCTTACGAAAGGAGTCGTGATTTTTGGAAAAGCAAACTCACAAAGTATCAAAACGACTCCCTTGGCGTAAGGTAACTGGTTTAATTGTTGCAGTAATTGCTACTGTGGCAATTGTGATTGGTGTTTATTCGACAGCCATGTGGGCGGGTACCGATTACGATTATCAAGGTAATGAAGTTGCCCAGGCTTTACCAGTTACTCAAGGCGCTACTCGAGGGGGAGGTAGTTCTAACTCACAATCTAAGTCATCAACTGCTTCAGTAATTATTCCACAGTCTAACACGGGTGCTAATAGTCAACAGGCGAAAGCTCCTAAGTTAGATCAGTTGAATTACCCACAAACTGGCGGTGCGGATCAAAACGGACCGGTGCAAGTGGTGGGTACGCCATCATATCCACAAACGGGAAATGATGTCAGCTATGGAGCAATTGCGTTAGGTGTTGGTTTACTGTTTGGGTTAGGATTATGTTATCGTAAGCAGTTCATAACATTTTTTGATAATTTTAAGCGAATTTAGTTATTCTTTGAAAATAAACTATTGCAAGATTAAAAAAAAGTGTTATTGTATTTATGTAATGAGAATACCATTCGGTATTCGAAATTTTTTGGGGGGATTTACTAATGAAAATGAATAAATTATTTGCTTCTGTAGCAACTGCTGTTGTTGCTTTGGCTGCTGTAGCTCCAGCTACAACTGCTAAGGCTGATATGGATCCACAGAAAGCTAACACAGAACCTAATTCGACTAGTGGTAATACAACTGCTAAATCTACTGCTAGTTTAAAAGTAGAAGATGGATTTTTATTTTTAAATGCTGTTCCTGACATGACATTTAAGCCTGCTGCTACAACTTCTGATTATGCATATTTCCAAGACAACAATAGTTTAGCATCTGAAACTAATAATGGTCATTATGGTAACAGTGGTAATAATGCTGCTCAGTTGAGCATTACTGATACTCGTCATGCGAGTGCTTCTTCTGCTGATCCTAACTATAACAAAGGGTTGGGCTATGAAGTTAGAGTCCAATTAGGGTCATTTGAAAATAAAGATGGCGCTGTTCAAAGTGGTTTGAGTATGGAAATTCCTTCATTCAAAGCAACTACAAATGATATTTATACTAAAGCTCTTAATGGTAGTACAGCCTTAGTAGCAGGTGATACTGAACCTGATCAGCAACTTATTAATGTACCAAAGAATAACAAAGTAGGTACTGATATTTTTGAATTTAATAAGAAAAATGCTGGTACTGCTTTGAGATTAGCTTTACCTGGAAATATTCCAACGGGTGCATACACTGCTCCAATTACTTGGACTTTAAATGCTAAACCTGCTGATGATACTACAACAACAACAGCACCTGCTCAATAATAGATTTTCATCCTTTAATTAGTACTGATGAGCATTTCATCAGTACTTTTTTTGTGTAAAAGTTTTATAGTATTTAATTTATAATTGTTAATGAAGTACCCTTTGAAATTACATGTAAAATTATTGTTTGAGGTTATTATCACAATAATATGTTATTTCAACTGTTGACTTTATTAAGAAAAGCTTTAAGATGAAAATGTATTTATATAATTTAATTATTGGGGTGTATAAGATAATGAATCACATTAAACAATGGATAATTGCAATACTGTCTATAACGGTGTTTGTGATTACAACGGCAGTGCCTACTAAAGCTACTGTTGGAAATTATGGTATTAAACCTAATTACGGAACAAATCAAATTGCTCAAAATGGTCAAATTGATATTTTTGGTAATCCAGGTAGTAGTCAAGATATCTCTATTGGGGTGGCAAACAAAGATTCTAAAAACCATCGTTATACTGTAAAAGTTAATACGGCTTATACAGGAAATGATGGAACATACACATATAATAAGAGCAGGGTTAGTGACTCTTCTTTAAAAATAAAAGTTTCCAATATTGTTAAGCCTCGTGAACAGACTATTATGATCCCTGCTGGTCAAATAGTAAATGTCCATTTTCAAGTACAGATACCTAAGCAAAAGTTTGCAGGATTTTTAATGGGAGGAATTTTGGTTCAGCCTGCTAAAGGCGAGAAAGCTCCTAAAAGTATGACAAAAAACGGTTCTTTGTTGACTAATAGATTTAGTCAAGGAATACCATTACGGATACGTCAATCTAAAAATTCAACATTACAGCCTAACTTTAAAGTTAAACAAGTTGAACCGTATGCTCTAAGTTCTGGTAGTGGAAATCGTGGTGTTAAGGCTAATATTCAAAACTATACCAAAGGATTTAACGCTAACATTAATGCTAAAGCAACAGTTACCAAAAAATCTAATGATCATAAATTTAAGAAAACTGCCACTTTAACTGCTATGTCACCAGCTCCTAATTCTAACTTTAACTATTCAATTGACTGGGGAGACACTCCTTTACAAGCTGGAAACTATCATTTACATGTTAAACTAGTTTCAAATGATAAGGCTAAGTCTTGGGTCTTGGACAAAGACTTTACGATCACTTCTGCTGATGCTGGTAAATACAACAAGTTATCTGGTATTAAGCCAAACTACATGTGGCTATGGATCTTAATTGCTGTCTTAGTCATCTTGTTAGTCTTAGGTTTAGGTATTTACTTCGGTCGTCGGAACAGTAACAAGAATAATAATTAAGCTTAAAAGTGTTTAATAAAATTGTGTGGATACTTAACAGTATCCACATTTTTTTGTATAATGATGCTATCATTAATCCGTTATGGGGGATCTATGAAAAAATTTAGCCTATTTATCATTAGCGTCTGTACTTTGCTTTTGGCGCTCACACAAATACAATCTGTTAAAGCGGATGTCAATAATATTTCGGTTACACCAATTGTCGATAATTCGAACGTCACGGACCGTTTTCAAATTGTAGCTAAGCCTAATCGCGTGTACCAAGTTAAATTATCAATTACTAACTTTGGCGCAGTGAATACCAAGGTGCGGATTCGTCCTACCAATGCTTCCACGACGTCGCAAGGTGGGATTACTTACCAAAAAGTTGTTCATTCGGGCGACAGCGATTTGCGTTATGCTTTTAAAGATATGACGCAAGCTAAGATTATTAAATTAAAAGCTAACCAAACTAAAGAAGTAGCATTCAACATTCAAATGCCACCCAAGGCCTTTAAAGGTTTGATGCTCGCCGGTTTTTATATTTATGATATTAATGATTCAGCTAGCCAAGGCTTGAAAGTTCCTGTGTGGCTCACGGAAGATAATCACCCAGTGGGTGGGGTTTTGGTGTTGAATAATGTGACTCCTCAAGCAGTCGAACATAAGCCGTTTATCAATGTTAATCTATCCAATAATCAACCAGGATTGATGAAAGATGTCGTGGTTCACATGACCTTGAAACGCAAGGGACTGCTCGAATTGTTTGGCATGGGGTTCAAGCCCGTGAATGTGGATCAAGTTTATAAGAAGATTGCTCCTAATTCTAACGTTCCGATTGCGTTTGATCAGCAATCACTGCCAATTAAACCAGGCATTTATCAAGCCGTGGGAACTGCTAAGAGTGGTAAGACGCACTGGAAGTTTTCCGGAACGTACCACATCACTAAGAAACAAACTGATAAGGTTAATAATGATTGCAAAGGTTTAACGCCTGATAAGACAGTTTTGTATTTGATGATTGTGTTAGGTCTCATCATCTTAATCATGTTTGTGGTTGGTGGTTTATGGAGCCAATCTAACAAACAAAAGAAAGCACAACAACAGCGTCAAAACCAGCAGCAACAGAATCAATCACAACCCAATAATCAAAATAATAATTTTAATCAATATCCGAGACAGTAAGCTTTAGATTTAAATGGGGGAATTTATTCATGAAGCAACGACGGATTTCAATGATAGTGATCCTGACGTTACTATTGGGGTTTTGGACGCTTTCCACCAATTCAGTGGCAGCAGCCAAAAAATTACCGACGCAGGAACGTTCATTTACTGTAAAGGCGATTTTACCCAAGAATCAAACGACGGATCAGGAGACGTTTTTTGATTTACAAACTAAGCCACAACAAAAGCAACACTTACGCTTATTAGTGTCGAACATCGGCAAAAAGCCTTTGAATATTAAGGTCCAGATCAATGATGCTTATACTTCAGGCAATGGGATTATTAGTTATGATCGCCCAAAAGTGAAGTTATATAAGCCGCAAAATCCTGCTTTATCTAGCTTAATTAGTAGTAAACGCACTTATCACGTGCATGTTAAACCGCAGTATTCTAAGATTGTGACCTTTACCTATCAAGCACCAAAGACGGAGTTTCAAGGAATTATCTTGGGGGCGATTGTTGCAACTGCGGGAGTCAGTTCTTCGAAGAAAAGTGAGTTTGCTATTCAAAACCAAGTTCAATATGTCACAGGTGTGGTGTTGCGTTCTAAAAAAGATACTGTTAAGCCAGCAATTACCATGGGTAAGCACGTAATTGCCACAACTCGCGCACAACAGACGGGGTTAGGCTTTACTTTGTATAATGCTGCGCCGATTAATGTTAGTCAGCTGAAGATGACTAGTTCAGTCAAACGCAAGGGTCATAGCAAAGTCATCACGAAAAAATTGCATAATTTGCAGATGGCACCAAGCTCGACGTGGAACGTGTTATTACCACAAAGCAAGATTCATCCTGGTTCTTATACATTGACTTTGCATTTGCAAGCTAAGAATCATTATCAAAAAACTTTTGTACGGCACTTTACAGTTACTAAAGCCAACGTCAATGCAATTAAGAAAGCTACACAGCCAAAGCACTATAATCGCTTGTTGCCGTGGATCTTTATTGGATTAGTATTAATAATTGTCTTAGGATTATTATATTTACTGTGGATTTATTTAAAAGGTCAAAACAAAAATGGACGTTCTTAGTTCAAGTTGCTATAATGACTTCGAGGGGTGAGATCTTGAAAAACATGGGGAAAATGATCATCTCAACTGTTTGTCTCTTAATTTTTGGTTGGGGAGTTAATGAACAATCTTTAATGGTACAAGCTGATAGTGATGTGACGCGGAGTGATACTGATCCAACTTTACAAGCGGGTGATGTTTCCACGCGCGACGGTGATAATAGTACTGATGGTACGACGGGCAGTACAAATGTAACGGTCACTTTTATCAACGGCAGTATTTACATTGTCCAGATGCCCAACTTTGATTTTGGTACGGGGCATGATTACCGGGATACGAGTTTTAATTTGAACAGTCCTAGTAGCAATAAAAAAATTGATCGTTCTTTAATCGTTAACTCACCAGATAGTGCAGTTGGCTTTTATGTGTCAGTTGCTAATTACGGTAGTACATTGATTGATTCTAGTTCAAAAGCAGATGTAACTAGTTCTGCTGGCTTGTCAAATACTAAACTCGGTAGTTTAGATTTGGATAGTGGTGTTAATGATAATCCAGTTTCAACACAAACTGGTTTGCCAGGAACTGATAGGGCTCCTGTAACAGCAGGTTATACTTATGGAAATAATAGTACTAAAAATCCATTCGGTGAAATTCCTCTTACCAGTGACCCATCTAAGTCAGTGACTCCTATCACAGTTTTAAATGCTGATAGTGGCTTTCAAGGCTATATTCGTTTATCATTTGTTGCTCCAACTAGTGCTACTTTGAATTTAAATAGTACTGTTTTAGGGAATGTACAAACTTATATTCATGATAATAAAATAGATAATGCTACATTCATTTTTCCATTGCATTGGACGGCTAATTTGAATAATGTAACTAAAACAATTGCCAATGAACAAATGTAAGTTTTTAAAAAATTGGGCTTGGTTGGTTATCTTGTTGGTAGCATGTTGTGGTTTGGGTAAAAGTCAAATCGTTCACGCGGCGGGGGGCACATTCAGTGTCGAACCCGAGCAGTTAACAAATCAAATTGGTTCAGTTAAGGGTGGTTGGTACTTACATGTTCAGCCAAATCAAACGTATCAATTGAAGTTTAAAATTCTCAATTTAACTAACCAGTCCAACGTTATTACGGTCAAGCCAATTCCTGCTCAGACTAATTCAGATTTACAGTTGATGATTGATAATCCCTATGCTAAGCCGGGACCCAAGGCCCAGTTTGATTTACGTAAACTAGTTACTCCTTTGAGTGTGGAAGTTCCAGCTAAAAAAGAAGTCGAAACGTCCGTAACATTAAAAATGCCACGGCAACGGTTAATCGGACTTATTATGGGAGGGCTGTTGTTTCAGTCACAGACTGACTTCCAGCAACAGGAACAACAGGCTGTTAAGAGTAAACAAGGTTCGGCAACGATCTCAACAGCCAATATTAGTTATGGTTTGAATTTGCGCCAAGATGATGCCATCTTATTACCTCATTTTCAAGTGGGGACACCAATTTTAACTTCACAGGCTAATCGGGTGGTGATACAGACACCAATTAAAAATACCGCGCCGTATCCTTTTTTAAAGGGGCACTTGCGAGTTAAGATTAGTAAAAAGAATTATTCACGGGCGAACTGTACCATGGTTTTAAAAAACGTTAATTTTGCACCTAACTCGCAGACTAAGTTATTATTACCTTGGCGTAAGGGTCGCTTGATGCCGGGAACATACAATGTTACTTATATATTGGATCATCATAAGCAACATTATGTATTTCACCGCCATATTATTTTGAGTCCACAGCAGTCTAAAAAGTTAAATTACTTTTTGCCACGAGCACAACGCAAGTATCGAAATGTGATCATTATTTTAGTACTGTTTTTGGTGATTTTGATGGGCTTAATTTCTTGGTGGGTTTATGCTTATGGGCAGAATTTATCGAAGAAAAAGTAGCGCCGATTTTGGGGGATTAAAATGAAGAATACTTATAAGACAGTAATGTTCACCAGCTTAGTTTTAGCAGCAGTAGCAGGTGCTAGTGTTAATGAGTTGAATGTTCAAGCAGCAGGTAATGCGCTGGATGGCGTGTCAGGAGTAGATCCTGGACAAGCTTTAGGAGCTAATAGTGGCATTGATTTTAATAGCGCTGCTGCAAATCCGTCTGATGCAGCGACTGATAGTGCTAATAATCATGACTTTCAATCTTTCGGTGGCATTGATTTTGCAGAAGATCGGATTTCACGGCCAATTTTCTTAATGGAAGTTCCTAATTTTGATTTTAATATGAAAGTCGGTGCTACTACTGCTGAAATGACGGCCTCTTCTGGTAATCGGTATTTAGTGGTCAATGATACTAATGCTGGCTCTGGCGTGCATAATCTATGGGAGGTGGATGTAAAAGTGGGTTCTTTTTATAAAACTTCCGGTTCTGCTCAGATTAAATTATCTAAGATTACGCCGACAATACCGTCAATTAATTTACCATCTACTAATGTAGGCAAGCGAACGAGTTATGGAAATTGGAGTGGTAGTGGTTATACTCCGTCTAAAATATCTGGTGCTTTACAGGGTCCACCAACTCCGGCAGACAATTCAAAGCCTGATGGTTTGATTTTGTTAGCTAAGGATGGTAGCGACTCCGATCCTAATCCTTCGCAAAGGGTCATGCATATAACCGGTAGTAATTATGATTCTCATTATTATGGCTTAGATTTTAACGATCCTAGTTATGCTAAATTAAATGATTTTCCCACTACTAAGATAGAAAATTTAAAAGATAAGTACGTTGCTCCAATTACTTGGACTTTGCAGTTTACACCAACTGGTCAGGCTTCCAAATGAAAAATAAATTACGTTTTAAACAATTAATTTGTGCACTAGTCATGGTCTGTGGTTGGTGCCTTTTTTTTCAAAAGCAACTGGTACAAGCTGATCCCGGTTCACCGGTACAGGTGCAATTACAAGTTCCAAAAGAAAATCAAGTGCCGGCTAGTAGTGGTGTCGTACAAGTTGATTTAAAGCCTAAGAAGTCCGCAAAGTTTGCGTTATACTTAAAAAATTTGACTAATCAACCAGTGCAATTAAAGATTTTTGGCGGAACGGCACAAACCACGGAACAGGGAGGCCTGAGTTTAGGATCAAATAAACATTTGTTGATGGATCGGTCGTGGCAATATAGTTTGGCAGACTTGGGTTTAAAAACGCAATACTTAGTGCTCAATGCCAATCAGGAACAGGCTGTACCTTTAAAAATTAAAGCGCCAGCTCATTTTAAAGGTTCAATTGCGGGTTCAGCGGTTGTGCAGACTTTGTTGACTAAGCAATATAACAATCAGGTTAATAATTTTCAAATGGCCTTTGGTGTGTTAGCTAATGTTGGGGCTGTGGATAAGTTACAACCCAAATTACGCCTTGGTAAGGTGCGTGTGCGTTCATATGCGGGACAGCCGCAAGTAGTAGGGCAAATCCATAATCAACGACCTATCTACTATGGTAATGGAGCGGTCAATTATGACATTCGCGTTCATGGATTAACCAATAACTTTGACAAGCATTTGAACATTCCTCAGGGCGCTTTAGCGGCCAATTCTATTGCGCCAATTGCCATTACGTTAGGTAATAATCCTATTAAAGCGGGTAATTATCAGTATAGCGCACAGGTTAACGTGGGCAATCGTAATTTTCATTTTCAACATAATTTTACGATTAGTCCCAAGCAAGCTTGGCAATTGAATCGCCAAAATCCTAATATTAAGCGCACCAAATGGCCATTGATTGTTGCTATTGTCATTTGTGGTTGCTTATTGTTTGGCTTATTCTTGTGGTTGTTGTTTAAGTTTGCCAAGAATCGTGGGCGAAAACAAAAATAGAAAAGGTATTTAACTTTAATATTTGAGATTAGTGTTTCATATAGACACAAAATCCATTCTTATTTAGGAATGGATTTTTTAGTGTGGTTATGATCAACTGACATTGTAATTAATCAATATATAATTTTTTTATGGCATGATCAATTGTGTTCAACCAGATGGACAAGTTAATACAGAATTACAAACTGTTACCATTCAACGTTATATTAAGGATAATGAAGATGGAACGGTGACCTACGGTGATTGGTCCAAAGCTAATTGGACATTGTACGCTATGCCAGAAATTGCGGGTTATCAGGCAAGTCAAACTGCGGTATCTGAACAAGCTGTGGCTGGTGACACTAAAGATCAAACAATCGATATATACTACTCGCCAATTGAACAAACAGTAACAATTGAATACTTGTATGACGGTGACGCAGTTGACACGCAGCAGTTAACTGGTTATGTCGGTGATATCTTAAATATTAATTATCATACTCCAGCTGGTTATGAAGTTATCGATCAACCACAAACAACGGTAACGGTTGATGCTTCAGGACAGCAGATTATTCAAGTTGCTGTCGATCATCAGATTATACCTAGCTTAGAAACTAAGACCCTTACGCGAACAATTAATTTCCATTATCCAGATGGACAAGTTAAGAGTCAAAACCAAGTGGCAATTTTAAAACGTAACATCTATCAAGATGCAGTTACAGGCGACAGGGTTTATGGTACTTGGCGCGGTGATACTTGGGATGCTGTGATGGTACCAAAGGTTAGTGGCTATACTGCCAGCCAAGATACAGTGGCTGAACAGGCGGTTACTACAGATACTACTGATCAAGTGATTGATATTTTCTATCAAAAAGCGTAGTGCTTGCGAAACTTTATCAAGTGATTTTTGCGACATGAGTCCATGGTAAATGGGCTCTTTCTCATTTGATGCGCTGAAAAAATTGATTTATTTTTAAGAATTTAAGTGCTTTGTTGAAAAATCTATTGTATAATTAGTTCGATGTAAATAAGTAAAGATTTTTTTAAGGTGGGGGACTTCTTTATGAAATTAAATAAATTATTGAGTATGGGAATTTGTGCTACTTCTTTGTTAGCTATTGCCGCTCCAATGTTGGCACAAACTGTTAGTGCTGCTGATGCTACTTTGGTAAGCGGTGCTGGTAATACTGTTACTGCTGCTTCATCTGCTTCAGGATCTTCTCAAGCTTCAGTTGGCTTTAAACCAGGTGATTTGACTTTATATCAAGTACCAAACTTCAATTTTGGTACAGGTAAAGTTGCAAAAGCTGGTGCAATTGATATGGCTGGTTCAGCTGCTAATCGATTGGCTGTTGTTGTTGATAATCGTTCTACTGCTAATGCATCTGGTAATGGTAATGTTAATCCGTGGACTTTGAATGTATCTGTAGATAAATTTAAAACTTCTTCTACTGATACTGGCGTTGAAATCCCTTTGGGAATTAATAATAAAGCTGATACGTCTGCATTTAGTATGTTGAATTTAGATCAGTCCACTTATAGTTATTCTAATAATGATGTTTATACTATTGATAGTAACAATCCAGCTAAACCACTTACTCCTATGGCTAAGGGAGATATTTCTGGAGATACTACGCTTGCTCTGGTTTCTGGTTCAAAACGATTTGGCGTAACTGGATTTGATTTTAGAGATCCAGCTTCTGTAAGATTGCTATTAGATGCAAATAACGTATCTAAAGTTGATCCTAGTAGTAATTATACTGCCACGGTTAATTGGAATCTGTCTATTGATCCGACGACAACACCAGCTCCAGCAGGCGGCGCCGGCGCATAGTATTAATAACTAAAAACTTCTAGTTTAGAGGATACGATTTTGCGAAAATTATTACGTCCATTGATTTTTTTAATGGCTTTAATAGGTAGTTTCTTTATTATTCATCCCGTATCAGCGGCAATTACTGGTGCAGCTGGTTTTTCCGTTGAACCTGAGGGCAGTCAAGGTGCTGCACAATCGGATTACTTTTTGTTAAATGTGGAATCTGGTAAGAGTTATCCACTAAACTTAAAGATTACTAATAGTAAAAAATATCCCATTGACGTGGTAGTAAAACCGACGGTTGCTGGGACGACTAATCAGGGTCAGATCAATTATGCTAATGTAACTAGTGTTCGTGACTCTAGTTTGAAGTATGACTGGACCAAAATGGGTCCAGTTAAGCAAAAAGTTACGATTCCAGCTAAGGGCTCTCAGACGGTTTCAGAAACCATCAATGTGCACGCACCCAAGTTTAATGGTGTACTGTTGGGTAGTTTTTATATCTATTCACCAACTATTAACCATAAGATGCATCATAAGAAGTCTAAAGGCATGAGTTTAACTAATAACTATTCTTATTCAGTTAGCACATTGTTTAAAGTTGGTAATGTTGATAAAGTGCAACCAGATCTGCGCTTAGTTCGGGTTCGGCCGACTTTATTAGGCATTCAGCCTGCTGTGAATATTAATTTGCAAAACTTTGAACCTAAGTACATTACTAATAATGATATGCGGGTCAAGGCGAAGATTTATCCGGCTAGGAGTAACAAACTACTCTTCCAGAATAGTCAAAAGCAAATGAATTTTGCGCCGAATTCTAACTTCAACTTTCCAGTTAGCTGGGGTAATAAGCCGATGAAAGCTGGTAATTACCAAGCTCGCGTGCGGATTAATACTTCAGGTAAGAGTTGGTATTTCAAGAAGAACTTTACGATTTCGCCAGCGGATGCTAACCGGTTGAATCGCAATAATCCGAATACAAAACGTAATTATTGGCCATTAATTATTACGATTATTGTCATTGTTTTACTATTGATTGGCGTATTATTCTATTGGTTCTATAAGCGAGGACAAAATCAAGCAACTAAATAGTTATGGGGGGGATAACTTGAAAGTAGCAAGATTTAATGTTTTATTAATAAGTTTAATTGCTGCCATCTTCATCTTTAGTACTCCCACTATGGCTGCGGATGATGCGAATGTCGTTAATCGACCGGCGGATGCTAATTCAGGCGCAGTAGAAGCCAACAGCTCAGCAAATGTTGGCTTTGCGCCAGGTAAGCTGGATTTACGAGTTCCTAATCCCGAGAATGTTGGTTTTCCAAATTTTGGTACGCAATATGTATTTACCAAAAGCATCTGGAAATATCGACCAGTAATCCAAGCCGGACAAACCGAAGCTAAACCGATGCTAGATAATACGATTATTGTGACTGATACTCGGGGGGCTGAGAGTGGCGGTTGGAATTTGAGTGTTTCTTGCTCTAAATTTCATAATACCGACACGAGTGTTGCTCCTGATGAACAAGTGCAGCCCATTTCGTCGCTAGATTTTACTAGTGCTAAAGTTGTACAAGCCAATGTAGATAGTGCCGATAATTTTTCCTTAGCGCAAGATTTTGATTCGAGCTCATCAGGAATTACTGGTTTGAATACTTTAACGGGTTCGCAGAATTATCCTTGGGTTTATCCGAGTGATGATATCAATGATCCTAATACGACAACCACTTTATTTACGGCACAAAAGGGGACCGGTTTAGGTTATTGGGGCTTATTCTTAACAGGAGCGCAGTTAGTAACTCCAAGTCAGAATGGGCAAGTTGCTGGTAATTTTAAAGCAACGTTAACTTGGACACTCAATGGTGGTAATCCTACGACACAAGCGTAAACTTCTCGTGTTAATTTAACTTAATAAATGAAAAAGGACATGTTTCATGTCCCTTTTTTGTATAGAACATTTTTTATAAAAATCTGTTTTAAATTATTTTTTATTGATTGTTTTTAGTAATAATAGTTGAAATCTGTGTTATCTTGGATTACATTAAAATTGGTTGTACATTATAATATTTATTATATAATGATTATTATTTGTTAATTTTAAATGCTTAAATCTTAAGTAATGAAATTAATTAATGGGGGGTATCACATTGGAAAAAGAACAAGACTTATTTTTGTCAGTTTCTGATATGGAGAAGTTACGCTTGTTTGAGCGGGTCAGACAATTAAAGATTATGGAGATTTCTTATCGCGATGATCTCAAAGCTCATCAAAGTCTAGATTTTGATATTAAAGATATTAATTTTCGCCAAGCAGCTGCACAAATGAATAAAAGTTACGGCAGTATCTATAATACTTACGATGGTATTATTCAAGATATGAAGGAATTATTGGGGAAAGATGATCCAACAATCGAAGAAATTTTTTCTGTTGACAATGATCAGTATCACTTTTTTTTAGTTTCCCATTCGGATGCTTACAACTTTATGATGGCGATTTTGGAAGATACTTGTCAGTCATTTGATGATTTTTATCAAGAGTGTGGCAATAGTAAAGCAACTGCTTTGCGCCATTTAAAACCGATGCGTTTATTTTTGAAAACTTTTAACGTACGAATTACTTATGAAAAGATGCGCTTTGTCGGGGAAGAAACAGATGTTAGATTAGCAATATCCGCAATGTTTTGGGAAGCAACGCGGGGATTTGCTTGGCCTTTTAAGACTATTTCTGAGGAAGAAAGCGAGTGGCTCGTCAATCAAGGCTTGGAGGCTTTTCAAGTAGTAGCGCAACCGAATCCGATGACTTTTCGGGTTTATCAAATTTATGCCACTGTCAATTGCTTACGGATTTATCATGGCCATTTTGTGGAACGCAATGCGAAAATCGACTGGGTACGTTATCCAAATCTGAATGTTTATGAAAGCTTCATGACCGAAGATAGTTATGAACGATTTGCGGACAGTGACTTTGCTAAAATCATTCAGTACTATCGAGATTTGACGCCCGCCCGTTTAATGAATGAATCTTATAATATGTATAATTTGGTTAACTGTTCATTATCCATTGTTCCTTGTGGTAATGAAAAAGCCGATGAAATTCTTGACCATATTCAAGAGTATGATACTAAGATTTACGACTTTGTGGGGGCATTCTTACAATCGATGCCTTATAATATTCAGCGACAATTTAATTTATCCGATGAAATTGTTAAGCTCTATCGCATTGCCTTGATGCGGGTCTTAATCGGGGGCTTGGCATTTGGTAATAGCTATTACCAAATGGTAGAAGTCTACACGGGAGAAAAATCAGGGCTATCCAGTATTGATTTGCCAGAGTTTAAGAAGACCATCCGGAATATTTTACAGCATTTATTTGAACAAAATGAATTTCAAGATTTTCAAGATAAAGTTAATTTGCTGACCAATGCGGTTTACAAGATTTTGCTTCGAGTCGTGGTCATGTTTTCTGATCATTTTGCAGTTCAAGTCTACCTCAGTATTGAAGAAAATCAGTTATACCGTTTTGATATGGTAGAAACAATTGATAGTTTGCCTTACGTGCAATTAGTTCAAGATCCTAATGATGCAGATTTGATTGTGACGACTTCGAGTCATTATACGTTAGATCCTACACAACATGACATTTATATCTTTAAGTGGGAACATGATGCTAATAGTGCCCAATATGGCCAGTTGATAAGTTTAATTCGGGATATTTGGACGGAGAAAAAGATCTCCAAATAAAACTTGCCTTTTAATGTTAGTTATATTACTATCAACCTAGATAACGTAGATATCTTACCGACTTTACAGAGAGCTAGTGCAGTGCTGAGAGTTAGCAGTTGGTGTTCCAATATCGTTTCAAACGGATAATGAATAAATTATACGGTCAGCCCCGTTATAGCTGTTAGAGCGTAGTGTGAAACACTAAAATTGGGTGGTACCGCGATGAAGAGTTGATTCGTCCCTTTAATGGGGATGAAGACAACTCTTTTTTATTTAAAGGAGGAAATTATGTTAGATTTAAAAGTGATTCGCAATAATCCTGATTGGGCGAAAAAAAAGTTAGCTGAGAGAAATATTGCAGGGGAAGAGATTGATCATTTACTAGACTTAGATGTTAAGCGCCGCCAAGTGATGGCGCAAACTGAAGATTTGAAAGCTAAGCGCAACGAAGTTTCGAAGCAAATTGCTCAAACTAAGCGACAAAAGCAAGATGCTACTGCCGCGATTGCTGCCATGAAAGAAGTTGGCGCGCAAATTAAAAATTTGGATGAGCAATTAGCAAAGCTTAATGACCAAACGGATTATATTTTAGTCCGCTTGCCCAACTTTCCCGATGATTCAGTGCCTGTTGGCAAAGATGAGTCTGCCAATGTGGAAGTTCGTAAGTGGGGCGAAATTCCGCACTTTGACTTTGAAGCCCAAGCTCATTGGGATATTGGTGAACAATTGGGAATTTTGGATTTTGAACGGGCTGCGAAAGTTTCAGGTAGCCGCTTTGTCTATTATTTAGGTGCCGGTGCGCAATTAGAACGGGCGTTATACAACTTTATGTTAGATGAGCATCAAAAAGATGGTTATACAGAAGTTATTCCACCTTATTTGGTCAATAGTGATTCCATGTTTGGTACTAGTCAGTTTCCTAAGTTTAAAGAAGACGTTTATACCATTGTTGATGAAGAACGGCCATTGACTTTAATTCCTACTGCTGAAGTTCCCCTAACTAACTATTATCGTGGCGAAATTTTGAGTGAAGACCAATTACCAACTTATCTTACGGCTTTGACACCATGTTTTCGTTCTGAAGCCGGTTCTGCTGGCCGTGATACCCGCGGTTTGATTCGCATGCACCAATTTAACAAGGTGGAAATGGTTAAATATGTTAAGCCGGAAGATTCTTGGGATGAATTAGAAAAATTAACCGCAAATGCGGAAAATATTTTACAGAAGTTGGAATTACCATATCATGTCATTACTTTGTCCAGTGGTGATGCTAGTTTTAGTTCTGCAAAGACGTATGATTTAGAAGTTTGGATGCCCCAGCAAAATATGTATCGGGAAATTTCGAGTTGTTCTAATTGTACAGATTTTCAAGCACGGCGCTCACAAATTCGTTATCGTGATAAAAATGGTAAGTTACAATTTGTTCACACCTTAAATGGTTCCGGACTTGCAGTTGGTCGAGCAGTGGCGGCCATTTTAGAAAATTATCAAAATGCTGACGGTAGTGTCGATATTCCTAAAGTTTTAGTTCCATATATGAATGGTAAAACTAAAATTACTAAGTAATATGTAGGCAATTGAATCCTAAGAGAAGATGAAATATCTTTTTTTAGGATTTTTTTATATCGTAAAAAAGCAGTCATACCAAGGAATAGAGCAATATGTAGCAAAAAAGAATAAAAAAAGATGGGCAAAGGGGTTGCAAAAGGGTAAAAAAGTTGATAATATATTTTCTGTTGTCAATGAGTCATGCGCGTCACTGTTAAGCAAATAAAAAAAACAGTTGACAAGCTCATGATAAGATGATAAACTAAATAAGCCGCTTAATCAAGTGGTAATCAACAAAAAGTTAAGTAGATCTTTGAAAACTGAACAAAGTTTCTTTAAAAGCCAAGTGCTGGGTTCTTGAAAAAGAACCTGTCAATTTAAAAGTAATAAAGAAGACAAAGAACGTTAGAGTTCTAAGTCTGAGTCAACAAACTAACAAAAAATGAGAGTTTGATCCTGGCTCAGGACGAACGCTGGCGGCGTGCCTAATACATGCAAGTCGAGCGAGCAGAAGTAACGGAATACCTTCGGGTAGGAAGATATGGACGCGAGCGGCGGATGGGTGAGTAACACGTAGGTAACCTGCCCTTTAGCGGGGGATAACAATTGGAAACAGTTGCTAATACCGCATAAAGTGCTTAATCACATGATTAAGGAATGAAAGACGGTTTCGGCTGTCACTAAAGGATGGACCTGCGGCGTATTAGCTAGTTGGTGAGGTAAAGGCCCACCAAGGCGATGATACGTAGCCGACCTGAGAGGGTAATCGGCCACATTGGGACTGAGACACGGCCCAAACTCCTACGGGAGGCAGCAGTAGGGAATCTTCCACAATGGACGAAAGTCTGATGGAGCAACGCCGCGTGGATGAAGAAGGTTTTCGGATCGTAAAATCCTGTTGTTGAAGAAGAACGTGCTTGAGAGTAACTGCTCAAGTAGTGACGGTATTCAACCAGAAAGTCACGGCTAACTACGTGCCAGCAGCCGCGGTAATACGTAGGTGGCAAGCGTTGTCCGGATTTATTGGGCGTAAAGGGAGCGCAGGCGGTTTGAAAAGTCTGAATGTGAAAGCCCTCAGCTTAACTGAGGAAGTGCATCGGAAACTGTCAAACTTGAGTGCAGAAGAGGAGAGTGGAACTCCATGTGTAGCGGTGAAATGCGTAGATATATGGAAGAACACCAGTGGCGAAGGCGGCTCTCTGGTCTGTAACTGACGCTGAGGCTCGAAAGCATGGGTAGCGAACAGGATTAGATACCCTGGTAGTCCATGCCGTAAACGATGAGTGCTAAGTGTTGGGAGGTTTCCGCCTCTCAGTGCTGCAGCTAACGCATTAAGCACTCCGCCTGGGGAGTACGACCGCAAGGTTGAAACTCAAAGGAATTGACGGGGGCCCGCACAAGCGGTGGAGCATGTGGTTTAATTCGAAGCAACGCGAAGAACCTTACCAGGTCTTGACATCTCCTGAAAGCTGTAGAGATACAGGGTTCCCTTCGGGGACAGGAAGACAGGTGGTGCATGGTTGTCGTCAGCTCGTGTCGTGAGATGTTGGGTTAAGTCCCGCAACGAGCGCAACCCTTGTTACTAGTTGCCAGCATTAAGTTGGGCACTCTAGTGAGACTGCCGGTGACAAACCGGAGGAAGGTGGGGACGACGTCAAATCATCATGCCCCTTATGACCTGGGCTACACACGTGCTACAATGGATGGTACAACGAGAAGCGAACTCGTGAGGGCAAGCAGAACTCTAAAAACCATTCTCAGTTCGGATTGCAGGCTGCAACTCGCCTGTATGAAGTTGGAATCGCTAGTAATCGTGGATCAGCATGCCACGGTGAATACGTTCTCGGGCCTTGTACACACCGCCCGTCACACCATGAGAGTTTGTAATACCCAAAGCCGGTGGGGTAACCCTTCGGGGAGCTAGCCGTCTAAGGTAGGACAAATGATTAGGGTGAAGTCGTAACAAGGTAGCCGTAGGAGAACCTGCGGCTGGATCACCTCCTTTCTAAGGAAAAATAAACGGAAAGCAGTTGGCAAGAAACTTTGTTTAGTTTTGAGAGGTCTACTCTCAGGGCACCAAGAGACAAGCGCGAAAGAAATCGGGCCTATAGCTCAGCTGGTTAGAGCGCACGCCTGATAAGCGTGAGGTCGATGGTTCAAGTCCATTTAGGCCCATAGAAATAGTACGGGGGTTTAGCTCAGCTGGGAGAGCACCTGCTTTGCAAGCAGGAGGTCATCGGTTCGATCCCGTTAACCTCCATTGACAGGAAACTGTCAAGGACATTAGTACTTTGAAAACTGAATATTATGAGAAGAAAGACACCGAGAATCGAGAGATTCGAAGAAAGTAAGAAACAGTAGTAAATAAGGTTAAGATAATAAGGGCGCACGGTGGATGCCTAGGTACTAGGAGCCGAAGAAGGACGCAACGAACAGCGAAATGCTCCGGGGAGTTGTAAGTAAACGAAGATCCGGAGATATCCGAATGGGGGAACCCGGCTAAGGTAAAGCTTAGTCACACTGCGACGAAAGTTGTAAGTGAGGAAGACATGGTGAACTGAAACATCTAAGTAGCCATAGGAAGAGAAAGAAAAATCGATTTCCTGAGTAGCGGCGAGCGAAACGGAAAGAGCCCAAACCAGAGAGCATGCTCTTTGGGGTTGTAGGACTGGGACGTGAGATAGTCGAAGATAGCTGAATCAGTTGGGAAGCTGAACCAGAGATAGTGATAGTCTAGTAGGCGAAATCAGAGACACTCTACCAGTATCCTGAGTACGGCGGGGCACGTGAAACCCCGTCGGAAGCAGGGAGGACCATCTCCCAAGGCTAAATACTCCCTAGTGACCGATAGAGAACAAGTACCGTGAGGGAAAGGTGAAAAGCACCCCGGAAGGGGAGTGAAATAGATCCTGAAACCGTGTGCCTACAAGTAGTCAGAGCTCGTTAAAGAGTGATGGCGTGCCTTTTGTAGAATGAACCGGCGAGTTACGATTGCGTGCGAGGTTAAGTTGAGAAGACGGAGCCGTAGCGAAAGCGAGTCTGAATAGGGCGAAAGAGAGTACGTAGTCGTAGACCCGAAACCAAGTGACCTACCCATGTCCAGGTTGAAGGTGCGGTAAAACGCACTGGAGGACCGAACCCACGTAAGTTGAAAATTGCGGGGATGAGGTGTGGGTAGCGGTGAAATTCCAAACGAACTTGGAGATAGCTGGTTCTCTCCGAAATAGCTTTAGGGCTAGCCTCGGAGAAGAGGATCTTGGAGGTAGAGCACTGTTTGGACTAGGGGCCCAACATGGGTTACTGAATTCAGATAAACTCCGAATGCCAAAGATCTTTCTCCGGGAGTCAGACGGTGAGTGATAAGATCCATCGTCGAAAGGGGAACAGCCCAGATCACCAGTTAAGGTCCCAAAATCCATACTAAGTGGAAAAGGAAGTGGAACTGCACAGACAACTAGGATGTTGGCTTAGAAGCAGCAACTCATTTAAAGAGTGCGTAATAGCTCACTAGTCGAGTGGTTCTGCGCCGAAAATGTACCGGGGCTAAGTATGGTACCGAAACTGTGGATGTGCATCGAAAGATGTACGTGGTAGGAGAGCGTTGTAAGCACGAAGAAGCCAGATCGAGAGGACTGGTGGAGAGCTTAGAAGTGAGAATGCCGGTATGAGTAGCGAAAGACCAGTGAGAATCTGGTCCACCGGATGACTAAGGTTTCCTGGGGAAGGCTCGTCCGCCCAGGGTTAGTCGGGACCTAAGATGAGGCCGAGAGGCGTAATCGATGGAAAACAGGTTGAGATTCCTGTACTGTTCAGTGTTGTTTGAACGATGGAGGGACGCAGGAGATGAATTGTGAGCATGCAGCTGGAAAAGCATGTCTAAGCAGCGAGTCTGGATATGAGTCAAATGCTTATAACCGCGAAGGATGAGTTGTGATAGGGAGCGAAATTAAAGTAGCGAAGCACAATAGTCACACTGCCGAGAAAAGCTTCTAGTGAGACACTGAATACCCGTACCGCAAACCGACACAGGTAGTCAAGGAGAGAATCCTAAGGTGAGCGAGAGAACTATCGTTAAGGAACTCGGCAAAATAGCCCCGTAACTTTGGAAGAAGGGGTGCTGGTGTAAGAGCCAGCCGCAGTGAAAAGGCCCAAACAACTGTTTATCAAAAACACAGGTCTCTGCAAAATCGTAAGATGACGTATAGGGGCTGACGCCTGCCCGGTGCTGGAAGGTTAAGAGGATGAGTTAGACTTCGGTCGAAGCCCAGAATTGAAGCCCCAGTAAACGGCGGCCGTAACTATAACGGTCCTAAGGTAGCGAAATTCCTTGTCGGGTAAGTTCCGACCCGCACGAAAGGCGTAATGATTTGGGCACTGTCTCAACGATAGACTCGGTGAAATTATAATACCCGTGAAGATGCAGGTTACCCGCGACAGGACGGAAAGACCCCATGGAGCTTTACTGTAGCTTGATATTGAGTTTTTGTGTAACATGTACAGGATAGGTAGGAGCCGTAGAGATCGGTACGCTAGTATCGAAGGAGGCGCTGGTGGGATACTACCCTTGTTATATGAAAGCTCTAACCCGCGCCGTTGAAGCACGGCGGGAGACAGTGTCAGGTGGGCAGTTTGACTGGGGCGGTCGCCTCCTAAACAGTAACGGAGGCGCCCAAAGGTTCCCTCAGAATGGTTGGAAATCATTCGTAGAGTGTAAAGGTAGAAGGGAGCTTGACTGCGAGACAGACAAGTCGAGCAGGGACGAAAGTCGGGCTTAATGATCCGGTGGCACCGTATGGAAGGGCCATCGCTCAACGGACAAAAGCTACCCTGGGGATAACAGGCTTATCTCCCCCAAGAGTTCACATCGACGGGGAGGTTTGGCACCTCGATGTCGGCTCATCGCATCCTGGGGCTGTAGTCGGTCCCAAGGGTTGGGCTGTTCGCCCATTAAAGCGGTACGCGAGCTGGGTTCAGAACGTCGTGAGACAGTTCGGTCCCTATCCGTCGCGGGCGTAGGAAATTTGAGAGGATCTGTCCTTAGTACGAGAGGACCGGGATGGACATACCACTGGTGTACCAGTTGTCTTGCCAAAGGCATAGCTGGGTAGCTAAGTATGGAAGGGATAAACGCTGAAAGCATCTAAGTGTGAAACCCACCTCAAGATGAGATTTCCCATTCAGTAATGAAGTAAGACCCCTCAAAGAAGATGAGGTAGATAGGTTGCGAGTGGAAGTGTAGTGATACATGGAGCTGAGCAATACTAATCGGTCGAGGGCTTAACCAAGGGTGTCGAGTAAGAACATAATATTCAGTTTTGAGAGGACTAAGGTTCTTTCAGAAGGTAAGAAGAGAGCAAGTGTGGTGGCGATAGCGAGGAGGAAACACCTGGAATCATGCCGAACACAGAAGTTAAGCTTCTCAGCGCCGAAAGTAGTTGGTGGGAAACTACCTGCGAGGATAGGTCGTTGCCATGCTGCTCTTATTCCGGTTTAGCTCAGTTGGTAGAGCATCTGACTGTTAATCAGGGTGTCGTCAGTTCGAGTCTGACAACCGGAGTTATAGTCGGATGTTTAACCGGCTTTTTTTATTAGTTTCGGATTGTTCGCCAGCTTAGCTCAGTTGGTAGAGCATCGGTATCGTAAACCGAGGGTCACAGGTTCGAATCCTGCAGCTGGCAGTATTATTATAAACAAAATAAAAAACGTTATATTAAGTTATAGCGTTTTTTATTTTGTCCATATTTATTTGATTAAACAGCTTTAACCATTTTATGGTGTTTGATACCAGCATCTAAAAATTGATTGCCTTCGACCTGATATCCTAAATTAGTATAAAAATTTTGAGCTTGATCTTGCGCATTTAAGACGAGAGTTTTAATTCCTTGCGTTTGAGCGTGTTGTTCAATCATCTGCATTATTTGACTGGCAAATCCTTGATGCCGAAAATTTTGGCGAACAGCAACTCGTTGAATATGCCATTGGGTTGGCGTTCCTTTTAAAACGCGCGCTGTGGCAATTGGCTGGTCGTTATGTTCATCGTAACCTACATAATATTGACAATTTGCTTCATCCTGATCAATTTCTAGATCAGCCGGAACATGTTGTTCTTGAATAAAAACTGTTTTTCTTAAAACTAAACTATCTTGATAAATTTGATCATTTAAATCGTCCGTGAATTTGATAATCATTTTTTCTTCCTTTCTTAACGCAAATTAGTTGACGAATTTGTTTTTTTAGCTCAATAATTTAATTGGATATTAAATTGCAAGACTTAATAATATTAGTTCTGTTTAACCATTGTGAAAATAGAGCTAATGTTTTTAATTTTACCATAAAGTATTTAGAAAGGAGGTTCTTATGAGTTCAATTACAGCATTTTTAACCAGTCAATCAACGATTCAATTAGCTCAAGATTTGTTAGGACATGAATTACAGTATCACTCTGCCTATGGTTTAACTGCTGGTTTGATTGTTGAGACAGAAGCATATTTAGGTACGCCGGATTCTGCTTCACATGCATATCGTGGTCATCATTCTCGCGCTAATCAAGCACTTTATCAAGATCCAGGAACCATTTATATTCATTCACAGCGCGGACATTACTTATTGGACATTGTTGTTCAAATGTCAGGACAACCAGAAAGTATTTTGATTCGGGCTCTGCAACCGACCAAGGGGTTAACTATTATGCGAGAACTACGGCAACAGACAACGACGACTAATTTAACGAATGGACCTGCTAAGTTGACCCAAGCGTTAGGAATTACGTCGCGTGATTTAAACCAAACCCCCTTGAGTTTCAAGACGCTGAGTTTAAGTGATCAACGAATTAAAACGCCCAAAATTATTAAAACTTCTGCGCGGATTAATGTTAGTCAACGTGGTAATTGGGCACAAAAACCTTTACGTTTTTTTGTTGCGGGTAATCCTTATGTTTCTAATTGTCGCAAAAAAGATTGTTTATTTACTAGTTTGGGCTGGAATCGCTAAATTGGGCATTGTTTTTTGACATTATCTATTAGAAAGATTAAAATGTTAGGGCATTGTTTAATATTTAGGGAGAATATTTATGGATACAAAAAAGGAAAAGACGTTCTTTGGTCAGCCTATGGGGTTAAAGACCCTATTTATGACTGAATTTTGGGAACGATTTAGTTATTATGGCATGCGGGCAATTCTGTTGTACTACATGTACTATGCGATCAAGCTCGGTGGCTTAGGCTTTAAGCAAGAAACTGCTGCGTCCATTATGTCTATTTACGGGTCATTGGTTTATATGACCAGTGTTTTAGGAGGTTATATTAGTGATCGTATTCTAGGTAGTCGGCGAACCGTCTTTTGGGGCGGGGTTTTGATCATGTTTGGTCATATCTTCTTGTCGTTGCCGCTAGGTTCTACCACGTTATACTTGTCGATTTTGTTCATTACAATTGGTACTGGTTTGTTAAAACCCAATGTTTCGGACATGGTCGGTGATTTATATAGTGCTGAGGATAACCGCCGTGATGCTGGATTTAGTATTTTTGTCATGGGAATTAACTTAGGTTCCTTAATTGCGCCCGCAGTGGTTAGTCAAGCTTGGAAGAGTTTTAACTTCCATGTTGGCTTTTCACTAGCTGCGATTGGGATGTTCTTTGGTTTAATCACGTATTATATTCAAGGAAAGAAATATTTACCAGCAGAAACGTTGAAACCCACTGATCCTATTACTGATGCTGAAAAAAGTAAACTTTATAAAAAGGTCATTGTCTTTGTCATAGCAATTGTCGTTATTGTTTTATTAATGATGGTCATGAAGTTAGCTAGTTTACAGAACTTTATTAGTTTAATCAGTATTTTTGGCATTATTTTACCAATTGCATACTTTATTATTATTTTAAGTAGTAAAAAGGTGACTAAGATTGAAAAATCGCGCGTTTATGCTTATATTGGCTTATTTATCGCTGCGGTAATCTTCTGGGCCATTGAAGAGCAAGGTTCTTCTATTTTGGGCTTGTTTGTTGCTAATAATACGCAATTGCATTTGGGGAGCTTTGAATTGAATCCAAGCTGGTTCCAAATGTTAAATCCATTCTTTATTATTATCTATACACCATTATTTGCTTCACTTTGGACTAAACTAGGTAAAAAGCAGCCTTCGTCACCGACTAAGTTCTGGTTAGGCTTAGTCTTTACCGGTATTTCCTATTTAGTTTTGGTTCTACCGTTAATGGGCGGTTCACACGGCAAAGTTAATCCATTATGGTTAGTTTTGAGCTGGGGCATTGTAGAAATTGGTGAAATGTTAATCTCACCAATTGGTCTTTCAGTTACGACTAAATTGGCGCCCAAAGCTTTCTCATCCGAAATGATGAGTATGTGGTTCTTAGCAGATGCTGCGGGACAAGCTATTAATTCCCAATTAGTTAGATTTTATCCACACCACGAAATGGCTTACTTTGGTGTAACGGGGTTAGTAGCAATTGCCTTTGCTATTCTCTTGATTTTCTTTACACCAAAAATCAAAAAATTAATGTCCGGAATCAATTAATAAAAGTTCACCTTTTGGTGAACTTTTTTCGTTTTTTAAAAGAATTATTGGTATAATATTCGTGGAATGTTTCGGAAGTTATCAATAGAAAAATAAAAAATTTGTTATAACCTCTTGCAAAATGGAACAAAATTGGTTATTATATTTAATGTCCTATTGATATGTTGGAAGGGTAGCGAAGTCTGGCTAAACGCGGCGGACTGTAAATCCGCTCCTTCGGGTTCGGTGGTTCGAATCCACTCCCTTCCATTGATTGGGTTATAGCCAAGTGGTAAGGCAATGGACTTTGACTCCATTATGCGCTGGTTCGAATCCAGCTAACCCAATAATTGACTGAAACGTTGGTTTCAGTCTTTTTTTATTTTTAATTTGAGGGGGGTAATCTCCGTGTCCGAAGTACCAATTTATGTTCAGATTCATAACCAAATGAAATCCGAGATTGCCCAAGGAAAGTGGCAAGTAGGCCAAAGAATTCCGTCAGAGCGCTGGTTAGCACAGCATTTTGCTGTGAGTCGCATGACCGCACGGCAAGCCATTCAGACCTTGGTTGATGAAGGAATCTTGTCACGTAAGGTTGGTTCTGGGACTTATGTTGCTAGTCAAAAAGTTCAAGAAAAAATGTCCGGAACGACTAGTTTTACAGATATTATGAAATCACAGGGCAAAAAGCCGGCTAGTCGCGTCGTCTCCTATCATCTTGCCGAACCAACGCTCAGTGAGAAAGAGCATTTACAATTAGCCGATAAAATTGATGTTTTACGAATGGAACGCATTCGCTTAGCCGATGGCGTGCCCATTTGTTTTGAAATCACTACTGTACCGTGGAATCTCGTTCGGGATTTAAGTCAACAGCAAATTACACAATCGCTGTATCACGCTTTAGAGCAAAAGGGCTTAAAGCTCGGACATGCTCAACAGAATGTGTCAGCAATGTTAGCCTCAGAAAAAGTAGCTGAGCTTTTAAAGGTCAAGCGGGGTGCTCCTGTGCTAAGATTACGGCAGGTTACCTTCTTAGATGATGAGCAACCGTTTGAATATGTTCGTTCACAGTATGTGGGTGAGCGCTTTGAGTTTTATTTAGAAAGATAAAAGATAATGGAGAATTATTGTGAAATCTAGTTCAATTCAACGTTTTAGTTGGTATTTAATGATTTATTTTTTAATACAACCAATTTTGGATGTGATTACCGGTTGGCAAATGAAAGTATTGCCTAACTTTAGTTTGACACTGGGCGTAGCGATTCGTGCAATTATGCTAGTTTTAATTGTTGGCTTTATTTTAAAAGTTGCGCACCAGCGTGATGATTGGCTGGATCGTTATGTGCCGTGGTTCTTAGGACTATTATTAGTATTAGTTGTGATTAATTTGGTGGTTAATTATTTCAATAAGCCCGCTTTTTCGTGGTTTACAGAAATTTCGGCGTGTTTTAAAAGTCTGCATTACTTAATTATTATTTTGGGCATGTACTACGCGTTTAAGAATTTATCAGCACAGCAATTAAAGCGTTCGGTGCCGGTTTTTGTTTATTGGGCACAAATGATGATTAACGTGGTCATGATTGTAGCAGTTATGACCAACACGGCTTTTCATACCTATCCCCAGGGAAAACTAGGAACGAGTGGTTGGTTTAATGCTGGCAATGAGTTAAGTGCAATTTTGGCAATTGCCTTTCCGATTGTTTTGCTATATGCGCTAGAAAAATCTCAGCAGCAGCATAATTATTGGTACTTTGGCGGCGTGATTCTATCCGTCAATTCTATTACAATGCTCGGAACGAAAAGCTGTTTCTATGGGATGATTTTAGCGCTCATTTCGGCTTTCTGTTTGCAGTTAATACGAATCTTTGTGACGCATGAAAAAAAAGCTGTCAATATCATTAATACGGTTCTAATTGCCGTTTTATTGGGGGGAGTTTTAGCAATTTATCCGCATTCACCAGTTCATGATAATAGTGTGATTCAAAATCGAATTATTCGCGAAAATCAACAAAATAAAAAGAAAATGTTGTCTGATAAAAAGCACAGAAAGCATATGGATCATTACGAGCGTTTCTTATTGCAAAATAAGGAATTAAGTAATCCGCTACTAGCGAAGTTATTAAGCGGCCGGACCAATTATTATCGCCTAAATAGTTATGAATATAAAAAATCTGCCTTGGCCCAAAAATTATTTGGGATGGGCTACGGGGGTAATTATCGTAAGCATCCGCGAACTGTGGAGATGGATTGGTTAGACTTCTTCTTCCAATTTGGAATTATTGGTTTTGTGATTACCATTTTGCCGTTAGTCGGCATTATCTTCTATTTATTGTTTGAATTCTGCCGTTACTTTTTCCAACCAAAAATTCAAACCAATTTATTATATTTTGTGGCCTTTGGCTTGGGAATTTTTATGTCAATCTTTTCAGGGCATGTTCTCAATGCGCCCGGAGTTAGCATGTATTTTGGTTGGGTCACAGCATACTTGTTGTTTGTCTTACAAAAACCCAAACCACAACATCTAGCTTCTCGAAAAACTAAAGTTATGTTTCCTTAAAGCTAAAACTTTTTCTAAGTAATCAAAAATTCCGTTCTTAAAAATTAATTTAGGAACGGAATTTTTTTGCGTCGTTGGCGTAATTTGAAAGGTAATGATGCTGTTACAAAAATTAAAAAGATATTATTAGGACACTATTAAGTGCGGAACTACTCAAAGATTTTTAGGGTTAATGTTGTTTCTTAACTAATTTTAAAAAGCGCGGTAAAGCTAAGAAACGTTTAAAACGACTAGGATGGCTTAATAAGCGATAGAGCCATTCTAAGTGCCAGTTTTGAATTAATTGCGGGGCGCGTTTGACCGTTCCAGATAAGACGTCAAAACTGCCTCCCACGCCAATCCAAATTGCAGGCGTCAGTTGGCGGTGGCGATAAATAAATTCTTCCTGTTTGGGAAATCCTAAAGCGACAGCCACGATATCAGGTTTAGTTTGTTTTATTTCTTGGACAATGGGTTGTTCATCTTGAAAATACCCGTCATGTGATCCGACAAGTTTTAGTTGGGGATATTTTTGGTGAATATTTTGGACGGTTTTAGTAATAATTTCGGGTTTAGCACCTAATAAATATACTTTTAGGCTACATTTATTGGCAATTTCTAGTAAACTAGTAAGTGTATCAAAGCCAGTAATTCGTTCGGAGAGTGGTTGATGCATCATTTGTCCTGCTTTAATAATCCCGATACCATCAGGAGTGATGTAGTCGGCTGTTTGAATTAATTTGCGATATTCTGGATGATCGTAAGCATAAACTGCAATCTCAGGGTTAGCAGTAACAATAAAGGTATTTTGATGATTAGTGATACGTTGCTGGAGTAACTTTATAAAATTTTGATTAGTAGTACTAATAAAAGGCAAATCTAAGATTTTAATTTGTTTTAGCAATTTTTCTAAACTCCTTTTTTAATACCTTTAGTTTACGATAACTAGATTTGTTTAACAATTTATTGTGAGGATTTAATTTATGAAAACTTTACACGTGAACGCCGGGAATGAAAATGGCGGCGGACGAACGATTATTATTAATATTCTACGGGGCTTGAATCAACGAGATATTGATTCGCAGCTCTTAGTTTTTGAACGGGGTCCAGTTTCTGATCTAGCAAATGAATGGCAAATTCCCACTACTATTATGAACCAAGATGGGCAGTTGGATTTGCGGGTGCTCGGGCGTCTCAAGAAGTTCATTAATGATAATCAAATTGATATTGTGAATACGCATGGCCCCCGGGCTAATTTTTTAATGAGTTTGATTTATAAACATGTGCATGCGAAGTGGATCATTACGGTTCATAGTGATCCTTATGTGGATTTTGCTGACAATTTCAAGGGGAAGTTAATGACTTCTTTAAATTTACGGGCCTTGAAAAAAGCTGAGCTATTGATGCCAGTAACTGCTAAATTTAAGCCAATTTTAGAACAAGTGGGGATTGCCTCAGACAAAATCAAGCCGGTCTTTAATACAATGTATTTTCGCGAAAAAGCGCCCCAAACGACGCGACAAGATCCGTTTACGCTATTGAATGTCGCTCGTTTGGTGCCTGTGAAAAACCAACAATTACTCTTAAAAGTTTTAGCAGAGCTAGATTTTGACTGGCGCTTAAAGCTAGTGGGCGATGGAACTTCGCGGCCCCAATTGGAACACTTAGTACAAGAACTAGATTTGGCACAAAAAGTCGAGTTTATTGGCTTTCAAGACAAGACAGAGCAGTATTACCAAAACGCGGACTTATTTGTCCTACCATCATTATCGGAAGGCTTTCCACTAGTTTTACTAGAAGCAGCTAATAATGGTTTACCCGTGGTCGCTAGTGATGCTGGTTCGGATGCGCAAGCTGTTCAACCGGGTCTGGGGTGGATTACCCCTATTAATGATTTTGAAAGCCTAAAACAGGCGTTAATTCAAGCTCATGACTTGTGGCAAAAAGATGAATTACGCGCTTTGGGCCAGAAATATTATGAATATTGTGCTGCCAATTTTTCTAACGAACGTTTGGCTCAAACAATCAGTGAAATTTATCAAACTGTGTTAAAGTAATTGTATTTGAGAAATGAGGTTTTAAGATTGCGTCCATTACAAAAAGAAATTATTGCTTTTGAAAAAGTTGCGCCCCAGATTGATCCTGAACAAGAAGTACGGCGGAGTGTGGACTTTTTAAAGCATTTTTTACAAAAAAATCAATTAAAAACATTAGTGTTAGGAATTTCTGGTGGTCAAGATTCGACTTTAACAGGTCGCTTAGCCCAGTTAGCTGTTAGTGAATTACGAGCAGAACAACCCCAATCTAGTTACCAATTTATTGCCGTTCGTTTGCCTTATGGGCAACAAGCTGATGAATCAGATGCTTTACAGGCTTTAGATTTTATTCAACCGGATAAGACTTACCGGGTGGATATTAAGCCAGCGGTAGATGCAGTCGTGGCTAGTATCACACCTAATGGCTTAGCCATTAGTGATTTCAATAAGGGCAATATTAAAGCGCGTCAACGCATGATTGTACAATATGCGATTGCTGGTGAAACTAAGGGCGTTGTAGTGGGAACCGATCACGCCGCGGAAAATATTACGGGTTTTTATACTAAATACGGTGATGGCGCCGCCGATGTTACGCCTTTATTTAGGTTAAATAAGCGCCAAGGCCGTCAATTATTGCAATACTTGCAAGCCCCGGCCAATTTATATACTAAAACCCCGACGGCTGATTTAGAGGATGGTCGGCCAGGTTTAGCTGATGAAGTTGCTTTGGGGGTAACGTATCAAGAGATTGATGATTATTTGGAAGGCAAAGAAGTCACAGCAGCAGCGGCCCAAAAGATTGAAAACTGGTATTTGAAGACTGCTCATAAGCGGCAGTTGCCGTATACAGTTTTTGATCAATTTTAAGGAGGCAAAGACATGGTTAATAAAGCACAACAGCGGGCGATCAAGTATGCACAAACGTTAAATGATGTTTTACAACGGACGCAGGAAATTCAAGAAGAGTTGAATCCTAAGTTTCAAGAAATTAAAACGGCTTTGCAAAAAAACGAATTAGAGCAAATGCAATCCGCTCATTACTTGGCAATTCAGGGTGATTTTCAGCATGGAACTGATGAATATGCTCAATTAACCCAACAATTAGCCGATTTAAGAGCTCCAGCACGTTTTATGGGCATTCATATGAATTTAGTTCAAGCCTATCAAGCTTATGTTCAAGCTTGTCAGCAAATGATTGATAGTATGAAAGATAATCGTACGGTGGACTTGGATCAATTTCAACAGTCTGAACAAGATCAAGACCAAGCAACGGCTGAGATTGCTAAGTGTTTACAGCGCTTAGGTTAAAATTTTTTGTTCCAGCTCCCAATTGGAGTTAGATGCCAGTTGCCTCATAAAAATAAAAGATTTGTGTTAATTGATGCTAATTTATTTTTGCCGCAGTTGCTTGCAAAATTTGCCCATTCATATTATGATGAATAAGTATTGTTTTTGCGGGCATGGCGGAATTGGCAGACGCGCAAGACTAAGGATCTTGTGGAGAATTATCTCCGTGGAAGTTCGAGTCTTCTTACCCGCATCTTAATTAAAGTAGCTACGGCTACTTTTTTTGTTGTCATATATGAAAATGATTGAACAAAAATCGCTTAATACTCAATTTTTGGCGAATATTTAAACAAGTGGCACTACGACAATTTGGATAAGAATATTATTCACTTTACTAGATTTTTTAATTTTTTGATTGCTGGTTTCTTAATGTGAAGAAGTGGTTCTTGTTAGGATCTAGGAGCGCAAAGCGCTGTTTAAAGTATGCTTTCCATATTAAAATAAATTTAATAAATTTAGCAAAACTTGATTGATTATCTTTTGTTAGCATGTTAATATAAAGACGTGTTTTTGAATGGTTATGGTTCGATGGTTCATGTGTAACTAACTTCCATATCGGCCACAAAGAAATGCAAAAAGTGTTTTGAGGAGGATGTTCACATGGAACATGGAACAGTAAAATGGTTTAACGCTGAAAAAGGTTATGGTTTTATTACTCGCGAAGATGGTAGTGATGTATTCGTACATTTCTCCGCTATCAACGGTGAAGGCTATAAGACTCTTGAAGAAGGTCAATCAGTTACTTTCGATATCGAAGAAAGTGATCGTGGACCACAAGCAGTTAACGTTAACAAAGACTAAGCTTAAACTCTTAGTGCTGACCAGCCCACGGGCTGGTTTTTTTTTACATAAATCTTGGGTGCATGTTATCATAATTATGAGAAAGATATCGGTGAAAAATTTGGCAAAAAGGCGTAGCCGGGCAACTCAGCAAAATAATTTTGCGAATGGCTTGGTGGCAATTTTAATCTTAGGTTGTGGATTTGTTTTAGCGGTCATAATGATTAATCATTGGCGACAAGAAGTTGTGAACTCGCAGCCGAATATTCAAGTACAGAATCAATTTCGGCAAAAACAGCAATTTATTAAAAAGTTAGCACCAGCGGCTGTGAAATACGGGCAACAGTATCATGTATTACCAAGTGTGACGTTGGCCCAAGCTGTTTTGGAAAGTAATTGGGGGCAAAGTAGTTTGGCTAGTGATTATCATAATTTGTTTGGCGTGAAAGATGACAATCCCCAAGAGTCGCAAGAACTGCAAACTCAAGAGTACCAAAATGGACAGTGGGTCACAGTGACCGCCCGTTTTAAGGTTTATACTAATTTTGAAGCATCCATTGCCGATCATGATGCATTGTTGGCAAACGGTACTACTTGGAATAAGCAGCAGTACCAGCACGTACTAGCGGCTGACAACTATGTCGAGGCGGCGCGAAGTTTGCAAAAAGATGGTTATGCTACAGATCCAGATTATGCTAAAAAACTAATCAAAATTATTCAGACTTATAATTTAGATGAATATGATACCAAATAAATTAAGGTATTTCACTAATGCAGTGATAATGGTAATCTTAAAGTAAAGCTTAGGGAGGCACCACAATGCGTGAACTAGAAGAACGAATCAAGCAGGACGGTCGAGTTTTAGGCCAAGATGTGCTCAAAGTTGACAGTTTCTTAAATCATCAAATTGATCCGCTGTTAATGCAAAAAATGGGTCAGGCTTTTTATCAGCATTTTCAAAAATTGCCGATTACCAAAATTTTAACTGTTGAATCTTCGGGAATTGCGCCCGCCGTTTTAACGGGCGTTGCTTTTCAAAAGCCAGTGGTTTTTGCTCGGAAGCATCGTTCTATTACAATGAGTTCGGATTTATATGTTGCGGATGTTTACTCCTTTACTAAAAAAGAAACTAATCAAATTAGTATTGCTAAAAAGTTTTTGACTGCTCAAGATCACGTTTTAATTGTGGATGATTTTTTGGCTAATGGACAAGCAGTTTCCGGCTTGACCACGATTATTCAACAAGCAGGGGCGACGTTAGAAGGAATTGGGATTGTCATTGAAAAGACTTTCCAAAAAGGGCGGCAGCTGATTGATGAACAGCAGATTCCGATTCTGTCCTTAGCTAGAATCAGTGGTTTTGAGAACGGAAAGGTAATTTTTGCAGAAGAATGAGGCAGAATTAAGCATGGAATTTATGGAACCGAACAGTAAATTAGGAATTATTCATGGTGGTAGTAGTGATCAGCAATTGGCCATTCAAGCGCAAAATATGGGCTTTCAGGTGACAGTTTTGACTGACCAGCCGAAGCAATGGACTAATGTTGTTAGTAAATTAATCGTGGGTGATTACCACAACTTAGAATTGTTAGAACGCTTGTTTCAAGCTGTGGATTTAGTTTTATATAATGATAGTCAGATCGAATTACCTGATCCGCAACAATTAGCCCAGCCGGAAAAATTAGTTCAAGGTACTGAAATTCTTGATTTGATGCAAGATCGTTATTTAGAACGGTGCTTTTTGAACGAACATAATTTGAATATTACTCCGTATGTCACGGTTGTGAATAAAGCTGACTTACAAATGGCTGTATCAGAAATTGGGTTTCCATGTCTTTTAAAACCGATTCAACGCGCGGTGGATCCTGATTTTCAAGAAACATTTTATAATCAAGCACAAATTGACAATTATCAATTGCCACAAGGCTCCTTTATTTTGGAATCATTGGTCGATATTCATCAAGAAGTCTTTGCCATGGTTACGAAAGATTACACGGGCGACATTAAAACTTATCCGTTGATCAAGGTTACACGCCCGCAAGGCTTGAAAACGGCTTTAGTTACGAAAACTGATGAAGTCGCTTTGAAACAAGAAGTGCAAGAAATTGCCCAAACCATTGGCAGTCATTTGCATTATCAAGGCTTGTTTGCGATTAAATTGTGTACTACCCAATCGGGAATGCTCTATGTTGAACGGTTATATCCGGGAACCGTGTTTTCCGCGCAAATTTTTGCAGCGGTGACGCAAACCTCTCAGGAAGAATTGTTAATCCGCAGTTTGTGTAATTGGCCCCTGCCCAACTTAACTCCCTGGATGAATGGCTGTGAGTTACAGGTGACTAAACAGCATTTGTCCACAGCGGTGGCTTTGATTCAGCAACATCCACAATGGCAATTAAAATTTAATCATCGTGACTATTCGTCTGCCACAGACCAAACAGAAGTTGGAACTTTAGTGGTTTTTGCGGAAAATGAACAACAATTACTCAATTATGTGAACGCCACAGAGTTGTGGCAGATTTAAAAAATAGTGGTAGCTTTACAACCAAGGGATAAAGGAGAAGTTCATGGTTATCAAACGGTATCAGAATCCAGCAATGGCCCAAATTTGGAGTGAGCAAAATAAATATCAGGCGTGGTTAGAAGTGGAGATTGCCGTTGGCCGAGCTTGGAATCGTCTCGGAAAAATTCCGGATGCTGATTTAGCTGCCATTGAACACAACGCTAGCTTTCAAGTAGCAGATATTATCGCCATGGAAAAAATTACGAAGCATGATGTGGTAGCTTTCACACGGACTGTTTCCAAAAGCTTAGGTCCAGAAAAAAAGTGGATTCACTTTGGAGTTACTTCGACAGATGTTGTTGATACAGCGTATGGCTATTTGTTAAAACAAGCTAATACTTTGTTGCGCCAAGACTTAGTGGAGTTGTTACACGTAGTGGCTCAAAAAGCGCAACAATATAAAACAACGGTGATGATGGGCCGGACTCATGGTGTTCATGCTGAACCCACCACCTTTGGCTTAATATTGGCCAATTGGTATTCAGAATTAAAACGCGATTTACAACGGTTTGATCATGCTGCTCAAGGTGTTCAAGCCGGGAAGATCAGTGGTGCGGTAGGGACCTTTGCTAACGTGCCTCCCGAAGTCGAACAAATGGTGTGTGCCCAGTTAGGTTTGACAGCGCAGGAAATTTCTACACAAGTGTTACCGCGTGATTTGCATGCTGAATATATCATGACATTGGCTTTGATTGGGGCTTCCTTAGAACGTTTTGCCTTAGAAATTAGACACTTACAACGCACTGAAGTGCGCGAAGTCGAGGAGCATTTTGCGCCAGGACAAAAAGGTTCCTCAGCGATGCCTCATAAGCGTAATCCGATTGGTTCAGAAAATATTACGGGTTTAGCGCGTGTTTTAAAAGGACATGTGTTTACCGCACTAGAAGATATTGAATTGTGGCATGAGCGGGATATCTCGCACAGCTCAGCGGAACGGATTATTTTGCCAGATTCCACGGAAATTTTGGACTATATGTTACAACGTTTTACTAAAATTTTAAGCAATTTAACCGTTTTTGAAGATAAAATGGCTGCTGATTTAAATGTTACGCATGGCTTGATTTATTCACAACGCGTGTTGTTGAAGTTAATTGATGCGGGGTTAAGTCGGGAGCAAGCCTATGATTTGGTGCAACCCAAGACGGCTCAAGTTTGGGAAGAGCACGTGGACTTTCGGCCATTACTAGAAGCTGATGAGCAAATTATGCAGTATTTGAGTCCCGCTGATTTAGATGAAGCCTTTGATTATCACTGGCATTTAAAACATATTGATGAAATTTTTACCCGGGTGGGCTTAAACTAGAGCGTTGTTTGACAAAAATTACTTGTTTGAAAATAAAAAATAATAAATCAAGGTTGGGGTCAATCAGCTTAATGATTGTATGTGATCATTAAGCTGATTGAATTGAAAAAGCCAGCAGTTCAGCTTGAACTGTCAGCTGACTTTTAGCCCAACCTCTTTGTTTGGCATTAACAGCTGCAGAAGATGCTAAATATCGGGAGTTAGACGCACTGAAAAATTTGTGGATAATTTTTGCGATTGTGTGATAGATATTCTTTTCGTGTGGCTGGATTGTCCGCAAGAGTTTGCTATAATTGAGACTGTAATTTAGAAAAGAAAAGGAAGAATTTAATGTCAGAAACAGCTATTTTACAGGGACTAAACGATAAACAAAAACAGGCAACAACGACAACAAATGGTCCCTTGTTGGTTTTGGCTGGAGCTGGTAGTGGTAAAACGCGAGTTTTGACGCACCGGATTGCTTATTTAATCGAAGAACAAGAAGTTTTGCCGTGGCACATTTTGGCGATTACGTTTACCAATAAAGCCGCGCGCGAAATGCAAGAACGGGTTCAAAAATTGTTAGGTGAACATGCACAGGGAGTTTGGGTCTCGACCTTTCATTCGATGTGTGTGCGAATTTTGCGCCGTGAGGCAGAAGCAATTGGCTATAGTCGCGCTTTTACAATTACGGGTTCATCAGAGCAATTAACTTTGGTGAAGCAAATTTTAAAGCAGTTAAATCTTGATCCCAAAAAATATGATCCGCGGGCTTTATTGAGTGTGATTAGTGGTGCCAAAAATGAGTTACTAACGCCTAAAGCTTATGCTCAACAAGCTAATAGTCCGTTTGAAAAAGTCGCTGCCCAAGTTTATGAACAATATCAGGCGCGCTTACAAGATAATCAAAGTATGGATTTTGATGACTTGATTATGCAGACGACGATTTTATTTGAGCAAAATCCGCAAATTTTAGATTCTTATCAAGAAAAGTTTCATTACATTCACGTGGATGAATATCAGGATACGAATGATGCTCAGTATCGCTTAGTTAGTTTGTTAGCAGCCAAATACCAAAACATTTGTGTCGTGGGTGATGGCGATCAGAGTATCTATGGTTGGCGCGGTGCTAACATGGATAATATTTTGAATTTTGAACAGGATTATCCTCAAGCACAAACAATTTTATTGGAACAGAATTACCGCTCGACCAAAGTGATACTACAAGCAGCTAATGATGTGATTGCCAATAATAATAATCGGCAACCGAAGAAATTATGGACAGATAATCCGCAGGGTGAAAAAATTGCTTATTATCGTGCTGCTTCCGAACGGGATGAAGCGTTGTATGTAATTGACCAAATTGTCAAATTACGCCAGGCGGGAGATTATCAGTTAAAGCAAATGGCCATTTTGTACCGGACTAATGCACAATCGCGAATTTTTGAAGATCAATTGTTAAAGGCGAACCTACCGTACAAAATTATTGGTGGGCACAAATTCTATGATCGCAAAGAAATTCGGGATGTTTTAGCCTACCTACAATTGGTTGCCAATCCTAAAGATTCTTTAAGTTTTCAACGAGTAATTAATGAACCTAAACGCGGGATAGGACAGGGCTCTTTGGCGAAGTTGCAGCAAGCTGCCGATCAAAAACAAATTAGTTTGTTAGAAGCAGCTTTCAATGCCGATACCATTACAGGCTTATCAGGTAAAGTTAAACTCAACCTGCAAAATTTTGCGCAGATGATTCACAAGTTGCAACAACCCAAGGCTTATGCCAATATGACTGATTTAATGCAAGCGGTGCTTGAACAAAGTGGCTATGTGGCTAACTTAGAGCGGCAAGATAGCCTTGAGGCTCAAACACGTTTAGAAAATATTCAAGAATTATTAACGGTGACACAAGATTTTGATCAAAATTATGAGCCAGAGGATGAAGCAGCTGATTTTCTGGTCGATTTTTTAGCAGAATTAGCGTTAGTGAGCAGTGAAGATACGGAAGCTGACCAAAGTGATCAGCTGACGTTGTTAACATTACACGCGGCAAAAGGTTTGGAATTTCCAGTAGTCTTTTTAGTGGGCATGGAAGAAGGAATTTTTCCTTTAAGTCGCTCACTGAATGATGCTGAGCAACTGGAAGAAGAACGGCGGTTGGCTTATGTCGGCATTACCCGGGCACAGGAACGGCTATATTTGACCAGTGCCTGGTCCAGAATGTTATATGGTCGTACCCAGAGTAATCCTCAATCGCGATTCGTTGACGAAATTACCCCTGATTTATTAGAACAAAAAGCTGTGCAACCGCAAGCTAATACGACGCAATACCCGTTTGATCAACGTCGCTCTATTCGTCGGCCACGTAAACCCCAACAACACCCACAAGCTCCGAGTGTGGCGAATCAAAGTGCTGCTGGTCAAGTTCATTGGCAAATTGGTCAACAGGTACAGCATAAAGCTTGGGGCATTGGGACGATTGTAAAAGTTACGGGACAAGGCGAAAGCGCCGAGTTAGATATTGCCTTTGAACAACCGACCGGCATTAAACGCCTATTAGCTGAGTTTGCCCCGATTAAAAAAGTTGAGTCAGGAGAATGATATGGATCAATCCACAGCTCAAGAGCAATTAACCAAATTACGCACACAACTGAATCAGGAGCGGGCAGCTTACTATACTAAAGATGCCCCCTTAGTTGAAGATTATGTTTATGATCAACAATATGAACAATTATTACAATTAGAACAGCAGTTTCCCCAATTAGTAACGCCAGATTCTCCTAGTCAATTGGTGGGTGATGTTGTTTTACCAGAATTTTCAAAAGTTAATCATGCCATTCCGATGTTATCAATGGGTGATGTTTTTTCGTTTGAAGAGCTGCAAACTTTTAATAATCGTTTAAAAATGGCTTTGGGTCATCCTGTAGATTATTGTGTGGAGTTAAAGATTGATGGCTTGGCGTTATCACTGCGCTATGAACAAGGAAAATTAGTCCAAGCTTCCACCCGTGGTGATGGTCAAGTAGGTGAAGACGTGACAGCTAACGTGCGAACAATTAGTGATATTCCACAGACTTTAGCCCAGCCTTTGGATCTGGAAGTTCGTGGTGAATGCTACATGTCCAAGGCTGCTTTTCAACAATTAAATCAAAAGCGTGATCAAAACGGCGCTAGTGCTTTTGCCAATCCGCGCAATGCTGCTGCGGGTAGCTTACGGCAATTGGATGCACAAGTCACGAAACAACGGCAATTAAGCACTTTTATCTACACTTTGATGCAACCGCAAGCTTTAGCTGTGAATAATCAAGCCCAAGCTTTGACGACAATGCAAGATTTGGGCTTTCAAACGAATCCTGACCATTTTGTCAGTCATGACTTAGAAGGCGTGCAAGATTTTATTGCTAAATACCAAGAATTACGGACTGATTTACCCTATGGCATTGACGGAGTAGTTTTAAAAGTCAATGATCTCCAAGCCCAAGCAACTCTGGGTAATACGGTCAAAGTTCCACGGTGGGAAATTGCTTATAAATTTCCCCCCGAGCAAGCTAAAACGCGGATTAATGAGATTGTCTGGACTGTGGGGCGGACAGGTGTGGTGACACCGACTGCTGTGATGGATCCTGTACAATTGGCGGGCACGACAGTGGCGCGGGCCACGTTGCATAATCCAGATTTAATTAAACAAAAAGATATTCGCTTGCATGACGTGGTATTGCTTCATAAAGCGGGGGACATTATTCCCGAAGTTTCGCAAGTTTTGGTTGATCAGCGTTCTCGTGATAGTCAACCATACGTCATTCCACAACAATGTCCTTCTTGTCAATCACAACTGGTGCATCTGGAAGAAGAAGTAGCTTTACGTTGCATTAATCCGATGTGTCCGGCGCAGGTGCAAGAGGGCTTAACTCATTTTGCATCACGGAATGCCATGGACATTACAGGTTTAGGCCCGAAAATTATCCAACAGCTGTGGCAAAAACACTTAGTACGTGATGTCGCTGATTTGTACCGGCTAACAGCCAGTGACTTGACGGAAATTCCGGGTTTTAAAGATAAATCCATTCATAATTTGTTAACAGCTATTGACCGCTCGAAAGCTAATTCCTTAGAACGCTTATTATATGGTTTAGGGATTCGCCATGTTGGTGCGAAAGCAGCGTTATTATTAGCACAAAATTTTCAAACTTTAACCGCGTTGATGGCTGCTTCCAAAGAGCAAATTGCGCAGATTGCAACTTTAGGGGAGATTATTGCGGACAGTGTGACTGTTTATTTCCAAAATCCGAAAGTGCAACAACTAGTTACAGAATTAGCCAAGTTACAAGTCAATTTAACTTATCAAACTGCTGGTGCTTCAAGTGATAATACCATCTTTAATGGTAAAACAATTGTCTTGACGGGCTCTTTGCAACACTATACGCGGGCGCAATTGACGACACAACTAGAACATTTGGGAGCGCATGTTACTAGTTCCGTTTCCAAAAAAACCGATATTTTAATTGCTGGTGCAAAAGCGGGTAGTAAATTAACAAAGGCTCGGCAATTAGGAGTAGCTATTTGGGATGAAAGCCAATTACAACAACAACTTGAGGAAGTGTAAATATGCCAAAAAATAAGATTGCGGGGATTATTACTGTCGTTTTGACAACGTTATTATTAGCTGGTTGTGGTAACTTAAATAATTCCACTTTGTCTTCACATAGTAATGAAAAAAGCAGTAAGATGACGACTACCGGGGCTTCGAAAACCGGACAATATAGTACCTTACTGAACAATGGCAAGTATCATACCAGCCCGATTACGGGTTTAACGGCTGATAGCGATAGTGATAATGATGGTAATCAAGCAGCCTTTGAAAGTGGCCTACTGGATATTTCGAAGAAGGAATTTTCTACTGACCGTTATTCTTTTCAAGAAGGTAAAATTATTTCAGCCAAAATGGCCCAGAATTGGTTAGATCGTAAATCAGCCAAAAATCCGACGGGATTAAATCCGGAAGATAATGGTTCACTAGAGCCCGATAAGCGCAATCCTATTTATCTGCAGCAATTATTGGAACAGGATTTTTATACACAAAATGATAAAAGTTATACTTTATCCGGTGTGACAATTGGCTTGGCAATGAATGATGTCGATTATTATACTAAGGAAAAGTATGGCGCTCAGTTTGAAACGAAAATTACCCCGGAACAGCGTTTGGCGCAGGGGAAGAAAATGGCTGATGAGATTGTTACGCGCTTACGCCAAAAAGCTAGTTTAAAAAATGTGCCTATTACAGTTGGTTTGTATAAACAAAATGTGAATGACTCGCTAGTCGGAGGGACTTTCTTTAGTTATGGTGTGAGTCAGCCGAAGCAAAAGCAAGTTGCTGACTGGAAAGCTATTAAACAACAAAATCAAGTTTGGCCGGTGGTTAATGATGAATCACCAATTAATAGTAGTGATGCCGATAGCTTCTCTAACTTTAAGAACCATGTGCAAAGTTATTTCCCTAATTTAAGTGGGGTAACTGCGCAAGCTCATTACCAGGATGGTTCTTTACAAGGATTAGCTATTACAATTACGACTCAATTCTACGGTGTGGCACAGATCAATAGTTTCACGCAATTTGTCCAAGATTCAGCTAATCGATATTTACCACAACAACCAGCCGTAGAAATTAAAATTCAAACCGTTCAGGATTTGCAGTCGTTGTTAACAAAAGATTATAATAGTAAACAGTATAGCAGTCATGTTTTGACTTCTTATTAAAGTTAGAGAGCTCATTTATTAAATATTGTGTTTATGAAGGGATGATTTAATGCTTGATAAAGAATTAGTGCGCCATGTGGCTGACTTATCAAAGTTAGAATTTGATGATGCCAGTTTAGAACATTTTACGGTGCAGTTAGACGACATTATTCGAATGGAAGATGAATTAAGTCAAGTGGACACGGCAGGAGTTGCGCCAACGACGCATATTGCACGGCAAGAGAGTACTTTTCGACTTGATGAGCCTCAAGAAGGTCCGGGTCGCGACACACTTTTAAAAAATGTTCCAGAACAAGAGAGTGGCTTTATTAAAGTGCCATCAATGTTAAATCAGGGGGACAAGTAACGTGAATTATTTTGATGAAACAATTGCGACGCTCCATCAAAAACTGGCTACGAAACAAATTAGTAGTCAAGAGTTAGTACAAGCAACTTTAGAAAATATCCAGGCACTGAATCCACAGTTGAATTCCTTTATTACTGTCAATGACGCTGCAGCCCAATTGGCACCAGTAGCGGTGGGTCCTGATGAAACCTTAAAGGGAATTCCGTTGGCCATTAAGGATAATATTTTAACTAAGGGCATGACCACGACTGCTGCTAGTAAAATTTTAAATAATTTTGTGCCAACTTATGATGCCACGGTGACGCAAAAAGCGTTTGAGGCTGGTTTAATTAATATTGGTAAAACCAATATGGATGAATTTGCGATGGGTTCTTCCAGTGAAACATCTTATTTTGGACCCGTTAAAAATGCTTGGAATACGCAAAAGGTTCCCGGCGGTTCTTCTGGTGGTTCGGCCTCGGCAGTGGCTTCAGGTCAAGTTATTGCTGCTTTAGGAACTGATACTGGTGGTTCCGTGCGCCAGCCGGCTTCCTTTAATGGTGTTTTTGGAATTAAACCGACTTATGGTCGCGTTTCGCGTTGGGGCGTGATTGCCTTTAGTTCAAGTTTGGATCAAGTGGGCGTTTTGTCACGCCACGTGGCTGACTCAGCTCAAGTTTTACAAGCGATCAGTGGTTTTGATCAACATGATAATACAAGTACCCAACAACCAGTGCCTGATTGGAACATTCAAGCTGATGTGCGTGGCTTAAAAGTTGCCGTTCCCGAAGAGTTTATGGGTGAAGGTGTCGATGAACAAGTCAAAGCGCAAGTTGAACGGGGCATTCGCATTTTAGAACAAAATGGTGCCACGATTGATACCGTCCAATTACCACATGCGCAATATGCGGTGCAAGTTTATTATATTATTGCATCAAGTGAAGCTTCTTCTAACTTACAACGCTATGATGGCATTCGGTATGGTTATCGAGCACAAGATGTTCATAACCTGGATGATGTTTACGTTAAGTCACGTAGTGAAGGTTTTGGTGATGAAGTTAAGCGCCGGATTATGTTAGGTAGTTTTGCTTTATCAGCTGGGTACTATGATGCTTACTTTAATAAGGCGGCACAGGTGCGGACATTAATTATGGATGATTTTAATAAAGTCTTTCAAGATTATGATTTAATCGTGGGACCGACCGCACCAACAACAGCCTTTGATTTAGGGAGTCGGATTGAAGATCCAGTAGTTATGTACATGAACGATATTTTGACTATTCCGGCCAACTTAGCTGGTTTACCAGCAGCTTCAGTGCCAGTGGGCTTAGCTGAAGGAATGCCAGTGGGCTTACAGATGATTGCCAAGCCTTTTGCAGAACAAACTATTTTTAATGCTGCCCAAGTTGTCGAAGATGAATCAGCATTTTTACAGCAACGTCCACAGTTAGGAGGCAATAATTAATGAATTTTGAAACGACAATTGGCCTAGAAGTGCACGTGGAACTCAAAACAAAATCCAAGATGTTTAGTCCCGCCCCTGTTTCCTATGGTGCTAGTCCCAATACGATGACTAATGTGATTGATTTTGGGATGCCGGGAACCTTGCCGACCGTTAATCAAAATGCTTACCGTCTAGGAGTTATGGTTGCTCTAGCTTTGAATGCGGAAGTTGAACACCATACGCATTTTGATCGGAAGAATTACTTTTATCCAGATAATCCCAAAGCTTATCAAATTACGCAAAAAGAAAAACCGTTGGCTCATGATGGCTGGATTGAAATTGAAGTTAATGGACACAAGAAAAAAATTGGTATTGAAGAAATGCATGTTGAAGAAGATGCTGGTAAAAATACCCATGCGGATGATGGTTACTCGTATGTTGACTTGAATCGGCAAGGTACACCATTAATTGAAATTGTGTCCAAGCCTGATATTGCTTCACCAGAAGAGGCTTATGCTTATTTAGAAAAATTGCGGCAAATTGTCCAATTTACTGGTGCTTCAGATGTCAAAATGGAAGAAGGCTCCATGCGGGTGGATACTAATATTTCTATTCGCCCCATTGGCTCAGATAAATTAGGCCAAAAAGTTGAATTAAAGAACTTAAACTCGTTTAGACATGTGTTAAATGGTTTAGCTTTTGAAACCAAGCGGCAATCCGAGATTTTAATGGCGGGGGGCTCAGTGGCGCAGGAAACGCGGCGTTACGATGAGGCCACAGCTTCAACGATTTTGATGCGGGTCAAGGAAGGCTCCGATGATTATCGTTATTTCCCAGAGCCAGATTTGCCAGATTATCATATTACTAGTGAATGGATTGAACAAATTAAACAAGCCATTCCAGAAATGCCTGATAAAAGACGGCAACGCTATATTGACGAATTGGGAATTCCAGAATACGATGCGGGTGTTCTAACAGATACCAAAGAAATGTCAGATTTCTTTGATCAAACCGTCGCTTTAGGTGCTGATGCCAAGCAAGTTTCTAATTGGTTGATGGTCAATGTCAATGCTTATTTGAACGAAAACGATTTGGATCTGGTGCAAACGAAATTGACGCCGCAAAACTTAGCGACAATGATTAATTTAGTTAAAGATGGCACGATTTCTTCGAAAATTGCGAAGAAAGTTTTTGCAGAAACGATTGCTAACGGAACCGAACCGAAGGCATTCGTTGAGGCTAAAGGAATGGTTCAAGAATCTGATCCTAACGTGTTGACACCAATTATTAATCAAATTTTGGATGATAATGAACAATCAATTATTGATTTTAAAAATGGTAAAGATCGGGCTATCGGCTTTTTAGTTGGTCAGATTATGAAACAAACGCGAGGTAAGGCTAACCCTAAGATGGTGAACCAAATTTTAAATGCAGAAATCAAAAAACGCTAAGAGGTTAATGAATGAAAGCTCGGTTGATTTATAATCCAACCTCGGGAAATGAAACAATTTTAAAAAGTGTTGCGGGCATTTTAAATGTGTTGGAAGAAGCGGGGTATGAAGCGAGTGCTTTTCAAACGACGCCAGAACCGTTATCGGCCCAAAAAGAAGCCCAGCGGGCAGCTTTAGCAGGGTTTGATTTAATTGTGGCTGCTGGGGGCGATGGAACCTTAAACGAAGTGGTGAACGGCATTTCACCATTAGATAAGCGCCCGCCCATGGCAGTGATTCCTGGTGGGACAACGAATGATTATGCGCGGGCTTTGAAAATTCCCCGCAATGATCCCGTAGCTGCGGCCCGCGTCATTTTAAAAAAGCAATTATTGCCAATGGATATTGGCAAAGCAGGCGACCACTATTTTATGAATATTGCTGGTGGAGGCTCCATCTCGGAAGTGACTTATGAAGTACCGTCAGAATATAAGTCCATTTTGGGGTATTTAGCTTACTTAGTTAAAGGCGCTGAGATGTTGCCCCGAATCAAACCAATTAACATGCATATTGAGTATGACGATGGCGTCTATGATGGTGATGTAACACTGTTCTTATCGGGATTGACGAATTCCGTTGGTGGCTTTGAGCAAGTTGCTCCCGATGCAGAATTGGGTGATGGTAAGGCATCTTTGTTAATTGTTAAAGGCGCCAATATTGCCGAAATTCTAGTGTTAATTGCCAAAGCTTTGAATGGCGGTAAGCATATTGATGATCCAAAGATTATTTATACTAAAACCAAAAAGCTTTTTGTTCGCCCCAATGATGATCAGCGGATTATGATTAATTTGGATGGCGAATATGGTGGTGACGCACCGATGGAGATCAAGGTTTTACGGCACCATATTCAAATTTTTGCCGATATTGATGCCATCCCGGATCACTCGTTAAATACAGAAACGCCTGATGAAAAGCAAGCTGAAGAACAGTTTGTTCAAGGTGTTAATTCATTAAAAGAATAACTATTAAAGTTGTCTCGAAGTTGTTAGACTTCAACTCAGCAAATGTTTTTGTTGGGGGAGACAACTTTTTTAGTCAAATTAGGTAAAAGGAAAAATTATGCAAACAACCAATTTAAAAAAGAATCAAGTCGTGACGTTGGAGATTTTAGATTTATCCTATGAAGGCTTAGGCGTGGCTAAAGTTGACGGTTACTCGTTATTTGTGGAAAATGCTTTGCCACAAGAGCAGGTTAAAGCAGTAGTCACGAAGGTAGGTCGCAAGTTTGGTTTTGCTAAAACTTTAGAAGTGTTACAAGCTTCACCAGATCGGGTGAGCCAATATGATCCCAAATATATCCAAACGGGTATTGCACCGCTCATTCATTGGCGTTACGAGCGGCAGTTAGAATTTAAACGGCAACAAGTGGTGAATAATTTTCAAAAGCATCATTTAGACATCGCCGTTCAACCGACCGTGGGGGCGACGCAGCCGCTAGGTTATCGCAATAAGGCACAGATTCCAGTACGGACGCTTCAGGGTCAAGCCACGACCGGTTTCTTTCGCAGTCGCTCCCATGATTTAGTGCCATTAGATGATTATTTGATTCAAGCGCCAGCAATTGATGCGGAAATTAATCAAATTCGGGACTTATTACGACAATTTGGTTTACAAGGCTACGATGAGATACACAATCGTGGTCAAGTGCGCCATATCATGGTGCGGCGCTCTGCAACAACTGGTGAGCTGTTGGTAGTGTTGGTCGTTATGTCTGATGAAATTAAACAGTTGCCACAGTTATGTAAAGCAATTATGCAAAATGCTACTGTTAAGTCTCTGTATTTAAATATCAATGCGAAGAAAACGAACGTGATTTTGGGTTCGAAGTTTGAATTAGTAGCAGGTCAAAGTTATATTACGGATCAAATTTTAGGAAAAGAATTTCGCATTTCGCCGCAATCTTTTTACCAAGTTAATCCGGAGCAAACGCAAAAATTATATCAATTAGCGATTGACGCAGCAGCTTTAACGGGACAAGAAATCGTTGTGGATGCTTATTCTGGGATTGGAACGATTGGTTTGAGTTTAGCCGACAAGGCGCAGCAAGTGATTGGCATTGAAGTAGTCAAACAAGCCGTGCACGATGCGCAAGTTAATGCCGCGATTAATCAAATTGATAATGCCCAATTTATTGTTGGTAAGACAGAAGATGTCTTACAAAAATGGGCACAGGAACAACGCCCAATTGACGTGTTAGTGGTGGACCCACCACGCAAAGGCTTAGATGCTAGCTTAATTGAGAGTATTCACAGCTTAAAACCCCAGCGTATCGTTTATATCAGTTGTAACCCAGCTACGCTGGCTCGCGATGTTGATTTATTACGTACGGATTATCAAGCCAAAACTAGCACTCCAGTCGACATGTTTCCAATGACTAAGCACGTGGAAAGTGTTACCCGGTTAGAGCGAATTAATTAATTGGGTTAGGTTCAAAAGTTCTGTATGAGGAGGAACAATGAATGGATCAACGACCAGAATTTAGTTCCCAGTTAACTAGTACAACTTTTTTGCAATATTATTGGTATAAGCAAGAATTACAATCTTTTTGTCGTCAATATCACTTACCGACTTATGGGACTAAGGCCGAATTAACCCAATATTTAGTCCAATTTTTATATGGAATACCAGTAGCACTGATTAAACCGCGACGTAAAGTTCAATCTAATAATTTAAAATGGCAAGATTTGCAGCCGACGACTAAATTGTTAGATAGTGGTTTTACCTTGAATAATGAAGCCCGAAAATTTTTTGCGCAGTATTTTGGAGTGGCAAAGTTTTCGTTTAAAAAGGCGATGGCTATTAAGCTGCGTTCTGTTCAGCTTGAGCAGGATCATGAGGCAACGGTTCAAGATTTAATTGATGCTTATCAATCTCCGTCTTGTACGGTTGCTACGGCTGAAGAGCAGACCTATCAATGGAATAACTTTGTAAAAGATTTTTGCCAAGATCCATTAACAAAAGATTACCAGCCTAAAATGAAAGTAGCCGCCATTTTGTGGCAACACGTTAAACAACGGCGGGGTTCTAAAAAATATCGGTCAAAATTATTGGCAGAATTTGCGGCGGAAATTAAGAATTATCAAAAGGCTGGAACAGCATAAAAGAGAAAAAATTGCGCCCTCAAAAATCTTTAACTAGGGTGTAACAGTTACTACGTCGATAAAAAATGTAAAGCAATGACACAAAATTTTGGCGTAAAAACTCTGGATTTATCAAAATAGAACTAATTAATTAAATTTAACAAGTAAATTTAAAGACCAAAGTCAGATAAATAAAGTTTGAGATGGTAGTTAATCTATTTCAAAGTTCATATTTATTTTGATTTGAGGTCTTTTTTGCTTTTATTAGATAAATACGTACTATATAATAGATAATACAATTTATAGTTCTGTATATACGAATTATATTCTGATTTTATACTGATATAGTTCTTGAATTAGTAGTATAATAAGATTGAATTATAAAAAATAAAGGAGATTGTTATCATGACAGTTGTTGATCAGCTTTTTATCAATGCACAGGTTTTTAATGTTTACTTAAAAAAATTTCAAAAAGTCAATATTGCCGTGAAGGACGGGCAAATTTATTGGGTAACGAAGGAACAGCCACAAGCCCAGCAAGTGATTGATTTAAACGATAAATTTGTGATTCCCGGCTTAGTTGATGCACATATGCACATTGAAAGTTCAATGACCACCCCTACGGCTTTTGGCGCCCAAGCTGCCAAATTTGGCACCACGACGATTGTGGCGGACGACCATGAAATTGCTAACGTGGCTGGATTGAGTGGCTTGAAAGAGTTTATGGATCAACCGAGCTTAATTGATATCTTTTTTGCTATTCCGTCCTCGGTGCCGTCAACTAATTCTCAGATGGAAACGACGGGAGGAGTCATTGATGAACAAGCAGTCAGTCAATTATTAGATGATCCGCGGGTGGTAGTTCTGGGCGAAGTTATGAACTTTAAAGGCGTAGTGGCGCAACCGGATTCTCTGATTAATAAGTTAATTGCCGTGTGTCGCAAGAAACGACCGACGATGCCGCTGGAAGGACATTGCCCCAAGTATTTAGACGAAGATTTAGCCCGCTTTATTGCCGGTGGGATTACATCGGATCATACTCAGCAGACACCCACGGGGATGTTACAGCGCATTGCTAACGGAATGTTTGTGGAGATTCAGGCCAAGTCGTTGAAGCCGGAGATCATTCAAACGATTATTGATCAGCAACTGTACGAACATGTTTGCTTTGTAACCGATGATGTAATGGCTGATGATTTACGCGAAGGCCATTTAAATAAATTGGTGGCACAAGCAATTAGTTATGGTCTCAGTCCAGAAATGGCTATTTATATGGCAACTTATACACCTGCTCGTCGTATGGGACTATGGGATCGAGGTGCGATTGCCCCGGGCCGGGTGGCCGATTTAATCGTTTTAGACGACTTAGCAACTTTTAAAATTAATTCAGTGTATAAAAATGGTCGCTTGGTTCAAGATATTAAACCCCAACCAGTGCATTTTAGTGAACAATTAAGCCATTCAGTACAAGCTAGTCCCTTAACGGTCAAGGATTTAGATTTAACAGTTGCCCAAGAAAATGGGCAAGTAACGGCCAATGTCATTGCAATTGAACCAACCAGTACCTTTACTAAATGTGAACCCACTACCCTCACAGTCAAAAACCATCACGTACAATGGCAAGCGGCTGGTTTAGCTTTATTAGTAGTGCAAGAGCGTTATGGGCACCATTATCCATTACAATTTGCTCTGATCAAAGGTGCTATTAATCAGCCCGGAGCAATTGGAACCACATGGGCACATGATCACCACAATTTATTAGTTTTGGGCACTGATTTAAAAGATATGGTCGTAGCACAAAATCAATTAATACGACAGCAAGGTGGTTATGTAGTAGCTAAAAATCAACAGATCATTGCTAACGCGCCACTACCAATTGGTGGGGTGGTATCTAATGCTCCGATTCCAGAACTGGGGCAACAACTAGCGGAGGTGCGTCAAGGAATGCAAAGCTTAGGCTATCATCATTTTAATGAAATTATGTCTTTGTCGACGTTATCGCTCTTGGTTTCACCGGCATTAAAGATCTCTGATCAAGGAATGTTCGATGTTAAATCACAAAAACCAGTACCGTTATTTCCGGCTGAATGATTAATATTTAGTTTTTATGGGGGATAGACTTAATGCAAACTATTCTAATCTTGTTAATTAGTTTAATCGCAGTCAGTATTTTAGTTTATATGTTGATTAAGAAGAACGATATTAAAATGACATTATTACTGTTGGGGCTAATTTTGATGTATGTTGCCCTTATATTGGGACAAAAAGTCAAAGTTACTGTGCCAACGGGAAATGTGTGGCTCAATCCGTTTCAATCATTAGCTGATCAATTTAGTAACACTTTGGTGGGTCCAGGATTTGTGATTTTGTTATTGGGTGGCTATAGTTCTTATATGAACCAAATCCAAGCTAATCAAGTAACGGTTGATGCCTTAAGTAAGCCCATTAAAAAGATTAAATCTGTGTATATCTTAGTACCAATTGTCTTTTTATTAGGCACCCTCATGTCCTTAGTTATTCCCAGTGCTGCTAATTTAGCCATTATTCTGTTAGCAACTTTATATCCAGTTTTAAGAACTGCGGGCATGTCCAGGTTTAGCGCAGCGGCTGTGATTGCTACTTCTGCGACCATTGTCCCCACGCCCTTAGGGGCCGATAATGTGGCTGTAGCAGCTCAGTTGCACTTACCGGTTAGTACCTATGTCTTTAAGTACCATGCTATTATCTCTATTCCAACTATTTTAGCGATGGCAGTCGTGCATTACTTTTGGCAAAAATATCAGGATAAAAAGTATCCAGAAAATTTATCTTATTCAGCGGAATTGGCGCAAAGTTCAGATCCCAACCAGGCCAAAGAGGTTCAACAAGTTCCAGATTATTCTGGGGGCTGGCGCTTGATTTATGGAATCTTACCATTATTGCCAATTATTTTATTATTAGTTGTCTTTTTTATCAATTTAGGACTGAAACATCAATTGACTTTAAGTGTTCAGGTCGTCTCAATTATGAGTTTTATAATTGCGGTTTTTGTTGAATTTTGTAAAAAGCGGCAAATAAAAAGTGTGCTCAAGGAGACTAATGCGTTCTTCAATGGGATGGGCAACGTAATGAGTGTGGTAGCTCTGTTAGTATCAGCACAGGTCTTTGTCCAAGGTTTGACTTCCATGGGCTTAATCAATCTGATCCAAACGATGATGCACCATTTAACAGGAGCTGGTTTTATCCTGCCAGTCGTTATGGTTATTTTTACAGCAGTAATTGTTTTACTAAGTGGCAGTGGTATGGCCTTAATCTTTGCGATGATTCCCTTAATTGTGCCATTAGCTAAAGCCGCTGGGATTGCGCCAATGGCATTATCGGTACCGATGCAATTAGCAGGTAATTTGTTTCGAGCAGTTTCGCCCGTAGCGGCAGTAGTCTTAATTGTTGCAGGTGAAACTCAGTTGGCACCTTTACAAATTATTAGACGCACTTGGGTACCAATGATTTTTGGTGTAATAATGATGTTGATTTTGTCGTTAATCATCTTGTAAAGCAATAATTGGAACAATTACAAATAAAAAATATCCATTAATTGAATTTCATTAGTATTAACTAACTCAGAACATTCAATCATGGATATTTTTTTAGAGGGATCTTACAATTTATTCGCCTTTAAAACTGTTAATTGTTGATTCATCAATTGATTCAATAATCTTGACGGCTAGTTTAACGGCGTTTTCAAAATCATCAAGATTGGCCCAGTTGAAAGCTGTGTGTTCATAGCGCACTGGGATGCCAATGACAATAGTTGGAGCCCCGCGATAGTATAAAATCGGAGCGCCATTAACACCGCCGCCGGTCCGAACCGAACGAGTATGTGGAATATGATTTTTGGTAGCTAAATCATCAGCGTATTGTTCAAATAATGGATTGGCAATAAAGGATGTGTCCATATCGCGGAGCATTGGTCCACGTTTGAGACCAGTTTGTGCTAACCAATCAGGCGTAAAAGTATCATCACATGGACAACCTTCAAAGACAATTGACAAGTCAGGGTCAATGTTACGCACAGTAACTTCAGCTCCGCGCGTTCCAACTTCTTCTTGAGTTGACAAAGCCATGGTTAAATCAACATTTAAATCTTGATCAGCTAAATCAGATAAAGTGGCAACTAAAGCAGCGGCACCAACGCGATTATCAAAGTCTTTGCCGAAGAACATGCGGGTGGTGTCAAAGTATTCGCAATCAGCATCCACCACAATCGGACAACCAGTGTTAATTTTGAAGTCATTAATAGTTTCTTCACGACTAGTGGAACCAACATCAACCGATAAGTCGGCAATTTGGGGCACAGCGTTACGTTCGGCGTCAGTCATAAAATGTGGTGGCTTAGTGGCTACGACACCTTTGATATATTGACCGTCTTGATTGCGAACCCGCACCCGCATGGCTGGAATATTAGTTGGAGCCCAACCGCCTAACGGTACGAATTTAATTAAGCCGTTTGGTCGGATGGCTTGAACAATAAAACCGACCGAATCGGCATGTGCATCCATTTGAATCATTGGGCGTTTGCCAGTATTTTGCTGGCGACTGACGTAACTATTAAACATTCCGTCAATTTTGGTTTGTCCAAAGGGTTTAGTTTGTTCTTGAAAATATTTAGCGACTTCCATTTCAAAACCGGAAGCACCATTTAAATTGGAAAAATGTTTAATTAGTTCAATTTCTTGATTTTCTTTCATTTGCACTACTCCTAATTAGTCTTGATTAGTCTTGAGTACCAGCTAACATAACAATGGCAATAATTTCATTTAACAGAGCTTTCATGGATGGGCATTGAACTTCCACTGTGCGCCCATCAACGCGTGTTACATCTTGCATTTGTTCAACGGCATCTGCCTTAGCAGTATTAGCTAATTGAATCTTTAAAGTTAAAGGTGTGCTTAATGGTTGCACAGCAGTATAAGGCGCCGGATTGTCAATTACTTCTTTGGCACCATTGATAATATCAGCTTTAACTTGTTTTCGCGGATAACTCATCGCGGAGAAGCGATTTAAGGATTTTTTTGTAACAACTACTTTAGGAGTCGGACACATTTTTTCGTCAACGAGTTGTTCTTTAAGTGCCGAGTCACCAATGACTAAAGTTACCGGAACACCCAATTCGTTAGCATAAGCGACATTAATAGTCGTTTCGTTTTGATATTGACCATTAATCCAGACATTATAAGCAGAACGGGCACTGTAACTATGATCCATATTGCCGTGTAATTTACCAATGCCTGAGTGGTAACCAACAAAGAAAATTTGGTCAAAGGAATCATCCAAGCCACTCATCATATAATCTTCACGCGGATAACCACTAATTAAAGAGATCCGGTCGTCAATATCTGATAAATAGTCATAATCTAAGTTCGTACCTCTGGCGTGCGAATCAGAAATCAAAATTTCATCAATTTGACTGTTGTTCGTTGCTTGTTGAATGCCTTGGAGAGTCCAAGCAACTTGTTCGTTATAAAGCTTCCGGAACTTGACAGTATCGTGATCGTCCATGTTCCAATCAGTAATACCTGCTAAACCTTCGACATCAGTAGAAATATAAATTTTCATAATTGAATTTACTCCTAATAGTTATTTTTTATTTCATGTAGGCATTTTTATAATATGGGAAGCCCATGGGACCCATGACAACATTCTTTAATTTTGGATTAATTAAATAGACCATTGAGATATAATACATAGGAACGACGGGCGCTTTTTGAACCACCATCTTATTAGCAGCTTGCAAACTATCCCAGCGTTGTTGTGGTTGTGTAGCATATTGTCCGTTAGCATTGTCGACTAACTGATCATATTGACTATCGCTGAATTTGCCTTCATTGTTCTTGTTGCCGGTCTTTAAGAGGTTCAAAAAGTCAGTAGGGTCATTAAAGGTTGGTGTCCAACCATTAATGACGGCATCAAAATCTCCGGATTGACTGGAGGATAACCGACTATTAAATGGGACTGATTTGACCGAAACTTTGAGACCAGGCAGATGCGTCTGCAGTTGTGACTGTAAGAATTCATCGACTTTCTTAGTTTGATCATCGTTGCTGGAAAGAATGGTGAAGTTAGCCGATTTGAGTCCCAATTCGCTCAACCCACTTTGCCAGAGTTGCTTAGCTTGTTTAACATCATATTGGTTTAATTGCCCTGCTTCTTTGGAGAAATCTTTACCAGTCTGTTCGTTTTTAAAACCTGTTGGCACAAAGCCAGAAGCTGGAACCGATTTATCTTGTAAAACTTTGCCGGTCAGTTGTTGGCGATCAATAGCCATGGACATGGCTTGGCGAATTTTTTCATTACTAAATAATTTGCGTTTAGTATTGAATTCCAGATACATAGTTCCCGGAAGTTTACGAACATATAATGATTTGCTCTTAGCGTGATTTTTAATCTCCTGCCCGGTTAAAGGCACCATTGCCAATTCTTTGGATTCAAATTGGTAAGCACCGGTATCCTGACTTTTAATAACGGAGACTTTGATTTTGTTCAAGTGGACGTGCTTTTTATCCCAATAATGGGGATTCTTGACATAGGACCAAGTGTCACTAGTGCCATCCCAATCTTTTAAGACAAACGGTCCATCATATAAAGTATGTTTGGCATCGGTACCGTATTTCTTACCTTGAGCTTGAACATACGGTTTATACAATGGGAACGAAGCACTCATCGCTAAAACGGATGGGAAGTACGGCACGGCTTGATTTAACTGAATTTGCAGTTGATACTTACCAGTGGCTTTGATGCCGAGGTTACTCGGGGCTAACTTACCACTATTAACTTCTTTATAGTTTTTAACGTTTTCCAAAAAATAAGATTGCTGTGATTTAGTTTTGGGATCAACAGTCCGTTGCCAACCATAAACAAAGTCTTGCGCGGTCACAGGCTTGCCGTTGCTCCAGTGACCATTATGTCTCATGTTAATCGTATAAGTAGTTTGATTGTTTGACAATTTCGGCTTACTCGTGGCTAATGCTGGAATAATTTCACCTTTTTTATTGAAATTATATAAGCCTTCATTGACTTGCTCGGCAACTTCGGCAGATTCATTATCCATCGCCAGTGAAACATCGGCAGTGCTTAACTCTGCGGAAGTCCCAATGGAAATGTCTTTTTTGTTGGTGGCATTATTATGACCGCAACCAACAAGGCTTAGGCTACTAAGTAAGGTCAAACCCATTAAATAGATTTTCTTCATGAACATCCCTCCTTAAATAATTTAGAAATTAATTTTATTCTAATTCGACATTAATTTAATTGCAAACTAAAATTAAAAATGAATGTAAAAAGTTTTTAAAAATTAAATTCAGAAATTTAAAAAATAATAATAATAATTTGGCTAATAATTTTTTGACTAACTGACTGAATATTCATGCCTAGACGACCTTAATTCGGCATTATGTTTCATAAAAAAACTGCGTTTCAGCTAATCGGATTGGATAATCAACAATCTTGATTGTGTGCTAAAACGCAGTTAAATTAATTAAAAATAGTCTTGATTATTAATAACTTTTGGTCAATTGGTAATTTTATTTTAATTAACCAATGAATTTAATTAGTTCATGATGGCATTTTTGTAATATGGAAAGCCCATAGGTCCCATCACAATACCTTTGAGTTTGGGGTTAATCAAATAAACAAGAGATAGGTAATACAAGGGAACGACCGGCGCTTTTTGAACAACTAGTTTGTTGGCGGCTTGCAGATTATTCCAACGTTGTTGTGGCTGCGTAGCATATTGATTATTAGCAGTCTTGACTAACTGATCATATTGACTGTCGCTAAATTTGCCTTCATTATTTTTGTTACCTGTTGTTAAAAGATTTAAGAAATCTGTCGGATCGGCAAAAGTTGGTGTCCAGCCATTGATGACGGCGTCGTAATTGCCCGCTTCACAAGAGGCTAGGCGACTGTTAAACGGGACTGGTTTGACGTTAACTTTGAGTTTGGGTAAGTGGGTTTGTAATTGTGACTGCAAAAATTCGTCCACTTTCTTAGTCTGATCATCGTTACTAGATGTAATAGTGAAACTAGCCGATTTCAATCCCAGTTCGCTGAGTCCACTTTGCCATAATTGTTGCGCTTGCTTGACGTTATATTGGGTTAATTGTCCAGCCTGTTTGGCAAAATCTTGATGAGTTTGCGGATTTTTGAAACCGGTAGGAACGAACCCCGTGGCCGGTACTGATTTATCTTGTAAAACTTTGCTAGTCAATTGTTGGCGATCAATGGCCATGGCCAGGGCTTGGCGAATTTTTTCGTTACTAAAGAGTTTACGCTTATTGTTGAATTCTAAATATTGCGTGCCGGGTAACTTGCGGACATATAAAGCTTTACTTTGGGCGTGATTTTTAATTTCTTGACCAGTTAAAGGCACCATGGCTAATTCTTTAGATTCAAATTGGTAAGCACCAGTATCCTGACTCTTGATCACAGAGACTTTAATTTTGTCCAAGTGGACGTGCTTTTGATCCCAATAATGCGGATTTTTGACATAAGACCAAGTATCGCTGGTGCCGTCCCAGTCTTGGAGAGTGAAGGGACCGTTATATAAAGTATGTTTGGAACTGGTACCGTATTTTTTACCTTGGGCTTGGACATATGGTTTGTAAAGAGGGAAGGAGGCGCTCATGGCTAAAACTGATGGAAAATATGGTACGGCGTGTTCTAGTTGAATTTGCAGTTGATACTTGCCAGTAGCTTTAATGCCAAAATTTTGTGGGCTCATTTTGCCGGAATTAATTGCTTGATAATTTTTAACATTTTCTAAAAAGTAAGATTGCTGTGATTTGGTTTTGGGATTGACAGTTCGTTGCCAGCCATAAACAAAATCTTGGGCGGTGACAGGTTTACCATTACTCCAGTGGGCGTTATGGCGCATGTTAATGGTATAAGTAGTTTGATTGTTCGATAATTTAGGCATTCCGGTGGCCAGTGCGGGGATAATTTTGCCTTTTTTATTGAAGTTGTAAAGTCCCTCATTGACTTGTTCGGCCACTTCGGCAGATTCATTATCCATGGCTAATGAAACGTCGGCGGTACTTAATTCAGCTGATGTTCCAATGGCGATTTCTTTTTTAGCATCTGCATTCTTATGACCACAACCGACTAATCCAAAACTGGTGAGTAAAGTAAGGCCAATTAAAGCTATTTTTTTCATAAGTAGCACTCCTTTAACTTTAAATTAATGCAATTCTAATTTAAAACTAATTAAAAAGCAAGGAGTTAGTCGCGAAAACTTTGATATAACAATGTTGATTATTGCAGCCTAAAATTAAAATGCTTTTAAATTAATTTTAATTATTAGCTATATAAGATCAAAAAAATGCTCGGAAATCATGTTAGATTGCCGAGCATTGCTGAAATTAATTAGAAAATTAAAGTAATTGAGTATAAATATCACAGACATCTTGTTGAGTTAAAGTGATGGGGGAATTAATCATTAATCGTTGTTGATTGTCCATCACTGATTGGGCAAACTCTTGGCAAGTTGGTTCAGTCATGCCAATTTGACTTAAACTTTGATTGGGTAAAATTTGATCAATTAGTTTTTCTAGTTCAGAGAGCGTAGCTTTAGGAGCAACAGGTAGAATCGTTGCTAAAATATTTTCTAAAGCAGATAAATCAGCTCCCAATTCTTGATATTTTCTGAAGGTGCCACTAAATACTAAATAATTGGATTGGCCATGAGCGATATGATAAGTTGCCCCAATCGGGTATGCTAGGGCATGAACGGGGCCGCAACCAGCATTGCCGAAGGCTACACCGGCCATAGTACTGGCTTCTAAAAAGTCTAAGAGTAATTGACCTTGAGGTGTTTGCCCGACTTGTTGTTGGATAATAATTTGATTGTAACCTTGAATAATTGTTGTCATAGCCTGCACAGAAAACAGTTTACTAAAGCTAGTAGCTTTGGGTGACAAGTAAGATTCAATTGCGTGGACTAACGCATCAATGGAACTAGTAGCGAACACTTTATAAGGCATAGTTTTCGCTAATTGTGGCACTAGATAAACTTGATCGGCATACATTTGCGGGTAGGCTAAGCCAACTTTAGTTTGTTTAGCTAAAAAGTTGAAGACGGCAACATTGGTAACTTCGCTGCCGGTACCAGTGGTCGTTGGCACAATAATCAATTGCCGCTTTTTAGTTAAATTAGCGCCATTTGCAGCAATTTGCTGCATATTAACTCCAGTACCGTAAACCAGTAATTTAGCATTATCAATCACGGAACCACCGCCAATAGCCAGAATGCGATCATAATCTTTGGTATTGACTTGTTGTAATAGTTGATCGGCCGCTTGATCAGTGGGTTCACCCTGAATATAATTTTCGAGATAAACCACGTCGAGTGGAAGTTGATCGAGGTCCAAATGGGGTTCAATAATATACTGATTAGTTAAGAGCAAATCATGTTGACCCACTTGTAATTCTTGAAATAAAGTGGGTAAATCAGGCACACTAGTAATTGCGGGTTTGATACTAAATTCATTCATAAAACTTTGCCTACTTTCTGTTTATTAAAGAGAAATCGTAACTTGACCGAGTTTGTCAATTAACTTCATATTTTCGGAGTAATCAACGGGACAAACAATAACATTGACTTGTTGATTATTTAAGCTAGCTTGTAAGGTTTGCACTAAATCTTGCCGGCTTTGGACTAGATGAGCATTGGCACCAAATGATTGGGCGTAACTAATCAAATCGGGATTTTTAAAATCAACCTCGGAGTGATGACCTAATTCCATATCCATCTTCCATTTGATTAAGCCGTAAGATTGATCAACCCAGACTAAGTTGGTCATTGGGACTTGATAACGTACGGCAGTTTCGAGTTCTTGCGAGTTCATCAAAAAGCTACCATCGCCCATAACCGCTAAAATATTTTGGTCAGGACAAGCAAGTTTGGCACCAATAGCTCCTGGTAAAGTCCAAGACATTGTCGATAAACCATTATCAATTAACACAGAGTTTGGCATGTAACTTTGATAGAGACGGGCCATCCACATTTTGACAGCACCAGTATCTACTAACACAATGCCTTGGTCATCGACGGCTTCACGAGTAGCAGTGACAATTTGTTGGGGAGTGAGGGGAACTTGACTTTCTTGTTGACCAAAAGTTAATTCAGCTTGCACAGCTTCTTTGATCGTAGTTTTTAAGGCAGGTACTTGAAAGTTAGTGAGCTCAGCCTGTAATAACGGAACAGTAGCTTTTAAATTACCGATTAAATTTTGACTAACGGTATAATGCGCATCAGTATCTTCTTGAAAATCGTTCAAATGAATAATCTGTTTGTCACCCTGTGGATTAATCCGGCTAGGATCAAATTCTGATAGTTCATAACCAATCGTAATGATAACGTCGGCTTGATCGTAAGCAAAGTTTTCATAGTCGTGGCGCATGAAACCAATGACACCGAGAGCTGATGGTAAACGATCATCAATTGCTCCCTTTCCCATAAAAGTGGTGGCTGCTGGTAAATTAGTTTGTTTGATGAAATCATTGACGACTTGACTAGCGTGATCGCGAATGACCCCCATGCCAATTAAGGCAATCGGATGTTGAGCTGTTTTGATAATAGCAGCAGCGGCCTTTAAATCGGTTGTTTGTGGGATAGTTTGATTAGCGGGAGTGGAAGCAGCTAAAGGAATGTTAGGCACGGCCTTTTGTGGCTCAATATCCTGGGGAATGCCCACATAAACTGGACCGGGGCGACCATTGACAGCTTGATTAAAGGCTTTGTTGATGATTTCTGGAGCGGCCTGAGCTTCATAGATGTTTTCGGACCACTTGGTCACTGGCTGAAACATAGTTCTTAGATCAATCACTTGGTGCGATTCTTTATAAATCCGATTCAAACCACCTTGGGCAGTGATTGCAATCAGTGGTGTCGAGTTGGTTTGGGCGTCAGCAACACCTAAAAGTAAGTTAATTGCGCCCGGTCCTAAGGTAGCGGTAGCAACGCCTGGTTGCCCTGTTAAGCGGCCGTAGACGTCAGCCATAAATGAAGCACCTTGTTCATGGCGAACCAAAATAAATTGAATTTTATCTGAATCATGGATAGCATCGACGATGCGAATATTTTCTTCACCCGGGATACCAAAAACATATTTGACGCCCCGATCTTCTAAAACTTGAACGATTTGTTGTGCAATATTCATTGGAATAAACTCCTTTATTGATTAAATTAAATGCCTAAAAATACGATAATAAAACCTAAGGTGATGACTGATAAAACGGTACTTAAGAACAGTGTTGAAGCCATCTCGCGCTCGGCTAAGTGATATTGGTTAGCAAAGATTGTACAAATAGCAGCGGTAGGGATGCCCAAGGAAACTAGAGATTCTTTTAATGTCTGCGGTGCTACTTGGCACCATTTCATGAGTAGATACATAATTGCGGGGATAATCACGATTTTAGTTAACGTGTTGCCCCAAACCGGTAATGATAGTTTAGGCTTTTTCTCAAAGAGCACAATTCCTGAAGAAAAGAGTGCTAAACCACCAGTAGCTTGACCTAAGACAGAGAAGCAACGTTCCCAATCAGGAGAAATAGTGAGGCCACACATGACTAAGATAAACGCCAAAATTGGGGCCCAGACCACTGGTTTTTTTAAGGCATTTTTTAAGTTAGTGCCTAAGCTGATCTTTTGATTAGAATCACTTGAAAGTAAAATTACGGTTAACGGCACTTGAATAATGTTCATGACTAAACCACCAATTGAAACTAAAAGGGCGCTTTTGTCTGGAAATAAAGCTCCCAAAACAGTGGGACCCACGAAGGGAATTGCCGGTCCAGTAATAGCTAAAGTTCTCAGTGCTGCAAGTGAGAGGCTATTTTTAAACAAGTAGCGTAATACTAATAGGACAATTACATAACCGCCAACCATTCCGATAAAAATCCATAATGCAACTTGCACATTTTGCAATAAAATGTGGCCATTAGTGGCTACAATGCCGCCAAATAAGCTGAGCGGCAAAGTATAACTCATGACTAATTTGTTAATTTCAGTCGCACTGTTACCGTTAAAATCTTGGCGAAAGCCGGCATAATAGCCCAGCATTAAAGTGACAACTACAGGTAATAAGGCGCTAATTAAAGTAGAAATCACTAAGGTCATCTCCTTTTGTTTGTAAAAGTTAAGTAGTGAACGTTCACAATGAAACAATAGTTCTTTGTGAAAAAATTGTCAATCACTTTTTGCAAAAAATATTTAATTTAATTAGTGAAATAGTATTCAAAAAAATTGCCAATTACTTGTAACAAAAGTGGTTAGCTAAATTCACATTTGGCTGTAATTTTTTCTTTAAAAAATTTCAAATTAAGTGAGCTAATTCAAAAATCTGTCAATAAATCGTGAAAAATCTGGTAAACTAAATTTAAAGGTAGGTAATTAAAAAAGATGACTGATAAATTTTATCCGGGAGATTTAGCACAATATTTTTCTGTGATTCACCGGGCATTTTTACGAGATACACATGCGGCCTATCAACAATTACATTTGAATGCCACGAGTGCTTATATTTTAGTTTTGTTATGTAAAACCGGCTCCCAAAGTCAAAATGATATTGCCAAAACATTATTGATTAGTAAGGGCCAAATTACCCGGGAAATACAACGTCTAAAAGCGCTGGAATATGTAACACAAGAAGTTTCCAATCAAAACCATACGCGAAATATTATTTCGATAACTAAAGCAGGACAGCAGGTTTTGTCACAGGTGCAAGTGATTCGAAATGATTGGTGGCAGCAACAAATTACTCAAAACCAAATTACGGAACAATCGCTGTTTGAACCCACTTTGAAGCAAATTACCCAAAAATTAATTGCACGTTCACAAAAAGAAAAGTAATTAAAAAAGTCAACTTCAAAAGCTTGCCATAATTGGTAGACGTTTGAAGTTGGCTTTTTTGATTTAAAGATAGTTAAAATAAAGTTCCTATGATCCAGAATTAATGAAAAAAGTTATTGCTAATTTGTGTAAAGATTCAGATGCTAATTGTTTACAATTGTATTATTGCAATACTTTCTTACAAAACGTTTTATATTGCTCAATTAACGTAAATCATGCATTTTAATTTGATCCATATCATCATACGTTTGATTTTCGCCACACATAGCCCAAATAAATGAATAGTTTTCAGTTCCAACACCGCAGTGAATGGAGTAGCTAGGATTAACAACAGCTTGTTCGGATTCTAACCAAATATGTTTTGTATTAGCAGGTGTCCCCATAATATGCATAACACGTGTATCTTTTGAGGCAAATTCGCAATAAAAGTAGGTTTCCATACGCCGAGCGTGAGTATGAGCAGGCATTGTGTTCCAAGAGCTTCCAGGTTCAAGAACTGTGTAGCCCATTTGTAGCTGGCAGGTCTTCATTTGCGATGCATCAATATATTTATGAATAATCCGCTTGTTCATATGTTGTTGATCACCTTTAGGCAAAGCAAGAGAATCTGCATAAGGCAGCTTTTTATTGGGATAAGCATGATGGGCTGGGGTAGAAACTACGTAAAACTTAGCAGGATTATTTGGATTACCTGACGCAAAGATAATTTGCTTAGTGCCCATTCCAATGTAATAACCATCATGAGGGGCAATATTTTCCTGTTGACCATCAATGGTGATTGAACCGCTACCACCAATATTAATAAAGCCCAGTTCACGGCGTTGCAAAAAATATTGAACGCCCAATTCTTTGCTTAGAACGATTTCTAAAGGTTTATTGGTAGGATAAACGCCACCAAAAATCATTCGGTCATTGTAAGTGTAAGTTAGATGAATCTCTCCGGGAGCAAAAATTTTTTCGGTTAAAAATTCCGTTCGCATTTGTTCGGTATTGTAATGGTCTATATCTTGTGGACTATGTGCATATTGAATTTTTAGGTCTGGTATCATAATATTTTCTCCTTAATAATTTTTATAAAATTAATGATTTTGAGTTTTGGGTTCTGAAAATAGCAAAAAGTGGTGAATAGTAATCCTTAAGAATTGTCTATCCACCACTTTTAGTAATCAGTAAATTATTTGTGATCTTTATTAATTGCTTCCCATAAGCCATTGAGATAGGTAATCCCCAAAGCACGATCATATAATCCATATCCAGGGCGTCCTTGTTCACCCCAAATATCGCGACCATGATCCGGTCTGATATAACCATCAAATCCCGTATCGTACAAAGCTTTCATAATTTGATACATGTCTAGAGAACCTTCAGAAGACAGGTGCGGTGATTCATGAAAATCACCGTTGTTCCCCATAAATTTAATATTACGTGCATGAACGAAAGGCACACGATCTTTGGGAACAAATTCTCTAATAATGGCAGGAACATCATTGTTAGGATTCTCACCTAAACTGCCTGTACAAATAGTAAAGCCGTTATATTTTGATTCATATAGCTGTTCAATGGTTAACATATCGTCCCGGTTTTTAAAGATCCGCGGTAGTCCAAATAATGGGCGGGGAGGATCATCTGGATGCATGGCCATACGAACATCATATTGTTCACAAACAGGAATGATAGCATCTAAGAAATATTTCAAATTGTCAGTTAACTTTTGCGTGTCCACGTCTTTATATAATTCGAAGAGATGCTTAACTTCCGCTAAACGCTCAGGTTCCCAGCCGGGTAAGATATAACCGTTGGAGTCTTTTTGCACAGCAGCTGCAATTTCATCGGGACTACCTTCGACGTATTTTTGCTCAAAAGCTAAAGCATGAGAGCCATCTTTTAATTGATAATGAAGGTTAGTTCGTACCCAATCGAAGATGGGCATAAAGTTATAACAAATAACTTTGATACCATAGTAAGATAAATTTTTAATGGTTTCTTTGTAGTTCTCAATATACTTATCTCTAGTTGGTAAACCAATCTTGATATCATCGTGAATATTAACCGATTCTATCACTTCTAATTTTAACCCAGCAGCTTCGACTTCGTCTTTGAGATTTTTGATTTTGTCTTTTGGCCAAACTTCACCTACGGGCACATCATATAACGCTCCAACTACTTGAGTTGTTCCGGGTATCTGACGAATATCTTGTAACTTAATTGAATCATCATCAGAACCAAACCAGCGAAAACCCATATTTTTCATTTATATCAAACATCCTTTGTCATATTATATTTTACAAATTAATAACTTTTATTAGTGACTGTTTCATGCAACGTTTTTCTAATTGCTCCTTGGGAACTAATCATTTCTGTAAAGTAATTTTCAACTTTATCGCCCAAGCCAATTTTGTATAAATTGTTACCAAAAATACTCTGATTCTCTAAAATTGGTTTTAAAGCTTGATGAACATCATTATTTTGGCTACCTAATTGAATTTTAACTAAATAGTGTTTTAAAGTTTCCAATAATGGATCACGACTTTGTTCGAAAGCTTTGCCTTGGTCATCAAGTCCCATTAAATAACGACACCAACCAGCTATGATGAACGGGATAAATTCCAAATCCCGCGGATCACGATCAGGGTCATCAATGTAGCGTTGTAATGTCACACCATAACGAATTGGAATTTTTTGGGAAGTATCACTAGCAATCCGTTGTGGAGTATCTGGAATATTTTTATTTGGTAAACGCTTATTAATTAATTCATCGATGAATTGTTTGGGATTGATAATTTTAGGATCTGGAACGACTGGTAAGTCCTCACCATAACCTAAATTTTTAATTAAGGCTTTTAAATCAGCATCAGTTAATTCACTAGAAATGGAATTAAAACCTAGTAAGCAACCAAAAATTGCTAGTGCAGTATGCAGTGGATTTAAACAGGCCGTAACTTTCATTTGATCAGCATCATTTACCGTTTCACGATCCGTTAAAATTACACCCGCTTGCTCCAGAGGAGGACGACCATTAGGAAAATTATCTTCAATCACAAGATAATGGGTTTCTTCAGTATTCACAAAAGGAGCAATATTAGTGTGTTTGGGTGTGTGGATGATGTTGGTATCTTCAAAACCCTCTGCTTTTAATTGTGCTGCTACCTTTTCGGATGGATTAGGAGTAATTCGATCAATCATCGTCCATGGAAAAGATACTTTCTGTGGATTTTTTAAATAGTCAATAAAACCGGAATCCACAAATTTGTTATTTAACCAGCCGTTGGCAATTCTTAAAATTTCAGTTTCTAATTTTAGGCCATTTTGTGAGAAATTATCGGTACTAACCATGGCTATCGGTAGTTGGCCGGCTTGATAACGAGCCAGTAGTAAATGAGCCACAGCGCCCATATTAGTAGTGGGATTACTTGGACCATTTTGAATATCTAATTTGGCCTCTGGTGTTAATTCATCATTAATATCGGTTAAAGAATAGCCTTTTTCTGTAATAGAAAAGGTCGCTAATTGTAGAGATGGTTTGGTGAAAATATCAGTTAATTGTTCCCAGCCACTTTGATTATTTTGATTAAAATACAATGCTTTGGCGACACTGGCAAGAACTTCTTGTTCTAAACTTTCATCAGCTTTCATGGTAACGCTCAAAATCCGATTATGATATTTGTCGTAAACTTGGTCAATTACATTTTCATCATAAGTTTCTGCCACAATAATACCACTATTAAGTTGATCTTGATTTAATAAATCTTGGGCAATTTTAGCATGAAAGCACCGAAAAAGATTACCACCACCAAAATGCACCCAAGTTGGCTTGGCTAAAGTGTTATGGGTAATGGTTTGAGAATCATAATTTGGTGTTTTGATATTTTTTTCAATAAATAAATGTTTGTCTGTGAGATAATCATCTAATAATTTAACCATATTAATCACTCCTTTAATAATAGTAAAAAATTGCTTTTGGTATACTAATATATCACTTACTTTTTCTACTAATGTATTCGTTTTATGTATTGTTGTCAAGCCATATGAAAGTTGATTATCAAGTTATCTGGTAACGAAATTTCACATCAATGTTTATTTTTATCATAATTCTTGTCAAAAATAATTTATGATTATTGTGGTTTTATATATAATTATAATAAATTTTTTGTAGGATTCATTTAAGCATTAAACGGTATGTGATCAAATCTCAATTTGAAAATTTAATGTAACTTTTTATCTACAGTGAGATTAAAATGATGTTAAGATTATTATCGATAGTGAAGTATTTACTTATTAAGTAATGAGTCGGTTTAGGTATTAATGCTTATTTTGAGATACGAATTAATTTGGACTTGTTTTATTTTTAGAATAGGAGTTAAAGAATTGATAGCAATTCAAACGATGAAAGATCAAGTGTATAACATTATTTTGCATAGAATTATCAATTTATACTACATTCCTGGTCAAAAAATCTCGGAAAAAGATTTAAGTAAGGAGTTAAAAGTTGGTAGAACCCCCATTCGAGAATCTATCTTGCAATTAAGACAAGAGGGCTTGGTTAATGCAGTTCCACAATCGGGTACGTACATTTCAAAAATAAATTTGAAAATGGCTAAAGATGCTCGTTTTATGAGAGAAAGTGTGGAAGTTAAGGTTATTAGTGAAGCTGTGAAAGTTTTGAAAGATTCGGATTTTACTTTGCTAAAACAAAACATTGAGCGGCAGACATTGGCTGAAAAAGAAAATAATAAATTAGAAAAATTTTTTAACGAAGATGAAGCTTTTCATCATTATTTTTATACCATTACTTCTCATGAACAATTGTGGGTATGGTTACAACTGATTAACATGAATTTAAATCGATTTAGATTTTTACGTTTAAAAAATAAAGATTTATCTTGGGATTCATTAATTAACGAGCATTTAGATTTAGTTAATGCATTAGCGGCTAAAGATGAATCTAAGTCAGTCAAATTGGTTTCTTTGCACTTGCATAGAATGTTAGATGAAGAGCCCAAATTACTCAAAGCTTTTCCAGAATATTTTGAATAGCAGAAAAATTATTGATTAGGTGAATAATTTTAAAAAACTGTTTTTATTAATTCTATATTAATTCTATTGGATTATTAAAAACAGTTTTTTTATGCTTTGAAAGATCACTTTGTTTAGTAAATCGGTCTAGAAAGTGATGTTAAAAAACAACTCATAATCGAAATACCATCTTCTGAAATTGTATAAATAAAGAAATGATTAGTCCTAAGCAAATTACTTGACTATTGACAGATTGATTTTTGTAAGATATTATGAAACCGTTTTAAAGATATACTAATATATTACAGCTTGAAATTGGTAAACTTTCTGACGTTTGATTTTTGAAGGAGGATTAACAATGGTTTTATTGAATAAAGATTTTTTGTTAACAAATGATTTTGGAAAAAAATTATTTCATAATTATGCCGCTAAAATGCCGATTATTGATTTTCATTGTCATTTAGATCCTAAAGAAATTTACGAAAATAAAAATTATCCTAATCTAACTAGAATTTGGATCAATGATGGTTCAGCTGGAGACCATTATAAATGGCGTTTAATGAGAGCCAATGGTGTGCCAGAAGAATTAATTACCGGTGATGGTGATGATTATCAGAAAATGTTGGCTTGGGCTAAAACTATTGAAAAGGCAATTGGTAATCCATTGTATGAGTGGACCCACTTGGAATTACAAAGATTTTTTGGAATAAAAGCTCCTTTAACCAGTAAAAATGTTCAAGAAGTTTGGGATAAAGCCAACAAAATGTTAGCAACTGCTGATTTTAAGCCACGCAATTTGATTAAAAACTCGAATGTCAAAGTAGTATGCACGACTGATGACCCTGCGTCTGACCTCCATTATCATGAATTGTTAGCAAAAGAAGAAAAAAGCAATGGTTTTAAAGTTTTGCCAGCAATGAGACCAGATAAAGCCTTTGATATTCAAAGTAGTTCTTATAAAGATTATCTTCAAAGTTTAGGAACTGCAGCTAACGTGACGATTAATGATTTTGCTAGTTTAGTTACAGCTTTAGAACAGCGGTTTGAATACTTTTCAAATCATGGCGGAAAATTATCAGATCATGGTCTAAATACCTTCCATTTTGTGAAAGTTAGTGCAGAAGAATTAGATCAGATTGTTGCTAAGAGACTTACAAATCAACAATTATCAGCTACTGAGGTTGATGCTTATACTACAGGCTTAGTGGAAGCTTTAATGCGCTTAAATAAAAAATTTAATTGGACGATGCAATTTCATATTAATGCGGTGCGCAATGCTAATAAACCAATGTTTCAAAAGGTTGGTCCGGATGCTGGCTTTGATTCTATGGGAACTCAACCCGATATTGCTGGACAAATGATGAACTTATTGAGCGATATGCAGAATGAAGATAATATTCCTAAAACAATTTTATATTCTTTAAATCCGAACGATTGGATGCAGTTAGCAACCGGTATGGGCGATTTCTATGAAGGCAATGTGCAGAAGATGCAATTAGGTTGTGGCTGGTGGTTTAACGATACACGTGAAGGAATGATTAACCAACTCAATACGATGGCACAGCAAAGTTTATTAGCCAATTTTGTTGGAATGTTGACAGATTCACGGAGCTTTTTATCATATCCACGACACGAATATTTCCGTAGAGTTTTGTGCAATTTAATTGGTGAATGGGTAGAACGCGGCCAAGTTCCAGAAGATTACGATTATTTGGGGAAAATTGTCGAAGATATTTCTTATAACAACGCTAAGACGTATTTTGATTTTTAACAATCTAATCATTAGCTATTGAATTTTAAGTGAAATTTGTGTTTTGAAAATTAAGTTGAATGGTCAAACTGCTAAAGCTTGGGTTCAGATTTTAGCGACTAGTAGTTGAGATTTTTTCAGTTTAACTTTTGTTTTTAAATGAGATCAAGATTTAAAAAAGATTGTCGTTAACAATTAATTGTAATCGCTTTTTTGTGTTTTGAACGAAAAGTACTCTAAATATTTAGGAAGGAAACTAAATTAAATATGAAACTTTCTGAGAAAATTTCAAAAAGAATTTACACTCCACGAAAGATTAATATGTGGACATCTTTAGGGTTTGGAATTAATGATTTTGTCGGTGGTGGTGGAATGACCATCATGGGCGCGTGGTTACTGTATTTCTTTACCACTTTTTGTGGGTTAACTGCGACGCAAGGTGGTATAATCATGGCCACTGCTCGGGTGCTCGATGCCATCTTAAGTTTATTCGCTGGTGCTTTGACCGATAATTTTTATAAAACTAAGTTGGGTAAAAAATATGGTCGTCGTCATTTTTGGTTAATCTTTGGTGCACCATTTCTATTTATTTTTGCCATCATTTGGATTCCTAAAATGAACTTTTGGTATTACATGTGTATTTACTGTGCTTATGATTTATTATCTAGTTTTTTGTTAATACCATGGGAAACTTTACCTACAGAAATGACTAAAGATTACAATGAAAGAACTAAATTGTCATCTACAAGAATGTTCATTTCTGCTGGTGGAACTTTTTTGGCTACATTTATTCCGGGACAATTATTCAAGATTTTGGGTCAAGATTCTCCAAGTCCCTTCTTTATTAATGGTTTAATTTTTGCAATTATTTTTGTGATTGGAATGTTTATTTCAAGCTTTTCTACTTGGGAAAAACCAGTTAGTGAAGTGGAAGCGGAAGCTAAGGCTGCTAAGCTTAATTCTGATAATACTAATGAAGGTAATAGCATTAAGAAAATGCTTAAGGAAACCTTTGGTGGTTATGTTGATGCCTTAAGAATCAAAGCTTTTCGGCAACACTTATGTATCTATCTATTTTCATTCACAGGTAAAGATGTTTACAATACAGTCTTTACGTACTTTGTTGTTTTCTGTTTAGGTGCTACAGCAACATTATCTGCTAATTTGTTATCGCTTTCGATCGTTGGTGTTTTAATTCCATTAATTGCGGGACCGGTTATGATTAAGTATGGTCCACGAGTACTTTATAGCTTTTCTTATATTACTATGATAGTGATGCTTGGAGGCTATTACTTCTTGTTCAAATCTAATATTAAAATTGTAGGAGTGATGGTAATTGTCATCTATATAATGTCCTTTATTTATCAGGCAGCACGGGCTACATTGGAGTTTACACCGTGGAATGTTTTCCCATTTGTTCCGGATTTAGATGAAATGGTTACAACTGAAAGTCACTCAGGAGCTTTTGCTTCACTAATGAATTTTGCTAGAAAATCAACTGTTGCATTGTCAACAGTGGTCGTAGGAATGATTTTAGATCACAACGGCTTTGTTAAGAACAACTTACACCAAACTATGCAAGCACAAAATACGATTGCTAATATTCTTTTGTTTGGTGCTGGTGGGTTATTGTTAATTGCGTTAATTATTTCTTGGACGTTTCATTTAAATAAAGATACCCATAAGATCATTACGGACGAAATTGAACGTTTGCGTAATGGCGGTTCCAAGGATGATGCTACAGAATTAACCAAAAAAACTGTTAAAGATTTGACTGGTGTTTCCTATGAAAATGCATGGAAGAAAAGATAATTTTTAATTGGCTTTTGGGCAATTGTTGAGGAGATAATTATGATTTTTACTGTTGAAAAAATACAAAAAATTGCTGATGATTTGGGAGAATATCGCTATAAAAATAGAAAGCATATTTCTGGTTGGAAATGTTTGAATGCTTCTCCTCAAGTAGGAAATGAGATCCCTGATGACAATCAAAATTGGAAGGAAATTGTTTTAGGCCATATTTGGAGTGGAATTGATCAATATTTTTGGATTAAGTCTCAAGTAGAAATTCCAAATAGTTCTGATGACCAGGTTTTGTTATTTGATTTAGGCTTGTTGGGAAATTTAAAGCATACTGGCATTGAAGCACAACTTTATATCAACGGTGAGATGTATCAAGGAATTGACGCTCATCATAAAGAAGTTTTTTTAGATCAACAATATAAGGGTACTGTGATTCAGTTAGCTTTAAAGTTATGGACGGGCTTGCCAGGGAGAAAAGGCGATTCTTTAGATCCAATGTTGCACATTTTTAAAATGGCCGATTTAGTTTCTTTGGATAAGCAAGTAGATAATCTGTATTTCTTAGCTAAAAATGGTATAGAGACTGTTCAACTATTAAATGATGATGATCCCCGCAGACAAAAATTGTTGAATTCTTTGGACTTTTCCTTAAAAAAGCTAGATTGGTCCAATCCAGGTTCTGATGAATTTTATAATAGCTGCTATCAAGCTCAAGAAACATTAGAACAGCAATTACAATCTCAAAAAGAAGATAAAGACAATTATACGGTCAACGGCATTGGACACACGCATATTGATTTAGCTTGGTTGTGGCGTGTTAAAAATACTAAAGAAAAAGGTGCTCGTTCTTTCAGTACAGTGCTTAAATTAATGGACAAATATCCAGAATATACATTCTTAGCATCAACGCCACAACTATATGATTATATTAAACAGGATTATCCTCAGTTATATGCTCAGATTAAGTCAAAAGTTGCAGAGGGACGTTGGGAACCTGAGGGTGCAATGTGGGTGGAAGCCGATTGTAATATTTCTTCGGGAGAGTCTTTAGTTCGTCAAATTTTCTATGGAACTAGATTTTTTAAGAAAGAATTCGGTAAAACATCACATACTCTCTGGCTGCCAGATGTTTTTGGTTATTCTTGGGCTTTGCCACAAATCTTAAAAAAATCTGGGATTACAACTTTCATGACAACTAAATTGAGTTGGAATGAATTTAATCGGATGCCCCACGACACCTTTTTGTGGAAGGGGTTAGATGGAACTAAGATTTTAACGCATTTCATTACCACTCCGGATCCCAATGATAGTAAAGGTCCATTTTATTACACTTATAATGGAACGATGACTCCTGAAACGGTTAAGGGAATTTATAAGAGTTACCAAGATAAAGATGTTAATTCTTCGTTGTTGTTGGCTTACGGCTATGGTGATGGCGGTGGTGGTACAACCCGGGATATGATAGAAAATATTCGGGCCATGAATCAATTGCCAGGTTTACCGAAAATTACAACTAATGCCACTGGCAAATATTTTAAAGAATTGCACCATAATATTGATAATGCTCTACAAAATGGTCAATATGTTCATACTTGGGATGGAGAATTATATTTTGAATATCATCGGGCAACATATACTGGCCATGCAGCTAATAAAAAAAATAACCGTAAAATAGAAATTCTCTTGCGTAAATTAGAATTATTAGAAGTTATTATGATGTTGAATAATGATAGTTGGCAATACCCATCTGAAATTCTTGAACAGTCTTGGAAATTACTTCTGAAGAATCAATTTCATGACATTATTCCAGGATCAGCAATCCATTCGGTTTATGAAGATAGTCAAAAAGATTATCAACAAATTTATGATAACTTGTCATTGTTATTGAAGGATATTTCTGGTAAATATCAAACTCATCCAAATGAATATTCTATTTTTAACTCTACAGCTTGGAGTATGAACGATCTTGTCACAATTTCTGAACCTAATAGCGGTTTGTTTTACGATGAATCAGGTCAGCAATTAGTTAGTCAAAGAGTTGGTGACAGTTATTTGGTGGCGACACCAAATATCAGTCCGTTTAGTAGTCAAAAAATTAAATTTGTTAATCAGTCAAAGGAAGCTTCCGTTCAGCAGTATGATGAAGCTCAAGTTAAAGATAATGTCTTGAAAAATAAATTTTATCAAATCGCATGGAATGCTGATGGTCAATTATTAGAAATATTTGACATTCAAAATAATCGCCAAGTTTTGGCTCCCCATGAATTAGGAAATGTTTTAGAAATTTTTGAAGATCGACCGCGCGAGTATGATGCTTGGAATTTGGATATTTCATATAAAGAAAAAAAGCAGGAATTAAAAGCTAACAAAATAGAAATTATTTCCCAAGGACAATTATGTACGATTGTAAGATTTTATTATCACTTTAATCAATCTAGTTTGAAACAAGATATGATTGTTTACAATAATCAACAGCGGATTGATTTTAAGACGCATGTTGATTGGCATGAACGGCAAAGAATTTTAAAAGCATCATTTTATACCAATGTTAGATCGACGGAAGCCACTTATCAAATTCAGTACGGTAATGTTAAGCGGCCAACTAATTGGAATAATAGTTGGAATATGGCAAAGTTTGAAACTGTTGGTCATCAATGGGCTGATTTGTCGGAATACGGCTATGGTATTGCCTTAATGAATGAAAGCAAGTATGGTTATGATATTTTTGACAATAAGATGAGCATTTCACTGTTAACTGGAAGTGTTAGCCCAGATAAAACAGCAGATATTGGGGAACATGATTTCACATATAGTTTATTGCCACATCGAGGAAGTTTTGTAGCTGGCAATGTCGAAAAAGAAGCTTGGCTATTAAACGATCCATTAACTGTTTTCCAGGGCACCGATTTGAATAAGGATTCTTTAATTAATATTTCTAATTCAAATACTGTGTTTGTTGATGCTGTGAAGAAAGCCGAAGATAGTGATGATGTAATTGTTCGACTACACGAGTACGCTGGTGGTTCGGAGCAAATTTCTTTAACGCCACACTTTAAAGTCAGTTCAATTAGCGAAACTAACTTAATGGAAGAAAAGGAAGCTTCACTTTCACTGGCTGCTGATGATACGGTTAAGTTAAGCTTTAAGCCTTATGAAATTAAAACTTTGCTGTTGAAACGATAAAGTTTGACTTCAAGTATCAAGACGTTCGTATCGAATACGAACGTCTTTTTTAGTGCAATAGATTGGCATTTGAACTGACGTTATTAGAGGTAACATTGAAGAAAAGAAAAAACTAACTGGATCAATTTACTGATCTAGTTAGTGAATGAATCGTTCTTACTAATTGATAACAATTTTATTTAAGTGAGTGAAGTTGCTATTCCTAAATTATCTAACGACCCGCATGCCATCTTGTTGGTTCATAACGGACATGATTTCCGAATCTGTGACTAAGTTTAAGTCGCCACTAATAGTGAGTTTTAAAACACTAGCAGCGAGTGCATAGTTTAATAATTTTTGAGTATTAAAATCATGTATCAACCCATGAATTAAACCAGCGGCAAACGCATCGCCACTAGCCACGCCTTCCCAGACATGCATGTGATAACTAGGAGTCTCTAACACCCCATTTTGATTGACTAAAAGAGCCATCCATTGAGAATCTTCGACAGAATGAACGTTTCTTAAAATGCTAGCCACAGTTTGACAGTTAGGATATTTTTTCATAATTTGCTGCATACCGTGAATAAAATCAGCTTTTTGATCAATACCATGAGCCATATTACCATCAAAAGCCTTAATGCCTAGAGCGGCCTCAAAGTCTTCATCATTAGCTAAACAAATGTTTACATAAGGCATTAATTGATTCATCGCTGTTTGCGCAGCTTCTTTACTCCACATCTTAGCGCGATAATTCAAATCGCAAATGACGGTAATGTGATTTTTTTGACAAAAATCTAAAGCAACAAGTAAAGTTTGGTATATTTCTGACGAAACTGCTGCTGTGATACCAGAAAAATAAAAGTAGTCAGCATCTTTTAAAATATCTGGCCAATGATATTCGTTAGCCTGAGAAGTGGCAAAAGAACTATTTTTACGATCATAAACAACACTAGTATTGCGAATGCTGGCACCTTTTTCAAAGAAATATATTCCTAAACGCGGGCCACCTACCATAATATTAGTCGTGTCTACACCATAGCGGCGTAAGGTTCCCAAAGCTGCCTGCCCGAGGGCATTATTCGGAACTTTGGTAACAAATTGTGAGTGATCACCTAAAAGAGCTAAAGATGTAGCAACATTGGCTTCAGCTCCACCATATAATCCAGAAAATTGATCAGTTTGAATAATTCTTTGGTTTTCAGCCGGTTTGAGCCTGAGCATTATTTCGCCAAAGGTGACTATTTTTTGCATTGTTAATCACATTCTCCTTGAATACGCAAGATTTCTTGATGATAAGCTTCAGCCCGCTTTTTAACGGAAGCAAAATCTTGTTGACGAGCAGCACCAGTTAAATCACTACCAGTTCCAACTATCACGGCGCCTGCTTTAAACCAACTACTCATGTTGTCTAAGTTGACACCACCGGTAGGCATGATATTGACATAAGGTAAGGGAGCTTTAACGGCTTTGACAAAATCCCAGCTAACAGTACTTCCGGGAAAGACTTTAACAACTTCGGCACCATAACGCATGGCAGTTTGAATTTCGGTAATTGTCATACAGCCCGGCATGTAGGGGATTTGGTATTCGTTACATAATAGAGCAGTTTCTTTGTCAAAGGCAGGACTAACTATAAATCTGGCACCTGACATGATAGCAATCCGAGCTGTAATAGCATCTAAAACAGTTCCTGCACCAATAATGACATCCTTATCAAGAGAATACTTTTTATTTAATTCGGCAATAATTTGATCAGCTGCGGGAGCTGTAAATGTTAATTCAATTGATTTGACACCACCATCAATACAGGCTTCCGCGGTCTTATAAGCTTCATCTTTGGAATCACCTCGAACAACGGCAACAATTTTTGCAGTTTTTAATGCTAATACAGTCTCAGTTTTTTGCATAATGTCCTCCTTGAAATATTAATATATTACTTTTACCACAATTATGGTAAACCTTTACTTCGTTAGTTTCAAGTGTTTTGAAGACTATCAATTAATGAATAGTTATGGTCAGAACTAAAAAAACTCCTTCAAAATAATTTTCTTCAATCGAAATGTCTTTGAAAGAGATTTATTGATTTGAAACGGTCAATTTAAACGTGATTTGCTATTGTAATTAACCTTAAGGTGTTAAAGCAAATGACTATTATTATAACTGCGAATAAAATCTTTAAAATAAGGTAATGAAAAAGTGACCTTGCCGCGCTCAGGGATTGTGATTAATTGCGAATCTTTTAATCGCGCACGATAAACAGAGAGGTAATTCTTGGGCTTGCCCAATGTGGTTTGAACAAAACTAATCGGTACAATTTTTTGTGTATAACTAGCCATAGCTTGTAAAAATTTTTGATCAGTGGGAGACAATTCAGTGTAGAGTTTTTCATAAGAATTACGGTAAAGGTCTTGTTTAGTGGCAGATAGAGTTTGTTCAATTACTGTTTGGTTAATAACGTCTTTACTGAAGCGCCAAGCATAATAACCAACTGTTTGAAACGCGTAAGGATATCCGCCAGCACTTTTTGCTAGCAATTCTAAGTCTAGTGGGTCAATTAATTTATTTCCCTGTTGAAAAGTCATCTGGTATTTATTGATCACATCATCTTGCGCTAATTGGCTGAGGTAAATGCGATTACTTCTCAATAAAAAGGTTAAGACTTGATCGTTTTGCAATTTGGATAGACGATTAGGTAGTCCAGTCATTAATAAAGCTAAATTATATTCTTCATCAATCAACATTTGGTACATGGAAGCAAATGCTCGGACATCGGAACTGACTTCCATCTCATCTATTTCAATTAAGACGAAGATATTCCTTTTCTTAAGAGAACTCAGCATTTGTTCTAAAATTCCTTTATAGTCAATTACTGGCGTTGAGCTGTTACTTTTAAATGTAATACCAAACATACTAAAATTTAATTCTGCAGAAAAATGTTTCAAAACTTGTTTCCAATTAATACCCTCAATTTTTTGTAAACCCAGAATTAATTGCATTATTAAATTATCCTGGCTGAGAGTTAATCTGAGACAATACCAGTTTTTTAGTAACTTTAAATTTTGTTCAACATTAAGTAAAAAAACAGTTTTGCCTGATCCGCGAACACCATAGACCAAGGAAGTTTGGTATTTGCCATCTTGACTAGTTAGTCCAGCCAAATAATCATGTAGGATGCTTTCTTGGTTTAAAAGGATTGTGGGTAAACGGCCAAAACTAGGAACAAATGGATTTTGAGATATTTGGGTATTACTCAAGCTTAAAACCTCCAATTTTATACTTTCTTTATACTTCTAATTTATATTTTATACTTCTTTTATACTTAAGATAAAAGGTATTTAACTTGGATGTACATTTTGTTCTATTAAAAATTGACCAAAAAAATAACCTGCAGCCATCTTAGCCACAGGTTATTTGGTTTGACGTTAATTTAGATAAGCGATATCTTCATCATCTTGAACTTTGAAAGTCCGATAATCAGTTTCTTGCAACAGTTCCGGTGTTAAACGAACGCAATTAATGCGTTGATTGCCATAAGTGGAGTAGTAGTAACTGCGTGATTCTGCACAGATGTAAGCACTGTAACAAGTGTAATCAAAGGTATCATCAGTGGTTACCACAATTCCGCGCGGAATGCTGACAGGTTCTAACATATGATGAGCGAGGCTGACACCGGCAGCTTCATCAGCAGCTTGTTCGACATTTTGCTTCATAAAAGCAGTCCGGACAAAGCGACTGACAGGTGTGTAGTCACCAGGTAAACCGAAAGTACCAGAACCTTGACTAAATGGCTTGAGAGTCTTGCCTAAGAAGTCCACATCTTCATGTTGCTTAGGCGTGACAGATAAGTAATTACGTAAGTTAGTTTCATGCCAGTGGTAATCAGGACTATTAGTCATGACACCAATTGAATTATCAATCAAATGCACGCCGTCAGCTTGAGGTTCGACGATTAAACTAGCTCCGGTCGTATCGGAGAAGATATAGTGCAGTGGTGACACAACTTTCAAAGTTGGATTGGCATCATTTAAAATGGTAATTTGTTCTTGGAATAATTGTTTGATATCAGCTAAGTTAGCAGCTTGTGACAAAATAACAGAAATCACTTTGTCAGGGGAAACGCCCCAAGTATTAGCAGCAGCTTCGTCGTGATAGCTACAATAACCAGGAAAATAAAGGGTGCCACCCATCACGCCTTGATCATTAACACCATCAAAGGTAATTGGTGCTTGATTTTCTAAAGTCCCCATACCTAAGAAGGCATGCTTACTAGTAACCTGTTGGTCACTGCTGTAAGCCGAAGCAAACGTTTTGTTCTGCGGAACGAAGACGACTTCTTGAGCCATCTCCATCATAAAGTCCATGGTGCGCGAAAAGAAGTGTTTCTTATCTTTAGTTTCCATGGTAAAACTACTACAACCGATCATGTTATCACTCCATATTCAATTAGTTGGTAAGCATTATAAGCGTGTCAAAGAGAGAATGCAATCGTCAATTTGAAATAATTTTACAACCTTAATTATACTTGGTACAACTGCAATTGAAATTCATAGTTAATGAATTTCAATTAAAAAGCATGACCGTTTTATAGTATAATTACTTGATAATTTCTTTTGTTAGATGGAAAGAAGGATACATATTGTCAAATAAAAGAGTTTCCGTTATTGATGTAACTTATAAAGAAGCTGAAAATTTTTTCTTAAAACCTGAATCTTATATAACCATAGACTTACCAGTTTATTTTGATTTTAGTAATGTATTAAAACAAGTTACAAAAAAATTTAAAAATGAAAATACCACGATCTTAAACTTGTGTAATAAAAAAAGCTTATTAATACTGATGTTAATTACACAATGCTTCTTAATAAAGATGGTTTATATGATTGGCGCCCTATAAAAATTGTTAATCCATTTTGCTATGTAGATTTAGTTAAATTACTTACAAATGAAGAAAACTGGAATGAGATAATTAAAAGGTTTATAGATTTTAGGAGTGATGAAAATATAATTTGTATCAGCTTACCTGTAATTTCGAAAAGTGAAGAAAATGATAAAGCAGAAACAATTTTAAATTGGTGGGAAAATTTAGAACAGGCGTCTATAAAATATGCTTTGAATTATAAGTATTGTGTTAAAACTGACGTTACTAATTGCTATGGTTCGATCTATACCCATAGTATTGCTTGGGCAATAATGGGTAAGGAAAAAGCTAAAGTAAATAGAACAGATGATTACCTAGGAAATAAAATAGACCATTGTATACAAAGAATGCAATGTGGCCAAACGAATGGTATTCCTCAAGGAGGGACTGTTTTTGACTTTATTGCTGAAATAGTTTTGGGATATTCTGATCTGCAATTATCTCACAAACTGAATCATGAAAAAATTTCTGATTTTAAAATCATAAGATATAGAGATGACTATAGAATATTTACTAATTCCAAAGATTTAGCCAATCAAATAATGAGATACTTATCAGATATTTTAGCTGATTTAAATATGCATTTTAATTCAAAAAAAACCATGATTACTACAGACATAGTTGGAACCGCTGTCAAACCTGATAAATTGTTTTGGACTAAACAACGTTCGTTGATTCAATTCAAAAAAGGTAAGAAAAAAATTTATAATTTATCTATACAAAAACATTTATGGCAAGTCTATGAATTGGCTAAGAAGTACCCTAATTCAGGTAGTGTTAAAGTTGCATTGCAAGAATTCACATATAGAATATCTAAAGATGACAGTTTTACTAATGAACAATTAGATAAAAACTTTTTTGCGTTAATTGGAATATTAGTTTCTATAATTGAAATTTCACCTAATTCGATTCCTCAAGAAGTATCTGCCATTAGTATTATTTTAGATAAATGTAAAGGAGAGATTAAGGTAGGAGATGTTATTAAGCAAATATTGAAGAAGTTAAAGGACATACCTAATACTAGCTATATAAATGTTTGGTTACAGAGACTTAGTATAACAGATAGTATTTGTAATGAAGAAAGTGAGCACATTGATAAAGATCTTTTATGTCAATCTGTTAAAAAAAATACGTCTATATGGAATTTTAAATGGCTTAATGATGAAGAATTTAAATGTGATAGCATTATTAATGCGAAAAAGCTACACGGTTTGTCTTCATCTGTAATACCTTATGATGAAATTAAAGTTTTTAACGACAATTATTAGTATGTAATTTTGTATGTTGGACTTATAAATAAACAAGCTGAAATCAACTTCAAAACATGTATAGTATTTTTGAATATTGCTTTCAGCTTGTTTTTGTGTAAAATTATTTCTGATCTGTAACTCTTTTTATATTTGTTCTTGTTTAGCGAGCAAATCCAAATCAACTTTGCGAATAAATGGATAGTAAACAATCGTTGATAAGATAATGATAATTAATTGCCATAGAGCTGTTTTCCAGCCACCAATTAAAAAGCCTGAGATGATGGGCGGCGTGGTCCAAGGAACCATCACTCCAGAAAACAACGGTAAGACTCCCCACGCCATTAACCAATAGCTGGCGGCACCAACAATCATTGGAAAGGCAATAAAGGGAATAATGAGATATAGATTTAAGACAATCGGTGTTCCAAAGATGACGGGTTCATCAATATTGAAGACATTAGGCAGGATAGATAATTTACCTAATTCTTTGAGCATGCTTGACTTGGCAAAAAAGGTCATATAAATGACCATGCCGACGACGATCCCGGCTCCCGTCATGCAGAGATAATTATCCCAAAATTGCTGGGTAAAAATGTGACCACCATTCGCAATCGTTAACTTTTTGCCAGCATCGAGTAATGCTTGGTTGGCCGACATATTAGATTGGAGAATGGGGGCTAAAATAGCACCACAAATTGCACCACCGTGCACGCCACACCACCAAAGCAAAGACATGACCATCGACATGATTAAGACACCACCAAAAGAATCGGTGACGCCTTGCAGGGGCGTTTGAATAACAGAATAAATAATTTCAGTAAAACTGATGTTGGCAGTAAATTTAAAGATCGCGTAAACAATACCGGCAACGATTAAAACAACACCTGATGGAATTAGGGAAATAAATGAATTAGAAACTGCTGGTGGAACACCAGCTGGCATTTTTATTTGCCAATTTTTGCGGATGCAAAAGCTGTACAACCAGCCAGCCGCTAAACCAACGATGATAGCAGTGATCATACCTTGACCAGCAGTCCAATCTTTGGAAATAGCATTGGTAACCACGACGCCTTTAGCAGCCTTAATTTTGAAAGGCATGAGTAAGATAAAAGCTCCTAAGGCGCTTAAACTGCCGGCAAAGGCGGTTTCAATTTTGTCATTTTTTAAATAAACATAGGTAATTCCGGTTACCGCAAAGAAAGACATAAGGGCAAACGAACTAGCATAAATTTGATTGAAGACGTTAGCTAAACCACAGTTGGTGATGGCTTTGGCAACTGCTGGAATAGGAATGTTGGCTAATAACAGAAAAAGTGATCCGACAATTAGAAACGGTAAAACAAACATCATGCCATCTTTGAGAGCCTGAATAGCTTTAGTATTAGTAAACTTTACGACAAGGGGAACTAACTTTTCATTGAGAAATTTTTTCATTTTTGCGCCTCATTTTTAACTCCAAGACAAGCACCATTGGTGGCAATGATATTTTTGTACCAATAAAATGATTGCTTTTTATAGCGCTTGAAAGTTTGAGCATCGACATAAATAAAGCCATAACGTTTTTCAATTTCTCCAGTCGATGCACTAATTAAATCAATCGCGGACCAAGGGGTGTAACCGAGCACGGCAACACCGTCCAGTTCAATGGCTTTGAGCATTTGGGTGATATGCTGTTGTAAATAGTTGATGCGATAGTCATCATTAACTTGACCGTCAACTAATTGATCATAAGCACCAAAACCATTTTCTACGATAAATAAAGGTTTTTGATAACGTTCATAAACGACGTTTAAGATATAGCGTAAACCAATCGGATCAATGGCCCATCCCCAATCACTTTTGGGGACATTGGGATTAGCAACTTCGGTAAAATCTTTGGTGGCGTTAAATTTGGCAGTGGTTGATTTGTAATAACTAAAACCAATATAGTCCACAGTTCCGTGCTGAATTGCAGCTAAATCTTGTTCTGTAATATCTAAGTTGAAATGTTTACGCTCCCATAATTTGTTAACGTAAGTAGGATAAGAACCACGAACTTGTACGTCACTAAAGAAAAAGCGCCGGTCCATCGCCTTGACACTGGCCATGACATCTTGGGGCTGACAAGAATACGGGTAAATGGGACCAAAGTGGAGCATACATCCGATTTGCAACTGTGGATTGATTTTTTTGGCGGCTTGAACAGCTAAGGCACTAGCAACGAATTGATAATGACTGATTTGATACATGGTTTCTTCGGCATTTTCATCAGCTTGATATAAGACACCGGCGCCAGTCCAAGCGTTGAAGGGATTATCAATATCAATCAGGTTATTAATTTCGTTAAATGTCATCCAGTATTGAACTTTATTAGCGTAACGGTTGAAACAAGTGGTAGCGTAGTGGACAAAAAAGTGAATCAGTTTACGATTACGCCAGCCGCCGTACTCTTTAGCTAAATGGTAGGGCATTTCAAAATGCGAGAGGGTAACCACTGGCTCAATACCATATTTATGGCATTCGTCAAAAACGTGGTCGTAAAACTCTAGCCCCATTTCATTAGGATATTGTTCATCGCCTTGCGGAAAAATGCGTGACCAAGCAATACTTAGCCGAAAACATTTAAATCCCATTTCGGCCATTAGTTTAATATCTTCCTTATAATGATGGTAAAAATCAATTGCTTGGTGGTTAGGATAGATTGCGTCATCTAAGACACCAGCAGTGATTTGACGAGGATGCTTGACGTCGCCTTTGGTCATGACATCAGTGACACTAACACCTTTGCCCGCTACATTCCAAGCACCTTCGTATTGGTTGGCAGCAACGGCGCCACCCCATAAAAAATTATTTTGCAAAATTATTTTCCTTCCTTTGACTGATCAACTTGGTGTGAGATACATTGGACTGATTGATAATTGGCTAACATTTTAAAAGAAACCAGAACATCAAAGAGATACTGTAAGGCAGCCACGTAGACCACGTTACTTAAATCCAGTGTTCCTTTGGTAGTCATAATGACAATTGTTTCATCACAAAATTGGCAAATTGAGCGTTGCGTGCTATCACAAACAACTATGGTGCGATAATTTTGTTGGCGCAATTGTTGAGCAACTTGATACATTTGCTCATTGTTGCCCGTGTGTGTCAAAATAAAAGCGACTATTGGTTTTTGATTAGCTTGAGCCGTATTAGTGTGCATCGGATTGGGCGCATTATAGGCATTGGCATTACAACCAACTTCTTCCAATTCCCAACAAAAACCCCGCGCTAATTCATAATTTAAACCTTGGCCGTAAATTTCAATACGCTCAGCTTGTTGAACCAGCTTAATGACGCGTAAGATAGTTTGGGCATCTAGTAAACTGTTGGTATATTCAATAGCGCGTTGATGAATTTGCTCCACGCGTTGAAAGACGTCCGTGATAGATACACTAGTATCCAGTGGTTTGACATCTAAGTCTTCCCGTAATTTGATAATATTGGGCAGTTCTGAAGCAAAATGATACTTGAATTGAGAATAGCCACTAAACCCCGCCTTTTGACATAAACGAACCACGGTTGCTGCACTGGTATAACTAGCCTTGGCTAGTTGATTGATGTTTAATTCCAAAATTTTTGTAGGATTGTGGATAATATACTCTAAGACTACTTGTTCCTGTGCTGTTAAATTAACAATTGCTTGCATCTCATCTAAGATCATAAAATTTCAAGTTCCTTTCCAGTCGACATGGAAGAGAGGCTGCAGCTTTAAGACAACCTCACAAGTATTATAAGAGGGTAAAAATAGCGATTCAATGCTTATTGGTTATATTGGTAATCGTTTTCAAAAAAGGTACGATTTTTATTTTAAAATTGGAAGATAATTTCAAAAAAAGGCTGAGACACAAAAGGATTAGTCGATGAATGTAACCTAATCTCTTGGCCTCAGTCTTTTGTGCAATAAAGAATTAAACTAAAATGTTGGTTTTGATGTTGAAAAATCAATTGATTGACTGGTTAATAAGAAAGTAATGATTAAAAATGGAGGGATTACTGCACCAAAGCATACACAATAAAAAAGCTAGTCATTAAGATTAGCTTTCGGTTAGTCACTACAATCCTAATTAAGTATGTTCAGTACTACTTTCAAATTGGATTAGCGACTAGTTATAGACATATGGTTTTTTAAATAAAATAATTTGTGGATTTATACAAGATTTATTCGACGTCTCGAATAAATGGTATGAACTCACGACGAAATTTTTTCTGTTGCTAAATCTTTAAGGGTACAAAAACATATACCATTTGTTTACAACAATTAATAAATAATGGTAAATATGTACTGTAATAATAGCTTGTTTTATATGATTTGTCTATATACCATTTAGTTTACACTAAATTTGATTTGTAGCATACAAGAGCCTCCTTGACTTTTGATTTTTAATAGGTAATATTAGATTAAAGGTTATGAGGACTTTAACATCTTTTATTGATATGATATCACTTTTATGGACTTATATAGCAATCAAAATCGAGGACCTGATTTTATGCGAACAGAAGAAGAACCGATTATTAGAAATTTAGATGGTACTGGTAAAAGACTGGTCATACCTGTTTATCAGCGAAATTATGATTGGCAACGAGCTAATTGTCGGCAATTGTATCAAGATTTGTTAACAGTTATTAAAGAAAAACAAAGCAATCATTTTTTTGGCAGTATTGTCCAAATTCATGACGAAGGCTCGTCTGGTGATGAGGTTATTATTGATGGCCAGCAACGAATGACAACGGTTTATTTACTATTATTAGCAATCGTTAATCTTTTAGATGCAAAAAAAGTTGAAAGTCATGATTTACAATTGTTACCACGAATTAGAGAGAGTTATTTAATTGATAAATATGCACCTGAAGGAGCACGTTTAAAACTTAAACCGATTTATGATGATGAATTGGCGTTACAAAAGCTAGTAACAGGACAAGTCGGTGACTATATTAAAGCGTCTAATGTTACAACTAATTACTTATATTTTTACGATACTATTTTACAAAATAAAGTCGATATTGATGAACTATTTGCAGCTATTAATAAGTTACGGATTGTTAAGATAACTCTAGATCCACGCGAAGATAATGCTCAATTGATTTTTGAAAGTTTAAATTCAACGGGAGTAGATTTAACCGAAGCTGATAAAATTCGTAACTATGTTTTGATGAATCAGTCCCAAAGACTGCAAGAAAAATATTATCAACAATACTGGCACAAAATGGAGCAATTAACGCAGTATCAAGTGTCTGATTTAATTCGTGATTTTTTGACCTTGAAGTTAAAGCGTGTTCCTAAAATTAATCAAGTTTATCCTGAGTTTAAAAAATACGTTCAAAAATCTAAGCTTGAAATTGAACCAGTTTTACAAGAATTGACGCAATTGGCTAAATTTTATCAAGCAATCGTTGCTGCTGATACGCCCGATGATACTGTTAATACTATTTTAAACCGGCTTAACGTTTTGGAAATGAATGTTACGCGGCCATTTTTATTAGCAGTATTTGCTGATTGGCAACAGAATAAATTGACGGCTACTCAAATTGTGGCAGTTTTACAAACGATCGAAACGTTCATTTTTCGGCGACTGATTTGTGACTTATCAACAAATTCACTCAACAAAGTTTTTGCCACTTTATATAATGATATTACTAAGTTGGCTGCTAGTGCTGAACAGTTTGTGCCTGTCCTTAATTATATTTTACTGAATAAACAGGATTCAGGACGCTTGCCAAATGATCATGAATTTTCTAATGCTTTAGCAACTAAAGATATTTATCGCATGCAATCTAAAAATAAGCGTTACTTATTTAATCGGTTAGAAAATCAGAATTCACGTGAACGGGTTAATGTGCTGGAAAATATGAATAATGGTACTTATACAATTGAACACATTATGCCGCAAACTTTATCTACGACTTGGAAGAAGGAGTTGGGAACCAATTATCAACAAATTCACGATCAATGGCAAAACCGATTGGCTAATCTAACGTTAACGGCCTATAACAGCAATTATAGTAATCGCTCTTTTGCAGAAAAGAAGACCATGCCAGATGGGTTTAATCACAGTGGTTTTCGAATGAGTGAGTTTATGAAAAACTGTGATCATTGGACGGAAAAAGAATTATTGGAGCGAAACGATTTATTAAAGCAGCAGGCTTTAAAATTATGGTCTTATCCAACAACGAATTACGTTCCACCGGTTAAGATATATGAACAACATACTATTGATGAAGATTATCAGTTTACCGGTAAAAAATTAGTATCCTATACTTTTCAAGGTACGACGTATCCAGTTAAGTCTTGGCGGGAAATGTATCTTGCTATGATTCATAATTTTATGGAAATTGATCCAACCCCTGTTTATAAATTAGTCGCTAGCAAAGCTACTAAAGGTTTGGGATTGCATTTTACTAGTGAGCCTGTTTCTGGAACTAAAGAAGTCACAGATGGAGTTTATGTCAACGTTAATACTGATACTTGAAATAAAATTCACATGTTGCGCAAACTATTTGATCTGTATCAGGTTGATATGGATGAGTTAGTATTGGAAATTAAATGAAAATATATTGGAGATTACTATGATTACAGACAATCAGAAATTTAATGATCAATTAGAGCCAAATTCTGCTTTTTTGAAAGAACTAAAGGAAAAGTTGCCAGAATTTTTTGACAAAAATGGAGCATTTGACTTAGGTAAATTTAAAGATGCTATTTCCGAAAATAATATATCAGAATTAACTGATGGCTATCAATTAAATTTTATTGGTAAGGATTATGCTCGTCGTCAAGCTGGCGAAATGCCAACTAGTGTGGTTGTACCTGACGAAAAACAAAATAATGGTGAAGGTAAAGATAGTCATAATTTGTTTTTTACTGGTGATAATCTTGAAGTATTAAGACATTTGCAAGCTTCATATTCTAATGAAATTGATGTCATTTATATTGATCCACCGTATAACACAGGTAATTGCGATTTTGTTTATCCAGATAGTTTTGAATATTCAGATGATAAATTAAAAGAGATGTTTGGGCTTGATGATGATCAAGTTGAACGCTTAAAGAGTATCCAGGGTAAATCAAGTCATTCAGCTTGGCTAACTTTTATGTATCCTAGATTAGCTTTGGCTAAGAGATTGTTGTCTGAAAAAGGAACTATATTTATTTCTATTGATGATAATGAACAGGCAAATTTAAAAGAAATATGTGATGAAATATTTAGTGAATATAACTTTATTAGTAATATTATATGGAATTCAAGAAAATCTGTTTCTAATGATGCAATAGTTTCTTTAAACCATAATAGTACGTTAGTTTATTCAAAAAATTTTGGAGTATTTAACAAGAATAAGGCTAATTTCAAATTACAAATGTCTGAAAAAGGATTTGAAAACCCAGATAATGATGTACGAGGTCCTTGGAAAGCAGATCCATTTGATTCTCCTGGAGTTCGACCGAACTTAACTTTTCCAATAATTAATCCTAATACAGGCGAAAGTTACCTTCCTCCTCAAGGACGTTGTTGGAGAACTGGTCAAAAAGAATTTGATCAATTAATGGCTGATAATCGAATTATTTTTGGTAAATCGGGTAAATCTAAACCGCAGTTAAAACGTTTTTTATCTGAAGCAACAAGTAAAGGCTTAACTCCAAAATCTGTATGGGATGATGTTGGAACCGCTACAGACGGTACAAAAGAAATTCAAAGAATATTTGGAGATAAGGTTTTTGACACACCTAAACCAACGAACTTTATTAAGAAAATATTAGAACTAGGAACGTATAAAAATTCAACAGTTCTCGATTTTTTCGCCGGTTCTTCTACTACTGCCGATGCAGTGATGCAATTAAATGCTGAGGATGGTGGGTATCGTAAGTTTATTATGGTGCAATTACCTGAAAAAACTTACCACGTTAATAAAGATGGCCGTGAAGTGTCAACTAAAGGTGGAAAAGCTGCTTACGATTCGGGTTTTAAATCAATTGATGAAATATCTCGTGAACGTATTCGTCGTGCATCTAATAAAATTAAAGAAGATAATAGTTTAACTTTACCTGAAGATTTTGATGGTAATTTTAAGCATTATCGCGTTGTTAAGCCAACTAGGAAAACTCTAGAAGAAATTGAAGACTTTGATCCTAATAATGTTGATTTATTTGCTAATATGCTTGACTCATATTCAAGTGAAAAATTGAGAATTCCGGGAGATGCAACAGGCGCGCAAACTATTTTGACAACTTGGCTTGCTAAAGACGGTTATACTTTTGATGCAGAAGTGAAAGAGATTCAGTTCGACCAATATACTGCTCATCTTGTAGAAAATACTCGTTTATATTTAATTAATGAGGGTTGGACTTGTCAAAATACTAAAGAACTGATTAACAAATTAGGTTTACATCAATTGGATGTGCAAAGCGTGGTTCTCTTTGGATACTCTTTCAATATTGCAAGATTACGTGAATTAGAAATTGGACTAAAAGAATTGGATCAAACAGTTAGTTTGTTAAAGAGGTATTAGTATGAGGATTAAACTTGAGACGTTACAGCACCAAACAGAAGCATTAAATGCCATCAATCAATCGTTTCCTGGAATTGATGAAAATTCAAGTGATCTTGATGCAAATTATATCTATGCTAATCCTTTGGTTAAGGGACGTTACAATGATAATAAAAACATTGATATAAAAATGGAGACAGGGACTGGAAAAACTTACGTTTATACTAGAATGATGTATGATCTGCATCAAAAATATGGCTTATTTAAGTTTGTTATTGTCGTTCCTAGTCCTAGCATTAAGGAAGGCACACGTAGTTTTATTGAAAGTGATTATGCTAAACAACATTTTAATGAATTTTATGAAAATACGAGAGTTCAATTAAATGTAATTAGTTCGGGAGATTTTCAAACTAAGTCAGGTAGAAAAAATTTTCCTGCACAATTATCAGAGTTTGTAGAAGCAACACGCCAAAATACTAATCAAATTGAAGTTTTACTAATTAATGCAGGAATGCTGCATTCTAAATCAATGAAACGTAGCGATTATGATCAAACACTGCTTGGTGGAGAAACTTGTCCTATTAAGGCAATTTCATCAACTCGCCCAATTGTAATTATTGATGAACCCCATCGTTTTCCAAGAGACAAGAAATTTTATGCCGATGTTGAATTAATGAAACCACAATTAATTGTTCGATTTGGTGCAACTTTTCCTCAAACAAGTACTGGGCGTGGAAAGAATAAAGAAATTAAGACGGATTATTATCGTGGCAAACCGCAATTTACGTTAAATGCGATTGATAGTTTTAATAAAGGTTTAGTTAAAGGGATTGATATTTATTATCCAGATATTGCTAAGAATGAAGCTAATAATTTATATAGAGTTAAGTCTGTTAAGCCGAAAGAGTTGATTCTAACGCATAATGGTAAAGATTATTTAGTCAATGATGGTGAAAGTTTGGTTGACGTAGATGAAGAATTTACGGGGAGTATTGTTTACAAGGGTGGAACTAATCATGAACTGTCTAATGGTTTAAATCTTGATAAAGGAATGAAATTAATTCCTGGAACTTTTTCAGTAAATTATCAAGATGAAATAATTTCTGAAGCAATTGATCGTCATTTTGAAGCAGAAGAAGTTAATTTTATGCGTCCTAATGCTGAAGAAAATGCTGCTAGGATTAAAACTCTATCTTTATTTTTTATCGATAATATTAGTAGTTTTCGTGGTAGAAGCAACAATAAAGGATGGTTGGCTGAGCACTTTGAATTTATCTTAACTAAAAAGCTAGAGGCTTTAATTAAAAAATATCAGATGTCAATGAATGATCGAGAACGGGATTACTGTTCTTTTCTACAGGCAACATTGAAAAGCTTAAAATCAGATCATCAAGATGTTTACGCTGGTTACTTTAGCGAAGATCGTGGAAATTCTGATGCCGATATTCAGGCTGAAGTTGATGATATTTTGATGAATAAGGAAAAGTTATTAAGCTTTAAAGATCAAAATGGTAATTGGTTGACACGAAGATTTCTTTTTTCTAAATGGACTTTGCGTGAAGGTTGGGATAATCCTAATGTTTTTGTCATTGCTAAATTAAGAAGTTCTGGTTCTGAGATAAGTAAAATCCAAGAAGTTGGTCGTGGTTTACGATTACCCGTTGATGAAATCGGTCATCGTTTGAATCAAGATGAGTGGGATAGTCGTCTCTCATTTTTAATTGGATACGATGAACAGGACTTTGCTCAAAAATTAGTTGGTGAAATTAATTCTGATGCGCCGATTAAGCTCAATCATGAGGAATTAACTCAAGAAATGATGGACTTAGTTGTTAAGGAACGTCGAAAATACGATAAAGAATTTAGTGAGGATAAATTATTATCTGACTTAGATAATCACAACATTATTACTAGATCAAATAAGTTTAAAGAAAAAGTTGAACTTGAAGGTCAAAAAATGTCAGGTTATGAAGCTTTTGTAAAATTGTATCCTGAAGTTAAGCATAAGACACAGATAGATAAAGGAAAAGTCGGTGATAATAATAAGAATAATACAAAAGTTAAACTACGCAAATCCAATTGGAATAAGCTAAAAGAGCTTTGGCAGCAATTGGCACAACGCCAAATGATTGTTTATGACGATCGAACTAATGATATAGCCAAAGATATTATTAGAAAAGTTTTTAAACAACCTGAATTATTTGTTTTTAAAAAGCTTCAAATAACTCATCAAAAGGTTCAAGCTGATAAAAATAGTGCAAGTTTAATCGATACTAAATATGATTATAGTAATGAGTACATCACAATGAATTACGGTAAGTTTTTGAAACAATTGGTTTTAGGAACTAACCTTGATGTCAATCTTTTGAATAATTTGATGATTGAATTTATGGCAAAGCGTGACAATGATAAACGGTATATTAATGAAGATACATTAGATAATCTAATTAAAGAATTTAATCGACGTTTCAACGATAGAATACAATATTTTTATAATTATGAGGAACTTAATTTTAGAGGCTCGACATCAATTTATAATCATCAAAAAGATTCTTTTGTTGATGAGATTCCAGCTAATGCTTTAGGAATTTATTCTTCAGATTCTATCGATGATCCAAAATATCTTTATGATAGACCTCCGCTTCGTTATGATAGTGCTGATCCAGAATTAAAGTTGTTAAAACGGACATATGGAAATAAGATCAAGGTTTTTGGTAAATTACCTAAATCAGCCATTAAGATTCCGCGTTATGATCATGGAACTACAACACCTGATTTTATTTTTATGATTGAGCAAAAAGATGGTCAAAATATTTATTTAATTGTTGAAACTAAGGCAAAAAATATGCGTGAAGGAGATAAAGTGATTCGATCTATTCAACAAAAATACTTTGATAGTTTAAAAGGATCTGGTGTTTACTATCAAATGGCAACAAATGAAAAGAATGTTGAGCAAAAATTGCATGAATTGGAGGATAATTAGTAATGACATTATTATTGGAATTAGTCAAAGAGGGAAAAATAGAAAAAACGGGTGCAAAACCAAAATTACCAATTAAATTAGAAGGAGTTAATGATGATAGTCTTGATGTGTACCGTATACCGTTAGATTTATTATTTTATAATGACAAAAATGGAAGAATAGCTACTGAAATGTCACATATTGATCATGAACTAGAGCCTGCTTCTGATAAGGTTAATCATTCTTATAATGATATGGTGTCAAAATTAATTGAAAATTCTAGTGGTAGTAAGTTAAAGAATACGCAGAAATCTATCCAAGACAATGGTCAGCAGGTATTTGGATATGTCCTTAATGATGGACGAATTATTGATGGCAATCGTCGCTTTACAGCTTTGAGAAACTTACACAAAGAAACTAATCAAACATATTTTTTTGAAGCGGTAATTTTACCATTTTCGTATGATTTAAAAATAGATCAAATCAAAATTAAGCAACTCGAGTTGTCTCTTCAAATGGGAATTGAAGAACGCGAAGATTATGATCCAGTAGATTTATCATTAGATATTTATCGTACAACTCAAGGATCTAGTGCAATTATGAGTGTAGAAGATTATGCCAGAGATTCTAGAATTTCTAAAAAAGAAGCTAAGGATTATCTTGGTTCCATTGAATGTATCCAAGATTTTTTCAAATACATTGGAACTGAATTGGATAATTACTCATTAATTAAAGAAACTGGAACATTTTCATTATTTAAAGAAATGTCTAGAGATTTGAATAATAAGCGTTTGTTTGGTAATAATGCAGATGATTTAGTTAATCGATCCAAAACAGAAAAAACTTGGTTTGCTATCATTTTATGTCAAATTGAAGCTGGAAATGGTGGTACCGTTGCATATGAATTAAGAAAATACCGTAAGCAAATAGTCAAAACTGGTGAGAATGATAATTTTAACCAAGAAGTTAGCGACTTAGTTGAAGATATTGAAGATGGGATGCAAGATTCAAATATTCATGACACTAAGGATTTAGCGAACGCTTTAAATGAAAATTCTGATTCTTTCAACGAACTTGGAGATAAATATAGTAATCGTATACAGGAAGGAAAGAATAATCAATCGGTTGAAAGCTTGATGAAGGATGTTCATAAATCAGAAATTTTATTATCTGAATTAAATGAAAATAATGGATTGAGAGGTTCTAATTTAAATTACGATCAATTCAGTAGAGAACAATTAGAATATTTAATGAAAGCAATGCGCAGGATTAAATTTGATAGCCAGGACTTATTTGACATTTATGGGGAGGAAATTGATGGACGTTCCAGAAATTAGTCAGAATCAAAATGGTGTTTTTTATTTAAATGATGATTCTAATGGTACATTGCAAAATAAGGTAGCACAGAGAGTCATTAATGATTATTCAGCCTATTTTTCTGATGTATATAAAATGGTATTTAAAAATGGATTGAATTATACACAACTTACTAATTTTGTTAATGACTTAAACCATAAATTGAAGCGTAGAAATTTACCACAGATTAATGAAAGTGAATCTTTTATAAACTTTGTTCATGAAAGTAGTTATGCAATTAAAGAACACAGTGACGCTGGACTAATGATTAAAGCTAAAAATCCTGAATGGGATAATGATTTTCAAGAATTTAAGTTTATCCTTGATAAGGAAATAGTTAGAAAGCTTTATCCGGAACAAGAAAGAGCGGCATTTTATTTAGCTGAAATGAAGCGTGCGGCTAATTTTTCTGTTCCTGGTGCTGGTAAAACAACGATGCTTTATGCTACTTATGCTTTTTTGTCAAGCGAACAACAGCAAAAAGTAAATAAAATTTTGGTGATTTGTCCACTAAATGCTTTTGCTGCATGGAAAAATGAATATTCCAAAGTTTTTGGATCTAAAAGAAATAATTTACATGTTTTAGATTTAAGGAATAGTAAATATAAAAATGATATTTTTTCTATTCAGTTGGAATGGAAAGATGTTGATTTAGTTCTTGTAAATTATGAATCTTTAGGAAGCAGAATTAAAATAATTAATCAATTGATTGATGAAAAAACTATGCTCATATTTGATGAGGTTCATAGGATTAAGGGAATTGGAAAAAAGCGTGCAAGTGACGCATTAAGTTTAAGTAAAAGTCCTAAGTATCGATATGTATTAACTGGTACGCCAATTCCTAACAGTTATAAAGATATTTATAACTTTCTGCATTTAATGTATCCTAATGAATATTCATCTTATTTTGGATGGAGTGAATCTGACTTAAGTACTATTGATTCAGAAAATGTTAATAAACGACTTGCACCATTTTTTTGGCGAACCAATAAAAAAGATTTAAATGTTCCTACACCATCTCCTGATTTCTTAATTAAAGTTCAGTCTTCTAGAGGACAAGAAGTGTTAACTCAAGCTATTTATAAGAATGAAACCAATACTTTAGCAAGATTTGTTAGGTTATTGCAAGCTTCTACAAATCCACAGCTTTTGCGTTATAACATTAATTATAAGGATTTAGGTTTAACAGATTCTGATGTTTTAGATAAACAACTTATTAAGGACGATGAGGAAAATGGTTTTAGTGATCCAACTGTATATCGACAATTCTCGTTGGATAATATACAATCTCCTAAGTTTGATGCAGGAATTCGGTTAATCGAGCGCTTGATTAATGAAGGTAAAAAAGTTTTGGTATGGGGAATGTTTGTCGGAACGATGATTAAAATCAAAGACACTTTAACAGAAAAGGGCTTAAAACCTGTTTTAATCTATGGTAAAACGCCAAAAGATCAACGTGACGATATGATTGAGAAATTTAAAAAAAGTGATCAACAGGTTTTAATTTCTAATCCCAATACTTTAGGGGAATCAATTTCTCTTCATAAAGAGGTTCACGATGCTATTTATTTTGAGTACAATTTTAATTTAACATTTATGTTGCAATCACGTGATCGGATTAATCGATTGGGATTAAAACCTAATGATTATACGCATTATTATTATCTGATGACTAATGGTGATGTTGCACATTCTGGTTTTATTGATCACACTGTTTATAAAAGGTTGAAAGAAAAAGAAAAAGTTATGCGCAATGCGATAGATGGTAAAATGTTGGTTCCTGAGTATACAAAAGATTATATCCAAGAAGTTAAAGATATTGTTAATGGAAAATATCAATAATTAGCAATTAAATATTAGCAATTAATCCTTAACTAAATAGTAAAAATCTTTCCTAATTTAGGAGGCATATCATTTGTCTCCAAAAATAAATTAGTTTTTATAAAAGGCAATTAGTTTATCAATGTACCAGTAATCTGTAAAATTAATAATTGAATAAATGATAGATTAAATCCCGAATTTGCGATAAGTATACTTTCAAATTGTTGTACATTTTTAAACTGAATGAATAATTGTACTTAAATAATTACAAATAAAAATACGCGTGGTGCTAATTAATTTTTCTCCAAGTATCTACAAATAAACATTGTTCCAATCGACTTTTGAATCCCGCTAAACAACGGGATCGATTACGTTCAATATCAAACATTTGATTCCATTTAGCAAAAACTGTCTCAATTTTTTTACGGCGCCGATTCAACAAAGATTGACTAACTTTGTTAGATTTTTGGTGCATATTTTTTCTAATTGATATCCAAAAATTAATTCCTTTTTGAGCCAATTCTTGTTTCCGTTTTTGACTTAAATAACTCAAGTCTGCCAAAATGTTAGGACAAGGATATTGATTTAAAAATTCAGGAATCATTTTGATATCGTGCAAGTTGGCAGTAGTAATGGTACAATCCACGACAATACCTTGATCCGTAATTTCAAAACTACCTTTGAAACCATAATACGGACTGGCAAAAACTATCAATAATCGTGTATTATGGTTTAACTTTCTGTTTCACGATTCCAGTTCTCATATTGAAATAAATCACCACACCTTTGGGTTAGACGATTAAACCGGGATCTTTCTGGTAAATCAAACAAATTTAATAAGTTTAATAAACGATAAAAACTACGTTGATTAGACATACCAATTTGAACCTGTAAACGTATTAAAGCCAATAATTGTACGTCGAATAGTTTAGCTAAATGAACATTTTGTAGAGTGAGGTTAAACTATCAATCCAATCTTGAATTAAAGATTGTAAGCTAGAAGATTATTGGTTAACCTTAAAGAGGTCTGACATGGCTATCATTTTCTTGTTAGAGGTAACTTAAAGTGTAGCCTAGTTAGGCTTTTTATTTCAACTAATTTTTAACTAGCACCACGCGTCTATAACACATAAACTTTTAAGACTTTGTTTGAGAATATTTATGTGGCTTAAATTCGGTGATTGTAACTCTAATAACAATCAAATTCTGTTACTACATGATTCTGGGAAAGATTCCAATAAGAATGATAGGCAATTGGACTTTAATGATAGAATCAAATTATTTTTATCGTCATTGACTGTGATAGTGGCGATAGGTGGATTTTTACTGCAAATTATCAAAATGGTTATATAATTTTCAAGTCATAGTCAAAATTGACCTACTTTAAAACTAGAATTAGATTTCTAAAATGCAGGACTAACTTTCAAGATTATAATTAAGTTGGTTCTTTTTTATTACGTTCATTTTAATGAGCTGAGAATTGATTATATTAGAATCTAACTTTTATTCTCTTCCCCGATCATCCGCAAAACCTTCATCTTGCTGTTGTTGAGCTAATTGGTTAGAACGGTAGTAATGCATATCTGTCCACATTCCCGCACCACTAGCTGCAAATAAGACGGGCGTTTGCTGGCCATCAATGTTTTCATTCATCATGTAGTAATATGTTCCATCACCAGCACTTTGGTACCAGCCACGTAAGTCAACAATTGGCGAAAGTGGTGCAGTATCAAAATTCGCGGTTTGTGGATCAATAGTAGATAAAGCAACCCAATTTTGCATGCGATTTTGTTGATCCGCATTTAAAGAACTTGTGCCCGTATTTAAAATTGCTTGGTCGTCAGCGGGGCGCACGCTGCCATCGTAAGCATAACCATCTTGACCATCGACACTAATCTTATTGTCCATAAAAGTAATGGATTTAACAGCATCAGAATCTTCATCATAACCATACCAAGTGCCCTGCATACTTGCTGGAAAATCGACTTTTTTAAATTCACTGTCACTCGTAGCTGGTTGAGATTGCGTTTTGGCAGTTGACGTTTGTTCATTTTGTGCAGTTGCTGCTTGAGGTTGTTCAGGATTAGGATTAGTCGTCCATAAATTGGCAGCAATTTTGGCTAGTTGCTGTCCGTGCATGTTCTTGGTTGTTATGATTTGCCATTGACTACCGGCAGCTAACAACTTTCCTGGTACCTTGTGACCATTGGTAGCATAGAGGGTTGTCGTTTTAGCAGTTGTAGTCAGTTTGGCAGCTGTTAGTGGTTGTTTATGCAATTGGCTACCGCCAATACTTAATAAGGTAGCACTAAGTAACATATAAATTGTTCTTTTCTTCATCTTAAATCCTCCTTAAATTATAAATAGCACTTTGTGTAATTAATTTCAAATGAAATTAGCAGTTCTCTACAGAATCTGAATAATTGATAATTTTTTCACAATAAAGTATTGCTTTTTAAAACCAAAGCGATTACAATTTCTGTGTAAAGTTAGTTAACCGTTTTAGTAAAAAAGAATAATTAATAATTATTTATTAGTTGCTATTTATTGACTTACTACACAAAAAAGTGAATTTAATTAATATTAAACGATTAACTAAAAATAATTAAGACAAACCGGTAGCTTAATTTGCTTTACATTAAATAAGTTAAGCGCTTAACTTTAGCTTGATTAAAAGGAGGTAAGTGTTGCCGTGTTATTAACAAAACTCAGCGATTATCAAGCCTGCGACTATCAAAAATTAGCTAGGGCCATTCAGTTTTTACAAGTAACAGATTTGACAAAGACGCCGTTAGGGAAAAGCCACCAACAAGGGGAGAGCTTTTATTGTCAAACATTGGAATATACGACTCAAAAAATTACTGATTTTGATTTTGAAATTCATCAACAGCGCTTGGATCTGCATTATCTAGTCGAAGGTACTGAAGAGATTGACATTGCGACGGATACCAATGTGCGACTATTAGGTGCTTATAATGCGCAACGGGATTTGCAATATGTTCAGCCACCGACAAATTATCAAAAAATAATTTTACATGCTGGTGATTTAGTTTTAATTGGGATGCATGAACCACACCGCACCAACGGTTTAGTTCATGAACCAACACACGTACGCAAAATTGTTTTGAAACTTGGCAGTGAGGAGGAATAAAAATGGCTGAGTCTGCAACTGGTAAATGGAATGCCAAGCAGATTTTAATTCTAGCAGGTATCTGGTTCGCTTTTTTAATTAGTTTTATTACGCGGCTATCGTGGTCAACAATTATGCCGGCGGTGATTGATTCGTTACATTTTACAGTGCAACAAGGTAATTCATACGTTACGGCCTTTTATATTGGCTATGCAATTACGGTTTTGCCGGGAGGGATGCTAGCTGATAAATTTGGTTATCGTAAATTGTTATTGACTGCGGTGGCAGGCAATTTGGTAGTGATGTTTGCCATGGTCTTTATGCGCGGTTATTGGGACGGGCTGATCTTACGTTTTGTCTTAGGTTTAGTTAGTGGTCCTGATTTATCAGCGTGTTTAGGCATTATTACAGAATGGTTTGATGGTAAGAAACGTGCCACGGCCACTGGAATTTTTAATACTTGCACCTCGTTTGGTTTAACCGTCATCAATCTATATGCGCCCACTGTTTTGGTTCATTATGGTTGGCGGGCAGCTCTAGCAGTCACGGCTTTGTTTCCGTTAGCAGCGTTAATTTTTTCCTATTTTACTTTAAAAGGAACACCACCATTTCCGCAACAATTTAAGGTGAAAACTAAAACTGGTCAAGTGAAAGAAGAATCAGCTTTGATGCGTTTGAAACACGCCATTAATAATCGCAGCGTTTGGTTATTAGCGTTGACCGGCTTATTTGCTACAGGCGCCAAGTGGGGCGTGACTAATTGGGCTAATTTATTTATTGTGAAAAGCTTGAAGTTTAGTTTGGTGAAAGCCGGTACCGCCATGTCCATCTTTGGGATTACTTCGGTAATTTCAATGGTCGTAGCGGGATGGATTTCTGATCATTCCAAACTATCGCGCCATCTTTGGGCAGCAATTTTTATGGCAATTTTCACACCCACAATTATTGGTTTTGCTTTAACGCCACACGGCAACTTAGCCTTGTTGTACTTTTGGACGGGTGCAATGGGTGTCGGAGCATTTATGTTTAGCACGATCACCAATAATCTGTCCGTGGAAGTGGCTCCCGCCGATCAACGTGGGACGGTTTCAGGCTTCATCAACGTCTTTAATCAAGTTGGTTCTTTTATCGCGCCCGTGATATTAGGCCAAATCTTGGCGGTTACAGGTAGTTATGTGACTTCGTATTTAATCATTGCCGCGTTTCCGTTAGTTGCGGTAGTAGCACTTTTATTTGTACGCGAAGAAAAAGAATAAAAGAATAGAGGAGAGAATAATTATGGAATTTGGAGCAAGTAAACAACATCAATTTAATACGACCGTTCAAAAACGGATTCAAACAGCTTTAGATTGGCTAGATGCTCGTTCAACCAAGGAATTGTTAGCTGAACCGTTGGGTAAAAAGCAAATTGCATCGGGCGTCGAATTACGATTTCAAGAATATGACACCCGAGACTATCAGACGATGAACTACGAAACCCATCGGGAACATATTGATATTCACTACATGATTACGGGTGCTGAATGGGTGCGCTTTAGTGATTCGGGAACTGCTAAACCCGTTAGTCCTTATGATCCTAAAGAAGAGATTCAATTTTTTAGACATCCTAAGATGCACGGTAAAGCTTTATTGACTGAACGACATTATGCAATCTTTTATCCGTCGGATTTGCATGCTGCTCATGGGATGGTTGCTAACAAAGTAGGACATAATCATAAATTGTGTGTCAAAATTGCTATTAATTAAGCATTTTTAGTTAATCGCTTAACCACAAAATAAATGAAGCATTATTGGATTACAATAATCTAATAATGCTTTTTTGCGCGATGGTGCAGTACTTGCACCAAGATTTCGGATGATTTGCACTATTGAAGCGCTTTTATGAATGGTTAAATAAAACGTGAACAGAAATAGCATTCAAAGAGAAAGGGGGGAAGTAAAAGTTGAATCTTTTGAGTTCTCAGTTAGTATTTGCGCAAGTTGAAGCAAGAACTTCATCTGAAATCATTCAATATTTGGCACAACAATTGCAAATGTTTGGCAAAGTACAACCAAATTTTTCTCAGGCGGTGCAAGACCGAGAGTTTAAGCAACCGACGGGGTTACCTAGCGGTAAAATTGCGGTTGCTATCCCACATACAGACGTTGAATACGTCAAGCAACCGGCGTTAGCTTTTGCGACCTTAAGGCGGCCTGTCAAGTTTCATAATATGGCCGTCACTGAACAACTGCTGAATGTGCAAATTGTGGTGATGCTGGCCTTGAAAAACCCGCATAGTCAGGTACAGATGTTACAAAAGCTGATGACTTTGTTTCAAAATCAAGTTTTATTAGAACAACTAGTTCAAATTCAAGACCAGCAACTTTTGTTTCAACAGCTTGTGGCAAATTTTTAGTTAATAATTGAGGAGATAGGTATGAAACCGATAATTAATTTCATTATGTATATTGTTGGACTTGGGCCAACGGTTTTGATTCCCATTATTATGTTGATTTTTGGTTTGTGCGTGCGGGTACCTTTTACTAAAGCTTTACGTGGTGGCTTAATGGTCGGTATTGGTTTTATCGGCTTAAATGCCACGGTTTCGATTTTGACCAGTGTCATGAATCCCGCCATTAAACATATGATTGCCGTGATGCATTTAAATTTACAAGTTATTGATGTTGGGTGGCCGTCTGCTTCAGCGATTGCTTACGGAACAGCAGTCGGAGTCAGTATGATTCCCCTCGGAATTGCGATCAATTTGATAATGTTAGTTACGAAAACCACTTCAACTATTGATGTCGATATTTGGGATTTTTGGCATTTTGCTTTTAGTGGTTCTTTGGTTTACGCTTTAACTAAAGATATTGTTTTGAGCTTGTTCTTGGCGAGCGTCAATATGATTGTCATTATGGTCATTGCCGATCGTACCGCTCCGTTATCTGAAAAATATTTAGGGTTACCGGGAATTTCTATTCCACATGGTTATGCCGGTTCCTTTGTTCCAATCGCCATCGTTTTTAATTGGATTTTAGATAAAATTCCGGGAATTAATAAGATCCATCTAGATGCCAAAGACTTTAACAAAAAGTTTGGCTCTTGGGGTGAACCAACCTTATTGGGCTTTATTATTGGACTGGTGATTGGTATTTTGGCTTATGGTTTTATTCCGGGCATGACGCTTGCTACTAAGTTAGGCAAAATTATGTTAATGGGGGTTACGCTTTCCGCCGTCATGATAATTACGCCAAAAATGGCAGCGCTATTATTACAAGGCGTCGTGCCTGTTTCTAATGCGATTCAGTCTTTTACGCAGAAAAAATTTTCCGGTAAACGCAAAATCTATATTGGAATGGACACGGCAGTGGGCATTGGTAGTCCGGTTGTTTTGGCCTGCGCGACTTTAATGATTCCAGTAGCATTGTTGTTTGCTTTTATCTTACCAGGCAATCAGTTCTTGCCAACCATTGGCTTAGTTGGTTTTGTCTTTATGTTTCCATTAATTGTTTCGATTACGCACGGTGATTTTTTCCGGTCCTTTATTATTGGTGCAATTAACGTGGTGATTGGTTTATGGATCGGGACGAATTTAGCCCCCTTGATTACGAAATGTGCTCGGGCGGCGCACTTTGCTATTCCCAAGGGTTCGTCATTAATCTCCAGTATTGATTATGGTTCCAATCCATTTCCGTGGTTATTTGTTCAAATTGCACCTTTCAAGTTCATTGCTTATGTCATCGGAATTGTCCTTATTGTTGGTTTGTGTTGGTGGAATCGCTCGAAAATCATTGCCGAAGAAAAAGCACTTGATCAAACAGAAACACCTACCAAATAATTTAGTTGAAGGAGTGTCTTTATTATGAAGAAAATTTTAGTAGCTTGCGGTGCTGGCGTGGTTACAAGTACGGCAGCCATGAATAAGTTAGAAGAAGAATTGGCTAATCGTGGTATTTCCAAGGATGATTATACTTTAGGTCAAGCTTCTGTGGCTCAAGTAGAGTCCATGGCTAGCGACTATGATTTAGCAATTACGACCACGCAATATGATAATGATGCTGTTAAAATTCCAGTAATTAACGGTTTGCCATTATTAACCAATATCGGTGTGGATAGCGTCATTGACGATATTATTGCTAAATTAGATTTAGGAAAATAACAATCGAAGTAAAACTTTTAAAGGATGATGGATGTGATTACTGGAGAGGTTGCAGCCACAGCGACAGGTTATCATAAATTATTGAATTATTTGCTGGTATCTTCAGGTTACGTTAGTTTAACAGAAATTATGACAATGTTTAATGTCTCGCGCAGAACAGCCTTTAATTGGTTGGCAGCCTTGAATCAGCAATTACAAAGCCAACACCTTGAAGAAATTGTTAATGTTCCTCGCTATGGATACCAATTAACTGATCATACCAAGCAAGTTTTAAAGCAGCAACCTAGTGTTAAGTTGGATGAGCGGGGGATTCACTTTAGTTCCAAACAACGCCAGACATTAATTATTTGGACATTGTTGGATAATTCTAAAGGAGTGTCTATTAATCAGTTAACACAGCGCTTTGCTTGTTCGCGCAATACGATCATTAACGACTTTAAAGTCTTGAGAACGCGCTTTCCAAAATTAGAAATTGTCAGTACCCATCAAGGTCACCAAATTCATGGTAATGAACGAGCAGTGCGCTTAGTTGTTTATGAATTACTACAAAATAACGATGCCACACTTTTTCAGTGTATTCAGCAATTAAACTACCCATTTTCACAATTTGAGAAACAATTAACTATTTGTCAGACAGCTTTAAAAATTAGTTTTTCGGAAAATGCGTTGCAACAATTAATTTATTTATTAATGTTTACTAAATGGCGTTATCAACAAGGAAAAAAGTTAGCCACTGAGCCCGGACAAGCGTGGTTATCTAAAAATACAACCGGGATTTTGCCGGCTTGTCAGAAACTATTGGAAACTATCTGCCAAGAAACTGTAACTAATAATGAAGTAGTCTTTTTAAGCAAAATCATGCTGTGCGCACAAGCAACCGCGGTTTGGTGTGTTAGCCCCAGATTATATGATAAATTAACACAAATTGCCCGGGAAATAATTTTTCGGTATAAACAATTAACCGGAAATCCGATTTCTGATCGACATTTTGTCGAAGTATTGTGTAACCACTTGTATGCGACTTATTTTCGAGTAATGTTTAGGATTCCATTTGTTTCGGATGAAATTGCAGATATCAAAAGAAATTATCCGCAGTTACTCAAATTAACTACAATTGCCTGTGCCCCGTTAGAACAATATTTAAAACAGGAACTGCCTGTTAATGAAATAGCATTAATTTGTTTATATTTTGGACCTCAAAGTGATGTCGTTTACCAAGACTGGTCGGTAAACAAAACGGATAAATATCAACTGGCCGCCTTGGCTGAGGTGTTAGTTGTGTGTTCCAGCGGTATTGGGACTTCTGTAATGCTTTATCATGAATTAATGCAAGCTTATCCGCTGATTAAATTTTCGCCACCACTCAAAATAGCAGATCTAAACAATATTTTTCAGGCTAATTATCAGGCTAAGTTAATTATTAGCGCGGCCCCGTTAGGGAAAAGTTCTTACCCAGTTCCCGTTTTAACTGTTAAAGCAATCTTAACAGAGCATGATTATGGTCAAATTGAAAATTATTTACGCACGCAAGTGCCACAAAAAATTGAGCACAATAGTAATGCTGTGAATCAACTGCTGACTATTATTAAGGAATACGCGGATGTAAAAGATGAGATGGGTTTACGTTCAAGTCTAGATAAATTTATTTTACCAGCTAATGATTTAGCCTTGACGGATACTTTACCTTCTTTAGCTAATCTTTTACCTGTGCAACATATTAAGCTGTTGCATCATTCGTGCAATATGCAGTGGCAAGCGGTATTACAATTAGGCTGCCAGTTATTAGAACGCGATCAAATTATCAATAGTTTTTATTTTTCTGATATTACCAATTTGATCAATAAATACGGACCGTATATGTTGATTGCAGATCATGTTTTTTTAGCTCATGCAGCCCCCAGTTCTCATAGTCAAACAGTCGGTTTGGCATTGGTGGTACTAGATCAACCAATAAAGATTTGTGCCCAACACCAAACAGTTGCTATTAATTGTTTATTTGTTTTATCACCGGGAACAAATCATGAACATGAAAAAGCGCTAACTGAATTAATTGATGTTGTGAAAAATCAGCATTGTGTTGAGAACTTAGTCAATGCTCAAACAAAGCAAGAGGTCAGAAATATTTTGATTTAGTTATTGAATGGATTAATTTTGAGCTTAATTAATAAAATTGGTACCGATATAAATTTCGTTCCGCATTTATATTGGTACCAATTTTTTTGAGAATTATTTGAAGTGTCTTCCCACGGTTTATTTGGAATATGTTCCAAATAAATAAGACTAGAACTGAATTGTTGGCTGTTTGAATAAGTTATTCATCCAATTAATTTGCTCTAGTCTCATCTTTAAGTTTCAAATACTAATCGTCTTTTGAATGGCGTTCACCAATTTGAAATTCTGCTTGGTGTTCAAACATATAACGCACAGATATTGGTTGACTACCTGTTAATTTGTAAAAATCATCGGTATAGGTATTCATTTTACCTTCACGAATGGCCTTGGCAAAAGTGACCATGCCATCAGATGAGAAGGGTGCTTCAGAATCTTTTTTAAATTGGCCATCAGTGGTTCGAGGGACACCCATGGCATCAAAGATTTGGTAATTTTCTTCATCACTAATGGCATGATATTGAATAGAATTGCCTGTGACGTCATTAGCAATATTGATAAAATCGCTGATGGTTAGTAAATCTTTACCATTGATGTTTAAAATTTGGTGGTGCAAATTATCATCTAATAAGGCATACGCAACGGCTTTGGCACAGTCTTTACGTGAAATATAGGCCATTTGACCGTCCCCTTGGCTATTGGCTAAATCTTGTCCTTGTTTAACAAAGGTAAAGTAGTTGGTGATCATAGCTTCAGCATATTGTGAATTACGTAAGAACAGATAATCAAGTCCACTCTTTTTTAAATAGTCTTCGGTATAAGCATGGTCAATTTTTTCGATACTAGGATTACTAGGGTCGCCGGCATTGACTAGTGAAGTATAAACAATTTTAGTTACACCGGCTTGTTTAGCAGCATCAATGACATTTTTATGAGCTTGCTGGCGTTTAGCACCCACAAAAGGCATGGAAATCAAAGCAAGGACGTCACCGCCAGTAAACTTTTCCACTAAACCAGCCTTAGAATTAAAATCAGTTTGGCGAACATCAATTCCTTGCTGTGCATAGTTGGCGAGCACGTTAGGATCATAACCACAAAAGATGAGTTGTTGTTTATTGGCTAATTGGATTAGTTCTTGCGCAGCTTGACTACCTAAATTACCATCGACACCTGTTAAGATTAACTTTTTCATGAATTTTTCCTTTCTAGATAAAGTGGAAACAAGCTTGTTAACTAACCGGATTAAATATCAAGCGGCGTCACTATACTTGCTTTCAACTTTTAATTAGCTTAATCATATGTGATTATTTGAGCAATTGCCAATATAAAAAATAACTAGGTTAGAGGTTAAACCTCTGCTGATATTGAATGAGCTTGGTGAATAATTTGTGCTAATTTAGCATGATTAAAATCTTTCCGATAAGCTAAGACGATTTTAAAATGATGATGAGTTTGGTTAATAGGCAATAATTTTAAGTTGGAAGTTTGGTTGGGCAGCGGGTAATTGTCCGGAAAAAAGCCGATCAAATGTTGCGTTTGAATCAAAAAAAGTTCTGTTTCTAAATCCTGTACTGTTGCTTTTATTTGAGGTGTAAAGCCATCTTGCTGGGCATGCTTTAACATTAGTTGATAAGATTTACCAATTGTCTGTGGAGCAAGCATGACGAGTGGATAGTGATATAACTGTTTCAAAGTGATTGCTTGGCAGTGATATAGAGGATGATCGCTATCAATAAGTGCACAGTATTTGCCTTGATATAAGGTAATGGTTTGCAATGAGGTCTCATTGTGAAATTCTGAATCAAAACTGATGGCTAAATCGTATTGACCATTATTTAAGTTATGAGCCACGTCTTTAAGTTGCTCTTTTTCTAATTCCAAAATTAAGTGTGATTGCTGCTTTAAAGTTTGCGTGATTTTGATTAAAAAATTTAAATCAATAAGTGAAGTATATTCTAGGCGAATACGTTGCTTGTCAGTACAAAAATCGGCCATGTCCTGCTCTAATTTTTGATACTGTTGACAAATTAAGACAGCTTTCGAGTAGAACAACTGTCCTGCAGCCGTAGGAACAATTGGTTGTACACTGCGATCAATTAATTGAACATTGAAATGATTTTCCAATGAACGAATTTGCTGACTAACACTCGTTTGTGCAATATGATTTTTTTGTCCAGTTTTCGTAAAACTGCCAGTATTTACTAGATCAATAAAATATTGCAATTTGTCTAAATTCATGTAAAAACCTCTCACAACCTTGGACTCAGGTCTCAATATTGTCTTAGTGATAAATTGACTGAAATTGGTTTTAGTTTAATCAATAATTAATTTAACTACAAGTAGCCTTAATTTTTCAGAAATTTACATATAATTTACACAATTAATAATAAAGTTTTACATTGGTTTGCTATACTGCTCCCGGAGGTTGAACCAATGAAAAAATTAAATTGGGGATTGCTATTGATCATGGCTGGTCTGCTATTAACTGGCTGTCGGCGTAACCATCAGGAACAGAGCATTACAGCAGTGGGTTCGTCAGCGTTACAACCTTTAGTGGAAGCAGCTGGTGATCAATATAATCGGTCTCATCCTAATTCTTTTATTACAGTTCAAGGCGGTGGGAGCGGAACCGGATTATCGCAGATTCAACAACGAGCAGTGGCGATTGGCAATTCAGATGTTTTTGCAGAACAAAAGACCGGGATTAAGGCTCACAAGTTAATTGATCATCGTATTTGCGTGGTAGCGGTCGTGCCTGTCGTTAATTCTCAGGTAACGATCAAAAATGTTACTTTGCAGCAACTACAAGAGATTTTTGCAGGTAAAATTACCAATTGGCAAACTTTGGGTGGCCCTAATTTGAAAATTTCAATCGTTAATCGGGCACCGGGAAGTGGCACTCGCATGGTTTTTGAACAACAGGTCATGCAAGGACTAACTAGCGTCAAAGCGCCCGAACAAGATTCTAGCGGAATGGTCCGTCAAATTGTGAAAAATACGCCGGGAGCGATTAGCTATGTAGCCTTACCGTATTTGACGCATGATTTACGAACTTTGAAAATTGACAATATCGCGGTCTCCGCCAAAAACGTGCAAACCAATCGTTGGAAAATTTGGTCGTATGAGCATATGTATACCACTAAAAATCCTAATGTATTAACTAGAAAATTTATTGATTATCTATTAAGTACTGCTTTTCAAGAGCGTGAAGTTAAGCAAATGCACTATATTCCAATCCAGTCCATGCAATATCAACAAGATGCTCACGGCAAAGTCACGAAAGTTAGGGGAAAGTAAAATGTCAGATTCCATTACGAAAAAGTTAAATCGACCTTCCGTATCTGCCAAATTAGAACAGCGGGGCAAGTTAATAACACAATGTTTAACTGTTTTGGTCGTCTTATTGGTTTTGGTCATTTTAGGTTTTATTGCTACTAAGGGGGTAGCAGTTTTTTTTCAGGATCATGGTAGCTTGGTGGATTTTTTAACAGGAAAAACTTGGAGTCCTGAGCAAACTAATGGACATCATGAACCGTTGATTGGGGCGTTACCGATGATTGTCGGCTCTTTTGCGGTGACCTTATTGGCAGTTTTGGTGGCTACGCCGTTTGCCATTGCAGCGGCCATTTTTATGACTGAAATTGCCCCGCATAAAGGTAAGCAAATTTTGCAGTCAGTGATTGAACTATTAGTGGGGATTCCGTCGGTTGTTTATGGCTTTATTGGTTTAGAAATCGTCGTACCCATGGTACAAAAAATTGCTGGCGGTAGTGGCTTTGGGATCTTGGCAGGAGCCATTGTGTTATTTGTCATGATTTTACCAACAATTACCTCAATGACGGTTGACGCTTTAACTGCAGTACCGCGTTATTACCGCGAAGCGTCACTGGCCTTAGGAGCGACCCAGTGGCAAACCATTGCCAAAGTAGTGTTAAGAGCAGCAGCACCGAACATTATGACGGCCATTATTTTTGGGATGTCGCGAGCTTTTGGCGAAGCCTTGGCTGTACAAATGGTGATTGGGAATGCTATTTTAATGCCTACTAGTTTGGTAGCGCCTGCTACGACGTTAACGAGTGTCTTAACGATGAATATGGGGAATACAATTATGAAAACAACGGCTAACAATGCTTTGTGGTCCTTGGCCTTGTTATTGTTATTGATGTCTTTGTTGTTCAATATGCTTGTCAAATATTTGAGCAAACGAGGTGCGTTGAAATGAATCCACAAAAAGTTAATAAAATTATGACAGTGATAATTTATTGCCTGTCGGGGCTGATCATTTTAATTTTGTTGGCGTTATTACTATATATTTTTATCAAGGGAATTAGTGTAATTAATTGGCACTTTTTAACTAGTCCAGCTAAAAGTTTTCAAGCTGGTGGGGGAATTGGGGTGCAATTATTTAATTCACTATATTTATTGGTCTTATCAATGGGGATTTCGCTGCCCTTCGCTCTAGGAGTGGCTATCTATTTGTCTGAATATGCGCAAAATCTCCGTTTAACGAATTTGATCCGTTCAGCAATTGAAGTGCTTAGTTCTTTACCATCAATTGTGGTCGGTCTATTTGGCTTTTTAGTTTTTGTAATCAATTTACATTTACAATTCTCAATTTTATCTGGTGCCTTAACGTTAATGGTGTTTAATTTGCCCTTATTAATTCGGAATATGGAAGACGCTTTACAAACAGTTAGTCTAAGCCAACGTGAAGCCGGCTTAGCGTTGGGCTTGTCGCGCTGGGAGACAGTGCTGCATGTTGTTATTCCGGAGTGTTTGCCCACGATTGTAACTGGCGTAATTTTAGCAGCGGGACGAGTTTTTGGCGAAGCAGCGGCTTTGATTTATACTGCGGGTCAAAGTGCGCCACCATTAAACTTTAGTAATTGGAATATCTTGAGTTTAACGTCACCACTTAATCCGTTGCGGCCCGCGGAAACTTTAGCCGTTCACATTTGGAAAGTGAATTCCGAAGGCTTAATTCCTGATGCACAGGCAGTTTCTTCGGGGGCATCGTTAATTTTAGTATTAGTAGTTTTAAGTTTTAATCTCTTGGCGCGTTATTTAAGTAAAAAACTATACCAGCATTTAACAGGAGAATAAGGTGATGGCAGAATTATTAACTTACACGGCTGCCTTAGCTGACCAGGCAGAAGTAGCGTTAGCGACTAAGAATTTGTGCGTCAGTTACGGTGCGAAAGAAGCTTTACACGAAGTGTCTTTACAATTTGAACGTTATAAAATCACATCGTTAATTGGGGCTTCTGGTTCGGGAAAATCGACGTTTTTACGCGCGCTCAATCGGATGAATGATACGGTTTTTAGTGCGCAAGTTCAGGGGAAAATTATGTATCGCGGAGTTGATATTAATGCTCCTAAAGTCGATGTTTACACGGTTCGTGAACAAATCGGCATGGTTTTTCAGCGTCCGAACCCGTTTGCGAAATCAATTCAAGATAATATTACTTTTGCTTTAAAACGGCGGGGGGTGACTGATCCACAAAAGTTGTCTGAAATTGTAGAAACTTCATTAAAGCAAGCGTCTTTATGGGAACAAGTCAAAGATAATCTGCATCAGAGTGCTTTATCATTGTCCGGTGGGCAACAACAACGCTTGTGTATCGCTCGAGCCTTAGCTTTGCAGCCAGATATTTTGTTGATGGATGAACCAGCTAGTGCCTTGGATCCGATTTCTACGGCAAAATTGGAGAATACGATGCAGCAACTAAAGCAAAAATATACCATTATCATTGTGACTCATAACATGCAACAAGCGGCGCGAGTAAGTGATTATACAGCCTTTTTTCATTTGGGAAAGATGGTTGAGTTTGACCAAACGCGTAAAATTTTTACGCGGCCGAAAGTGCAATTAACTGAAGACTATGTATCGGGGCATTTTGGTTAAAGGAGGAGTATATGACAGCAGATATTTTAACGGCGCAAAATGTACATGTGTTTTATGGTACGAATGAAGCGTTGAAAGGAATTAATTTAGCCATTAAACAGCACGAAATTACTGCCATGATTGGTCCTTCCGGGTGTGGCAAGTCAACTTTTTTACGCTGTTTAAATCGGATGAATGACCTAATTGCAAATGTTAATATTCAGGGACAAATCGAATTAAAAGGACAAGATATTTATGCGCCTACTATGAATACTGTTCAACTGCGAAAACAAGTTGGCATGGTCTTCCAGCAACCCAACCCGTTTCCATTTTCGATTTATGATAATGTGATTTACGGATTAAAATTGGCGGGGATTCGTGAGCGGCAAGTTTTAGATGAAGCTGTCGAGACTAGTTTAAAAGCCGCGGCTGTTTGGGACGATGTTAAAGACAAACTACATCAAAGTGCCCTGGCCTTATCAGGTGGTCAACAACAGCGAGTTTGTATTGCACGGGTTCTAGCAGTTAAGCCCGAAGTCATCTTATTAGATGAACCAACTAGTGCTTTAGATCCCATTTCAGCCACTAAGATTGAGAATATGTTATTGGAACTACGCCAGAATTACACCATGGTAATTGTGACCCACAGTATGCATCAAGCGTCTCGAATTTCTGATCAAACGGCGTTTTTTTATCAAGGTGAGTTAATTGAAATGGATCAAACTAAAAAAATATTTCTGAATCCACAACAGCAAACAACCGAAGACTATATTAGTGGACGGTTTGGCTAGAAAGAGGTTTTTATGCGGAGTGATTTTACAACAGAATTAAATAATTTACATGTTCGCTTTGCGGAGATGGCAATGATGGTGAATGAAGCTCTCAAAAAAGCGATGACCGCTTTTATGCAGAATGATTTAACCATGGCACAAGCAGTAATTGATAATGATCAATATATTAATAATCGTGAAGTCAACTTAGAACAAAAGTCATTTGAAATGATTGCTTTGCAGCAACCTGTGACGTCTGATTTGCGGATGATTGTAACTATTTTAAAGGCTAGTTCAGATTTAGAGCGGATGGGAGATCATGCGGTTCGCATTGCTCGCACGACCTTGAAACTTAAAAATAAAAATGCAGTTGGCCAAGTGAAACTACAGTTAGAACAACTAGCCCAACAAGTTGAAGTTATGTTTAATCAGGCATTAGATGCGTATTTAACCAATGATGCGCAAAAGGCAATAGTTGTTGCTCAGCAAGACGAACAAATTAATCAACTGGCTCATGAAATTGATCATCTTTGTGTGGCAGAAATGAAAGCTAATGCGCAAAGTATTGATGATGGAACTTCTTATTTATTAGTGGCGACCCATTTGAAACGCATTGGCGATTATGTCACTAATTTATGTGAGTGGGTCGTCTATCTTCAAGAAGGAAAAATCTGCGATTTAGGTTAACCAAAAGTTGCTGTAGGCGGGTTAGAACAATAGTTAAAAAATGTCATTAGAAAGTTTTAGACTAGCTGGTGGTGTTTTTACAGACTTTGTTCTAACCTGTTTTTGTTTTTTAGCAGAAAGATAAATTTTGTTAAAGAATTAACTTATTTCATCTAGAATTATTTTGAGCAAAGTGATATTATTTACATGTTGAATACGGTTGCATTAAAAAGCAAATAAATAAATTATGCAGCGATATCTGACATTTAGTTATTGAATAATTGGGAGGCAAAATCATGAAAGCAGCAAGAATCTATGGTAAACAAGATTTACGAATCGAAGATGTTGAATTAGATGAGCCAAAATCTGACCAAGTTCAAATCAAGGTGAAAGATATTGGTATTTGTGGCAGTGATATTCATATGTACCAAGAAGGCACTGGTATCCCATATAAGAAGCATCCGTTAACCGGTAAAACTGTACCAATTACTGAAGGACATGAATTCTCTGGTGAGGTTGTGAAAGTCGGCTCCGACGTAACGAATGTTCAAGTTGGTGATCATGTTTGTGTTGAACCTATTATTGCCTGTGGCAAATGTGAATTTTGCCGTAAAGGCTTGTACAACTACTGTACACGTGGTGTGGGTCCTGATGGTAGTTTGCAATTTATTGGTTTTTCCGATGATGGTGCCATGGCTGAATATGTGAATGTGAAAGATATTTATACGTTCAAGTTGCCTGAAGGCATGGACTATGAATTGGGTGCCTTAGTAGAACCGACAGCTGTCACTTATGAAGCAGTGCGTGATAGTGGTTTGATTGCTGGCCAAACAGTTGCTGTTATCGGTGCAGGCCCAATTGGCTTGTTAACAGCTTTGGTAGCTAAATATGCTGGTGCAACTAAAGTTTATATTGCTGATTTATCACCTGAACGTTTGGCTAAAGCTAAAGAATTAGGCTTTAGTGACGTTATTAACTCTGGCGAAGTGGACCTAGTTAAACATGTTTATGAAGAATTACCACAAGGAGTGGACGTAGTCTTCGAATGTGCTGGTGCGCAACCAACTTTAGACCAGGCGGTGCAATTAGTTGCTCCAGCTGGTGTTTTAGAGATTGTGGCTTTATTTAATGGCGATTATAAATTCGACATTACCACTTTACAGAACAAGGGTGCTGATGTGCATACGATTATGGGTTATGCCAATGCTTTCCCACCTTCCATTGGAATTATTAACCAACACCGCGACGTCTTCAAACAATTAGTAACTAAGAAGATTAGTTTGGATGATGCTGAAGAAGGTATTAAGTCATTGATGACTGATAAGTCACAAGTGAAAGTAATGATTTCTCCCGAACTTTAAAAAATAGTTTTTGACTAGCTGGTTTTGATTTGTTTCATACTATTGCCTGATGTCTATTAGGCGCAGTTGATACAAGTTGAGATCAGCTTTTTTTATTATTGCCATTTAAAAAATGATTGCTTTTCAATTGAAGCAAAAATGATTCGAACGTTGTTCAAACAGAACCACGGTGATGTATGTGGGATATGCTATAATGAAAAAATAATGTTAAGGAGAGCCGAGCTTTGAAATTAATTTATCAGACCGTGATTAATACTTTGCTATTTATGGCCATTGCCAAAGTCCTGCCAACACTGTTTTATCTGAGTGATTGGATTACTGCTTTAATTGCTGGTTTTGTTCTAGTTTTGTTGAATTTAACAATTAAGCCATTACTGAAGATTATTTCTTTTCCAATTACGCTACTGACCTTTGGCTTGTTTTCGATTGTCATTAATGCCTTAACTTTAGAGATCATTGCCACCTTAGTTCCAGGTTTTGTATTTCATAATTTTTTAGCCGCAATGTTGACGGCTGTTCTAATGTCATTTGCAAATTCATTTGTTGGTTATCATGTTTTTCAAAGATAAAGTTGAGAGAGGATTTAATTGATGGTAACAGTTCAAGATTTAATCGATCATACGAATATTCAAGTTTACAGTGGAGCAGAATTTTTAAGTGAACGCAATATTACAGAAAGTGAAATTTCTCGACCAGGATTGGAACTAACTGGTTATTTTGATTATTATCCGGCGGAACGGGTTCAATTATTTGGTCAGACGGAGACCTCTTATGCGCAATCAATGACTTCCAAGAATCGTTACCATATTTTACGAGAAATGGCGACTGATCAAACACCAGCGTTTGTTTTTTCTAGAGGCATTCAGCCGTCAACGGAGATGCAGCGTGCCGCGAAAGAACATCGTATTCCTATTTTGACGTCACCCTTAACGACCACTCGAGTTTCCAACATTATTACGCAATATTTAGAAAAGGTTTTGGCGCCCCGGAAAAGTATTCACGGCGTCTTGATTGATGTTTATGGCTTAGGAATCTTGATTAAAGGTGATTCCGGGATTGGCAAAAGTGAAACAGCCTTAGAATTAATTAAAAATGGTCATCGTCTAGTAGCGGACGATCGCGTCGATGTTTACCAACAAAATGAGCATACGATAGTTGGTGAAGCTCCCCAAATTTTAAAAAATTTAATGGAAGTACGCGGAATTGGCATTATTGATGTGATGAATTTGTTTGGCGCAAGTGCGGTCAGAACCTCTATGGAAGTGCAATTAATTGTTAATCTAAGTGCTTGGTCAGAAGATCAGAATTATGATCGGATTGGGACAGACAATCAAACGGAACGGATTTTTGATGTTGATGTACCTTCAATGGTGATCCCGGTCAAAGTCGGGCGAAATATCTCTAATATTATTGAAGTGGCTGCTATGAATTATCGGGCTAAAAAATTAGGATATGATGCTGCCGCCCGCTTTGAAAAACAATTAAATAATTTAATCAAAGAACATTCAGAAAGTGAGTAAGTATGAGTTTAGCTTTAAATCCAATTTTTGTGCAATTTGGCCCCTTTGAGATCCATTGGTATGGGGTCATTATTGCTTGTGGTGCGATTTTAGGAGTTTTGTTAGCTTTAAACGAAGCTCCTAAGCGGCAAATTATGAAAGATGACTTAATTGATCTAGTGCTCTGGGGAATTCCGTTTGCACTCATTGGTGCGCGTATTTATTACGTGGTGTTTCAATGGTCTTTTTATTCGAAATATCCGAGTGAAATTATTAAGATTTGGCATGGTGGCATTGCCATTTATGGTGGCTTGATTGCAGCTTTTATTGTGGCAATTATCTTTACTTATGTTCGACAACTGCCGTTTTGGCTAATCTTAGATATTGCTGCGCCGAGTTTATTAGTGGGACAACTGATTGGGCGCTGGGGCAATTTTATGAATCAAGAAGCTTATGGTGCAGTGACTTCGGCACATTTTTTGCATGCTTTACATCTGCCACCATTTATTATTCACCAAATGTATATTGCTGGGGCTTATCGCCAACCAACGTTTTTATATGAATCATTGTGGAACTTAGTCGGTGTGATTTTACTATTGAGTTTGCGTCACCGACCGCATTTGTTTAAGCAAGGTGAAGTCTTTTTAAGTTATGTATTATGGTATTCTTTTGGCCGCTTTTTTATTGAAGGAATGCGGACTGATAGTTTATACTTATTGAACATTTTAAGAGTTTCTCAAGTTTTGTCGTTAGTTTTGTTTATTGGCGCTGGTGTCCTAATATATTATCGGCGTAAAAAAGTGCAACCACCAGATTATTTGGCCGGAAGTGGCTTAAAATTTCCCTATCAACGTTAGTGTAAAGCACAATACTAGCTTTTGGTCAATTTAACTCTTATGATTATTATGTGATAAAAAGTAGAAAGTGTGGCTCAAATGCAAGAATATGATGTAATTGTAATTGGCGCGGGACCTGCCGGCTTAACGGCCGCTTTGTATGCTTCACGGGCTAACTTGAAAGTCTTAATTTTAGATCGGGGCATTTACGGTGGGCAAATGAACAATACTGCCGAGGTGGAAAATTATCCCGGCTTTGATTCCATTATGGGACCGGATTTAAGTGAAAAAATGTATCATTCAACTATTCAATTTGGTGCCAAGTATCAATACGGAATGGTGACGGATGTTGAGGATCATCAATCTTATAAAATCGTTAAAACCAGCGATGAAACTTTTAAGACGGGAGCTTTAGTGATTGCTACTGGCTCAGAGTATAAAAAAATCGGGGTTCCTGGCGAAGAAGATTATTCCGGTAAAGGTGTCTCTTATTGTGCTGTCTGTGATGGGGCTTTCTTTAAAAATGAAGATTTAGCGGTCATTGGTGGTGGTGATTCTGCTGTTGAAGAGGGAATTTATCTAACTCAACTAGCTAAATCAGTCACCATCATACACCGGAGAGACCAACTACGGGCCCAACCAATTTTACAAAAGCGGGCCTTTGCGAATGACAAAATTAAGTTTATTTGGAATGCCGACGTGGAGGAGATTCAGGGCGACCAAGCAAAAGTCACTGGTGTGAAATACCGTGATAAAATCTCTGGTGCCGAGCAAGTGCTACCAGCTAGTGGTGTGTTCATTTATGTTGGTATCCAACCTAATACACAGCAATTCAGTGACTTAAAGATTACTGATGAAGCTGGTTGGATTATTACGGATGATCAAATGCAAACCCCAGTCCCAGGAATTTTTGCGGTGGGTGATGTGCGCAAAAAGACTTTGCGGCAAATTACCACAGCAGTTGGTGATGGTGGCTTAGCAGGTCAAAATGTCTTTAATTATTTACAAACTTTGGCTGATGAAAAATAGCTAGTTTAGTTAATTATTTGAATTACAAGAGCAAGTCGCGTGGAAAAGTTTTTAACTTTTGTACGCGGCTTTTTTGGTATCAATTAGTATTTGTAGCTTTTTTGAGAGCAAGTACTTGCATTTAAAAACTATTACTGATACGATTCATTTGTGTTAGAAAGGAGTGGCGACAATGTATCAAAAGTATATGGACAATGAGCAATTTAATTTTCAAATTAATCGTTTTTTAGAACCGTATGAAAAGGACGTAGCAGTACAAAAGGTTATTGCACGAACAGCTTTGCAGATTAAAAGTCGTCAAGATTGGTATGAAACTTGGAATCAGCTAGCAATGAAGACGGCACAAAAAGCCACAGCAACTCAGCAAATGAAAGATTATGGCTTAGCTTCGACTTATTACCAGTTGGCAGATTTCTTTTTGACTGAGCAAGATGAACGCAAGCAAGCAACTTATCGAGGATATGTTGATAATTTTTACCACAGTATTGACACCACTAACTTGATTTTTGAAGATGTTCCTTATCAAAAAGGTATTTTGCCAGTAGTTCGAATCAATCATCCGCATGCGCAAAGAACTTTACTATTTCATGGTGGTTTCGATTCTTATTTGGAAGAAATGCTTCGTTTAGTCTTTCAATACGGTTTAGATGATCAATTACCAAATTATAATTTTGTTTTGTTTGAAGGTCCTGGTCAAGGACGAGCTTTACGTTCAGGGTTAGCTTTAACTTCTAAGTGGGAAGAACCCGTTGGGTATTTGCTTGATTATTATCAATTAGACTCAGCTGATTTATTGGGAATGTCTTTGGGCGGATATTTATCCGTGCGAGCCGCTGCTAAAGATCATCGAATTCGGCGCGTGATTGCCTATGATGCAATGTTGAATTTAAGTGATGCATTGGTAATGAAGTTGCCCCAAGCTAGCCAATATTTAGACCATTTAGATGATCCGAAAATTGCGACTAGTTTTAATGACTTTTTGGTTAAATTATCCAATAATAATGTTGATTTAGCTTTTAAAATGCAAAAAGGCATGGATATTACGTTAACTAAGCAGCCTGTTGATTTTGTAAAAGAGGCTTTAAATTATACCTTGAAGGGAGTATTAGATGAAGTAATAGCAGATGTATTATTAATAGGCGGGACTAAAGATTTATACGTTCCTGCAGCTGTTACTTTAAAAGAAGCAGCAGGTCTAGTTAATGCCAGATCTCTGACGGTAAAAATTTTAACGGAGGCTAGTGGCGGTGCTAGACATTGCCAAGTTGGAGATAAGAAATTGGCTTTTCAAATATTAACTGAATTTTTAAGTTCGAATAATTTAATGACGAATAAAAATTGAGTTGAATTAATTGCTTAAGTTAGCCACTCGAAAAGTAAAGGGCACCGAGATAAAAATTCAGCATCATTTTTTTAACAAAACTCCCAGTAGTTAAATGATTTCTTAAATATTTGGAACGGTCGCGTTTTTTCATTCAGAATAATTAAGTTGTCGTAACCACTTTTCTTAGTAGAACGGTATAATGAAACAGGAAGCTTTAAATAACTAACAAGGTGGAGGCTGAACCATGAGTTGGCAAGATAATTATCAAGTATGGGCACAATATCCGCATTTGGATCCGACTTTACAACAACAATTAACGAAATTAGCAACAGATACGAAACAATTGGAAGCCGCTTTTTATGAACCATTAGAATTTGGAACGGCTGGCATGCGAGGGTTAATGGGCCCAGGCATTCATCGGATGAATTTATATACTGTTCGCCAAGCAGCAGAAGGTTTGGCCAAATTGATGGATACTTTGACACCACAAGAAAAAAACAAAGGCGTGGTCATTAGTTTTGACTCTCGGTACAATTCTCTTTTGTTTGCACAAGAATCGGCGCGGGTTTTAGGTCAACATCAAATCCCAGTTTACCTATTTGACAGTTTGCGACCGACACCGGAATTGTCATTTGCCGTCCGGCATTTGCAAACTTATGCAGGCATTATGATAACGGCCAGCCATAATCCGGCCCCTTATAATGGCTTTAAAATTTATGGTCCTGATGGTGGGCAAATGCCACCGAAAGAATCAGATTTGATTACCAAATATGTGCGCCAAGCAGCCGATTTATTTCAAATTGCTGTGGCGGACTTACATGAATTACGGCAGCAACATTTATTAACAATGATTGGCGAAGATGTGGATCAAGCTTATCTCAAAGCTATTCAAGCAGTTTCAATTGACCGCCAGTTACTGGCTGATTATTCGCAAATGAAATTTGTTTATACGCCATTGCATGGAACGGGTAAAATGTTGGCGGGTCGCGTTTTTGAACAAGCTGGACTGAAAAATATGCAGTTAGTGAGTGAACAGGCGATTTTAGATCCCGAATTTGCCACGGTTCAATTTCCAAATCCGGAATTCGCGGAAACATTTAATCTAGCGATTCGCGATGGTCAAAAGAGTGCGGCTGATGTTTTAATCGCAACAGATCCCGATGCCGACCGCCTAGGAGCAGCTGTCTTGCAACCAGATGGCAATTACCAATTAATGACGGGCAATCAAATTGCTTGTGTTTTGTTGGAATATATTTTAAAGACTAAGCAACGCTTGCATCAATTACCTAAGAATGCGGCAGTGGTTAAATCAATTGTCTCTACCGAATTAGCAACGAAAATTGCCAATCATTATCAAGTCCAAATGATTAACGTTTTGACCGGTTTTAAGTTTATTGCGGAGCAAATTCAACAATTTGAACAAACGGGGGAACATCAATTTTTATTTGGGTTTGAAGAAAGTTATGGTTACTTGATTCAACCATTTGTCCGGGATAAAGATGCGATTCAAGCTAGTTTATTATTAGCTGAAGTGGCCGCGTATTATAAGAGTCAGAATTTGACTTTGTATGATGGCCTACAACAAATCTACCAACAATACGGTTACTTTAAAGAACAAACGATTGCGAAGACGTTTGCTGGTGTCGACGGTGTACAGCAAATGCAGACTTTGATGCAACAATTTCGTCAGCAGGTGCCCCAAACCATTAATGGGACCGCTGTTGTTAGTGTCCAAGATTTTCAAAGTGGTCAACAAATAAATGCCGATGGAACTCAAGCAACGTTGAATCTGCCCCAGTCCAACGTCTTGAAATTTATCTTAGCAGATGAAACTTGGATTGCGGTGCGACCATCGGGCACAGAACCCAAGATTAAAAATTATGTGGGAGTTTGTGCCGATACCCAGGCCACGGCTGATGCTAAATTAGCTGCTTACGCTCAAGTGGTTAATGCGTGGTATGACTAAGTTTAAAACTTTTTGACTGCGGATTAGTTTAAGGTTATATGTTAATGGCGAAAATATGTTCGGAGTGGTATGATATGAACCACTAGGTTAAAAACTTTATGAAGAGTCAAATTACTAAAGTAAGTTTATCCTTTAGAATTTGGCTTTTTTGACTTTAAAGATTTAAAGTGAGTCGCACTTGAGACGAAAAGAATGCTCGTATTGATGTTAAGGAGGACTCAGAGTGATTGATCGGATAACAGATAATCAATTTGAATTAGTTTCTAAGTATCAGCCGGCAGGTGATCAACAACAAGCTATTGATCAATTAGTAACAGATTTTCAAAAGGGTAATCGTACGCAGGTGTTAAAAGGAGCTACCGGAACTGGAAAAACTTTTACCATGGCCAATGTTATTCAAAAATTGAACAAACCGACGCTCGTGATTTCCCATAATAAAACGCTGGCTGGTCAGTTGTATGGTGAATTTAAGGAATTCTTTCCTCATAATGCGGTGGAATACTTTGTGAGTTATTATGACTATTATCAGCCAGAAGCTTATGTGCCTTCTAGTGATACCTATATTGAAAAAGACTCCAGTATTAATGATGAAATTGATAAATTACGTCATGCGGCGACTTCGGCATTACTAGAACGTAATGATGTGATTGTGGTTGCTTCCGTTTCGTGTATCTTTGGTTTAGGTGATCCGCGGGAATATCAACAAAGTGTCATTTCCTTGCGGTCGGGGCAAGAGATTAGTCGCGATGAATTACTCAAGAACTTAATTAATAATCAATTTGAACGTAATGATATTGACTTTCAGCGGGGCCGTTTTCGGGTACGCGGTGATGTGGTCGATATTTTTCCAGCGTCACGCGATGATCATTCTTTACGCATTGAATTTTTTGGCGATGAAATTGACCGGATTTTAGAAATGGATCCATTAACTGGGGAATTAATTGGCGAACGTCCGCAGGTTTCGATCTTTCCGGCAACGCATTTTATGACTAATGAAACACAAATGCAGGCCGCTTTAGAACGCATCTCTTTGGAATTGGACCAACGTTTAAAAGAATTAAAACAGGCTGGTAAATTGCTGGAAGCCCAACGCTTGGAGCAGCGTACTAATTATGATATTGAAATGATGCGAGAAATGGGATATACGTCAGGCATTGAAAATTATTCGCGACACATGGAAGGGCGTAGCGAAGGCGAACCGCCGTTTACATTACTTGACTTTTTTCCCGATGATTTTAACATTATGATTGATGAATCTCATGTGACGATGCCGCAAATTCGTGGTATGTATAATGGTGATCGCGCCCGTAAGCAGATGCTGGTTGATTATGGCTTTCGCTTGCCAAGTGCTTTGGATAACCGCCCGTTAACTTTAGCGGAATTTGAACAGCATGTTAATCAGATTTTGTACGTTTCTGCAACGCCGGGGCCTTACGAAATGGAACAAACTAACGAAGTGGTGGAACAAGTAATTCGTCCGACTGGTTTGTTAGATCCTGAAATTGAAGTACGGTCGATTATGGGCCAAATTGATGACTTAGTAGGGGAAATTAATCAGCGTATTGAGCAACACGAACGGACGTTAGTGACGACTTTAACTAAAAAAATGGCTGAAGATTTAACCGACTATTTAAAAGATTTGGGCATTAAAGTGGCCTATTTGCACAGTGATATTAAAACTTTGGAACGCACGGAAATTATTCGGGATCTGCGGTTAGGCAAATACGATGTATTGATTGGCATTAATTTATTACGTGAAGGCATTGATGTACCAGAAGTGTCCTTAATTGCAATTTTGGATGCCGATAAAGAAGGTTTCTTACGTTCCGAACGGCCGTTAATTCAAACTATTGGGCGGGCTGCACGGAACGTTCATGGTCATGTCATTATGTACGCTGATCATATCACCGATTCGATGAAAGTAGCGATTGAAGAAACTAAACGGCGGCGGCAAATTCAGCAACATTTCAATGAAGTCCATCATATTCAACCGCAAACAATTCAAAAGCCAATTCGCGCAGCGATTACGGCCTTAAAGACTGTTGATAATAGTAGCAGTCAAGAACAAGCAATTACGCAAGATCCGTTTGATTTTAATAATATGACCAAAAAGGATCAGACAGAACTGTTGACGCAATTGACTGATCAAATGAACCAAGCTGCCAAAAAATTAGACTTTGAACAAGCAGCCAATTTACGCGATACAATTTTAGAATTGAAAGCAGAGATTGATTAATGGTAAACGAAAATATTGTCATTCACGGTGCCCGTTCGCACAATTTAAAAAATGTCGACGTCACAATTCCACGCAATAAACTAGTGGTCATGACCGGTTTATCCGGTTCTGGTAAAAGTTCTTTAGCCTTTGATACTTTGTATGCTGAAGGACAAAGACGGTATGTACAAAGTTTATCTTCTTATGCCCGCCAATTTTTAGGACAAATGGATAAACCGGATGTGGATTCAATTGATGGCTTAAGTCCCGCCATTTCTATTGATCAAAAAACAACATCCAAAAATCCGCGTTCTACCGTCGGCACTGTCACTGAAATTAACGATTATTTACGATTATTATGGGCGCGTGTTGGGACTCCGATTTGTCCGAATGATGGAACACCAATTACAAGTCAATCAGTGGAACAAATGGTTGACCGGTTATTACAATTACCCGAACGTACCAAGGTGCAAATTTTGGCGCCAGTTATTCGTGCCAAAAAAGGCCAGCATAAAAAAGTTTTGGCCAAAATTGCAAAGCAAGGTTATGTCCGTGTCTTAATTGACGGTGAGCAGCATGAAGTTAATGAACAGCTAGAGCTCAACAAAAATCAAAAACACGATATTTCTGTTGTGGTGGATCGGGTAGTTATCAAAGAACAGATTCGTTCGCGGCTGTTTGATTCGATTGAATCGGCCTTACGGTTATCCGATGGTTATATGACCGCCGATGTGATTGGTCAAAAGGCGTTAGTGTTTTCAGAGCACTATGCCTGTCCTTTATGTGGTTTTGGCGTTGGCGAGTTGGAACCGCGCTTATTCTCATTTAACGCTCCGTTTGGTGCTTGTCCGGAATGTGATGGTTTGGGGATGAAACTAGAAGTTGATCCCCAATTGGTGGTTCCTGATCCTGATTTGACGATTGCACAAGGGGCAATTGTTCCTTGGAGTCCAGAGCATTCTCAATATTATCCACAGGTATTGGAACAAGTTTGTGAGCAGTTGCAAATTCCTCAAGATGTGGCTTTTGCCAAATTATCACCTGCACAACAACAAACCGTTTTATATGGTAATGATCAACAAGAAATTCATTTACACTTTGATAATGATTTTGGCAGTGTCCGTGATGTTGATACCTATTTTGAGGGGGTCATTCCTAATATTAAACACCGGTATGAAAAACCTTCCAGTGCTTTTATGCGGGAAGTGATGCGGAAATATTTTACAGAGTTACAATGTCCGCTTTGTCATGGGCAACGGTTAAATCAAAAAGCCCTTTGCGTTCAAGTCAATGGTCAAAATATTGCCGCTGTGTCCGATTTAGCCATCAAACAAGTTTTGCCGTTCTTTCAAAGTGTTAAGCTGTCGCCACAAAACCAGGTGATTGCACAACCAATTTTAAAGGAAGTTATTGATCGCTTATCTTTCTTACAAAATGTCGGTTTGGACTATTTAACTTTATCACGAGCAGCGGGAACTTTATCTGGTGGTGAAGCTCAGCGGATTCGTTTAGCCACGCAAATTGGTTCCAACCTCTCCGGGGTTTTGTATATTTTAGATGAACCGTCTATTGGTTTACATCAACGGGATAACGAACGTTTAATTCGCTCCTTAAAAAAGATGCGTGATTTAGGCAATACGCTCATTGTGGTGGAACACGATGAAGATACGATGCGGCAAGCTGATTATTTGATTGATGTCGGTCCAGGCGCTGGTGCTGCTGGGGGCCAGATTGTGGCAGCAGGAACGCCGGCAGAGGTTCAGGCGAACCCGCAGTCGTTGACAGGACAGTATTTAGCTGGTAAAAAATATATTGCCTTACCAGCACAACGGCGCGCAGGTAATGGGCAATATATTGAAGTAACTGGTGCGGCGGAAAATAATTTAAAAAAGATTGATGTACAATTTCCGCTAGGCAAATTTATTGCGGTGACTGGTGTTTCGGGTTCCGGCAAGTCATCATTAGTTAATACGATTTTACAACGCTCTTTAGCTCAAAAAATCAATCATAATTCGCAACGCGCCGGTCAATATCAAAGTATTACGGGTTATCAACATCTAAAATCTTTAATTAATATTGATCAAAGCCCGATTGGTCGCACTCCCCGGAGTAATCCTGCAACGTACACAGGGGTCTTTGATGATATTCGGGGCTTGTTTGCGCAAACTAACGAAGCCAAAGTGCGGGGTTATACAAAGGGCCGGTTTTCTTTTAATGTCAAAGGTGGTCGGTGTGAAGCCTGCAAAGGTGATGGCATTATTAAGATTGAAATGAATTTCCTACCAGATGTTTATGTTCCTTGTGAAGTTTGCCATGGAACCCGTTATAATTCAGAAACCTTGGAGGTAACTTATAAAGGCAAGACGATTGCCGACGTGTTGAAAATGACGGTAATGCAAGCTTTAGAATTCTTTGATCATTTACCAAAGATTAAACGGAAGTTACAGACTATTGTTGATGTGGGACTAGGCTATGTCCAATTGGGCCAATCAGCAACAACTTTGTCTGGTGGTGAAGCTCAACGGATGAAACTAGCTTCTGAACTATACAAGAAAGTCGATGGGCAAAACTTTTATATCTTAGATGAGCCGACAACTGGGTTGCACGTTGATGATGTCAAACGACTTTTGGCGGTTTTACAACGCTTGGTGGATCAAGGAAATACCGTTTTAGTGATTGAACATAATCTGGATGTCATCAAATCGGCAGATTGGTTAATTGATTTAGGACCTGAAGGCGGTGACTTGGGTGGTCAAGTTGTGGCCACAGGAACCCCAGAAGAAGTAGCTGCTAATCCGCACTCATATACTGGGCATTATTTGCAACCTGTGTTAGAACAAACACCACGGGCAAAAGACTTGGATTAATATCCAAGTTTTTTTAATACTACGGGCTAATTATTTAATCGATAAGAATTGTTAATTGATAAAATAATCTCTATAATAAGTTTGTTAATTTCAGTAAGAGTAGTTGAAGTTTAAATTTGCTAGGACCTGTCAGTAAAAATTTTGCTGTCAGGATAGATACTGCAACTTAGTGGCGAGTAAAGGAGCGGATGACTGAGTGACTGAGCAACAAAAAAAGACGGATTTAGTAATTATTTCCGGAATGAGCGGTGCTGGTAAGACAGTAGCGGTTCAGGCTTTTGAAGATATGGGTTATTTTTGCATTGATAATTTACCACCAGCTTTATTAGGTAAATTTATTCAGCTAGTTCAAGAAGCAGGTAATATGAACAAAATTGCTGTAGTCATTGATTTACGGTCACAGGTTTTTTATGATCAGCTTTTGAGTAGTTTAACGGGACTAGAAGATTACTCAACGATTCAAACAAAAATTTTATTTTTAGATGCGACTAATGAAGAGTTAGTGGCACGTTACAAAGAAACTCGACGCTCACATCCATTGGCTATGGAAGGACGCTTGATTAATGGCATTGTCAAAGAACGCCGTTTATTAAAGCCACTATACCAACGAGCGGCTTTAATCGTTGATACCACTAATTTAACACCGCGCCAATTACGCGCCGAAATTTTTCATCAATTTGATCAACAACAAGTAACGCCGTTTCATATTGTGGTCATGTCCTTTGGCTTTAAGTATGGTGTGCCTATTGATGCAGATGATATGATGGATGTGCGCTTTTTACCCAATCCGTATTATGATCCAGTGATGCGGCAACAAACGGGGCTTCAAAAAAATGTTGCGGCTTATGTTTTTAGCCAAACCGCAGCACAGCAATTTTATCAACAATATTTTACTTTAATGAAAACGATCATTCCGCAATATCAACAAGAAGGCAAAACAATGTTGACAATTGCCATTGGTTGTACTGGTGGCCAGCACCGTTCGGTCGCCATCGCTCAACGATTAGGAGAAGATTTACAACAATTAAATTATGATGTCAAAATTGATCATCGAGATATCAATCGACATAAGGAGTCGGTGAATCGTTCATGAGAGATACTACGAAGACTATCAAGGTTATTAAAGGGCGGAAGCCTAAAATCACGGTAATTGGTGGTGGAACAGGCTTACCTGTTATCCTACACAGTTTACAGCAATTAAATGCTGACATCACAGCCGTAGTGACTGTAGCAGATAATGGTGGCTCCTCCGGAGCTATTCGTAATTATATTAATGTGGTTCCCCCAGGAGATATTCGTAATGTGTTAGTTTCTTTGTCTAATTGGGAGCAATTACCGTTAGACGTTTTTCAATATCGCTTTAATAGTGATGATTCTTTTTTGGCGGGGCATGCGATTGGCAATTTGGTGATTGCGGCTTTATCAGAAATGTATCAAAATGATATTTTTGATGCAGTGCAACAGTTGGCCAAAATGATGGAGGTGGAAGGACACGTCTTTCCAGTATCTAATTCACCACTGACTTTGCATGCTGAATTTACAGATGGTACGCAATTAGCTGGTGAACACGAAATTACTTACGCAGGTAAAAATATTCAACGCGTCTGGGTGAGTGATACCAATAATCCCAAGCAAAAGCCCGCGGCAGTTTTGCCGGTCTTAGCAGCTATTATGCAGGCCGATGTGATTGTGTTAGGACCGGGAAGTTTATTTACGAGTATTTTACCGAATTTAATGATTAGTAATGTGCAGCAGGCTTTGCAACAAACTTCAGCAGAAGTGGTTTATATTTGTAATATTATGACGCAGATTGGCGAAACTGTTAATTTTACAGATGCAGATCATGTTCGGGTGTTGAATCGTCATTTGGGCGGGCACTATATTAACACCGTGTTAGTTAATGGTAAGCCAGTTCCGAGTGATTATATGGATCATGAAAAATACAATGAATATTTGGCGCAAGTTAAGTCGGATTTTGCAGGCTTACGGCAACAAGGCTGTCGTGTCATTACGGATGATTATTTATCGTTGCATGATGGCGGTGCCTTTCATGATGGTGATAAAGTGGCGCGAGAATTGTTAAACTTGGCTTTTCAAGCGGGCACTAGAAAACAATAAAAATGAGTTTTGTATGTAAAAAAGGTGGTATGTCTGATGGCTTCTTATGCCAGCACTGTCAAAAAAGAATTAACTAGTCTAGAAGTTCATCCAGAGCATGCGCGGGCCGAATTATCGGCTTTAATTCGAATGAATGGCAGTTTATCGTTAGTTGATCATCATTTTATTTTGGATGTTCAAACAGAAAATCCCGCGATTGCGCGGCGGATTTACGCGTTATTGCAACAGTTGTATACCGTGGAGGCGGATCTAGTGGTTCGTCGCAAAATGAAATTGAAAAAGAATAATCAGTATATTGTACGCTTGCGCCGGCAGGTGCAGCCTATTTTAGCCGATTTACGTATTGTAGAAGTTAATGGCTTTCAAATTCGGACTGATATCCCAGCAGATGTGCTGAATTCCAAACAACGCGCGCGGTCTTATTTGCGGGGGGCCTTTTTAGCTGGGGGAAGTGTCAATAATCCGGAAACTTCTAGTTATCATTTAGAAATTTATTCCTTATATGAAGATCAGAATCAGGGGATTTTGCAATTGATGAATCAATTTAACTTGCATGCGCGGGCGACGGCTCGGCGCAGTGGTTATATTGTTTACCTGAAAGAAGCCGAAAAAATTTCGGACTTTTTACGGGTGATTGGCGCCACGTCAGCAATGTTAAAGTTTGAAGATATTCGCATTGTGCGCGATATGCGGAACTCAGTTAATCGTTTAGTCAACTGTGAAAATGCCAATATTAATAAGACGATTAAGGCGGCGAGTCAGCAAGTTGAAAATATTAAATTTTGGCAAGATAATTTTGGCTTAGAAACGTTACCCCCGAAGCTTAAGGAAATTGCGGAATTACGTTTAGCTAACCCAGAGATGTCTCTAACCGAATTAGGACAGCTAGTACCCAGTGGCTCAATTTCTAAGTCCGGAATTAATCACCGCTTACGCAAACTTAATGATTTGATTAAAAGTAAAAGAACTGCTGGATTAGAAGTTTAAGGAGATAAATTAATGCGTGTTTTAGTGGTAGGAGCTCATGGTCAAATTGGACGATTAGTAGTTCAACAATTACAGTCAGAACCACAAATTCAGGTTGTGGCAGGTTTAAGACAGTCTGCGCAAATCGCTGCTTATCAGGCTCAAGGTGTGGCTACGCAATTCATTGATTTGGCCGGTGAGTTAAATCAATTGGTGCAAGCAACCCACAATATTGATGCAGTGGTGTTTGCCGCGGGTTCTGGTGGCAAAACTGGGGCGGATCAAACCATGATGATTGACTTAGATGGGGCGATTAAAATGATTCAAGCTGCTCAGTTAGCGCAGGCCAAACGTTTCGTGATGGTTAGTGCTCTCCAAGCTGACAATCGTGGATTATGGTCTTATCAACGGCAGGCGTTATCAACGGGAAATTATTATTACGCTGCTAAATATTATGCTGATCAATGGCTACTGCACAGCGGCTTGGATTATACGATTATTCGCCCGGCAGTTTTAACTAATGCTGTTGGGCAAGGACGTATCCAACTAGCACCACGGTTGAGTTTACAAACTGATGCGGGCTTGCGCTCTATTGCCCGCGCTGATGTAGCGGCAACCATTGTGGCTTGTTTAAAAAATCCGCTCACGATTAAGCAAGCATTTGACCTCAGTAGTGGGGAACAACCAATTGAGCAAGCAATCGCCAGTTTTTAAGCAAAATTATTAATTGAAAAATTACAGCTAGGATCAAAGTTGTCTAACCATTAGACACTAGAGGTCCTAGCTTTTTTAGTAATTTAAGCAGTAATTGTGCCAAAAAATATTGCGAAAAGGTTTGAAATTGATTAAGTGTCAGTTTATTTTATGGTTCAATTAAAAATATTTTGTATTTTAAGTAATACTTTCGTTTTTGAATTTGTTCACATATGTTATTATTAAACTAAAATAAAGTTTTTGTGTATTTTTTAATTAATGAATTGAAGGGATAATTTTTGAAAAAAGACAAATTAATTTATTTAATTCAAGCAGAAATCAGTAGCCTTAACCAAAGTATCAATGAAAATAATCTATCAACTATTGTGGTGCGGATGCAGGAACAATTAAATATTTTATCAGCCATTGATAAAGCTACTTTTTTGGATGCTGACGTGCCTCTATCGGCACGGGATTTGCCAGCAGAATTATCAGCTGGCGGTCCTAAAGCACAGGAGGTAACGGGATATTTTAAACAATTATTACGCGGAGGAATGCTTGATCTAACTCAACCTGTTCCAGTTCCGGAAGCAGTTGTCCGACAATTAAATTTACGTTCAGGAGATCTTGTCCGCGCCACTTTGACATCAGAAACTGTTAATGTGCAAAACACTTTAGAATCACCATATCAGTTTGAAGTTTTGGATCGTAGTCGTGAAGTCGAGTTGGCTGTGCGAGAAGTTAAGTCGCAATTATTAGTGCAACAGCAATCTGATTCTGATCAATTGTATATTGAATTTAATGATGATTCTGGAACGCAAAAGATTATTTTATTAACTGATGAAGATATTGAACCTTTTCAATTGGCAGCAGGAGATGTGGTTGATTATGCCCACGAAATTAATAATCCAGCATCTGGCAAAATCATTTGGAAATATTCAAATACTGAAAATATCACTAGGCCCGTGCTCGAAGCGAACACTGCTAAACATAAACGGCGCAAGTTTAAGCCCCTTTTTAAGGGATTAAAGATTTTAACTATTGGTAGTAAATTGGCGGAAACGAAAGATACAATTACTTTAAGAGCTGGCGATTATCGCTCCTTAACTGGTCAGGAAGCACCGCAAGTTTTAGCAGAGCAGATTCAGGATGCAGATTTAATTGTGGTCTTTAATAAGAATCTTAGTTCCACTGAATTAAAAACTGTGCGGCAAATTTGTAAAGAATATCAGAAAGTGACGACTTATACCAAAGACTTAACCGGAACGCCCTTAGCCACCCGATTATCATTAATGAAAAAGCAGCTGAATAAATAAAGTTGAGATATTTTTTGGTTTTAAATAATTAAAATCTAATCAAATGATTATAAATAGATTAAAATGATTTTGATTATGGGCGAAAAGTAAGCGTTAATAAAATATTGCTGACTAATTTAATTCTTGGACTATAATATCAGTTATAAGGGAGGTATTTATTATGTTGAAGAATTTATCAGATACAGAATTACAAAAAGTTACCGGTGGTGCACAAGCTTCTACGTTTACAATGGCAAGTGAGCCTAAGCCTAGTATGGGTAGTTGGATTTGGCATTTAATTCATCATAAATAATGAATGTTAGTTGTTAGCTTATGGGCAGACTTTTTTAATAATTTTTTGATGGTTTATTGTACCTTAAATTTAAATCACTATTTTAAAAAAATATATTTTATAAAGTATTTATTCTTAGATATCTTCCTTTCTTTATTGTTAAGTTTTATGGGAAGTCTGATAGGAAATTTTTACTTTGTATTATGGGTAGTTAGTATTTTATTATTATCTTTTTTTAGCAAAAAAAGTCTGGATATTTACTATACAAAATGTTCAATTGAAATTTTCTGCATCATTTTGGTTATATTTATTGATGTATTGTCTTATTTCATTTTAAAGCCATTTAGATCATTCTTTTATAATAATGATTTGTTATCTATAGGTTTAGATTTTTTGATGCTGGTGTTATTGCTCATACTCATATTTATAGATTATAAATTAGGTTTTAAACTAGAAGAATTTTTAAAACTTATTAATGGTCTGAATTTATCCAAATACTTTTTTATCTTTGTTCTGACGCTTTTTGCCATTGTAGAGGTTATCTTAGTTACTACTGAGAGAATCAAGTCCACTTATACTGCATTATCATTAATTTTGTTATTATTTGTGGTCTTTGCGACATGGACAATAGTTTACGCTTGGCTATTTTTTAAGGCTTATGTAGCGCGGCAACAGGCCGAGCAGAGGGTTAGAGAAGATCGCCATCTGCGTGCTGATTTAGCTAGTATTGAACAGCAATATTCAGAGTTACGCAAATTTAAGCATGACTACCAAAATATGTTATTGGGTTTAGAAGGTTTTGTCAAAAATGGTAATAATCAACAATTAACTGATTATTATCAAGAACTACTAAAGCAACAACCGATTAAGCAAGATTTGAAGCAGATGACCATTGCGAATATTGATTATTTAAAAAATGATCCAATTCGTGGCTTAGTTATCCAAAAGTTTTTAACAGCTCAACATGTTGGCGTTCAATTACGGCTTGAATTAACTCAAGAAATTCGATTACAACAAGTTAATATTTTGACAGTTGTTAGAGTTCTGGGAATTTTATTAGATAATGCGATTGAACAAGCACAAAAAGAAAAAGATCAAGTGATTGGCTGTTCGTTTGTGGCATCTACTGGTCAAGTCGAGATTGTGGTTGATAATGCAGCATCGAATATTAAAAATGTGCATCAATTATTTGAACCCGGGTATACAACGAAAGCTGCTCATCAAGGTTTGGGATTAACTAATGTCCGGCAGTTAATTAGAGATGATGAACAACTTTGGTTAGATACGCAACTAGGTGAGAACCACTTATGTATTACATTAATAATTACAGAGGAGGGATAGTGATGCTCCCAGTATATTTGCTTGAAGATAATCAAGAACAGCAAATACAGTACGCTAAGATTATTCGTAGTGCAATTAGTGATAATCATATGGACATGGAGTTGATTTGTCAGACACTATCGCCACTGGAATTATTATCAATGGCTCAAGAAAGCGATAGCAATTACGGCTTATTTTTCTTAGATATGGAAATTAATAACAATACGCATGCTGGTCTGCAATTGGCGGTAGAAATTCGTCACTTATTACCACAAGCTAAGATTGTTTTTATTTCTATCCATGATGAATTAGCCGTGATGACTATTGAACGGCGAGTAGCACCATTAGATTTTATTGATAAAGATCATGGTTTGGATAGCGTTGAAACCAAAATACGCGAAGATTTACATTTAGCCATTTTGGACTATCAAGCGATAGAACAACCACAACAGCGAATGTTTTCTTACCGAATTGGTAGTCGTTATTTCACGGTTCCGTTAGATCAGGTATTATATCTGACGACGGCAGAAGTTGCTGCTGGTCATGTCTTGTTGCATACCAAAACGCGGGAAACTGAATTTTTAGGTAGTTTGAATAATTTGGCACATCGTTATCAAGAGCTGTTTCGGAGTGATAAGAGTTATTTAGTCAATTTGCAACAACCTTGTAAGTATGATAACAAAACTAAACAATTAAGGTTTCAAGATGGTAGTAGCGCATATGTTTCTTTGCGTCGGGCGCGAGAATTGATTAAATATTTGCGTTAATTAGTGAAGAATTGCAGTAATAAAAAATGTTCGTGTAATCTGTTAAGATTTGCGAACATTTTTTGTGTAATTATTGCTTAATTACAATGATCTACTAAAATAAAAGTTATTAAATTGGAAAGGGTGAAGTTAGATGTTCTGGCCTTGGTTACATTTAATTGTCGTACTAATTTTAATAATTGCAGTCATTAGTGGTTTACGAAAAAATGGGCAACATCCCAAATTATGGGCAATGATTGCGCGGCTAGGTTATTTAGTATTGTTAATCAGTGGAGTAGTCATGTTACCTTATCCGTGGCATGAACATCCATTATTAACAATTATCAAACTTTTGGCAGCGTTGGTCTTAATCGGAATTATTGAAATGGCTTTTGCGAAAAAGCAGCAACATAAATTAACTAGTAACTGGTTATGGCTGATGCTATTGGGAGCTGTCATTGTCATTACCTTAGGCTTTTGGCTCACTAGTGGTTTTCCATTATTTTAAAAAGTGAGGATTATTTTGTATGAAAGTAACTAGAAGTAGCCAACGAAATGTACGGCACATTGCAGTTTTAGTTGGTTATTTTTTATTGTATTCGTTGGCGCAAACGCCTATTGCTATCCCCTTATTGCAACGACAAGTGTCAAGCTTAGAATTGATCCTACTGCTTGTCTTATTGTTCATCTTGATGGGAGCATTGATTGCTGCATTGTGGAATAAATACCGCCACTTACCAGCTTTGCGAACAACTTGGCCACCTGTCAAACATGCGGGGCTTACTTTTGTCGGCTTATTTATTATAATGTTCTTGATTGGTCTTTTAAGTAATTTGTTTCCGACCTCTGCTAATCAACAAGAACTGGATTTATTGGCTAAAAAATCGCCAATTATGTTGAACTTGTTTACGATTATTTTTGGTCCCATTATCGAAGAATTCATTTTTCGTGGATTATTTTTTAAATATTTTTTTCCAAAGTTAAAAAATAATGGACAAACGGTCTTAGCAATTGTTTTGTCAGGTGCAATCTTTGGGGTGATGCATGCTCCGGCTTTTAGTTTAGTAGTCATTCCCTATATTTTAGCTGGTTGTTTGTTAGCGACCACGTATGTTTTGTATCAAGGCGATATGCGCTATAACATTGCTCTACATTTTTTGAATAATTTAATTGCATCATTGTAAGGAGAATCGTATGAAAATTTTACCAATTGGCTCAGTAGTAACCTTAAAGGGTGATCAGGAAACGCCCTTAATGATCGTGAACCGTGCAGCACTGTTTGAAGAAAAGAAAAATCAAATTGGTTATTTTGATTATTCGGGTGTTTTGTATCCCAATGGTGTCGATGAAACCGAAGATTTTTGCTTTTTTAATCAAGAAGATATCAAAGAGGTACTTTTTGAAGGGTATCGTAACCAAGAGGAACAAGAATTTGTTCAGCAGTACGATCAATTGGTGGCGCAAAGTGGCTATCCTAAGTTAAAGAGTACGTTATAGTTATGACGGCAATTGAGCAGCAGAAGGCGCAGTTACGTCAAGAACTTTTAAAACGGCGGTCGCAGCTATCACCGAGCTATCGAAAACAAGCAACCAAAGCTATCACGAACTTGTTAATTAATTTGCCACAGTTTCAAATGAGTCATACAATTTTTACTTATTGGTCCGTGGGTTCAGAATTGGCGACGCAGCCTTTGGTTAAGGTGGCGCAAAGTGAGCAGAAGGTGATAGCCTTACCGCGAGTTTATGCACAACATCAGATACAAGCGCAACTGTTTCAAGGACAACAAGCACTACAAAAAAGTTTTTTAGGAGTTTTAGAGCCACCAATCACAGCGCCTATTATTGCTCCAGCAGAATTAGATTTAGTGATTGTACCGTGTTTAACTTGCTCCTTAGCGGGCAAACGTTTGGGTTATGGTGGCGGTTATTATGATCGTTATTTACAACAACAGTCGTTAACAGCAACGACAGTGGCATTATGCTTTGCGCAGTTGCAAAGCGCACAAGTACCAGTAACGCCGCTAGATTATCCTGTTGATTTTGTGATTACTGAACAAGGTGTTAGTAAAGTGATTGAATAAAAAAAACACGGCCATCAGGTCGTGTTTTTTATAATGATTAATTTGCCCAATTATTTATTTGAATTGTTAGTCATAATATCATCAATCAAACCATAATCTTTAGCTTCTTGAGCGGTTAAATAGTTATCACGTTCAGTATCGCGTTCAATGGTTTCGATATCTTGGCCAGAATTATCTGCTAAGATTTTATTTAAACGTTTGCGGGTTTTTAAAATCTCTTCAGCCACAATTTCAATTTCGGTTTGTTGACCTTGAGCGCCGCCAGAAGGTTGGTGAATTAAGACCGTGGAGTTTGGTAAAGCAAAGCGTTTGCCCTTAGCACCAGAAGATAATAAGACACTAGCCATTGAAGCAGCCATTCCCATAGCAATGGTTTGCACATCGGCTTTGACAAAATTCATAGTATCCATAATTGCTAAGCCGGCGGTTACAGAGCCACCAGGAGAGTTGATGTACATATAAATATCTTTTTCAGAATCTTGAGCATCCAAGAATAACAGTTGGGCAATGACCGTATTAGCTAAATCATCAGTAACTTCGCCCGATAACATAATGATGCGGTCTTTTAATAAACGAGAATAAATATCGTAGGCACGTTCACCACGTGAATTTTGTTCAATAACTGTAGGAACTAACATAAAAAAGCCTCCTATTGCTTATTAGCACTCTATACATTACTCTGCTAATTTATCATATATTTAAAAAAAGTCAACTCTCATGACTTCATTTTCAGATTGCTTAATAGTAATAAATTGATTATTAAAAAAAGGACTCTAAGAGTCCTTCATGTGCGAACTTGAAAAAAGTTCTGATTGAATATCTTAATACCGATTGATCAATTCAACAAATGCATCAACAATGGATTGTAAGAATTGCTTTGTATTGTCATTATTAACTTGACCATTGTCATCTAAGTAATTCATTACATTGCCTAGGTAAGCTTCAGGCTGTTGCAAAATTGGCATGTTTAAGAAGACTAATGATTGGCGTAAGTGGTGATTAGCACCAAAAGCACCAGGGGCACCAGGTGAAACACTAACAACTGCAGCAGGCTTCTTATCCCAAACGCTTTGTCCATAAGGACGAGAACCGACATCAAGGGCGTTCTTTAAAACAGCAGGCGTGCTGCGGTTATATTCTGGGGTAACGAATAAAATAGCATCCATGTCTTTAACATCATTACGGAAACGGCTGTAACTAGCTGGCTCTTCTAATTCACCATCTTCAAAATCTTGGTTGAAGATTGGCAAGTCACTGATATCGATTAATTGTGCATCGTAGCCTTCAGGAAACATTTCTTTCATTGCATTAGCGATTGCCTTGGAAAAAGATTGCTTACGTAAACTACCGACGATAACTCCAATTTTTTTAGTCATAATTTTTCCTCCCAAATTTTATTACAAGAACATAGTATACATAACATTATTGGAAAAGAAAGTTTTTTGCTTCAAGAAAAAGAACGATTAGATACCATTGCAAAGCTAAAAATACCGTCATTAATGGATTTGTCCACCATTTTTAGTACTTGAAATTTATTTTCCAAAATCACTTGAAACTAATCAATAGATTTAAGTAGTAAGCACCCAAAATGAAACTTATCATTTTACTATGAGGTAAGATCTGCAGTTAAAATGTTGAAAATAATTAATAAAAAATCTATTTAGGTATTGCCAAATGTTCTTTCGTCGTGTAATATATTTCATGTATTGCGCCGCTAGTGTAATGGATAGCACACAAGATTCCGGTTCTTGGGATCTGGGTTCGACTCCCAGGTGGCGCATGGTTGGTGGTTCGTTACAATTTTGTAATGAACCACTTTTTTTCTGTAAAAAAATAGTTTTGTTTATTGCAAATTAAAAATTAAGTTGTTATAATCTTGTTGTGAGTTGGAAATGATACTCACATATATTTTTTGATTGGATGGGTCTTAATATGCCACACAGGGACAAAATTAGTCCCGCGGCAAATGCATCGTCAGTCAACGATGAACTTGGTTGGATCGAAGCCATTGCACCAGATTTTTTAAGTACCTTGCGAAAGCGTTATCGAATTTTGCAGGAAATTCGCTGGATGCAACCAATTGGTCGGCGGATCTTGGCAAGTGAGTTGGATCTTTCAGAACGAGTTTTGCGGCGGGAAACAGATTTGTTTAAAACTAGTGGCTTAATTAGCTCCTCTAAATCAGGGATGATGTTAACCGAAAAAGGCGAAGAGATTGTTGCTCACCTCGATGTGGTTATTGGTAAGTTAAATGATACTTCCGTTATTGCAACGCGTTTAGCTTCCTTTTTAGGAATTGAACAAGTTATAATCATACCGGGTGATAGTGAACATCATCGACGGGTCTTGGAACTAATGGGTCAAGAGTTAAATCAGATGATGGATCATTTTTTGCCTAGCGGACGTTCAACCATCGCGGTAATGGGTGGTACAACAATGGCTGCTGTGGCGCAGGCATTGACTCCTAAGTTGTCACAGGAACGGAATTTATTGTTTGTACCTGCCCGTGGTGGTTTGGGAGAAGGAGTTTCAATTCAGGCCAACACGGTCTGTGCTGAAATGGCACATCATGCTAAGGGACATTATCGTGCACTCTATGTTCCTGAAGATATCAGTGCTAAAAGTGTGGCCCCTTTACTGGAAGAACCTGTAGTTAAGTCGGTTTTGGATTTGATTAACCAAAGCGATGTGGTAATTCACAGTATTGGTCGTGCCAAAACGATGGCCAATCGGCGCAACATGTCGTCGAAAGAAATTGAGTTATTGGAAAACAAACAAGCTGTTTCAGAAGCTTTTGGTGTTTTTCTGGATGCTCAAGGTAACGTCGTCTATAAGATACCGAAAATTGGTTTACAGGTTTCGGATCTAATTAATGTTTCACATGTGCTAGCAATTGCTGGTGGTGCTAGTAAAGCTGCTGCAATTTGCTCATATATGAAAATTGCTCCTCAGCAGACGGTTTTAATTACTGATGAGGCAGCCTCAGAAGCGATTTTAAGGGATAAAAACCTTTAAAATAAAATATTTTATTTTTCCTGAAGGAGGAAATCTTACATGACTACAAAAGTAGGTATTAATGGTTTCGGACGCATTGGACGTTTAGCTTTACGTCGTATTTATGAAGTTGCAAATGATGACTTGGAAGTTGTTGCAATTAACGACTTGACATCACCAGATATGTTGGCTCATTTATTAAAGTATGATACAGCTCATGGTAACTTCAAACATGAAGTTTCAGCTACTGATGATGCAATCGTAATCGATGGTAAGAAGATTCCTGTTTACGCAGAATCAGATGCCCGCAACATTCCTTGGGTTAAGAATGACGGCGTTGAATTAGTACTTGAAAGTACTGGTTTCTACACATCAAAAGAAAAGTCACAAGCTCATATTGATGCCGGTGCTAAGAAAGTTTTGATTTCTGCTCCTGCTGGTGATTTAAAGACTGTTGTTTATGGTGTAAATGACGACACAATCACTAAAGATGATCAAATTATTTCTGCTGCTTCATGTACTACAAACTGCTTGGCACCACTTGCTAAAGCAATGAACGATGCTTTTGGTATCCAAACTGGTACAATGACAACAATCCATGCTTACACAGCTACTCAAAAGTTACAAGATGGTCCTGATCGTGGTGGTAACAAGCGTAATGCCCGTGCTGCTGCTCAAAACATCATTACTCACTCAACAGGTGCTGCTAAAGCTATTGGTTTAGTTATTCCTGAATTAAAGGGTAAGCTTGATGGCCATGCACAACGTGTGCCAGTTATTACAGGTTCTTTAACTGAATTAGTTGCTATCTTGGATAAGAAAGTTACAGCTGATGAAATTAATGATGCTATGAAGAAAGCTACTGATGGTAACGAATCATTTGGTTACAATGGTGACGAAATTGTTTCTTCCGATATCATTGGTACAGAATTTGGTTCTGTCTTTGACCCAACTCAAACACAAGTTGTTGAAGGTTCAAACGGCGAACAAATCGTTAAGACTGTTGCTTGGTACGATAATGAATCAGGCTTTACAGCTCAAATGATCCGTACTTTGCAAAAATTTGCAAGTATGTTGTAATACCTTAGCTCATAGTAGATGAATTACTGAAGAAGGCGGAGGGAGGATTTCTCCTTCTGCCTTTTTTGATTGAAATGATGCAATCGTAATTAAAAATATAATTTGAGATAAAATCCTTAATAGTTTGAATTGTTGAAGAGAGCATTTTTCTAAGTAAATTAGGAGGCCAATTATGGCAAAATTAATTGTTTCTGATGTTGATGTCAAAGACAAAAAGGTCTTAATGCGGGCAGATTTTAATGTTCCGTTAAAAGACGGTAAAATTACTAATGATAACCGGATTGTGGCAGCTTTGCCAACAATCAAGTATATCTTAGACAATGGTGGTAAGTTGATTCTATTGTCTCACTTAGGTCGTATTAAGAGTGACGCTGATAAAAAAGAATTAAGCTTACGTCCAGTTGCCGAACGTTTAAGCGAATTATTAAAGAAAGATGTCAAGTTTGTTCCTGAAAACGAAGGTCAAGCTGTTGAAGATGCTATTGCTGCAATGCAAGATGGCGATGTAATCTTGCTAGAAAACACACGTTTCCAAGACATTGATAATGATTTTGGCAAGCGTGAAAGCAAGAATGATCCTAAGTTAGGTGAATATTGGGCTTCTTTGGGCGATGTATTTGTTAACGACGCTTTTGGTACAGCTCACCGTTCGCATGCTTCTAACGTCGGGATTGCTACTGCTATGAAAGCAGCCAACAAACCGGTTGCTGCTGGTTTCTTGATGGAAAAGGAAATTAAGTTCTTAGGTAATGCCGTAGAAAATCCAGTTCATCCATTTGTGACAATTTTGGGTGGTGCTAAGGTTTCTGATAAAATTGCTGTGATCGAAAACTTAATTCCAAAATCCGACCATATTATTGTTGGCGGTGGCATGGCTTATACTTTCTTAGCTGCTCAGGGTCATAAAATTGGTAAGTCATTATTTGAAGAAGACCGTGTGCCAATGGCTAAAGAATTATTAGCTAAAGCTGGCGATAAGATTGTCTTGCCAGTTGACCATGTTGTTGCTACTGAATTTTCTAATGAGGCACCGCATGAAGTTACTGAAGGTGTCGATATTCCCGATGATATGATGGCTTTGGATATTGGTCCGAAGACTATTAAGTTATTTGAAGATACTTTAAAAGGTGCTAAGACTGTGGTTTGGAATGGACCAATGGGTGCTTTTGAAATGAGTAACTTTGCTAATGGTACTCTGCAAATTGGTCGGGCTTTAGGCGACTTGCAAGATGCTACAACAATCGTTGGTGGGGGCGATTCAACTGCTGCTGCCCAACAATTAGGAATTGCTGATAAGTTAAGCCATATTTCTACTGGTGGTGGTGCTTCCTTGGAATACTTGGAAGGTAAAGAATTACCAGGTATTGCTGCTATTTCTGATAAATAATTTAAAATTAAGGGAGAATTTAGTTATGCGGACACCAATTATCGCGGGTAACTGGAAAATGAATAATGCTCCAGCAGATACCACGAAGTTTGTTAATGCAGTTAAGGATCAATTACCTGATTCTAGTAAAGTTGAATCAGTCATTGCTGCTCCTGCTGTTGATTTACCAGCTTTATTAGCAGCTGCTAAAGGTAGTAATTTAAAGACTGCTGCTGAAAATTGTTACTTTGAAAATTCCGGTGCTTTCACCGGTGAAACTAGTCCTCAAGTTTTGGCTGAAATGGGCATTGATTATGTTATTATTGGTCATTCTGAACGTCGGGATTATTTCCATGAAACTGATGCAGAAATTAATAAGAAAGCACACGCAATCTTTGCTAACAAGATGTTACCAATCATTTGCTGTGGTGAAACTTTAGAAACTCGTGAAGCTGGTCAAGCAGAAGAATGGGTTAAAAACCAGGTTACAGCTGCGTTGAAAGATTTATCAGCACAACAAGTATCCCAATTAGTGATTGCTTATGAACCAATCTGGGCGATTGGCACGGGTAAGACGGCTACTTCTGATCAAGCTCAAGAAATTTGTCACGTTATTCGCCAAACTGTTGCTGATTTATATGATGAAACAACAGCTGAAAACGTCCGGATTCAATATGGTGGTTCAGTAAAGCCTGCTAACGTGAAAGAATTAATGGCTAAACCTGATATTGATGGTGGTTTAGTTGGTGGCGCCAGCTTAGATCCAGAATCTTATTTACAATTAGTTAATTATCAAGATTAAGCAGTTTAATTAATTTAGTTTAAATGTTAAAATTAAGTGTGTTGATCATTTAACAAAAGGAGAATATTAAATGTCTGTTATTACTGATGTTTTAGCTCGTGAAATTTTAGATTCACGTGGCAACCCAACTGTTGAAGTTGAAATGTATACTGAATTAGGTGGCTTTGGTCGCGCTAGTGTTCCTTCTGGTGCTTCTACCGGTGAACACGAAGCTGTTGAATTACGTGATGGCGACAAGTCCCGTTTTATGGGCAAGGGCGTTTTGAAAGCTGTTAAAAATGTTAACGACGTAATTGCCAAAGAAGTTATTGGTATGGACGTTACTGATCAACGCGCTATTGATCAAAAAATGATTGAATTAGATGGTACTCCAAACAAGGGTAAGTTAGGTGCTAATGCTATTTTAGGTGTTTCTTTAGCTGCTGCTCATGCTGCTGCTGATGAATTAGGTTTACCTTTGTACGAATATTTAGGTGGACCAAATGGCCATGTTTTGCCAACACCAATGATGAATGTTATTAATGGTGGTAAGCATGCTAACAACAATGTTGACTTCCAAGAATTCATGATTATGCCTGTTGGTGCTAAGAGCATCCATGAAGCTATTCGGATGGGTTCTGAAACTTTCCATAACTTAGCTTCTATTTTAAAGGAACGTGGCGACTCTACAGCTGTTGGTGATGAAGGTGGTTTTGCACCAAACAACATGAAGAACAATGAGGAACCATTCCAAGTTTTAGTTGAAGCTATTGAACGCGCTGGTTACAAGCCTGGTGAAGATATTGCCATTGCTTTTGACTGTGCTTCATCTGAATACTACAATACCGAAACTGGTAAGTATGATATGAAGGGTGACGGCAAGTCTTATACGGCTGAAGAAATTGCTGACTTGTTATCAGACTTAGTTGACAAGTACCCAATCGTTTCCATTGAAGATCCTTTGGATGAAAACAACTGGGAAGATTGGCAAATGTTGACCAAGAAGTTGGGCGACAAAGTCCAAATCGTTGGTGATGACTTATTTGTAACCAATACCGATTACTTGAAGAAGGGTATTGATATGGGTGTTGCTAACTCTATCTTAATCAAGGTTAACCAAATTGGTACTTTGACCGAAACCTTTGAAGCAATCGAAATGGCTAAAGAAGCTGGCTACACAGCGATTGTTTCTCACCGTTCTGGTGAAACTGAAGATACCACGATTGCTGACTTAGTTGTTGCTACAAATGCGGGTCAAATCAAGACTGGTTCTATGAGCCGGACAGATCGGATTGCTAAATACAATCAATTAATGCGGATTGAAGAACAATTAGGTTCCGCTGCTGAATATAAAGGTGCTAAGAGTTTCTACAGCATCAACAAATAATCAGTAAAAAATAAAAGCAGTGTTGGTGCGTTCACGTACCGGCACTGTTTTTTTGTATAAAAAAACTTAATTTTCAACTTACCGTCGAAAATTAAGCTACATAATCATACAATTTTTCTATTGCTAAATCTTTAAGGGTACAAAAACACTTTTGGCTTCATTGAATTTATATTACAAGTTTTTCTATTGCTAAATCTTTAAGGGTACAAAAACACTTTTGGCTTCATTGAATTTATATTACAAGTTTTTCTATTGCTAAATCTTTAAGGGTACAAAAACTTGCTTGTGTGATATGGGCTAGTGGTCTGAGTTTTTCTATTGCTAAATCTTTAAGGGTACAAAAACACAGGAAGGAGAGGCGATTACATTTAGTGAGTTTTTCTATTGCTAAATCTTTAAGGGTACAAAAACTTTTGCATTTTTAATTCTCCTCAGGTTCATGTTTTTCTATTGCTAAATCTTTAAGGGTACAAAAACCAAACCTCCACGTCCATATAACTATCTTCTGTTTTTCTATTGCTAAATCTTTAAGGGTACAAAAACTTGACTTAACCGAGTCAAAGGCCCCTTGACGTTTTTCTATTGCTAAATCTTTAAGGGTACAAAAACACTTTTAAGCGTCATATTTTGCAATGCTAAGTTTTTCTATTGCTAAATCTTTAAGGGTACAAAAACCCAGTAGGGGTTGCCGGCTGATTGTCTGAAGTTTTTCTATTGCTAAATCTTTAAGGGTACAAAAACACCCAAAACTCACATCCGTTTATAATTTATGTTTTTCTATTGCTAAATCTTTAAGGGTACAAAAACGCACACGCTGTATAGCTCAATTTGTAATGTGTTTTTCTATTGCTAAATCTTTAAGGGTACAAAAACAAAATTCGGACGGCAAAGGCTGCCATTAGAGTTTTTCTATTGCTAAATCTTTAAGGGTACAAAAACCTAGTAAGGCTGGAATAGCAAATTCTACTAGTTTTTCTATTGCTAAATCTTTAAGGGTACAAAAACACCCAACCAAATAGTGAACCCACAACAAAAGTTTTTCTATTGCTAAATCTTTAAGGGTACAAAAACCGAAATATCAGTCTGAAATAAAGCCGACTAGTTTTTCTATTGCTAAATCTTTAAGGGTACAAAAACGGATAACTTGCCACCCATCCAGCACTACTAGTTTTTCTATTGCTAAATCTTTAAGGGTACAAAAACCCTTGCTGGCGTAATCAGTGTTAAAGCCGTGTTTTTCTATTGCTAAATCTTTAAGGGTACAAAAACGGCAACGCTGGTGCAACCATAGGAAGTTCTGTTTTTCTATTGCTAAATCTTTAAGGGTACAAAAACCTCAAATTTGCTCTGAGATTTTAGATACCCTGTATTTGAATTATAACATAGCAAGTAAAAGATCTTTAATACAATTTTATCTTGCGAAAATTTATTATTTTGATTATAATGAAAACGTTAAAAAATATAAGCAAGGGGTGCCAATTTGGGCTGAGACAGATTTTTAATCTGAACTCTTTGAACCTGTAAGTTAGAACTTGCGTAGGGATGTGCTATTAAAATTAAGACTATTGATTAATAGGCGTCTCAATTGAGGCGTCTTTTTTAATTGCATTTTTACGAGAGCAATTAATTTAGAAGTTCTGTGCATATTAGGAGGAATTTTAGATGAAGTTATCATTGTTAGATGATTTACGTAAACAGAATCCGGTTGTATTGAACATTTCTAATTTCGTGACTGTTCAAGATGTGGCCAATGGTTTGAATGCATTGGGAGCATCACCAATTATGTCAGAGGAAATTGCAGAAACCAAAGAAATGGTGGGAATCAGTAATGCTGTTTCTTTGAATTTAGGTGCTTTTACTCAAGAACAAATTGAACACTTAAAGACGATGGGCCAAGCGGCTAACGCTGCTCAAAAGCCCGTTATTTTGGATCCAGTGGCAGTCGGTGCTATTAATTATCGTAAGCAAGTCGCTTTAAAGTTGTTACAAGATTTTCAGGTATCGGTTATTCGAGGTAATGCTGGGGAGATTGCAGCCTTGGCAGATTTTGATTGGCAAGCTAAAGGGATTGATGCAGGTGCTGGAACTGGCGATGTGATTGAAATTGCCAAAACTGCTGCACAAAAGTTTCATTGTGTTGTTTTGATGAGTGGTGCAACGGACTATATTACCGATGGTCAGCAGGTAGTGGCTGTACACAATGGTACGCCACTATTTGCGGCCCATGTTGGCTCGGGAGATATGTTGACTAGTATCGTTGGCGCTTTTTGTGCAATTAGTTCAGATAATTATTTTGAAGCAGCACAAACGGCGGCATTAGTTTTTGCAGCAATTGGTGAATTAGCAGTCGGTAATCAAAAAGTTGGTCCCGGTAGCTTTACTGTAAATTTATTAGATCAATTAGCTTGGGCGACAACTGATCAAATTAATTCAATCGCTCAATATGAGGAATTATAATATGATTGAAAAAATTAATTCTTTTCCACAAACATTAACGATTGCTGGAACAGATTCTGGTGGTGGTGCTGGGATGATGGCTGATTTTAAAACGATGCAAGCATGCCATGTTTTTGCCACAGGTGTCGTAGTGGCTGTCACAGCTCAAAATACTTTAGGCGTACAACAATCGTTTATGTTGCCTGAAGAAATGGTCAATGCCCAGTTTGCTTCGTTGGCCGCGGATTTTCAAATTCGTGCTTGTAAAACAGGGATGTTAGGTGACGCTAACCATGTAGAATATGTTGTGAATAATTTAAAAAAATATGATTTTGGGCCGTTGATTGTTGATCCGGTCATGATTGCTAAAGGTGGAGCTGCCTTATTGACTGATGATGCGATTGAGGTTGTTAAGCAACAGTTATTACCGTTAGCAACAGTAGCTACACCTAATTTGCTGGAAGCGCAACGGCTAGTTGGACATGAAATCAAAACTTCAGCTGATTTTCAACAGGCCGCTTTAGAAATTCAGGCTATGGGCACCAAAAATGTGCTGATTAAAGGCGGTCATGCTCAAGGTGATGCAGTGCGGGATTATTGGTTATTTCAAGATGGAACGGATTTGTGGTTAAGTGCCCCCCGTATTGCAACCAAGCGAACTCACGGAACCGGTGATACTTTATCATCATGTTTATGTGCCGAGTTAGCAAAACAAAGACCGCTCAAACAAGCAGCAAAAATTGCTAAAGACTTTACGCAAACTGCAATTAAGAATACTATTCAAGTCGGTCATGGACATGGTCCGCTGAATCACTGGGCGTATCAGGAGGAAAAACAAAATGACTAATTTTCAAGCAAGTATTTTAAAAGCATATTTTATTTGTGGAACGCAAGATCTTTTGCCTACTAAAACTTTACCTGAAGTAGTCGAACAAGCTTTAAAATCTGGCATTACTGCATATCAATTTCGCGATAAAGGTCCGCAAGCTATTAGTGATAAGCAACAACGTTTGTTAATGGCTCAACAATTGCGTCAACTATGTAGTCAATATCAAGTCCCCTTCATCGTTGACGATGATGTTGAATTGGCACAAGAAGTTCAAGCTGACGGTATTCATGTCGGTCAAAGTGATGAAAGAATTCAACAGGTTATCAAAGAAGTTGGTGGTCAGATGATTGTGGGACTATCTTGTTCGAATGAACAAGAAATAACATTGGCTAATCAAATTCAGGGAATTGATTACTACGGCTGTGGTCCAGTATTTGCTACAAACTCTAAGGCTGATGCTTCACCCGTGATCGGAATAAAAGGCTTAATTCAATTGAATCAACTGGCGCAACGACCGATTGTCGCCATTGGCGGCATTGCGGCAGATAATGTACGGGAAGTAGCTCAAACTGGAGTGGCAGGTAGCTCTGTTATTTCAATGATTGCTCAAAGTCAAGATATTGCAGCAAGTGTGCAATTATTAAAGGCAAATTAGCGTAAAAATCAACCATAGTAATTACTGATAATTTGACGGATAACAACCAATCAATTATGTAAGGGACAGTAATGAAAAAGATTTTTTGAGAATCTGGAAGAAATTGACTAAAAGTTGATTATGCCAAAGCAAATGCTTGTTTCCAATTAATCATTGGATAGGTATTTGCTTTTTTATTTGGTAATTATTTAAAAATAATTGACGAATGAATTAGGCTAGTTAGGTTGCAACTAGTAAATGCTAAATCTTTATGTTATGCTATCAGTAGTGCCATAACGGAGGTTATAAACGTGTACAGTTTACTAACAAATATTTTAGTTATTGATTCTATTTTGATTGTTATTGCCGTTATGATGCAACCACAAAAACAGCAAGACGCGTTGAATGCTTTATCTGGCGGAGCAGGTGATTTGTTTAACACGCAGAAGAAACGTGGCTTTGAAGCATTTATGGAAAAAGTTACGACAATCTTAGCAATTATTTTCTTTGTTTGTGCGCTTGCATTGGCTTTTATGTCATCAAAATAAACTTAAATCCTCCTGTTTTTACAGTGGGATTTTTTTATTGAGTTTGCGAGGTGTAAAGATGAAGCGAGTTCCTCCCAAAACGTTGTTTGTTGATCAAGGTGAACGAACGGTTATTTTTTTACATTCATATACAGGTAGTCCCAATGATTTTTTGTCATTGACTCGGGTTTTAGCCAAACAAAATATCAGTTCTTACTTACCGCTATTTACAGGTCATGGAACTTTAAATGCGGTCGATATTTTACAACAAGGTAATCCAACAGCTTGGTGGGCGGATACTAAAGCTGCCATTGATTTTGTCCGTCAAACAAAGCGAGGTCCTATTAGTATTGTTGGGTTATCATTGGGGAGTTTGTTTGCCCTGAAGGCGTTAGCAACGATGCCAGATTTAAAAAGTGGTGCGGTGTTAGGTTGTCCGATTTTTAATAATGATTTAACTAATGTCTCAGCTGGATTTTATCAATATGAAACCTATTTAGAACAACAACAAGAATTAAGCGTTGGCCAAAGAGCCATGCGCAAACGCCAAGTGGAACAATTACTACCGCAGGCGTTGGCAGGAATTAAGCAAACTGCTTTGACAGTCCGCCAACAATTAGACAAAATTAAGCAGCCTTTATTTATTGGTCATGGTCAAAAGGACCAAATGGTTGATATTCAGTCAGCCAAACGTTTAGCAGCTGTTTTGCCACCAAAACAAGTAGTGACACACTTTTATCAAAACGCCGGCCATGTCATTACAGTTAATCAAGCACGGCCCCAGTTAGAACAAGATTTAGAAAACTTTTTATTGGTAAATTAGGAGTAAAAATTGAATGGCTTTAGAAAAAAATAAATTAATTTCAGATGTTTTAGAAGTGTTTCGCAATTATCCGGATCGTAAATATACTGCTCAAGATATAGTAGATTTATTGAGATTACACGGTTCTGAATCTTATAATCACGTTTTAAAAGCGTTAGCTGTGTTAGAGGGTGAAGATAAGATCACTGCTCATGATCGTAACCAATTTAAGATGACACCCATTGATCAAAAAGTTAGTGGGACTTTTCGGGCTAATGACCGCGGCTTTGGTTTTGTTCGGTATGACGATGAAGAACCAGATATCTTTATTGCGCGAACCAATACCTTGAATGCGATCAATGATGACGAAGTTGAAGTCCAGATTTTAAAACCTGCTAATCCTTGGGGAGATAATGGAGCTGAAGGCAAGATTACTCAGATTTTAGATCACGGCCTGAAACAAATCGTTGGTGAATTTATGCCTTATAGCGATGTGCAAGTTAAAAAGACCGGGTTAGTCGGTTATGTCAAGAGTCATGAAAAAAAGATGGCCAATAATCCGGTTTTCATCAAACAAACGGGAATCACGCCCCAAATGGGCGACATGGTACAAGTAGAGATTACTAATTATCCAAGTGCCGACTTTCCACGCAGTATGGCAGGCATTGCACTGAAAACTTTGGGTAATAAAAATGCTCCCGGTGTCGATGAATTGTCCATTGTTTATCAAAATGATGTGAAAGATGAATTTCCAGAAGCAGTTTTGGCAGCTGCTCAACAAGTTCCAGATCACCTAACCGAAGCGGATTGGCAAGGTCGAGTAGATAATACTGAGCAAGTAACTGTAACGATTGATGGCGATGATTCGAAAGACTTTGACGATGCCGTCACTTTATGGAAATTGGAAAATGGCAATTTTCATTTAGGAGTACACATTGCTGATGTAACCCATTATGTTAAGCCCGGCAGTCCTTTAGATCAAGAAGCTTACGAACGTGGGACAAGTACGTATCTCGTCGATCGGGTTATTCCAATGCTGCCATTTCGTTTGTCGAATGGTATTTGCTCTTTAAATCCGGGTGAAGATCGTTGTGTTTTGACCTGTGACATGGAGATTAATCCGCAGGGAGAAATTATCAATCATAAAATTTATCCTAGTGTTATTCGCTCACATGCGCGTTTGACGTACAATAATGTGAATAAAATTTTAAATGGGGATGCTCAAATCCGCGCCCAATATGCCGATTTGGTACCAATGCTGGAAGAAATGGCGCAATTACATGAGATTTTATTTGCTATGCGACATCAGCGTGGGGCAATTGATTTTGAAGAAACAGAAGCCAAAATCATCGTTGATGATCAGGGACATCCTACAGATATTAAACTACTGGAACGTGGTACAGCGGAAAAAATGATTGAATCCTTTATGCTGGCAGCCAACGAAACAGTTGCAGAACATTTTAATAAGTTACACGTTCCGTTTTTGTATCGGGTGCATGAACAACCGGATCCGGAAAAGGTAAAGAATTTCTTTGAAATTGCTAGTTCGTTTGGTTTATCAGTTCCGGGTGATGCTAAGCATGTTACCCCCAAGATGTTTCAAACCGTTTTAGAAAAAGTAGCTGGTAAACCCCAAGAAGCAGTAATTACCACGATGTTATTACGGAGTTTACAACAAGCTAAGTATTCTCCGGATCCATTAGGCCACTTTGGCTTAGCGGCCACTTATTATACGCATTTTACGTCCCCAATTAGACGTTATCCTGATCTAATGGTACACCGGATGATTCATAGTTATGCTGACGAGGGTACCAGCGAAGATATTCAAAACCAATGGGCAGAACAATTACCAGAGGTTGGTGTTCACACTTCAGCTTGTGAGCGAAAATCGATTGATGTAGAACGAGCAGTTGATGATTTGAAAAAAGCTGAGTTTATGGCTGATAAAGTGGGACAAGAATTTGAAGGTGTCATTAGTGGTGTTACCAGTTTTGGCATGTTTGTTAGCTTAGAAAATACGGTAGAAGGTTTGATTCATATTTCTAATATGCTAGATGATTATTATGAATATAATGAAAAAGCCTTATCCATGATTGGCAAACGCACCCATAAAGTGTACACAATGGGTGATAGTATCAAGGTAAAATTGATTCGTGCAGATGCTCAGCAACGCCAAGTGGACTTTGAGCCAGTGCTAAGTCCAGAGGAACAAGAACGGGCCGATGCAGAAAAAAAACGCCGTGAACAGGAACATCAAAAATTCTTGCAACGGCATAAAAATTCAGGACGACGTTCTCAAAAAAATACTAAACAGCGCTCGGGCAAATACGAACGAAATAATCAAAAGTCCCGTCATTAGGGGGATTGATAGTTATGAAGAAGCATCATCAAAAAGCAGCGAATGAAGTTGCTAACAACAAAAAAGCGCGTCATGATTATAATATTTTATCCACGTATGAAGCTGGGATTGCTCTAACAGGTACCGAAATTAAGTCAGTGCGCGCTAGTCGGGTTAATTTACGGGATGGATTTGTGCAATTTCGACGAGGAGAATTGTGGTTAGCTAATGTTCATATCAGTACTTATGACCAAGGTAACCAGTTTAATCATGATCCCTTACGCGATCGTAAATTATTACTACACAAAAAAGAAATTAAAAAAATTAGTGGTGAATTGTCTAAAAAGGGAATTACAGTAGTTCCACTAAAAATGTATCTCAAACACGGTTTCGCTAAAGTTTTAATTGGTGTGGCTGAAGGTAAAAAACAATACGATAAACGAGAAACTATTAAACGCCGTGATCAAGATCGAGAAATGCGGCGCAATTTAAAAAATGTTTTACGATAAAAGATGATATATAAATAAATTTATTCGAGGAGTTAATGATGAAACGTGCAGTAACCATTCATTATTTAATCCAGCATTTGGAAGAATTGCTCAAAGCAAAAGCGACTAATGTTTTGACCGTTAGTGACTTAACTAATAATTTGTCGATTAGTCGCAGTACTTTTTATCGTTATTTTCCGAATGGAACTGCTTCTATTTACCAATCACTGATTCAAGAGCACTTGGCAAAATTGCAGCAGCGAACTTTTAGTGATTGGCATCAACTGGTGAGTTACTGCGTATTTTATTTAAATAATCATCAAACAAGTTGTCGTTTAATTTATCGGGTGCTGTGCCAGCAAAATTTATTAAATTGGTTTTATCATGAAATTTTAAATTTTTTAAATACGTATTCGACGGATAATTTAGCTATTTTGGAAGTTTTACAAAATAATTGGGATGAATTAGAGTTAATAACTAGCGCAATTTTTCACCAATTAAATAGCTGGTTGGAAACAGATTTTCAAATTGAAGTAACTATGGTGTTAAAAAGGTTAGATGTGGTCGGCTATCTGTTAACATGTCAAGCCATTAATGAAGCAATGTGATCTAAATGTATCAAAGTAAGGCGTTTAGGGTAAATTGTTTCTTTTTTTATCATTTATTCTTTTGTATATTATATTTATATCATGATATAAATAAAAAAATCAGGAGGAATGGATTTTTAAAGAATTCAATTTAAAATAGAGTTTGGACGAAAGTTTCGGTCAATTAGAAAAAACGAATAACCTCTGAGAGGAAGATGGGAATTTTTTCTAGCCAGAACTTCTAACAACAATAAGAGGCAGACACCAGCTTGGTAAAGTTTTGGAGAAAACCTACTTGTTGGTCCAAACTCTATTTTTTTGGAATTGGGTACTTGACATTTAATTTTTAGGATTTATAATTTCACTATATGTTAATATTTTTTAATCTAAAAGATGAGTAAATTAGATTATTCTTACAGAGAGACATTGGTAGGTGTGAAATGTTAGGTAATCTAGTTGAATATGGTCTTTGATTAAGATTAATTGCCGAGTTCAAGGAATAAGGTAATTATGGTGATGGCCATTAGCACATAATGAAGAATAATAACCTAATCGTTTCGAGGTTGTGTACAGACCAAGGTTATTGTTATTCATAAGCGGTTTTATTTTTAAGATCGAAAACCAGGTGGTACCACGTCTTTGTCGTCCTGCAAGTCAATAATTGACTTGCAGTTTTTTAGTTTGGAGGAAAAATTAATGACTCATCAATGGAAAAGTTTTTGGGGAATCTTGCTCTGTACTTTGGCTTTAGGAACACAGGCTAATTTACAGATAGCGCAAGCTAAAACCAAAAACACGTTGAATTGGACAGAAAGTTCTGAATTGGCTACTGCAGATATTTCGCAAGCTTCTGACACCTTAAGCTTTGACGTTTTGTTGAATACGCAAGAAGGTTTATATCGTTTGGATGCTCATGGCAAGGCGCAACCAGCTTTGGCTACTAAAACCAAAGTTTCAGCTGACGGATTAACCTATACGTTTAATCTTCGACCAAATGTCAAGTGGTCCGATAATACGCCCGTTACCGCTCAAGATTTTGTGACTTCGTGGCGGCGGACGGTAGATCCCAAAACGGGTTCTAGTGATGCGTTTTATTTAAATCAAGTACAAAATGCGAAGCAGATTAATGCCAATAAATTACCAGTTGATAAATTGGGAATACAGGCTTTAAGTAAGCATAAATTACAGGTGAAATTAACTCAGCCAGTACCATACTTTAAGAAGTTGTTAGCGTGGCCGTTGTTCTTCCCTCAAAACCAAGCAGCAGTTAATCGTTGGGGGAAAGATTACGGTACCACTTCTGCTAAAACGGTTGCGGACGGACCATTTATCTTAAAAGGTTGGAATGGCAGTAGTGATAATTGGCGTTTAGTTAAAAATCCGCATTATTGGGATAAAAAACATGTTCGTCTACAACAAGTTAAGGAGGATGTCGTTAAGGATCCACAAACCGGGTTAAATTTGTATCAATCCAATAAAGTGGATGAAACAATTCTTTCAGGCACGCAAGTTCCTAACTTAAAAGGCCAAAAAGATTTCTTAGTGCGCAAATCGTCTAATATGACTGATATGAATTTGAATCAAAACAAAGTACCAGCCTTTAAGAATCAAAAAGTACGGCGGGCCTTTTCTTTAGCAATTAATCGGCATCAATTGGTTAAAGGTGTTTTAGAAGATGGTTCTTTAGCGCCCAAAGGTTTTGTACCACAAGGATTAGGATCTTATCAAAACAAAGATTTTGCACAAGTTAGTCAAGTTCCTAATTCGACGAGCTCTAACTTAAAACAAGCTAAAAGTTTATTGCGTCAAGGATTGAAGCAAACTAATACCAAGCAATTGAACTTAAGCTTATTGATTGATGATACGACTACTTCTAAGCAAACGGGTGAATTTATTCAAGGCTCATTAAATAAGTTACCCCATGTCAAAATCACATTGAAGACTTTGCCCAAGGTGCAGCGTTTAGCTCGGGAACATCAAGGTGACTATGATTTAGTGATTACTAGTTGGCAATCAGTATTTTCAGATCCTATTAACTTTTTGGATATTTGGGAAAGTGATTCATCTTATAATACTTCTAAATTCCATGATGCTCAGTTTGATCATGATTTGGATTTGTCGGAAAACAAGTTTTCTCAAAATAAAGCCCAACGTTGGCAATATCAAGTCAAAGCTGAAAAGCGTTTAATGAAATTACAAGGAACAGTGCCGTTATATCAAGGTGTCAAAGCGCAATTGTTGAATACCAAAGTTAAAGGTTTAGTTTACAATGGTTCTGGTGTTCCTTATGACTTTAAGACCACTTATTTCAGTTCAAAGAAGGATTAGTGAATGAAGTACGCAATTAATCAACAACAATTACTAGATGATTTCTTAACTTATGTAAAAATAAATACGCAATCTGATGCTTCGCAAGCCTTAGATCAAGTGCCGACCACTGCCGGTCAAACGCAGTTAGCACACTTATTAATGCAGCAACTGCAGGACTTAGGTTTGCACGAAATTAAATTAAATCCGCAAAATAGTTTTGTGACAGCTTTATTACCAGGAAATACGCTGGCCATGCCCGCTATTGGTTTTATTGCACACTTGGATACTGCGGCTGACTATTCTGGAGCTCATGTGCAACCGCAGGTTCATGCCAATTATCAAGGACAGGTAATTGAGTGGGCTAACGGATTAAAGTTAGATCCACAGCAGTTTCCTAATTTGCAGAATTATATCGGTCAAACTTTGATTACTGCTGATGGAACAACGCTCTTGGGAGTTGATGATAAAGGTGGGATTGCGGGATTAATCGCAGCTTTGCGGTATTTGGTTAACAATCCTCAGTTGTTACACGGACCGATTAAAGTGGCTTTTGGTCCAGATGAAGAAATTGGGCGCGGTGCAGATCGCTTTGATGTACCGGATTTTGCGGCTGATTTCGCCTATACGTTGGACAATGGTTTAGTCGGAGATATTGAATATGAGACATTTAATGCTGCACAAGCCGTAATTGATATTTCCGGAGTTAGTGTTCATCCTGGACAAGCCTATGGTCAAATGGTTAATGCGATTAGTTTGGCTGAACAAATTGATCAACGATTGCCCCAAAAAGAACGGCCAGAATTAGTTCGAGGCTATGATGGCTTTTATTTATTAAATCAATTTCAGGGTGACGTTTCCCATGCGCATTTGGTTTATATTATTCGTGATTTTTCGCGAAGTGCTTTTGAACAGCGCAAACAAGATCTGCAAAATATTGTCGCCCAATTAAATGCTCAATTTGCTCAACCACGGATTCAGTTAACACTGACGGATCAATATTACAATATGGTAGACATTATTAACCAAGATCGTTATCCAGTGACCTTGGCGCAAGGGGCTTTAAAGAATTTACAAATAGATCCACATGTGAAACCTTTTCGTGGTGGGACAGACGGTTCTAAGATTACCTATTTAGGTATGCCGACGCCCAATTTGTTTAATGGTGGCGAAAATTTTCATGGCCCGTATGAATTTGTAACAGTAGAGGCCATGGCCCAATTAGCTCAGACAATTATTGAAATAGCTAATCTCTACGCTCAAGATCATAAGCATGTGACAGATTAGTCTGCAACCGATGCAGTGGCCAATTTTTGATTGAACGTTGATTTTTGGATAATCGGCTGGTTTGGTTTAAAACAGCAGCTAATAAAAGTCCAATTTGCGCATCTACTTGAGGACTGATTTGGAGTAGGTAGCCTTCATGACCATTTTTTAAATAAATGTTATCAACAGACATGATTAAATGATGGTGAAAATCATGGACCAAGTAATTATTGGTTAATAAATTACCAGAAACTAACCAATGTAAACTAGGAGCAATCATTAACTGGCGGCGATGATTAGTGATATGAATTAATTTAGTGATTAAAATATCGGCTAATTTAATTTGGTAATTAGCCCATGGATGCGTGCTAGTTTGAATGATATCACCCAACTTAGTTTGGCGCGGTGTTAATAGTTCATAATTAATTTTCCAACGGGGAGCTGTGCGAATAAGATAGTAGCACAGCTCTTGTTGTTGATTAGTAACTTGAATGACTCCTGGTAAATTAGCGGCATTAAATTGGAGATAATAAATCATTTTAAATTGGCTGCTTGCTGTTTATTTAAAGCAATCGCATGGTAAATAGCTTGCGCAACGCCATTTTGACTATTACTGCTGGTTTGGTATTGTGCTAGTTTCTTAATTGGCGCAATTGCATTGGCCATGGCGACACCAATTCCTGCCGCCTGGATCATTGATTCGTCATTTAAATTGTCACCAATCGCCATGACCTCACTCATCTGTAAACCTAGCTTATGAGCAAAAGTGGTTAGTGCGCGGCCTTTTTGGGCCTTAACATTATTGATTTCAATATTATTGGGTGATGAGGAAGTAATGACAATTTCGGAATTTTGTTGTAATTGTGCTCTTAATTGTTGCAATTTTTGCGGATGACGGTCACTAAAGACTAACAGTTTCATCACATTGATTTGAGGATCATGCAAAAGTGCGTCAAAACTTTTCACATAATTGATGTTCATTAATTCGGCCCGTGAAGTAGCACGTGCTACGGCCATTTTATATAAGAGATTGGGGTTTAATTTGACCAATAAATTAGCCGTATGTTGAATACGCTGAATGCGACTATTGGAATAAATTCCTTGATCGGTAATGATTTCAAAATAGAGTTTACTAGTTTTAATATGCGTTAAACATTGTTTTAAATTAGAACGATCAATGGGGATTTTGACGACAGGTTCACGGTCTTGATTATAAACTAAGGCTCCATTTAAAGTGATAAAGTCCGGTTTGACCGTTAAATTGCTGACCAACGGAGCCGCTTCACTTAAACCACGACCAGTGGCGACAACAAATTGAATTCCTGCTTGGTTTGCAGCTTGAATTGCGGTAATATTTTCTTTAGAGACAATTGATTCACTATTTAATAACGTTCCATCCATATCTGAAGCAATTAGTTTAATTGTCATAAGTTCCTCCTATATCAATAATCAAATTTTACCATAATAGGTGGTGTGAAGTTGAAGCAATTAATAAAAAATGATTGGCAACAAATTCTAGAACCGGAGTTTGAAAAAGATTACTATCGACGCTTACACCAATTTTTAAAACGTGAGTATCAAGAGCAAACTGTGTATCCAGATATGTATAATATTTTTCAAGCTTTTGATTGGACCTCATTTAAACAAACTAAAGTGGTTATTTTAGGTCAAGATCCCTATCATGAGCCAAATCAAGCTCACGGACTGAGTTTTTCGGTTTTGCCGGGAAACAAAGTACCGCCATCTTTACAAAATATTTATAAAGAATTGCAAGCTGATTTAGGTTATCCACCAGTACAACATGGTTATTTAAAATCGTGGGCTGATCAGGGCGTTTTGTTGTTGAATTCTGTTTTGACGGTTCGCCGTGGCCAGGCTTATTCCCATCAAGGTAAGGGATGGGAACAATTAACTGACCAGGCAATAAAAGCGCTCTCGCAAAAAGGTGGTGTCGTCTTTATTTTATGGGGAAAGGCTGCTAAATCAAAGATGAACTTAATTGATACTAATAAAAATACCATTATTAGTTCAACTCATCCCAGCCCTTTTTCCGCTAATTATGGTTTTTTTGGCTCACGACCATTTTCTAGAACCAATGAAGCTTTAAAAAAGTATGGTGAAACGCCAATTAATTGGCAATTACCACAAACAGTCACAGAAAATTAGGAGGATTGAATCATGGAATTATTTGAATCGTTGAAGCAAAAGATTAGTGGTCAAAATAAGAAGATTGTTTTTCCAGAAGCTACTGATGAACGAATTTTAAAAGCTGCTGTGCAATTACGACAAGATCAATTATTAGAACCGGTTTTTTTAGGTGACCCTACTCAAGTTCAAGCGAAGGCGAACGAATTAGTCTTAGATATTTCAGGAATTAAGATTTTAAATCCGCAAGATTATGATCAATTTGATGAAATGGTCACAGCTTTTGTCGATCGGCGTAAAGGTAAGAATACTGCTGAACAAGCACAACAAATGTTACGCGATCCTAATTATTTTGGTACTATGTTAGTTTACTTAGATCAAGTAGATGGCATGGTCTCTGGAGCAATTCATCCAACTGGTGATACGGTGCGCCCAGCTTTGCAAATTATCAAAGTTAAACCAGGTTTAACGCGGACTAGTGGGGCCTTTATTGTTCAAAAAGAGCAGCAACGTTATTTGTTTGCTGACTGTGCAATTAACATCAATCCAAGTGCAGAAGAGTTAGCCGAAATTGCGGTTACTTCAGCTAAAACTGCCAAACTATTTGACATTGATCCTAAAGTTGCGTTATTGAGTTTTTCAACTAAAGGTTCAGCGAAGAGTGATGAAGTAACTAAGGTTGCTCAAGCAACTAAATTGGCTCAAGCACAAGCACCCGATGTTCCTATTGATGGTGAATTGCAGTTAGATGCAGCTATTGTGCCTTCAGTTGCTGCGCAAAAAGCTCCTGGTTCTAAAGTTGCTGGTCAGGCAAACGTCTTTGTCTTTCCAGAACTACAATCAGGTAACATTGGTTACAAAATTGCCCAACGGTTTGGTGGCTTTGAAGCTATTGGACCGATTTTGCAAGGTTTAAATAAACCGATTTCTGACTTATCTCGGGGAGCCAATGTTGAAGACGTATATAAATTAGCTATCATTACGGCCGCCCAAGCATTATAATCAAATAATGGAAAAAATAACTTATAGTGCATCCGAAACGATCCAGTATGGTTGTCAATTAGCGCAACTTTTATTACCTGGTGATTTATTGCTCTTAGATGGCGATCTGGGAGCTGGCAAAACGACTTTTACACAAGGAATTGCCCAAGGGCTAGGGATTAAGCGCCCAGTTAAAAGTCCGACTTTTACGTTGATTCGCGAGTATCCGCAAGCTAAATATCCGTTGTATCATATGGATATGTACCGCTTGGAAAATGCCTCGGCTGATGATTTAGGTTTGCAGGAGTACTTTGATGGTTCGGGGATCGTAATTGTAGAGTGGTCACAGTTCATCAAAGAACAATTGCCACCGAATTATTTGCGGATTAATATTGAGCGGATGGATGAAGTAACCAGAAAATTGCAATTTCAACCACAAGGTACGCGTTACCAAACGCTGGTACAAAAACTTGCGACAATTAATTAACTAAAAAATCTCTGTTGAATAAAAATATTTGACAGAGATTTTTTATTAATCTTTTAATTGAATTAAATCTTGTAATGCGTCAGCTCCAAATTGTGCTTGTGTTTGTAATAAAATCTCAGCACAAGCTAATGTATCATCTAAGGCATGATGGTGATGTTCTAAATCAATTCCTAAGGCTTCACAAACGGTATTTAAACGATGATTTGGTAAATCGGGAAAAAATTTACGAGAAGTTTTGAGGGTATCAATTACGTGATAACATGGCGGAGTGATTTGATACTTTTGTAAGCAGTTTTTTAAAACGCGGGTATCAAAGGCAGCATTATGCGCCGTGATTAAATGCTGCTGATTAAATAATACTTTAATGTGCGACCAGACTTGCTCAAAGGTCGGTGCTGTTTGGACATCTTGTGGGCGAATGTGATGAATCGCAATATTACGCCGATTAAAGGGTGCCTGGGGATTGATCAATGTATAAAAAGTATCGATAATTTGATTGTTTTCAATTAAAGCGAGCGCTAAAGAACAAGCACTATCAGCTTGATTATTGGCCGTTTCAAAATCCATTGCCACAAAATCCATGGAAAAACCTCACAATTACAAACTTATTTTTAAAATTCATTATATACTATAATGGTGTTATTAGGGAAAACAGTTAGTTAGGAGATTGATCATGCAAGACAAAGTAAGAAATCAATTTTTAGATGATCTACAATTAAAAAAACAATTATTAGCATTACCAGTGGAAATTAAAGTTGCTGATTCCCTGAGTAACTATACATTTACTAAAACCGGTGGTCCGGGCGATTATGTTGCTTTTCCACAAACTTTGGCGGAATTACAATTATTGACTGACTTTGCGCGAGAAAAACAATTGCCGATAACGGCTTTAGGTAATTCCAGTAATTTAATTATTAAAGATGGTGGTATTAAAGGTTTAGTCATTATCTTAACTAAATTAAACCAAATTGCAGTGCACGAGCAGCAAATCACCGCTCAAGCGGGAGCCAGTTTAATTGAAGTAACTAAAGCTGCGAGTCAAGCGGGGTTAAGTGGCTTAGAATTTGCCGCGGGTATTCCGGGCAGTGTCGGCGGAGCCGCTTTTATGAACGCCGGAGCTTATGGTGGTGAAGTTAGTACAGTAATTACACAGATTCAAGAAATTTTACCTACGGGTCAATTAGTAACTATTAAAAAACAAGATTTAAATTTTGCTTATCGCCATAGTGTGGTACAGGACAATCACGGCATTGTGATAGCTGTGACGTTTACGTTAGTACCTGGCGATGCACATAAAATTCAAGCTAAAATGGACGAATTAAATGCTTTAAGGCGGGCTAAGCAGCCACTAGAATATCCGTCTTGTGGGAGTGTTTTTAAACGTCCAGAGGGTTACTTTACCGGTCCCTTAATTATTAAGGCGGGTTTACAAGGGAAGATTATTGGTGGTGCGCAGGTTTCACAGAAACATGCGGGCTTTATTATTAATTTGGGAACAGCGACTGCCAGTGATTATTTGGCGTTAATTAAATTAATTCAAGCCACTGTGCAAGAAAAATTTGGTGTTGCTTTAGAAACTGAAGTGCGGATTATCGGTGAAGATCAGAGGTGAAAGTAAGCGTGCAAAATTGGTTAAGCCATCTTTTTACGTTAAATTCTTTAACAAATGTTATTGATATTTTATTTGTGTGGTTTTTAGTTTATAAATTATTAATGATGATTCGGGGCACTAAGGCCATTCAGCTATTAAAGGGACTATTTATCATTTTGATCATTAAACTAGTCAGTTGGTTCTTTAATTTACGGACGATTGCCTATTTGACAGATCAAATTTTTAATTGGTCAGTCATAGCAGTTATCATTATTTTTACTCCAGAGATTCGTCGCGGCTTAGAAAAATTGGGCCGTTCGCCATTGTTTTTTTCCATGCGTGACGAACAAAAAGATTTAAGTAACAATTTAATTGATGCCTTGGATAAAGCAATTCAGTATATGTCCAAACGCCGAATTGGGGCTTTAATTACGTTAAAAATGAATACTGGCTTAGAAGAATATGTAGAGACCGGAATCAAACTTGACGCTGATGTGACCGGCGAGTTATTAATTAATATTTTTATTCCTAATACGCCTTTACATGATGGTGCAGTTATCATCAATCAAAATAAAATTGAAGTTGCTGCGGCGTATTTGCCGTTGTCGGAAAGTAATGCCATTCCGAAAAAATTAGGCACTAGGCACCGAGCGGCCGTGGGGATTAGTGAAGTAACTGATGCTTTGACGATTGTGGTTTCGGAGGAAACTGGTGGGGTGATGATTACGCATAAAAACCATATGATGTTAGATCTTAGCCGGGATGATTACTTGAACTATTTACGGGCCCAATTAGCTCCCACAACGCCACAATCCAATTCAATTTTTAAGAAATTTTTGGCACATTTCCAGAAAGGAAATAACTAATGAAAAAGTGGCGCAAATTCATTGATTCTAAATATTTTTATTTGTTATTATCCTTTTTGGTAGCCTTATGGCTGTACTGGAGCGTCTCCTTACCTAGTATTGGCAGTACCCGAAATGGGGTAACTGCTGGCAATGTGGTTAATGCTAACAAAACTGTTACCTTTAATATGAAATTACAGGTAAATTCCGATGCGGAAAATTATTTTATTACTGGTTATCCTAAACAAGTACGCGTCAAATTGGAGGGCCCCTCAGCCCTAGTTACGGCGACCAAGAACACACATAATTTTACGGTGTATATTAATCTGCACAATTTAAGTGTGGGTCATCATCGTGTTTTAATTCATCAAAGTGGTTTAAATCGCGATCTAAAATACTCTATCAAGCCGCATTATGTCGAAGTTGATATTGAGCCGAAGGCTCAACAAGTATTTCCGATTCAAGCTAAATATAATGCGAAGCAAATTGCTCCGGGTTATATCGGTGGCGATGCTAGTGTGGATCCGCAGGTGGTTCAAGTCGTTGGTGCGCGCAGTGAAGTTCAGCGAATTAGTCAAGTGGTGGCCCATGCTAAGTTACCTCATGGTACATCAACCGATTTTCATCAAGAAGTTTTATTGCAAGCGTTAGATGCTCAAGGGCGCACGTTATCAGTCCTGTTAACTCCACAGACTACCCGGGTTAAAGTTCCCGTCAGTTTACCGAGTAAAAAAGTAAACTTAAAATTTGTACCAAAAAATCTACCCGAAAATAAAAATTATCATATCACTTCGGATGTCGCTGCAGTACGCGTTTATGCTAAGAAAACGGTATTGGATAATCTTAATGAATTAGAAATTCCAATCGACGTTTCTAAGATGGGAACTAAAAAATCAAAAGTTATTACAATTAATCAAGTAAAATCTGATATTATAGATTCGAGTCCACGAACTATTAAGGTCTATTTAAAAACTGGTGATGATCAATCTTCAACAGTTAATCCAGCTTCAATAAATAATTAGAATAAGAGGATAAAAATGGTTAAATATTTTGGTACTGATGGTGTCCGCGGTATTGCGAATAAAGAATTAACACCGGAGCTAGCTTTTCGCTTGGGACGTGCTGGTGGTTTTGTATTGTCCCAACAAAAAGATAGTGACGAAGATCGAGCAGTAGTTTTGGTGGCACGTGATACTCGTAAATCGGGACAAATGTTAGAAACAGCATTAATTTCCGGATTATTATCAGTCGGGATTGAAGTTTTAAATTTAGGAGTGATTACGACTCCAGCAGTGGCTTACTTAGTTAAAGTCCAAGGAGCTGATGCCGGCATTATGATCTCGGCGTCACATAACCCAGCCAGCGATAATGGTATCAAATTTTTTGGTCCAGATGGTTATAAGCTCAAGGATGCTACTGAAGAAGAGATTGAACACTTCTTGGATCAACCAGAAGATTCTTTGCCGCGGCCTTCAGCTGAAGGCATTGGTACTTTGGAGGACTATAAGGAAGGCTCTTTGAAATACTTAGAGTTCTTACGGCAGAGTATTTCTGATGATTTATCAGGAGTAAAAGTGGTGTTAGATGGTGCTAACGGTTCAACTAGTCAATTAGTCAGCAAGTTATTTGCAGATTTGAACGTTGATTTTACCACGATTGCTACTAATCCTGATGGGGTTAATATTAATAATGGTGTTGGTTCTACGCATCCGGAAAAATTAGCGCGAGAAGTGGTTAAGCAGGGGGCGCAAGTCGGATTAGCTTTTGATGGTGACGGTGACCGCTGTATTGCTGTTGATGAAAAGGGGAATATTGTTGACGGTGATAAAATTATGTTTATTCTGGGCAACTATTTTAAAGCCCACGGTCGTTTGAAAAAGGATACTATTGTTACTACAGTGATGAGTAATTTGGGCTTATACAAAGCTATTGAAGCGAACGGTATGAAGTCCGTTCAAACGGATGTTGGTGATCGCCATGTGGCTGCTGAAATGGTTCAGAATGGCTATAACTTAGGTGGCGAACAATCAGGTCATGTGATCATTTTTGATTTGCATAACACGGGTGATGGGATGTTAACCGGTATTCAGTTGTTAAACGTTGTTAAACAAACTGGTCAACAATTGTCGCAACTAGCAGCGCCAGTAAAAACTTATCCACAAGTATTAATTAATGTGAAAGTGCAAAATAAAAATGATTGGCAAAATTATCCTGCCATTCAAGAGGCCATTGATACAGTTGAAAAGGAAATGAATGGTGATGGCCGAGTTTTAGTTCGCCCTAGTGGAACTGAAGCTTTACTCCGGGTAATGATTGAAGCTGCTACTAGAGAAGATGCCCAACGTTTTGGCAACCAAATTGCGAGTGTTGTTCAAAAAGAAATGGGATTGGATGCTTAAATTATTTTGATTGATTAAACAGGCTAGACTCCGTGAAAACTAAAATAGTAATTTACGGAGTCTAGCTTTTTTATTGCTCTCATAGAGATTAGTTAATTGTTGACAACTACTAGATTTAGTAGTAACCCAAAGTTGAGCTACAATATGTGTGGGGTATGTGCTATTATAGATAAGGATTTTTTAAGGAGGGCAAACATGATGATAGTTTTAAGTGGTATGATTGGGGCAGGTAAAAGTAGCCTAGCAACGCTTGTTTCAGAGCATTTAGGAACACAAGCTTTTTATGAACAAGTTGATGATAATCCCGTCTTACCCTTGTTTTATGATGATCCTAAAAAGTATGCATTTTTATTACAAATTTATTTTTTAAACAAGCGTTTTGCTTCTATTAAGCGAGCTTTGTCTGATGATAACAATGTTTTAGACCGTTCAATTTATGAAGACTCTTTATTCTTCCATATCAATGCCGATATGGGACGAGCTACTAAACAAGAAGTGCAAGTTTATGATGAATTATTAGATAATATGATGGAAGAGTTGCCATATGCTGCTCATAAAAAAGCGCCTGATTTATTAGTACATTTGGATGTTTCTTATGAGAAAATGTTGGAGCATATTAAAAAGCGGGGGCGTTCTTATGAACAACCTGAAAATGACCCTTCACTAATTGATTATTATCATAATTTGTTAGGACGCTATGATCGGTGGTACGAGGATTATCATTATAGTCCTAAAATGAAGATTAGTTGTGATCAATATGACTTTGTTGAAAATGAAGAGGATCGCAAAAAAGTTTTACAGTTAATTGATAATAAGTTACAAGAGCGTGATTTGTTATAAAAAAATTTGAGACAGTTTGGAGAACTCCAGGAAAACCTGTCTTTAAACAAAGATGATGGAGGATTTATTTTGAAAAAATATTTTGCAGAGTTTTCAACTCATGATTGGATTTTAAATGCGCTAATGGCAGCAATCTATGTGGTATTGACCATTACCCCACCTTTAAATTCTTTAGCCTACGGCAATATTCAACTACGCATCTCAGAAGTTTTAGTCATGTTACCTTTTTACAATAAAAAGTTTATTCCCGGCTTAACCTTAGGCTGTTTTATTACTAATTTATTTAGCCCGACGGCGGCGGTGGATATTTTTGTCGGAACTTTTGCGTCGTTACTAACTTTCTTATTAATAATTCATCTTCACAAAGGCTATTGGGTCCCCGTGATTGCTGGCATTGTTAACGGTGTGATTGTGGGGTTGGAACTCAACATTATGACGAAGGCACCATTATTTTTAACGATAGTATATATTTTTATTGGTGAGTTTATTGCAGTATTGATTGGATATATTTTGTTTTCCATTTTGTGGAAAAATCGGCAATTTAAAAAGTTGCTTTCCTAAAGCAGTTGAAAAACTGCTTTTTTTATTACGATAATATGTTTTGGCGACTTATTTTGTTATAATTAGGCATATCAACCTGATTTAAGGGAGTATGAAATAATGAATATTGGGATATTTACGGATACTTATTTCCCCCAAGTTAGTGGTGTAGCAACGTCTATTCAAACTTTAAAGAATGACTTAGAACGTAAGGGAGATACAGTTTATATTTTTACAACCTCTGATCCGCATGTTGCTAAAAATACTGTGGAACCTAATATTTTTCGTTTAGGCAGTATTCCGTTTATTTCGTTTACCGATCGGCGTATTGCGTATCGTGGAATGTTTCATGCATTAAAATTGGCAAAAGAATTAGATTTAGATATTGTGCATACGCAAACGGAATTTTCACTGGGACTGATTGGTAAGTTTGTTGCGCATAGCTTAAAAATTCCGTGTGTGCACACGTATCACACGATGTATGAAGATTACTTGCACTATGTTTTGAATGGTCATTTATTAAAGCCAGCACACGTTAAGCAAATGTCCAAGTTATTTATTTCCGGAATGTCTGGTGTGATTGCGCCTAGTCAACGAGTTTATGATACTTTACGCGGTTACGGTATTAAAACACCGATGCAAATTATTCCAACCGGAGTTGATTTGTCGGCTTTTACCCAGCAACTTGACCCACAACCGTTGTTACAACGTTGGCAACTAACTGATCGGCATCCTATTTTATTGACGCTCAGTCGTATTGCCAATGAAAAAAAGATTGAATTATTAATTCAACAGTTACCACAATTAATTAAATATTATCCCGAACTAATTTTAGTCATTGTTGGTGGTGGCCCCGATAAGGCTGATTTAGTTCAACAGGTTCAACAGTTAAATTTACAACAACACGTTTTATTTACTGGTGAAGTTGATCATGATCACGTGGCGCCATATTATCAAATGGCAGATTTGTTTGTTTCCGCTAGTGATACGGAATCACAGGGCTTAACATTTATTGAGGCATTAGCTTCTGGTTTAAAGTGTGTGGTGCGTTCGAGTCCTTACACTGATAATTTACTTGATGATCCAGCACTTGGAGTCACTTATGAAGATCCCAAACAGTTCGCTAATTTAGTGTTACAATACTTGGATCATCCAAGAGCTTTTGATGATCCGGAACCACGAAAGAAAAAATTACATGAAATTTCAGCCGATTTATTTGGTGATCAAGTCTTAAACTTTTATCAAGATGCTTATAAATATTTTTTACGTAAAAAATTAGCTAATGAGCCATTAAAGGACGGTCAATATTACGATGATTAAAATCACGATGTTTTCGTCATCACAAAAAGTAGCAGGTCAAGGAGTTGGCAGTGCTTATACTGAGTTGATGCAATTATTAAACACTTCTTTAAGTCAAGATTTTCAAATAAATGTCAATGACTTTGTCCACACCAGCGATATTAGTCACTATCATACCGTTGATCCGCAGTTTTATGCTTCTACTTTTATGAAAAATCGCGGCCGAAAAATTGGCTATGTTCATTTTTTGCCAGAAACACTACAAGGTAGTTTGCGAATTCCTAAAATGGCGCAAGGGCTAGTTAGCAAATATATTATTTCATTCTATCAACGCATGGATCATTTGATTGTGGTTAATCCGAGTTTTATTCCTAAGTTAGCACAACATGGGATTGACCCACAAAAAGTGACGTATATTCCAAATTTTGTCTCGAACATGGAATTTTACCGGTTTTCTGACAAAAAACGGAATCAAGTTCGGGCTCAATTGGGTTTGGCTCCAACTGATTTCATGGTTTTTGGCGATGGTCAAGTGCAAAAACGTAAAGGTATTGATGATTTTTATCGCTTAGCGGTGGAAAATCCTGATGTCCAATTTATTTGGGCCGGTGGTTTTTCGTTTGGCGCAATTACTGACGGCTATGACCGTTATAAACAGATGATTCGCCAAGCACCAAAAAATTTAACTTTTACAGATATTATTCCGCGTACGCAATTAAATGAATATTTAAATGCGGCTGATTTATTTTTATTACCTTCGTATGATGAATTGTTCCCAATGTCGGTGCTAGAAGCCTTTAATACAGGCACACCAGTAATGTTGCGTGATTTGGAACTTTACCAAGCAATTATTGCTGATAAATATCGTCCAGCTCAGGACTATGCAGCCATGAATCAAGCTTTACGAGAATTGCAACATGATCCAGAACAATTAGCGACTTTAGCACAAAAAGCGATTAGTGCTGCTCATTATTATTCACAAGAACATTTGAGCCGAATTTGGCATGATTTTTATTTAAACCAATTTCAACAGATGAGGAACGATTAATGAATCGTAAAAATTTTGGAGCAATGTTAGTAATGCTCGCGATTGGCGGGGGAATCTTTGCTTTTGAAATTCATAAAACTAACTTGCAATCATTGTTGCATCAAGCAACCACTATCAATTGGTGGTGGCTACTGATCGCTTTTGGATCAATGTTTTGTTCGTTCTTTTTTGAGGCTTTAGTTTTAAAAGTTTTGTTGCAGAATCGTGATGATGAGTTACATCATTGGTGGAATATTTTAAGAATTCCTTGGATCCAAGCTTTATTTAACGCGATTACACCTTTTTCTTCGGGGGGACAACCCGCACAAATCGTTTCTTTAGTTCAATCAGGGGTCGAGGTAGGCCGTGGCAGTTCAGTCCTATTAATGAAATTTGTTATATATCAAACGATTGTTTTAATTAACTTTATCATTGCAATGCTTTTTCAATTTGACCAAATTGCGCACCATTTTGCCGGATTAGCTATCTTGATTGTTTGTGGTTTTTTGTTACACGTTGTGACAATTGGTGTATTATTAATGATTATGTTTTATTATCGTTTTACGCGCCAAGTAACATTATTAATCATGAAATTTGTCGGTTTGTTTGTTAATACAACCAAAGTACAGTATTGGACAACTAAGGTGCTTAATAAAATTGACAATTTTTACCAAGAAAGTTTAATTTTAAAAAAAGAACGGCGAAAAGTTTGTAAAGCAGCTGTTTTGACTTTTATTCAATTAATTTTTTATTATTTAGTGGTTTATTTCACTTTGTTGGCTTTACACGTTCAACATGTTAATATCATTAACGTTTTAATTACACAAGTAATGATTGTCATGATCACATCCATTTTTCCTATTCCGGGTGGTACAGGTGGCGCTGAATATAGTTTTCGCACTTTATTCTCACAGTACATTAGCTTGCCAAGTCAACTGGTTTTAGGCATGTTTATTTGGCGCTTTATAACTTATTATCTAGGCATGTTTTTAGGAATTATTGCCATTGCATTTAAACCAATTAATGAACGTACTCAGTATTCGGTACGTGGAGGAAAGATTTCAGAATGAAGAACTTCGGAAAAAAATTAGCAAAAACTTTCAACACTAAGCTAGGCTTTTTTACTTTAGCGGTAGTTTTGTGTTGGATTAAAACTTATTTGATTTGTTTGAATAAGTTTAATTTAGGAATCAAGACGAGCATGCAGGCGTTTTTGTTATTCTTAAATCCTATTCCAACAACCATTTTATTATTAGGAATTGCGCTTTATTTGAAGGGGCGTAAATCATACATTTACATGATGATTATTGATCTAATTACGTCAACTTGGCTCTTTGCTAATATTTTATATTATCGAGAATTTTCGGATTTTTTAACTTTGACGTTAATTAAGGGTTCTAGTTCTGTTTCGAATAATCTGGGTACCAGCATTGTAGGAATTATTAGACCAACTGACTTTTTAGCTTTTGCAGATGTTTTAGTATTAATTATTTTGTTAGCTTTTAAAGTTGTGAAAATAGATATTCAAAAGTTAACTACGAAAATCCCTTTGACAATTACAGGGATTGCCATTGTTAGCTTTGGGATTAACTTAACTTTGGCGCAACAGGATCGTTCAGGCTTATTAACCCGGACGTTTGATAATAATTATATTGTGAAATATTTAGGCTTAAATGCTTATTCGGTTTATGATACAGTCAAAGCTGCGAAAACTAGCGCAGTCAAAGCTAGTGCTGATAGTTCTGATATGAAGACAGTTAAGAACTATATGAGTAACAATTATGTTGCTCCGAATGTGCAATATACCGGAGTAGCTAAGGGTAAAAATGTTTTTGTGATTCATTTGGAAAGTTTCCAACAATTTTTATTAGATTTTAAATGGGATAATCAAGAAGTTACTCCTAATTTGAATAAGATTTATCATGAAAGTAATACCTTGAGTTTTGATAACTTCTTTAATCAAGTAGGACAAGGTAAGACTGCAGATGCCGAAATGATGATGGAAAATTCTTTATTTGGCTTGCCTGAAGGGGCAGCGATGGTAACTGACGGTACATCGAATACCTTTCAAGCTGCGCCAGCTATTTTAGATCAGCATGGTTATACAACCGCATCTTTTCATGGCGATGTACCTAGTTTTTGGAATCGCGATAACACTTATAAATCCTGGGGGTATAACTATTTCTTTAGCTCCAATTACTATAAGCAAAAGAAAAATTATAATGTTGGTTATGGCATGAAAGATAAGATCTTTATGAAGGATACTGCTAGTTATATCCAACAGTTGCCGCAACCTTTTTATGCTAAAGTGATTACCGTTACGAACCACTATCCGTATTTGTTAGATAAAAAGAATCAGACCATTTCTAAAACTAATACCGGTGATAAAACTGTTGATGGTTATGTACAAACAGCACATTATTTAGATCAATCAATTGGTGAATTTATGAATTGGTTGAAAGCTACAGGCTTAGATAAAAATAGTATGGTAGTCTTTTATGGAGATCACTACGGTATTTCAGGTAATCATAAGAAGGCTGTTGCTAAGTTATTGGGTAAGGACAAATTTAACGATTTTGATAATGCCCAATTTCAACGGGTACCATTTATGATTCATATGAATGGTTTGCAAGGTGGAGTTAATCACACGTACGGTGGTGAAATCGATGCATTACCAACAATTTTGAATTTATTGGGTGTTAATAATCGTAATAATATTCAATTTGGTTCTGATTTATTGTCGAATAAACATCCACAATTAGTTGCCTTTCGGAACGGAGACTTTGTATCCCCAGAATTTACAAAGGTCAACGGTGCTTACTACTATACTAAGAATGGTAAAGCGGCAAAAGACTTGACCCCAGAACAAAAAAGTCGTGTTGATGCTATGTCTAATAAAGTAGCAACTGAATTATCATTGTCGGATAAGATTATTACTGGTGATCTGCTGAGGTTCTACACACCAAAGGGGTTTGACAAAGTAAATAAAAAAGATTTTAATTATTCTAAAAAGAAATCCTTAAAGAAATTAAAGGCTCAGAATAAAAAAGATAAGTCTAGCTTGGAATATAAGAATAATAATAAATCATTAATGAATCTCTATCACACAGACGCTCCAGAGCTAGCTAATTAAGAAAGGAGTGGCTAAGTTTGGATACTGATCAATTTGAAGAAGAATTTCAGGAACAAGTTCAAGACCTAAGGCAACACAAAGTAAGGATGACTGAACAGAGATTGCTTATTTTGAAATATATGATGACCCATCAAAATCATCCTACAGCGGAAATGGTTTATAACGATCTCAAAGATGAGGTCACTTCCAATGTTAGTATTGCTACTGTCTATAATAATCTCAAGTTTTTGTCTAAAATAACTCCAATTAATGAATTGACCTATGATGATAGGTCAATTCATTTTGATTATTATCACCAAGAACATTTTCATGCAATTTGCCGAATTTGTGGGCAAGTTTACGATATTAATTATCATGATTATGAATCTTTAAAACGGCGGTTAATCAAGGATTCAGGGTTTGAAATAGAAAAAATCGAATTAAATATCCAAGGAATTTGCAAAAAATGTCAAAAAGGGGTTGCAAAAGGGTAAAAAAGTTGATAATATATTTTCTGTTGTCAATGAGTCATGCGCGTCACTGTTAAGCAAATAAAAAAAACAGTTGACAAGCTCATGATAAGATGATAAACTAAATAAGCCGCTTAATCAAGTGGTAATCAACAAAAAGTTAAGTAGATCTTTGAAAACTGAACAAAGTTTCTTTAAAAGCCAAGTGCTGGGTTCTTGAAAAAGAACCTGTCAATTTAAAAGTAATAAAGAAGACAAAGAACGTTAGAGTTCTAAGTCTGAGTCAACAAACTAACAAAAAATGAGAGTTTGATCCTGGCTCAGGACGAACGCTGGCGGCGTGCCTAATACATGCAAGTCGAGCGAGCAGAAGTAACGGAATACCTTCGGGTAGGAAGATATGGACGCGAGCGGCGGATGGGTGAGTAACACGTAGGTAACCTGCCCTTTAGCGGGGGATAACAATTGGAAACAGTTGCTAATACCGCATAAAGTGCTTAATCACATGATTAAGGAATGAAAGACGGTTTCGGCTGTCACTAAAGGATGGACCTGCGGCGTATTAGCTAGTTGGTGAGGTAAAGGCCCACCAAGGCGATGATACGTAGCCGACCTGAGAGGGTAATCGGCCACATTGGGACTGAGACACGGCCCAAACTCCTACGGGAGGCAGCAGTAGGGAATCTTCCACAATGGACGAAAGTCTGATGGAGCAACGCCGCGTGGATGAAGAAGGTTTTCGGATCGTAAAATCCTGTTGTTGAAGAAGAACGTGCTTGAGAGTAACTGCTCAAGTAGTGACGGTATTCAACCAGAAAGTCACGGCTAACTACGTGCCAGCAGCCGCGGTAATACGTAGGTGGCAAGCGTTGTCCGGATTTATTGGGCGTAAAGGGAGCGCAGGCGGTTTGAAAAGTCTGAATGTGAAAGCCCTCAGCTTAACTGAGGAAGTGCATCGGAAACTGTCAAACTTGAGTGCAGAAGAGGAGAGTGGAACTCCATGTGTAGCGGTGAAATGCGTAGATATATGGAAGAACACCAGTGGCGAAGGCGGCTCTCTGGTCTGTAACTGACGCTGAGGCTCGAAAGCATGGGTAGCGAACAGGATTAGATACCCTGGTAGTCCATGCCGTAAACGATGAGTGCTAAGTGTTGGGAGGTTTCCGCCTCTCAGTGCTGCAGCTAACGCATTAAGCACTCCGCCTGGGGAGTACGACCGCAAGGTTGAAACTCAAAGGAATTGACGGGGGCCCGCACAAGCGGTGGAGCATGTGGTTTAATTCGAAGCAACGCGAAGAACCTTACCAGGTCTTGACATCTCCTGAAAGCTGTAGAGATACAGGGTTCCCTTCGGGGACAGGAAGACAGGTGGTGCATGGTTGTCGTCAGCTCGTGTCGTGAGATGTTGGGTTAAGTCCCGCAACGAGCGCAACCCTTGTTACTAGTTGCCAGCATTAAGTTGGGCACTCTAGTGAGACTGCCGGTGACAAACCGGAGGAAGGTGGGGACGACGTCAAATCATCATGCCCCTTATGACCTGGGCTACACACGTGCTACAATGGATGGTACAACGAGAAGCGAACTCGTGAGGGCAAGCAGAACTCTAAAAACCATTCTCAGTTCGGATTGCAGGCTGCAACTCGCCTGTATGAAGTTGGAATCGCTAGTAATCGTGGATCAGCATGCCACGGTGAATACGTTCTCGGGCCTTGTACACACCGCCCGTCACACCATGAGAGTTTGTAATACCCAAAGCCGGTGGGGTAACCCTTCGGGGAGCTAGCCGTCTAAGGTAGGACAAATGATTAGGGTGAAGTCGTAACAAGGTAGCCGTAGGAGAACCTGCGGCTGGATCACCTCCTTTCTAAGGAAAAATAAACGGAAAGCAGTTGGCAAGAAACTTTGTTTAGTTTTGAGAGGTCTACTCTCAGGGCACCAAGAGACAAGCGCGAAAGAAATCGGGCCTATAGCTCAGCTGGTTAGAGCGCACGCCTGATAAGCGTGAGGTCGATGGTTCAAGTCCATTTAGGCCCATAGAAATAGTACGGGGGTTTAGCTCAGCTGGGAGAGCACCTGCTTTGCAAGCAGGAGGTCATCGGTTCGATCCCGTTAACCTCCATTGACAGGAAACTGTCAAGGACATTAGTACTTTGAAAACTGAATATTATGAGAAGAAAGACACCGAGAATCGAGAGATTCGAAGAAAGTAAGAAACAGTAGTAAATAAGGTTAAGATAATAAGGGCGCACGGTGGATGCCTAGGTACTAGGAGCCGAAGAAGGACGCAACGAACAGCGAAATGCTCCGGGGAGTTGTAAGTAAACGAAGATCCGGAGATATCCGAATGGGGGAACCCGGCTAAGGTAAAGCTTAGTCACACTGCGACGAAAGTTGTAAGTGAGGAAGACATGGTGAACTGAAACATCTAAGTAGCCATAGGAAGAGAAAGAAAAATCGATTTCCTGAGTAGCGGCGAGCGAAACGGAAAGAGCCCAAACCAGAGAGCATGCTCTTTGGGGTTGTAGGACTGGGACGTGAGATAGTCGAAGATAGCTGAATCAGTTGGGAAGCTGAACCAGAGATAGTGATAGTCTAGTAGGCGAAATCAGAGACACTCTACCAGTATCCTGAGTACGGCGGGGCACGTGAAACCCCGTCGGAAGCAGGGAGGACCATCTCCCAAGGCTAAATACTCCCTAGTGACCGATAGAGAACAAGTACCGTGAGGGAAAGGTGAAAAGCACCCCGGAAGGGGAGTGAAATAGATCCTGAAACCGTGTGCCTACAAGTAGTCAGAGCTCGTTAAAGAGTGATGGCGTGCCTTTTGTAGAATGAACCGGCGAGTTACGATTGCGTGCGAGGTTAAGTTGAGAAGACGGAGCCGTAGCGAAAGCGAGTCTGAATAGGGCGAAAGAGAGTACGTAGTCGTAGACCCGAAACCAAGTGACCTACCCATGTCCAGGTTGAAGGTGCGGTAAAACGCACTGGAGGACCGAACCCACGTAAGTTGAAAATTGCGGGGATGAGGTGTGGGTAGCGGTGAAATTCCAAACGAACTTGGAGATAGCTGGTTCTCTCCGAAATAGCTTTAGGGCTAGCCTCGGAGAAGAGGATCTTGGAGGTAGAGCACTGTTTGGACTAGGGGCCCAACATGGGTTACTGAATTCAGATAAACTCCGAATGCCAAAGATCTTTCTCCGGGAGTCAGACGGTGAGTGATAAGATCCATCGTCGAAAGGGGAACAGCCCAGATCACCAGTTAAGGTCCCAAAATCCATACTAAGTGGAAAAGGAAGTGGAACTGCACAGACAACTAGGATGTTGGCTTAGAAGCAGCAACTCATTTAAAGAGTGCGTAATAGCTCACTAGTCGAGTGGTTCTGCGCCGAAAATGTACCGGGGCTAAGTATGGTACCGAAACTGTGGATGTGCATCGAAAGATGTACGTGGTAGGAGAGCGTTGTAAGCACGAAGAAGCCAGATCGAGAGGACTGGTGGAGAGCTTAGAAGTGAGAATGCCGGTATGAGTAGCGAAAGACCAGTGAGAATCTGGTCCACCGGATGACTAAGGTTTCCTGGGGAAGGCTCGTCCGCCCAGGGTTAGTCGGGACCTAAGATGAGGCCGAGAGGCGTAATCGATGGAAAACAGGTTGAGATTCCTGTACTGTTCAGTGTTGTTTGAACGATGGAGGGACGCAGGAGATGAATTGTGAGCATGCAGCTGGAAAAGCATGTCTAAGCAGCGAGTCTGGATATGAGTCAAATGCTTATAACCGCGAAGGATGAGTTGTGATAGGGAGCGAAATTAAAGTAGCGAAGCACAATAGTCACACTGCCGAGAAAAGCTTCTAGTGAGACACTGAATACCCGTACCGCAAACCGACACAGGTAGTCAAGGAGAGAATCCTAAGGTGAGCGAGAGAACTATCGTTAAGGAACTCGGCAAAATAGCCCCGTAACTTTGGAAGAAGGGGTGCTGGTGTAAGAGCCAGCCGCAGTGAAAAGGCCCAAACAACTGTTTATCAAAAACACAGGTCTCTGCAAAATCGTAAGATGACGTATAGGGGCTGACGCCTGCCCGGTGCTGGAAGGTTAAGAGGATGAGTTAGACTTCGGTCGAAGCCCAGAATTGAAGCCCCAGTAAACGGCGGCCGTAACTATAACGGTCCTAAGGTAGCGAAATTCCTTGTCGGGTAAGTTCCGACCCGCACGAAAGGCGTAATGATTTGGGCACTGTCTCAACGATAGACTCGGTGAAATTATAATACCCGTGAAGATGCAGGTTACCCGCGACAGGACGGAAAGACCCCATGGAGCTTTACTGTAGCTTGATATTGAGGCGCTGGTGGGATACTACCCTTGTTATATGAAAGCTCTAACCCGCGCCGTTGAAGCACGGCGGGAGACAGTGTCAGGTGGGCAGTTTGACTGGGGCGGTCGCCCGATAGCGAGGAGGAAACACCTGGAATCATGCCGAACACAGAAGTTAAGCTTCTCAGCGCCGAAAGTAGTTGGTGGGAAACTACCTGCGAGGATAGGTCGTTGCCATGCTGCTCTTATTCCGGTTTAGCTCAGTTGGTAGAGCATCTGACTGTTAATCAGGGTGTCGTCAGTTCGAGTCTGACAACCGGAGTTATAGTCGGATGTTTAACCGGCTTTTTTTATTAGTTTCGGATTGTTCGCCAGCTTAGCTCAGTTGGTAGAGCATCGGTATCGTAAACCGAGGGTCACAGGTTCGAATCCTGCAGCTGGCAGTATTATTATAAACAAAATAAAAAACGTTATATTAAGTTATAGCGTTTTTTATTTTGTCCATATTTATTTGATTAAACAGCTTTAACCATTTTATGGTGTTTGATACCAGCATCTAAAAATTGATTGCCTTCGACCTGATATCCTAAATTAGTATAAAAATTTTGAGCTTGATCTTGCGCATTTAAGACGAGAGTTTTAATTCCTTGCGTTTGAGCGTGTTGTTCAATCATCTGCATTATTTGACTGGCAAATCCTTGATGCCGAAAATTTTGGCGAACAGCAACTCGTTGAATATGCCATTGGGTTGGCGTTCCTTTTAAAACGCGCGCTGTGGCAATTGGCTGGTCGTTATGTTCATCGTAACCTACATAATATTGACAATTTGCTTCATCCTGATCAATTTCTAGATCAGCCGGAACATGTTGTTCTTGAATAAAAACTGTTTTTCTTAAAACTAAACTATCTTGATAAATTTGATCATTTAAATCGTCCGTGAATTTGATAATCATTTTTTCTTCCTTTCTTAACGCAAATTAGTTGACGAATTTGTTTTTTTAGCTCAATAATTTAATTGGATATTAAATTGCAAGACTTAATAATATTAGTTCTGTTTAACCATTGTGAAAATAGAGCTAATGTTTTTAATTTTACCATAAAGTATTTAGAAAGGAGGTTCTTATGAGTTCAATTACAGCATTTTTAACCAGTCAATCAACGATTCAATTAGCTCAAGATTTGTTAGGACATGAATTACAGTATCACTCTGCCTATGGTTTAACTGCTGGTTTGATTGTTGAGACAGAAGCATATTTAGGTACGCCGGATTCTGCTTCACATGCATATCGTGGTCATCATTCTCGCGCTAATCAAGCACTTTATCAAGATCCAGGAACCATTTATATTCATTCACAGCGCGGACATTACTTATTGGACATTGTTGTTCAAATGTCAGGACAACCAGAAAGTATTTTGATTCGGGCTCTGCAACCGACCAAGGGGTTAACTATTATGCGAGAACTACGGCAACAGACAACGACGACTAATTTAACGAATGGACCTGCTAAGTTGACCCAAGCGTTAGGAATTACGTCGCGTGATTTAAACCAAACCCCCTTGAGTTTCAAGACGCTGAGTTTAAGTGATCAACGAATTAAAACGCCCAAAATTATTAAAACTTCTGCGCGGATTAATGTTAGTCAACGTGGTAATTGGGCACAAAAACCTTTACGTTTTTTTGTTGCGGGTAATCCTTATGTTTCTAATTGTCGCAAAAAAGATTGTTTATTTACTAGTTTGGGCTGGAATCGCTAAATTGGGCATTGTTTTTTGACATTATCTATTAGAAAGATTAAAATGTTAGGGCATTGTTTAATATTTAGGGAGAATATTTATGGATACAAAAAAGGAAAAGACGTTCTTTGGTCAGCCTATGGGGTTAAAGACCCTATTTATGACTGAATTTTGGGAACGATTTAGTTATTATGGCATGCGGGCAATTCTGTTGTACTACATGTACTATGCGATCAAGCTCGGTGGCTTAGGCTTTAAGCAAGAAACTGCTGCGTCCATTATGTCTATTTACGGGTCATTGGTTTATATGACCAGTGTTTTAGGAGGTTATATTAGTGATCGTATTCTAGGTAGTCGGCGAACCGTCTTTTGGGGCGGGGTTTTGATCATGTTTGGTCATATCTTCTTGTCGTTGCCGCTAGGTTCTACCACGTTATACTTGTCGATTTTGTTCATTACAATTGGTACTGGTTTGTTAAAACCCAATGTTTCGGACATGGTCGGTGATTTATATAGTGCTGAGGATAACCGCCGTGATGCTGGATTTAGTATTTTTGTCATGGGAATTAACTTAGGTTCCTTAATTGCGCCCGCAGTGGTTAGTCAAGCTTGGAAGAGTTTTAACTTCCATGTTGGCTTTTCACTAGCTGCGATTGGGATGTTCTTTGGTTTAATCACGTATTATATTCAAGGAAAGAAATATTTACCAGCAGAAACGTTGAAACCCACTGATCCTATTACTGATGCTGAAAAAAGTAAACTTTATAAAAAGGTCATTGTCTTTGTCATAGCAATTGTCGTTATTGTTTTATTAATGATGGTCATGAAGTTAGCTAGTTTACAGAACTTTATTAGTTTAATCAGTATTTTTGGCATTATTTTACCAATTGCATACTTTATTATTATTTTAAGTAGTAAAAAGGTGACTAAGATTGAAAAATCGCGCGTTTATGCTTATATTGGCTTATTTATCGCTGCGGTAATCTTCTGGGCCATTGAAGAGCAAGGTTCTTCTATTTTGGGCTTGTTTGTTGCTAATAATACGCAATTGCATTTGGGGAGCTTTGAATTGAATCCAAGCTGGTTCCAAATGTTAAATCCATTCTTTATTATTATCTATACACCATTATTTGCTTCACTTTGGACTAAACTAGGTAAAAAGCAGCCTTCGTCACCGACTAAGTTCTGGTTAGGCTTAGTCTTTACCGGTATTTCCTATTTAGTTTTGGTTCTACCGTTAATGGGCGGTTCACACGGCAAAGTTAATCCATTATGGTTAGTTTTGAGCTGGGGCATTGTAGAAATTGGTGAAATGTTAATCTCACCAATTGGTCTTTCAGTTACGACTAAATTGGCGCCCAAAGCTTTCTCATCCGAAATGATGAGTATGTGGTTCTTAGCAGATGCTGCGGGACAAGCTATTAATTCCCAATTAGTTAGATTTTATCCACACCACGAAATGGCTTACTTTGGTGTAACGGGGTTAGTAGCAATTGCCTTTGCTATTCTCTTGATTTTCTTTACACCAAAAATCAAAAAATTAATGTCCGGAATCAATTAATAAAAGTTCACCTTTTGGTGAACTTTTTTCGTTTTTTAAAAGAATTATTGGTATAATATTCGTGGAATGTTTCGGAAGTTATCAATAGAAAAATAAAAAATTTGTTATAACCTCTTGCAAAATGGAACAAAATTGGTTATTATATTTAATGTCCTATTGATATGTTGGAAGGGTAGCGAAGTCTGGCTAAACGCGGCGGACTGTAAATCCGCTCCTTCGGGTTCGGTGGTTCGAATCCACTCCCTTCCATTGATTGGGTTATAGCCAAGTGGTAAGGCAATGGACTTTGACTCCATTATGCGCTGGTTCGAATCCAGCTAACCCAATAATTGACTGAAACGTTGGTTTCAGTCTTTTTTTATTTTTAATTTGAGGGGGGTAATCTCCGTGTCCGAAGTACCAATTTATGTTCAGATTCATAACCAAATGAAATCCGAGATTGCCCAAGGAAAGTGGCAAGTAGGCCAAAGAATTCCGTCAGAGCGCTGGTTAGCACAGCATTTTGCTGTGAGTCGCATGACCGCACGGCAAGCCATTCAGACCTTGGTTGATGAAGGAATCTTGTCACGTAAGGTTGGTTCTGGGACTTATGTTGCTAGTCAAAAAGTTCAAGAAAAAATGTCCGGAACGACTAGTTTTACAGATATTATGAAATCACAGGGCAAAAAGCCGGCTAGTCGCGTCGTCTCCTATCATCTTGCCGAACCAACGCTCAGTGAGAAAGAGCATTTACAATTAGCCGATAAAATTGATGTTTTACGAATGGAACGCATTCGCTTAGCCGATGGCGTGCCCATTTGTTTTGAAATCACTACTGTACCGTGGAATCTCGTTCGGGATTTAAGTCAACAGCAAATTACACAATCGCTGTATCACGCTTTAGAGCAAAAGGGCTTAAAGCTCGGACATGCTCAACAGAATGTGTCAGCAATGTTAGCCTCAGAAAAAGTAGCTGAGCTTTTAAAGGTCAAGCGGGGTGCTCCTGTGCTAAGATTACGGCAGGTTACCTTCTTAGATGATGAGCAACCGTTTGAATATGTTCGTTCACAGTATGTGGGTGAGCGCTTTGAGTTTTATTTAGAAAGATAAAAGATAATGGAGAATTATTGTGAAATCTAGTTCAATTCAACGTTTTAGTTGGTATTTAATGATTTATTTTTTAATACAACCAATTTTGGATGTGATTACCGGTTGGCAAATGAAAGTATTGCCTAACTTTAGTTTGACACTGGGCGTAGCGATTCGTGCAATTATGCTAGTTTTAATTGTTGGCTTTATTTTAAAAGTTGCGCACCAGCGTGATGATTGGCTGGATCGTTATGTGCCGTGGTTCTTAGGACTATTATTAGTATTAGTTGTGATTAATTTGGTGGTTAATTATTTCAATAAGCCCGCTTTTTCGTGGTTTACAGAAATTTCGGCGTGTTTTAAAAGTCTGCATTACTTAATTATTATTTTGGGCATGTACTACGCGTTTAAGAATTTATCAGCACAGCAATTAAAGCGTTCGGTGCCGGTTTTTGTTTATTGGGCACAAATGATGATTAACGTGGTCATGATTGTAGCAGTTATGACCAACACGGCTTTTCATACCTATCCCCAGGGAAAACTAGGAACGAGTGGTTGGTTTAATGCTGGCAATGAGTTAAGTGCAATTTTGGCAATTGCCTTTCCGATTGTTTTGCTATATGCGCTAGAAAAATCTCAGCAGCAGCATAATTATTGGTACTTTGGCGGCGTGATTCTATCCGTCAATTCTATTACAATGCTCGGAACGAAAAGCTGTTTCTATGGGATGATTTTAGCGCTCATTTCGGCTTTCTGTTTGCAGTTAATACGAATCTTTGTGACGCATGAAAAAAAAGCTGTCAATATCATTAATACGGTTCTAATTGCCGTTTTATTGGGGGGAGTTTTAGCAATTTATCCGCATTCACCAGTTCATGATAATAGTGTGATTCAAAATCGAATTATTCGCGAAAATCAACAAAATAAAAAGAAAATGTTGTCTGATAAAAAGCACAGAAAGCATATGGATCATTACGAGCGTTTCTTATTGCAAAATAAGGAATTAAGTAATCCGCTACTAGCGAAGTTATTAAGCGGCCGGACCAATTATTATCGCCTAAATAGTTATGAATATAAAAAATCTGCCTTGGCCCAAAAATTATTTGGGATGGGCTACGGGGGTAATTATCGTAAGCATCCGCGAACTGTGGAGATGGATTGGTTAGACTTCTTCTTCCAATTTGGAATTATTGGTTTTGTGATTACCATTTTGCCGTTAGTCGGCATTATCTTCTATTTATTGTTTGAATTCTGCCGTTACTTTTTCCAACCAAAAATTCAAACCAATTTATTATATTTTGTGGCCTTTGGCTTGGGAATTTTTATGTCAATCTTTTCAGGGCATGTTCTCAATGCGCCCGGAGTTAGCATGTATTTTGGTTGGGTCACAGCATACTTGTTGTTTGTCTTACAAAAACCCAAACCACAACATCTAGCTTCTCGAAAAACTAAAGTTATGTTTCCTTAAAGCTAAAACTTTTTCTAAGTAATCAAAAATTCCGTTCTTAAAAATTAATTTAGGAACGGAATTTTTTTGCGTCGTTGGCGTAATTTGAAAGGTAATGATGCTGTTACAAAAATTAAAAAGATATTATTAGGACACTATTAAGTGCGGAACTACTCAAAGATTTTTAGGGTTAATGTTGTTTCTTAACTAATTTTAAAAAGCGCGGTAAAGCTAAGAAACGTTTAAAACGACTAGGATGGCTTAATAAGCGATAGAGCCATTCTAAGTGCCAGTTTTGAATTAATTGCGGGGCGCGTTTGACCGTTCCAGATAAGACGTCAAAACTGCCTCCCACGCCAATCCAAATTGCAGGCGTCAGTTGGCGGTGGCGATAAATAAATTCTTCCTGTTTGGGAAATCCTAAAGCGACAGCCACGATATCAGGTTTAGTTTGTTTTATTTCTTGGACAATGGGTTGTTCATCTTGAAAATACCCGTCATGTGATCCGACAAGTTTTAGTTGGGGATATTTTTGGTGAATATTTTGGACGGTTTTAGTAATAATTTCGGGTTTAGCACCTAATAAATATACTTTTAGGCTACATTTATTGGCAATTTCTAGTAAACTAGTAAGTGTATCAAAGCCAGTAATTCGTTCGGAGAGTGGTTGATGCATCATTTGTCCTGCTTTAATAATCCCGATACCATCAGGAGTGATGTAGTCGGCTGTTTGAATTAATTTGCGATATTCTGGATGATCGTAAGCATAAACTGCAATCTCAGGGTTAGCAGTAACAATAAAGGTATTTTGATGATTAGTGATACGTTGCTGGAGTAACTTTATAAAATTTTGATTAGTAGTACTAATAAAAGGCAAATCTAAGATTTTAATTTGTTTTAGCAATTTTTCTAAACTCCTTTTTTAATACCTTTAGTTTACGATAACTAGATTTGTTTAACAATTTATTGTGAGGATTTAATTTATGAAAACTTTACACGTGAACGCCGGGAATGAAAATGGCGGCGGACGAACGATTATTATTAATATTCTACGGGGCTTGAATCAACGAGATATTGATTCGCAGCTCTTAGTTTTTGAACGGGGTCCAGTTTCTGATCTAGCAAATGAATGGCAAATTCCCACTACTATTATGAACCAAGATGGGCAGTTGGATTTGCGGGTGCTCGGGCGTCTCAAGAAGTTCATTAATGATAATCAAATTGATATTGTGAATACGCATGGCCCCCGGGCTAATTTTTTAATGAGTTTGATTTATAAACATGTGCATGCGAAGTGGATCATTACGGTTCATAGTGATCCTTATGTGGATTTTGCTGACAATTTCAAGGGGAAGTTAATGACTTCTTTAAATTTACGGGCCTTGAAAAAAGCTGAGCTATTGATGCCAGTAACTGCTAAATTTAAGCCAATTTTAGAACAAGTGGGGATTGCCTCAGACAAAATCAAGCCGGTCTTTAATACAATGTATTTTCGCGAAAAAGCGCCCCAAACGACGCGACAAGATCCGTTTACGCTATTGAATGTCGCTCGTTTGGTGCCTGTGAAAAACCAACAATTACTCTTAAAAGTTTTAGCAGAGCTAGATTTTGACTGGCGCTTAAAGCTAGTGGGCGATGGAACTTCGCGGCCCCAATTGGAACACTTAGTACAAGAACTAGATTTGGCACAAAAAGTCGAGTTTATTGGCTTTCAAGACAAGACAGAGCAGTATTACCAAAACGCGGACTTATTTGTCCTACCATCATTATCGGAAGGCTTTCCACTAGTTTTACTAGAAGCAGCTAATAATGGTTTACCCGTGGTCGCTAGTGATGCTGGTTCGGATGCGCAAGCTGTTCAACCGGGTCTGGGGTGGATTACCCCTATTAATGATTTTGAAAGCCTAAAACAGGCGTTAATTCAAGCTCATGACTTGTGGCAAAAAGATGAATTACGCGCTTTGGGCCAGAAATATTATGAATATTGTGCTGCCAATTTTTCTAACGAACGTTTGGCTCAAACAATCAGTGAAATTTATCAAACTGTGTTAAAGTAATTGTATTTGAGAAATGAGGTTTTAAGATTGCGTCCATTACAAAAAGAAATTATTGCTTTTGAAAAAGTTGCGCCCCAGATTGATCCTGAACAAGAAGTACGGCGGAGTGTGGACTTTTTAAAGCATTTTTTACAAAAAAATCAATTAAAAACATTAGTGTTAGGAATTTCTGGTGGTCAAGATTCGACTTTAACAGGTCGCTTAGCCCAGTTAGCTGTTAGTGAATTACGAGCAGAACAACCCCAATCTAGTTACCAATTTATTGCCGTTCGTTTGCCTTATGGGCAACAAGCTGATGAATCAGATGCTTTACAGGCTTTAGATTTTATTCAACCGGATAAGACTTACCGGGTGGATATTAAGCCAGCGGTAGATGCAGTCGTGGCTAGTATCACACCTAATGGCTTAGCCATTAGTGATTTCAATAAGGGCAATATTAAAGCGCGTCAACGCATGATTGTACAATATGCGATTGCTGGTGAAACTAAGGGCGTTGTAGTGGGAACCGATCACGCCGCGGAAAATATTACGGGTTTTTATACTAAATACGGTGATGGCGCCGCCGATGTTACGCCTTTATTTAGGTTAAATAAGCGCCAAGGCCGTCAATTATTGCAATACTTGCAAGCCCCGGCCAATTTATATACTAAAACCCCGACGGCTGATGGTCGGCCAGGTTTAGCTGATGAAGTTGCTTTGGGGGTAACGTATCAAGAGATTGATGATTATTTGGAAGGCAAAGAAGTCACAGCAGCAGCGGCCCAAAAGATTGAAAACTGGTATTTGAAGACTGCTCATAAGCGGCAGTTGCCGTATACAGTTTTTGATCAATTTTAAGGAGGCAAAGACATGGTTAATAAAGCACAACAGCGGGCGATCAAGTATGCACAAA
>NZ_JBYLTY010000005.1:0-20776 GCF_058107145.1 Bombilactobacillus sp. ESL1197
GGCGTATTTGCCGTTGTCGGAAAGTAATGCCATTCCGAAAAAATTAGGCACTAGGCACCGAGCGGCCGTGGGGATTAGTGAAGTAACTGATGCTTTGACGATTGTGGTTTCGGAGGAAACTGGTGGGGTGATGATTACGCATAAAAACCATATGATGTTAGATCTTAGCCGGGATGATTACTTGAACTATTTACGGGCCCAATTAGCTCCCACAACGCCACAATCCAATTCAATTTTTAAGAAATTTTTGGCACATTTCCAGAAAGGAAATAACTAATGAAAAAGTGGCGCAAATTCATTGATTCTAAATATTTTTATTTGTTATTATCCTTTTTGGTAGCCTTATGGCTGTACTGGAGCGTCTCCTTACCTAGTATTGGCAGTACCCGAAATGGGGTAACTGCTGGCAATGTGGTTAATGCTAACAAAACTGTTACCTTTAATATGAAATTACAGGTAAATTCCGATGCGGAAAATTATTTTATTACTGGTTATCCTAAACAAGTACGCGTCAAATTGGAGGGCCCCTCAGCCCTAGTTACGGCGACCAAGAACACACATAATTTTACGGTGTATATTAATCTGCACAATTTAAGTGTGGGTCATCATCGTGTTTTAATTCATCAAAGTGGTTTAAATCGCGATCTAAAATACTCTATCAAGCCGCATTATGTCGAAGTTGATATTGAGCCGAAGGCTCAACAAGTATTTCCGATTCAAGCTAAATATAATGCGAAGCAAATTGCTCCGGGTTATATCGGTGGCGATGCTAGTGTGGATCCGCAGGTGGTTCAAGTCGTTGGTGCGCGCAGTGAAGTTCAGCGAATTAGTCAAGTGGTGGCCCATGCTAAGTTACCTCATGGTACATCAACCGATTTTCATCAAGAAGTTTTATTGCAAGCGTTAGATGCTCAAGGGCGCACGTTATCAGTCCTGTTAACTCCACAGACTACCCGGGTTAAAGTTCCCGTCAGTTTACCGAGTAAAAAAGTAAACTTAAAATTTGTACCAAAAAATCTACCCGAAAATAAAAATTATCATATCACTTCGGATGTCGCTGCAGTACGCGTTTATGCTAAGAAAACGGTATTGGATAATCTTAATGAATTAGAAATTCCAATCGACGTTTCTAAGATGGGAACTAAAAAATCAAAAGTTATTACAATTAATCAAGTAAAATCTGATATTATAGATTCGAGTCCACGAACTATTAAGGTCTATTTAAAAACTGGTGATGATCAATCTTCAACAGTTAATCCAGCTTCAATAAATAATTAGAATAAGAGGATAAAAATGGTTAAATATTTTGGTACTGATGGTGTCCGCGGTATTGCGAATAAAGAATTAACACCGGAGCTAGCTTTTCGCTTGGGACGTGCTGGTGGTTTTGTATTGTCCCAACAAAAAGATAGTGACGAAGATCGAGCAGTAGTTTTGGTGGCACGTGATACTCGTAAATCGGGACAAATGTTAGAAACAGCATTAATTTCCGGATTATTATCAGTCGGGATTGAAGTTTTAAATTTAGGAGTGATTACGACTCCAGCAGTGGCTTACTTAGTTAAAGTCCAAGGAGCTGATGCCGGCATTATGATCTCGGCGTCACATAACCCAGCCAGCGATAATGGTATCAAATTTTTTGGTCCAGATGGTTATAAGCTCAAGGATGCTACTGAAGAAGAGATTGAACACTTCTTGGATCAACCAGAAGATTCTTTGCCGCGGCCTTCAGCTGAAGGCATTGGTACTTTGGAGGACTATAAGGAAGGCTCTTTGAAATACTTAGAGTTCTTACGGCAGAGTATTTCTGATGATTTATCAGGAGTAAAAGTGGTGTTAGATGGTGCTAACGGTTCAACTAGTCAATTAGTCAGCAAGTTATTTGCAGATTTGAACGTTGATTTTACCACGATTGCTACTAATCCTGATGGGGTTAATATTAATAATGGTGTTGGTTCTACGCATCCGGAAAAATTAGCGCGAGAAGTGGTTAAGCAGGGGGCGCAAGTCGGATTAGCTTTTGATGGTGACGGTGACCGCTGTATTGCTGTTGATGAAAAGGGGAATATTGTTGACGGTGATAAAATTATGTTTATTCTGGGCAACTATTTTAAAGCCCACGGTCGTTTGAAAAAGGATACTATTGTTACTACAGTGATGAGTAATTTGGGCTTATACAAAGCTATTGAAGCGAACGGTATGAAGTCCGTTCAAACGGATGTTGGTGATCGCCATGTGGCTGCTGAAATGGTTCAGAATGGCTATAACTTAGGTGGCGAACAATCAGGTCATGTGATCATTTTTGATTTGCATAACACGGGTGATGGGATGTTAACCGGTATTCAGTTGTTAAACGTTGTTAAACAAACTGGTCAACAATTGTCGCAACTAGCAGCGCCAGTAAAAACTTATCCACAAGTATTAATTAATGTGAAAGTGCAAAATAAAAATGATTGGCAAAATTATCCTGCCATTCAAGAGGCCATTGATACAGTTGAAAAGGAAATGAATGGTGATGGCCGAGTTTTAGTTCGCCCTAGTGGAACTGAAGCTTTACTCCGGGTAATGATTGAAGCTGCTACTAGAGAAGATGCCCAACGTTTTGGCAACCAAATTGCGAGTGTTGTTCAAAAAGAAATGGGATTGGATGCTTAAATTATTTTGATTGATTAAACAGGCTAGACTCCGTGAAAACTAAAATAGTAATTTACGGAGTCTAGCTTTTTTATTGCTCTCATAGAGATTAGTTAATTGTTGACAACTACTAGATTTAGTAGTAACCCAAAGTTGAGCTACAATATGTGTGGGGTATGTGCTATTATAGATAAGGATTTTTTAAGGAGGGCAAACATGATGATAGTTTTAAGTGGTATGATTGGGGCAGGTAAAAGTAGCCTAGCAACGCTTGTTTCAGAGCATTTAGGAACACAAGCTTTTTATGAACAAGTTGATGATAATCCCGTCTTACCCTTGTTTTATGATGATCCTAAAAAGTATGCATTTTTATTACAAATTTATTTTTTAAACAAGCGTTTTGCTTCTATTAAGCGAGCTTTGTCTGATGATAACAATGTTTTAGACCGTTCAATTTATGAAGACTCTTTATTCTTCCATATCAATGCCGATATGGGACGAGCTACTAAACAAGAAGTGCAAGTTTATGATGAATTATTAGATAATATGATGGAAGAGTTGCCATATGCTGCTCATAAAAAAGCGCCTGATTTATTAGTACATTTGGATGTTTCTTATGAGAAAATGTTGGAGCATATTAAAAAGCGGGGGCGTTCTTATGAACAACCTGAAAATGACCCTTCACTAATTGATTATTATCATAATTTGTTAGGACGCTATGATCGGTGGTACGAGGATTATCATTATAGTCCTAAAATGAAGATTAGTTGTGATCAATATGACTTTGTTGAAAATGAAGAGGATCGCAAAAAAGTTTTACAGTTAATTGATAATAAGTTACAAGAGCGTGATTTGTTATAAAAAAATTTGAGACAGTTTGGAGAACTCCAGGAAAACCTGTCTTTAAACAAAGATGATGGAGGATTTATTTTGAAAAAATATTTTGCAGAGTTTTCAACTCATGATTGGATTTTAAATGCGCTAATGGCAGCAATCTATGTGGTATTGACCATTACCCCACCTTTAAATTCTTTAGCCTACGGCAATATTCAACTACGCATCTCAGAAGTTTTAGTCATGTTACCTTTTTACAATAAAAAGTTTATTCCCGGCTTAACCTTAGGCTGTTTTATTACTAATTTATTTAGCCCGACGGCGGCGGTGGATATTTTTGTCGGAACTTTTGCGTCGTTACTAACTTTCTTATTAATAATTCATCTTCACAAAGGCTATTGGGTCCCCGTGATTGCTGGCATTGTTAACGGTGTGATTGTGGGGTTGGAACTCAACATTATGACGAAGGCACCATTATTTTTAACGATAGTATATATTTTTATTGGTGAGTTTATTGCAGTATTGATTGGATATATTTTGTTTTCCATTTTGTGGAAAAATCGGCAATTTAAAAAGTTGCTTTCCTAAAGCAGTTGAAAAACTGCTTTTTTTATTACGATAATATGTTTTGGCGACTTATTTTGTTATAATTAGGCATATCAACCTGATTTAAGGGAGTATGAAATAATGAATATTGGGATATTTACGGATACTTATTTCCCCCAAGTTAGTGGTGTAGCAACGTCTATTCAAACTTTAAAGAATGACTTAGAACGTAAGGGAGATACAGTTTATATTTTTACAACCTCTGATCCGCATGTTGCTAAAAATACTGTGGAACCTAATATTTTTCGTTTAGGCAGTATTCCGTTTATTTCGTTTACCGATCGGCGTATTGCGTATCGTGGAATGTTTCATGCATTAAAATTGGCAAAAGAATTAGATTTAGATATTGTGCATACGCAAACGGAATTTTCACTGGGACTGATTGGTAAGTTTGTTGCGCATAGCTTAAAAATTCCGTGTGTGCACACGTATCACACGATGTATGAAGATTACTTGCACTATGTTTTGAATGGTCATTTATTAAAGCCAGCACACGTTAAGCAAATGTCCAAGTTATTTATTTCCGGAATGTCTGGTGTGATTGCGCCTAGTCAACGAGTTTATGATACTTTACGCGGTTACGGTATTAAAACACCGATGCAAATTATTCCAACCGGAGTTGATTTGTCGGCTTTTACCCAGCAACTTGACCCACAACCGTTGTTACAACGTTGGCAACTAACTGATCGGCATCCTATTTTATTGACGCTCAGTCGTATTGCCAATGAAAAAAAGATTGAATTATTAATTCAACAGTTACCACAATTAATTAAATATTATCCCGAACTAATTTTAGTCATTGTTGGTGGTGGCCCCGATAAGGCTGATTTAGTTCAACAGGTTCAACAGTTAAATTTACAACAACACGTTTTATTTACTGGTGAAGTTGATCATGATCACGTGGCGCCATATTATCAAATGGCAGATTTGTTTGTTTCCGCTAGTGATACGGAATCACAGGGCTTAACATTTATTGAGGCATTAGCTTCTGGTTTAAAGTGTGTGGTGCGTTCGAGTCCTTACACTGATAATTTACTTGATGATCCAGCACTTGGAGTCACTTATGAAGATCCCAAACAGTTCGCTAATTTAGTGTTACAATACTTGGATCATCCAAGAGCTTTTGATGATCCGGAACCACGAAAGAAAAAATTACATGAAATTTCAGCCGATTTATTTGGTGATCAAGTCTTAAACTTTTATCAAGATGCTTATAAATATTTTTTACGTAAAAAATTAGCTAATGAGCCATTAAAGGACGGTCAATATTACGATGATTAAAATCACGATGTTTTCGTCATCACAAAAAGTAGCAGGTCAAGGAGTTGGCAGTGCTTATACTGAGTTGATGCAATTATTAAACACTTCTTTAAGTCAAGATTTTCAAATAAATGTCAATGACTTTGTCCACACCAGCGATATTAGTCACTATCATACCGTTGATCCGCAGTTTTATGCTTCTACTTTTATGAAAAATCGCGGCCGAAAAATTGGCTATGTTCATTTTTTGCCAGAAACACTACAAGGTAGTTTGCGAATTCCTAAAATGGCGCAAGGGCTAGTTAGCAAATATATTATTTCATTCTATCAACGCATGGATCATTTGATTGTGGTTAATCCGAGTTTTATTCCTAAGTTAGCACAACATGGGATTGACCCACAAAAAGTGACGTATATTCCAAATTTTGTCTCGAACATGGAATTTTACCGGTTTTCTGACAAAAAACGGAATCAAGTTCGGGCTCAATTGGGTTTGGCTCCAACTGATTTCATGGTTTTTGGCGATGGTCAAGTGCAAAAACGTAAAGGTATTGATGATTTTTATCGCTTAGCGGTGGAAAATCCTGATGTCCAATTTATTTGGGCCGGTGGTTTTTCGTTTGGCGCAATTACTGACGGCTATGACCGTTATAAACAGATGATTCGCCAAGCACCAAAAAATTTAACTTTTACAGATATTATTCCGCGTACGCAATTAAATGAATATTTAAATGCGGCTGATTTATTTTTATTACCTTCGTATGATGAATTGTTCCCAATGTCGGTGCTAGAAGCCTTTAATACAGGCACACCAGTAATGTTGCGTGATTTGGAACTTTACCAAGCAATTATTGCTGATAAATATCGTCCAGCTCAGGACTATGCAGCCATGAATCAAGCTTTACGAGAATTGCAACATGATCCAGAACAATTAGCGACTTTAGCACAAAAAGCGATTAGTGCTGCTCATTATTATTCACAAGAACATTTGAGCCGAATTTGGCATGATTTTTATTTAAACCAATTTCAACAGATGAGGAACGATTAATGAATCGTAAAAATTTTGGAGCAATGTTAGTAATGCTCGCGATTGGCGGGGGAATCTTTGCTTTTGAAATTCATAAAACTAACTTGCAATCATTGTTGCATCAAGCAACCACTATCAATTGGTGGTGGCTACTGATCGCTTTTGGATCAATGTTTTGTTCGTTCTTTTTTGAGGCTTTAGTTTTAAAAGTTTTGTTGCAGAATCGTGATGATGAGTTACATCATTGGTGGAATATTTTAAGAATTCCTTGGATCCAAGCTTTATTTAACGCGATTACACCTTTTTCTTCGGGGGGACAACCCGCACAAATCGTTTCTTTAGTTCAATCAGGGGTCGAGGTAGGCCGTGGCAGTTCAGTCCTATTAATGAAATTTGTTATATATCAAACGATTGTTTTAATTAACTTTATCATTGCAATGCTTTTTCAATTTGACCAAATTGCGCACCATTTTGCCGGATTAGCTATCTTGATTGTTTGTGGTTTTTTGTTACACGTTGTGACAATTGGTGTATTATTAATGATTATGTTTTATTATCGTTTTACGCGCCAAGTAACATTATTAATCATGAAATTTGTCGGTTTGTTTGTTAATACAACCAAAGTACAGTATTGGACAACTAAGGTGCTTAATAAAATTGACAATTTTTACCAAGAAAGTTTAATTTTAAAAAAAGAACGGCGAAAAGTTTGTAAAGCAGCTGTTTTGACTTTTATTCAATTAATTTTTTATTATTTAGTGGTTTATTTCACTTTGTTGGCTTTACACGTTCAACATGTTAATATCATTAACGTTTTAATTACACAAGTAATGATTGTCATGATCACATCCATTTTTCCTATTCCGGGTGGTACAGGTGGCGCTGAATATAGTTTTCGCACTTTATTCTCACAGTACATTAGCTTGCCAAGTCAACTGGTTTTAGGCATGTTTATTTGGCGCTTTATAACTTATTATCTAGGCATGTTTTTAGGAATTATTGCCATTGCATTTAAACCAATTAATGAACGTACTCAGTATTCGGTACGTGGAGGAAAGATTTCAGAATGAAGAACTTCGGAAAAAAATTAGCAAAAACTTTCAACACTAAGCTAGGCTTTTTTACTTTAGCGGTAGTTTTGTGTTGGATTAAAACTTATTTGATTTGTTTGAATAAGTTTAATTTAGGAATCAAGACGAGCATGCAGGCGTTTTTGTTATTCTTAAATCCTATTCCAACAACCATTTTATTATTAGGAATTGCGCTTTATTTGAAGGGGCGTAAATCATACATTTACATGATGATTATTGATCTAATTACGTCAACTTGGCTCTTTGCTAATATTTTATATTATCGAGAATTTTCGGATTTTTTAACTTTGACGTTAATTAAGGGTTCTAGTTCTGTTTCGAATAATCTGGGTACCAGCATTGTAGGAATTATTAGACCAACTGACTTTTTAGCTTTTGCAGATGTTTTAGTATTAATTATTTTGTTAGCTTTTAAAGTTGTGAAAATAGATATTCAAAAGTTAACTACGAAAATCCCTTTGACAATTACAGGGATTGCCATTGTTAGCTTTGGGATTAACTTAACTTTGGCGCAACAGGATCGTTCAGGCTTATTAACCCGGACGTTTGATAATAATTATATTGTGAAATATTTAGGCTTAAATGCTTATTCGGTTTATGATACAGTCAAAGCTGCGAAAACTAGCGCAGTCAAAGCTAGTGCTGATAGTTCTGATATGAAGACAGTTAAGAACTATATGAGTAACAATTATGTTGCTCCGAATGTGCAATATACCGGAGTAGCTAAGGGTAAAAATGTTTTTGTGATTCATTTGGAAAGTTTCCAACAATTTTTATTAGATTTTAAATGGGATAATCAAGAAGTTACTCCTAATTTGAATAAGATTTATCATGAAAGTAATACCTTGAGTTTTGATAACTTCTTTAATCAAGTAGGACAAGGTAAGACTGCAGATGCCGAAATGATGATGGAAAATTCTTTATTTGGCTTGCCTGAAGGGGCAGCGATGGTAACTGACGGTACATCGAATACCTTTCAAGCTGCGCCAGCTATTTTAGATCAGCATGGTTATACAACCGCATCTTTTCATGGCGATGTACCTAGTTTTTGGAATCGCGATAACACTTATAAATCCTGGGGGTATAACTATTTCTTTAGCTCCAATTACTATAAGCAAAAGAAAAATTATAATGTTGGTTATGGCATGAAAGATAAGATCTTTATGAAGGATACTGCTAGTTATATCCAACAGTTGCCGCAACCTTTTTATGCTAAAGTGATTACCGTTACGAACCACTATCCGTATTTGTTAGATAAAAAGAATCAGACCATTTCTAAAACTAATACCGGTGATAAAACTGTTGATGGTTATGTACAAACAGCACATTATTTAGATCAATCAATTGGTGAATTTATGAATTGGTTGAAAGCTACAGGCTTAGATAAAAATAGTATGGTAGTCTTTTATGGAGATCACTACGGTATTTCAGGTAATCATAAGAAGGCTGTTGCTAAGTTATTGGGTAAGGACAAATTTAACGATTTTGATAATGCCCAATTTCAACGGGTACCATTTATGATTCATATGAATGGTTTGCAAGGTGGAGTTAATCACACGTACGGTGGTGAAATCGATGCATTACCAACAATTTTGAATTTATTGGGTGTTAATAATCGTAATAATATTCAATTTGGTTCTGATTTATTGTCGAATAAACATCCACAATTAGTTGCCTTTCGGAACGGAGACTTTGTATCCCCAGAATTTACAAAGGTCAACGGTGCTTACTACTATACTAAGAATGGTAAAGCGGCAAAAGACTTGACCCCAGAACAAAAAAGTCGTGTTGATGCTATGTCTAATAAAGTAGCAACTGAATTATCATTGTCGGATAAGATTATTACTGGTGATCTGCTGAGGTTCTACACACCAAAGGGGTTTGACAAAGTAAATAAAAAAGATTTTAATTATTCTAAAAAGAAATCCTTAAAGAAATTAAAGGCTCAGAATAAAAAAGATAAGTCTAGCTTGGAATATAAGAATAATAATAAATCATTAATGAATCTCTATCACACAGACGCTCCAGAGCTAGCTAATTAAGAAAGGAGTGGCTAAGTTTGGATACTGATCAATTTGAAGAAGAATTTCAGGAACAAGTTCAAGACCTAAGGCAACACAAAGTAAGGATGACTGAACAGAGATTGCTTATTTTGAAATATATGATGACCCATCAAAATCATCCTACAGCGGAAATGGTTTATAACGATCTCAAAGATGAGGTCACTTCCAATGTTAGTATTGCTACTGTCTATAATAATCTCAAGTTTTTGTCTAAAATAACTCCAATTAATGAATTGACCTATGATGATAGGTCAATTCATTTTGATTATTATCACCAAGAACATTTTCATGCAATTTGCCGAATTTGTGGGCAAGTTTACGATATTAATTATCATGATTATGAATCTTTAAAACGGCGGTTAATCAAGGATTCAGGGTTTGAAATAGAAAAAATCGAATTAAATATCCAAGGAATTTGCAAAAAATGTCAAAAAGGGGTTGCAAAAGGGTAAAAAAGTTGATAATATATTTTCTGTTGTCAATGAGTCATGCGCGTCACTGTTAAGCAAATAAAAAAAACAGTTGACAAGCTCATGATAAGATGATAAACTAAATAAGCCGCTTAATCAAGTGGTAATCAACAAAAAGTTAAGTAGATCTTTGAAAACTGAACAAAGTTTCTTTAAAAGCCAAGTGCTGGGTTCTTGAAAAAGAACCTGTCAATTTAAAAGTAATAAAGAAGACAAAGAACGTTAGAGTTCTAAGTCTGAGTCAACAAACTAACAAAAAATGAGAGTTTGATCCTGGCTCAGGACGAACGCTGGCGGCGTGCCTAATACATGCAAGTCGAGCGAGCAGAAGTAACGGAATACCTTCGGGTAGGAAGATATGGACGCGAGCGGCGGATGGGTGAGTAACACGTAGGTAACCTGCCCTTTAGCGGGGGATAACAATTGGAAACAGTTGCTAATACCGCATAAAGTGCTTAATCACATGATTAAGGAATGAAAGACGGTTTCGGCTGTCACTAAAGGATGGACCTGCGGCGTATTAGCTAGTTGGTGAGGTAAAGGCCCACCAAGGCGATGATACGTAGCCGACCTGAGAGGGTAATCGGCCACATTGGGACTGAGACACGGCCCAAACTCCTACGGGAGGCAGCAGTAGGGAATCTTCCACAATGGACGAAAGTCTGATGGAGCAACGCCGCGTGGATGAAGAAGGTTTTCGGATCGTAAAATCCTGTTGTTGAAGAAGAACGTGCTTGAGAGTAACTGCTCAAGTAGTGACGGTATTCAACCAGAAAGTCACGGCTAACTACGTGCCAGCAGCCGCGGTAATACGTAGGTGGCAAGCGTTGTCCGGATTTATTGGGCGTAAAGGGAGCGCAGGCGGTTTGAAAAGTCTGAATGTGAAAGCCCTCAGCTTAACTGAGGAAGTGCATCGGAAACTGTCAAACTTGAGTGCAGAAGAGGAGAGTGGAACTCCATGTGTAGCGGTGAAATGCGTAGATATATGGAAGAACACCAGTGGCGAAGGCGGCTCTCTGGTCTGTAACTGACGCTGAGGCTCGAAAGCATGGGTAGCGAACAGGATTAGATACCCTGGTAGTCCATGCCGTAAACGATGAGTGCTAAGTGTTGGGAGGTTTCCGCCTCTCAGTGCTGCAGCTAACGCATTAAGCACTCCGCCTGGGGAGTACGACCGCAAGGTTGAAACTCAAAGGAATTGACGGGGGCCCGCACAAGCGGTGGAGCATGTGGTTTAATTCGAAGCAACGCGAAGAACCTTACCAGGTCTTGACATCTCCTGAAAGCTGTAGAGATACAGGGTTCCCTTCGGGGACAGGAAGACAGGTGGTGCATGGTTGTCGTCAGCTCGTGTCGTGAGATGTTGGGTTAAGTCCCGCAACGAGCGCAACCCTTGTTACTAGTTGCCAGCATTAAGTTGGGCACTCTAGTGAGACTGCCGGTGACAAACCGGAGGAAGGTGGGGACGACGTCAAATCATCATGCCCCTTATGACCTGGGCTACACACGTGCTACAATGGATGGTACAACGAGAAGCGAACTCGTGAGGGCAAGCAGAACTCTAAAAACCATTCTCAGTTCGGATTGCAGGCTGCAACTCGCCTGTATGAAGTTGGAATCGCTAGTAATCGTGGATCAGCATGCCACGGTGAATACGTTCTCGGGCCTTGTACACACCGCCCGTCACACCATGAGAGTTTGTAATACCCAAAGCCGGTGGGGTAACCCTTCGGGGAGCTAGCCGTCTAAGGTAGGACAAATGATTAGGGTGAAGTCGTAACAAGGTAGCCGTAGGAGAACCTGCGGCTGGATCACCTCCTTTCTAAGGAAAAATAAACGGAAAGCAGTTGGCAAGAAACTTTGTTTAGTTTTGAGAGGTCTACTCTCAGGGCACCAAGAGACAAGCGCGAAAGAAATCGGGCCTATAGCTCAGCTGGTTAGAGCGCACGCCTGATAAGCGTGAGGTCGATGGTTCAAGTCCATTTAGGCCCATAGAAATAGTACGGGGGTTTAGCTCAGCTGGGAGAGCACCTGCTTTGCAAGCAGGAGGTCATCGGTTCGATCCCGTTAACCTCCATTGACAGGAAACTGTCAAGGACATTAGTACTTTGAAAACTGAATATTATGAGAAGAAAGACACCGAGAATCGAGAGATTCGAAGAAAGTAAGAAACAGTAGTAAATAAGGTTAAGATAATAAGGGCGCACGGTGGATGCCTAGGTACTAGGAGCCGAAGAAGGACGCAACGAACAGCGAAATGCTCCGGGGAGTTGTAAGTAAACGAAGATCCGGAGATATCCGAATGGGGGAACCCGGCTAAGGTAAAGCTTAGTCACACTGCGACGAAAGTTGTAAGTGAGGAAGACATGGTGAACTGAAACATCTAAGTAGCCATAGGAAGAGAAAGAAAAATCGATTTCCTGAGTAGCGGCGAGCGAAACGGAAAGAGCCCAAACCAGAGAGCATGCTCTTTGGGGTTGTAGGACTGGGACGTGAGATAGTCGAAGATAGCTGAATCAGTTGGGAAGCTGAACCAGAGATAGTGATAGTCTAGTAGGCGAAATCAGAGACACTCTACCAGTATCCTGAGTACGGCGGGGCACGTGAAACCCCGTCGGAAGCAGGGAGGACCATCTCCCAAGGCTAAATACTCCCTAGTGACCGATAGAGAACAAGTACCGTGAGGGAAAGGTGAAAAGCACCCCGGAAGGGGAGTGAAATAGATCCTGAAACCGTGTGCCTACAAGTAGTCAGAGCTCGTTAAAGAGTGATGGCGTGCCTTTTGTAGAATGAACCGGCGAGTTACGATTGCGTGCGAGGTTAAGTTGAGAAGACGGAGCCGTAGCGAAAGCGAGTCTGAATAGGGCGAAAGAGAGTACGTAGTCGTAGACCCGAAACCAAGTGACCTACCCATGTCCAGGTTGAAGGTGCGGTAAAACGCACTGGAGGACCGAACCCACGTAAGTTGAAAATTGCGGGGATGAGGTGTGGGTAGCGGTGAAATTCCAAACGAACTTGGAGATAGCTGGTTCTCTCCGAAATAGCTTTAGGGCTAGCCTCGGAGAAGAGGATCTTGGAGGTAGAGCACTGTTTGGACTAGGGGCCCAACATGGGTTACTGAATTCAGATAAACTCCGAATGCCAAAGATCTTTCTCCGGGAGTCAGACGGTGAGTGATAAGATCCATCGTCGAAAGGGGAACAGCCCAGATCACCAGTTAAGGTCCCAAAATCCATACTAAGTGGAAAAGGAAGTGGAACTGCACAGACAACTAGGATGTTGGCTTAGAAGCAGCAACTCATTTAAAGAGTGCGTAATAGCTCACTAGTCGAGTGGTTCTGCGCCGAAAATGTACCGGGGCTAAGTATGGTACCGAAACTGTGGATGTGCATCGAAAGATGTACGTGGTAGGAGAGCGTTGTAAGCACGAAGAAGCCAGATCGAGAGGACTGGTGGAGAGCTTAGAAGTGAGAATGCCGGTATGAGTAGCGAAAGACCAGTGAGAATCTGGTCCACCGGATGACTAAGGTTTCCTGGGGAAGGCTCGTCCGCCCAGGGTTAGTCGGGACCTAAGATGAGGCCGAGAGGCGTAATCGATGGAAAACAGGTTGAGATTCCTGTACTGTTCAGTGTTGTTTGAACGATGGAGGGACGCAGGAGATGAATTGTGAGCATGCAGCTGGAAAAGCATGTCTAAGCAGCGAGTCTGGATATGAGTCAAATGCTTATAACCGCGAAGGATGAGTTGTGATAGGGAGCGAAATTAAAGTAGCGAAGCACAATAGTCACACTGCCGAGAAAAGCTTCTAGTGAGACACTGAATACCCGTACCGCAAACCGACACAGGTAGTCAAGGAGAGAATCCTAAGGTGAGCGAGAGAACTATCGTTAAGGAACTCGGCAAAATAGCCCCGTAACTTTGGAAGAAGGGGTGCTGGTGTAAGAGCCAGCCGCAGTGAAAAGGCCCAAACAACTGTTTATCAAAAACACAGGTCTCTGCAAAATCGTAAGATGACGTATAGGGGCTGACGCCTGCCCGGTGCTGGAAGGTTAAGAGGATGAGTTAGACTTCGGTCGAAGCCCAGAATTGAAGCCCCAGTAAACGGCGGCCGTAACTATAACGGTCCTAAGGTAGCGAAATTCCTTGTCGGGTAAGTTCCGACCCGCACGAAAGGCGTAATGATTTGGGCACTGTCTCAACGATAGACTCGGTGAAATTATAATACCCGTGAAGATGCAGGTTACCCGCGACAGGACGGAAAGACCCCATGGAGCTTTACTGTAGCTTGATATTGAGTTTTTGTGTAACATGTACAGGATAGGTAGGAGCCGTAGAGATCGGTACGCTAGTATCGAAGGAGGCGCTGGTGGGATACTACCCTTGTTATATGAAAGCTCTAACCCGCGCCGTTGAAGCACGGCGGGAGACAGTGTCAGGTGGGCAGTTTGACTGGGGCGGTCGCCTCCTAAACAGTAACGGAGGCGCCCAAAGGTTCCCTCAGAATGGTTGGAAATCATTCGTAGAGTGTAAAGGTAGAAGGGAGCTTGACTGCGAGACAGACAAGTCGAGCAGGGACGAAAGTCGGGCTTAATGATCCGGTGGCACCGTATGGAAGGGCCATCGCTCAACGGACAAAAGCTACCCTGGGGATAACAGGCTTATCTCCCCCAAGAGTTCACATCGACGGGGAGGTTTGGCACCTCGATGTCGGCTCATCGCATCCTGGGGCTGTAGTCGGTCCCAAGGGTTGGGCTGTTCGCCCATTAAAGCGGTACGCGAGCTGGGTTCAGAACGTCGTGAGACAGTTCGGTCCCTATCCGTCGCGGGCGTAGGAAATTTGAGAGGATCTGTCCTTAGTACGAGAGGACCGGGATGGACATACCACTGGTGTACCAGTTGTCTTGCCAAAGGCATAGCTGGGTAGCTAAGTATGGAAGGGATAAACGCTGAAAGCATCTAAGTGTGAAACCCACCTCAAGATGAGATTTCCCATTCAGTAATGAAGTAAGACCCCTCAAAGAAGATGAGGTAGATAGGTTGCGAGTGGAAGTGTAGTGATACATGGAGCTGAGCAATACTAATCGGTCGAGGGCTTAACCAAGGGTGTCGAGTAAGAACATAATATTCAGTTTTGAGAGGACTAAGGTTCTTTCAGAAGGTAAGAAGAGAGCAAGTGTGGTGGCGATAGCGAGGAGGAAACACCTGGAATCATGCCGAACACAGAAGTTAAGCTTCTCAGCGCCGAAAGTAGTTGGTGGGAAACTACCTGCGAGGATAGGTCGTTGCCATGCTGCTCTTATTCCGGTTTAGCTCAGTTGGTAGAGCATCTGACTGTTAATCAGGGTGTCGTCAGTTCGAGTCTGACAACCGGAGTTTTTATTTGGAGAGTTGTCCGAGTGGCTGAAGGAGCATGATTGGAAATCATGTATACGGGCTTTTACCTGTATCAAGGGTTCAAATCCCTTACTCTCCGTTAGCTTTTAGCTGACCCGTTGGTCAAGTGGTTAAGACACCGCCCTTTCACGGCGGTAACATGGGTTCAAATCCCGTACGGGTCATTTTTGGAAGATTAGCTCAGTTGGGAGAGCGTCTGCCTTACAAGCAGAGGGTCACAGGTTCGAGCCCTGTATCTTCCATTTTATTTTATAAATAAATATTTGTTCTGACCCGTTGGTCAAGTGGTTAAGACACCGCCCTTTCACGGCGGTAACATGGGTTCAAATCCCGTACGGGTCATTTTTGGAAGATTAGCTCAGTTGGGAGAGCGTCTGCCTTACAAGCAGAGGGTCACAGGTTCGAGCCCTGTATCTTCCATTTTTAATATCTTGGTAAAGCATTGATAATTAATCAATGCTTTTTTTGTGTTTATACTAGGTTTGACTAAAAGTGTTAAAGTTATTTGACATTATGAAATGGAAAATAAGATTGCCAATTTTAAAAAAACAGCGTTATTCACAGGCGCAGTTAGCTGAATTAGCTAATGTTATACGGCAAACTGTTAATGCTATTGAAAATAATAAGTATGATCCGTTGTTGTTGGTTTGGGAGTGGTCATATGTTTTTGCATATTGTCACTTGGACCATTAAAAAATGTATACAATCAAAAATGGCACTTCCTAATTAGAAGTGTCATTTTTAATTCAGGTTTATGTTGATAAGCTAGACTATTTTGTTATCTTTGCTTTTATAAGGGAATTTTTCCTTTAGCGTTAGCTTCTTGTTTGCGAGTGGTTTAGTTACTGCTAATTATTAAAATTAGATCTGGATTACCAGCCAGACTGTACTTTTACTTTCGCAAATATTTTAGCATTAAAATTTAAATGAAGTAATTTAAAAAACTAAAAATTCCTCGCACAATATCTAATTGGTAATCGTTTAGTTTTAAATGGAGTAAATATTTAACTATTAAAATTATTAAAAAGCAACCTAAATAGCTCACAACTGCTAAGTTGGTTAAATAATGTAGTAGGTATAATCCCAATAAAACTACTCCAATGCAAAACCCACCGATAAAAATCTGGTGCGAGTTGTTAGTTAGTGTAGTCAGTAAAGTAAAAAAATTAATTAAAATAATATTTAAAATAATTTGGGCGGATAAAAAATGAAGTATTGGAAAAACAATGACAATACTACTAAAAATCGGCAGAAAAAAATTCCAGATAAAAGTTGAAACAGAATTATTAGCAATAAATAAGCAAATTAGTAATTCGCATAACCAAAGAATAAAGAGGTAGTGAGGGTACGATTGCAATTTTAACAAATAAGCAATTGCCAGACTGAATACGAAATAAATAAGATTGAAATATTTATTGGCTTTTAAGGGGTGGAAAATATTACTATAAACAACAATCAGAATTGTTAAGATTAACGACACCATACTATTGTGATCATAGTTGGTGGGGTATTTTAAAGTTAAAATCATCGGATAAATTAACAAACTTATGAGATTAGTTGCGGAATTGATTAGTTTCATTGCTGAACTCCTTTATGAAGACTAGTTTAATTTTACTAAATTTGAAGATTATTAGCTAATGGTGTAATGTAGGACTATTGGATTGAGAAATGAGGTCAATAATCTATGTTAGAAAAAACTTTTTATAAAGAGTTATTAAAAAATTCGTTTAATATTCCTCTTAAGGTAACCTATTGGGATGGTAAGACTGAAACTTATGGTACTGGCGATCCCCAAATTCATATTACTATTCATGAAGCTATTCCAATTAAAGAGATTGCAGCTAACGCTTCAATTGCTTTAGGTGAAGCGTATATGGATAAGAAAATTGAGATCGATGGCAGTATCGAAGATTTAATTTTAGCCGCTTATCAAAGTAAAGATAGCTTTTTATACAATAAAAAATTTAAACAATTTGTTTCCAACCGTCAACATTCAGAGAGTAAAAATCAAGAATATGTTCAAGATCATTACGATATTGGTAATGACTTTTATAAACTTTGGTTAGATGAGACGCTAACTTATTCTTGTGCGTATTTTGAACATGAAGATGATGATTTAAAAACTGCACAGTTGAATAAAGTTAATCATATTTTGAAAAAGTTAGATCCTCAACCAGGCAAAACGTTATTAGATATTGGTTGTGGCTGGGGTACTTTAATGCTGACTGCTGCACAAAAATATGATTTAAAGGTTACGGGCATTACTTTAAGTGAAGAACAGTATAAGTATGTGACTGCACAGATTGAAAAATTAGGTCTGCAAGATCGCGCAGAAATCTTATTGACGGACTACCGTGAACTGAAGGGCCGTCAGTGGGATTACATTGTTTCTGTGGGCATGTTTGAACATGTAGGTGAGGAAAACTTGCCAGGTTATTTCCAAGATGTTAGTGATTTCTTAGTTGACAATGGTAAAGCGTTGATTCACGGAATTACGATGCAAACACAACATGGTGGTTCCAATGGCTGGATTGATAAGTGGATTTTCCCAGGTGGGTACATTCCCGGCTTAACAGAAAATATCCAAAATATTATTGGTTCCGGATTGCAAATTGCTGATACTGAAATGTTACGTAGACATTATCAAAAAACCCTTGAAATTTGGGATCATAATTTCCAAGCTAAATTACCAGAAGTCATTGAGATGATGGACGAACGTTTTAGTCGCATGTGGGATTTGTATTTACAAGCTTGTGCTGCTTCCTTCGCTTCCGGACATATTGACGTTGTGCAATATCTATTAACTAAGGGTCCTTCTGGAACTGGTTTGCCAATGACTCGTGATTATGTTTATAAATAATTAAGTATTAATGTTTTTAAATATGTGATAACATATTTTAGTTAACTAAATTCCCGATGGGGCTATTTAGCTTACCTGTAACCTAAATTCAAGGGGGAAGTATTTTTATGGAAAAAGAACGTCATTTCTTTACATCGGAATCTGTTTCAGAAGGACATCCAGATAAAATAGCTGATCAAATTAGTGATGCTATTTTGGATGCTATTTTAGCTAAGGATCCGCAAGCACGGGTTGCTTGTGAGACTACAGTGACCACTGGATTAGTTTTGGTTGCTGGCGAAATATCAACGACCGCTTACGTTGATATGCAAGCTATTGTACGTCAAACGATTCGTGAAATTGGCTATACGGATTCGGCTTACGGTTTTGATGCTGATACTTGTGCCGTGATTATTGCGGTTGATCAACAATCGCCTGATATTGCGCAAGGGGTGGATGACGCCTTAGAAAAAAGAGATTCAGACAATGATACTGATCCGCTAGATCAAATTGGTGCTGGCGATCAAGGCTTGATGTTTGGTTATGCTACCAATGAAACACCAGAGTTTATGCCTTTGCCGATTATCTTGGCTCACAAGTTGGTTTATAAGGTGACTCAGGTCCGCAAACAACATGAATTGACTTATTTACGCCCAGATTCAAAGGCGCAAGTTACTGTCGAATATGATGATAACTGGAAGGCTTTACGGGTTGATACAGTTGTTTTAAGTACGCAGCATGATCCAGATGTCAAGTTAGCTGATTTACGGCAAGATGTGATTGAGAAAGTGATTAAACAAGTTATTCCGGCTGAACTATTGGATGCTGAAACTAAATTCTTTATTAATCCAACTGGACGCTTCGTTTTAGGTGGTCCAAGTAGTGATACTGGATTAACTGGTCGTAAAATTATTGTCGATACCTATGGTGGTTTTGCTCATCATGGTGGTGGAGCCTTCTCTGGCAAAGATGCGACTAAGGTTGATCGTTCGGCTAGTTATGCGGCACGTTATGTGGCTAAGAATTTAGTTGCTGCTGGGGTCGCTGATCAAATTGAAATTCAATTAGCTTATGCGATCGGGGTAGCACGTCCAGTTTCTATTAATGTTAATACCTTTAATACAAGTGATTATAGTGATTCGCAAATTGTGCAAGCTATTCGGGAAGTCTTTGATTTAAGACCAGCCGGAATTATCGAGATGTTAGATCTAAAGCGGCCAATTTATAAGCAAACGGCTGCTTATGGCCATTTTGGGCGCACTGATGTGCAATTGCCATGGGAACAATTAGACAAAGTTACAGCGATTCAGCAAGCTATTAAAAAGTAGGGATATTGTGAATTCAACAGTAAAAAAAACAAACGTTAAGTGGGTCACGGTTGCAGTCTTTGTAGCAACTTTCATGACAGCCGTCGAAGGAACGATTGTTTCGACGGCGATGCCGACAATTATTAGTGATTTACATGGCTTGAAATTAATGAATTGGGTCTTTTCAATCTATTTATTAATGAGCGCGGTCACGACGCCGATTTATGGTAAATTATCTGATCGCTATGGTCGTAAAATTTTATTAAATATTGGCTTATTAATTTTTGTCTTGGGTTCTTTTTTATGTTGTATTTCGCATTCTATGTTGCAACTAATTTTGTCACGGGTTTTACAAGGACTAGGTGCTGGGGCAATTCAGCCGTTGACGTATACCGTTTTAGCTGATATTTATCCGTTAGAAAAAAGGGCCAATATGATTGGCTTAAATGGGTCTGCCTGGGGAATTGCCTCAATTGTGGCGCCTTTGTTAGGTGGTTTTATTGTTGAACAACTGTCTTGGCATTGGGTCTTTGCCATTAATATTCCCATTGGTTTGATTACAATTATCTTGATTCAATTATTTTTGCATGAACCTAAGCGCAGTCAAGCTGTGCGTGAGCCGGTTGATTTTCAAGGTATTATCTTATTAACGTTCGTCTTAGTTTGTTTAATGCTCGGGCTACAGAACTTAAATAATGCCCATGCTTGGCTAATTAGTTTAATTTTGTTAGTAGCAGCCGTATTAGGTGCTTTTGTATTTGTGAAGGTCGAACGGCAAAAATCAGATCCAATTTTGCCGTTAAAATTATTTAAAAATCGTACTTTTGTTGTACAAAATGTGTCGATTCTATTAATTTCTGGTTTCTTGATTGGTTTTGATGCTTATTTGCCAATTTGGATGCAGAGCGTTTTAGGACTGAAGCCGTCGATGGGGGGCTTTGTGGTTACACCTAGTTCGGTAGTTTGGTTATTTGGTTCTTATATTTCTGGTAAAATGATTGCTAAATATCCACCGCATAAAATTACGTTATTTGCACTTAGCTTTCTAGTGGTTGGCTGTGGGTGCTATCTGTTGTTACCGTTAAAAACGGCCTTTGGCATTTTTCTAATTATCTCTGCGGTGGTTGGTTTTGGTTTTGGTTTGTCGATTACGCTCGTAATTTGGGGCAAACCTTGATGGTTTCCGTCTTTGGAATTGTGATGAACCTAAAAATGGCACAAGGAGTACAACAACATTCAGGTTTAACTTT
>NZ_JBYLTY010000006.1:0-15833 GCF_058107145.1 Bombilactobacillus sp. ESL1197
TGAGGGTAATACAATTTTAATGTATAACTTAGAGACTAATCGGTAAAAATCTATGTGGCATTACATTATAATCTGCTACTTTAAGTAGCAAAATTTGTGCTAACGACATTCAATATTAATTACAAAGCTTTCAGTGTCTGAGCTGGGTAAGTGCTCAGCTTTTGTCGCAGTGCTTAAATAGCGCTCCAAAGGGCAAAAAAACTTGCGCCTAACTACGCCCAAGAACTAAAGTTAAGAATCAACTTTAGTTTTGGTCTAGGTTATTGCTCAGTTTTCTAAGCGCCCTTTGTCGCAGTGTGTTTATTAGCGCTCCAAGCAGCAGAAGTCTGCGTTTAGCTACGAATAAGCCCTCAAGTTTTATAAAGCAAAACTTAAGTCCTTATTCTAGACTATACTCAACTTCTAAACGCTGTTTGTCGCAGTGCTTAAATAGCGCTCCAAAGGGCAAAAACTTGCGCCTAACTACGCCCAAGAACTAAAGTTAAGAATCAACTTTAGTTTTGGTTAGGTTAGTGCTCAGTTTCTAAGCGCCCTTTGTCGCAGTGTGTTTATTAGCGCTCCAAACAGCAGAAGTCTGCGTTTAGCTACGAATAAGCCCTCAAGTTTATAAAGCAAAACTTAAGTCCTTATTCTAGGCTATACTCAACTTCTAAACGCTGTTTGTCGCAGTATTTAAATAGCGCTCCAAGTGCCAAAAAGCCTGTGTCTAACTACGAATAACCAATCAAGTTAAAAAACCGCCACTTAATTGGTTATCCTAGGTTAGTCCGCGGCTTTGAAGCGGCACTTGTCGCAGTATTAAACTATGATTTTTGTATCACTCTATGCTAGAATATTTCACTAAATGTTTTAGCTATTAATAAAAAAATTTGGGGATAGTTAAAGAATGACAAAAACAAAACAGCCAAGCAACAAGAACAAGCACATTTGAATGATGTTGTTCAAAAGATTCAACAGGCCGAACTAAAATTAACGCACAGTATGGCCACCGCCAAAGCCGACATTAAAGAAATTGACCGGACTTTTTGGGGATGATGTGCATATTGGCATGGGTGATGACGCTATTTTCAATGGCGGGGGGCATTATCGATTCATCAACAGCAAACAGATGCTGGCCGAAAGAAATAATTCTTGGCAACGTTCGCACCAACAACTGGGGGTCTTACGAAAGCTGGAACAAAAATCCTTATTTTTGCACGCATTGATTTTCAAGAATTACCAGCTGGTAAACCAGAGACCATCTATATTGGTTTAGGATCATTTACCGACCGCCATGATCACTTTTTTAGTTTATGATTGGCGGGCGCCCATTTCTTCAATTTATTATGATGGTGATTTGGGGAAAAATCACTTATCAAACACCGGGACGGTGAGCAAGCAGTTTGACGTGCAATTAAAGCGTCAATTTATTATCCAAGATGGACAGATTAAGGACTTTATATGATACCGAAGAAAACCATTGGTGATCAGATGTTACTAGAAGTTTTGGATGAAAAAAGCCAGTACCAAAATGCGGGGCATTGTGACAACCATTCAACGCGAACAAAATCAAATTATTCGTGATACTACTTCGGACTTGCTGTTTGTGCAAGGTGCGGCTGGTTCGGGTAAAAACGTCAGCTATTATGCAACGAATTGCTTTCTTACTTTATCGTTACCGTCGTAAATTGACTTCAGGTCAAGTCCTTAATGTTTTTCGCCTAATATGTTTTATTTAATGACTATATTAGCCAAGTCTTGCCCGAGATGGGCGAACAAAATATGGTGCAAATGACTTATTTGCAATATGTTGCGCGGCGCTTGCCACATTTACAATTACAAACTTTTGTTTGAACAGTTTGAACAAACAATTCATCAAGATCAAGATGTGGTCACTGATTTGATGACCGATATCGAATTCTTTAAATTGGAAACCAACTATGCTCAGATTCTAGGCAGTGGCGGTGTTTATTTTTCGAGATTTAAAATTTAAGAAACGGGTCCTTGATTTCCAAAAACCAAAATTGCCGAAATTTTATTATGGCTTTTGGTTTCGCAATATAAGTTAATCAATCGCATTGATGGTACTAGACAACGGACTCATGAAGATTTTGAATCAACGTTTTGGGTCAAGAAATGCGCAAGAAATGGGTTCAAGAAACGATTGAGTCGTTGAGCCAAGAACAATTACGGGCTTTGTATGATTATCCTGACCAAGAATTTAAAAACAGTGATGCAGAACAAAAGTTTTTAGCCCGTAAGATTGTGGACACAAGCCTTTAAACCTTTAGCACGCCAGATTCAGCATAACAATTTTGTCAACTTAACTGCGACGTATCAAAAATTTTTTACAAACAGTACCGCAATTATTAGATTTTACAACAGTGGCATATTACGCCTCAACAATGGCAAACAGCATTTAACAGACTTTCGGCAAAAATTTAAAGGCTAAAAGAATTACGATTACGGATATTTTCACCGTACTTATATCTCTATGATTTGATTACGGGTTATCACGGGGACACAAGTATGAAGTTTGTCTTTATTGATGAGATTCAAGACTATACTCCATTTCAGTTAGCTTATTTAAAGTACAGCTTTCCTAGAGCTCGTTATACAATGTTGGGTGATTTGAACCAGTCAATTTTAGTCAAGGAACAAAACAATACTTTACTCAAAGAAATTACGCAATTGTTTGATGCATCCAAAACGCGGGTGGTCCAGTTGACACATTCTTATCGTTCTACGAAACAAATTACCGAATTTACGAAGGCATTGTTAACGCAAGGTGAAAAAATCACACCGTTTAATCGCGATGGTGACTTGCCGAACGTGAAGATTAATGCGGATGAACAACAGATGCTCAAAGCCGTTTTACATCAATTACAATTAAACCAACAAGATCAATATGTGACGGCTATTATCACACGTGATTTGGCCCAAGCGCAACAAGTTTATGATCAGCTAAAATCGATTGAAAAAATTACTTTAATTCGTTCAGAAAATCAGCGCTTAGCCGCTGGTAATATTGTGATTCCGGCCTACTTAGCGAAAGGCTTAGAATTTGATGCTGTTATTATGTGGAATACTAGTGCGGGACAATTCCAAGCTGACGAACGCCAATTAATTTATACAATTGCTTCGCGGGCAATGCACCGCCTCAGCATTTTGGCGGTTAAGCAACTGGAACCACTGGTAGCGCAAGTTCCGCAGCAGCTGTATATACAAGAGTAAATCAATGTTACTTGACAACCATGTTAAACTATTGAAGTTTGGTTGATAAACCAATTGAATAGTAACTTGGGGGAAACAAAATGCGAATGTTATTGATGAGTCATGGACAAATGGCTCAGGCAACTTTAGCTAGTGCAGAAATGATTGTGGGAGAATTGCCGAATGCTTATGCAGTTGGTCTAAGTGCTGATCAAAGTGCGGCCGATTTTCAAAAAGCAGCGGAATATTTTTTGGAACAAAACTTGGAAGAAGAGACAGTGGCAGCCATTGACTTTTTAGGTGGAACGCCGTCAGATGTCGTTTTACGATTGATGGTGAAATATCCGCGCTTGCAGGTGGTTAGTGGGATTAATCTACCCATGGTAATTGAGTTTGCGAACCAATCTTTAACGGCGGGTCATTTAAGTAAAACAAAGTTACTAGCAGCCAGCAAGAATGGGATTGTTGATGTTAATGCTAAGTTAAGACGTTATAACTAAAATTGAAAATAATATAAATTCAGGAAAATGTTCGTTGTATACGAGCATTTTCTTTTTGTCTGAGCTGCTTTTTGGTTGATAAAAGTTGCCAATTAGTTGCCAAATAGCATAATTGCTAGTAAAGTTATTCTTGCTGTGTCTAAAACGTATTAGAATTAGAAGTAAAGGATGTTGTATTTTGAAAAAGAAAACATATTTTGGTTTAGCTATAGGAATTATTTTAATTGCGGCCAACTTACGCTTGCCGATTACGATGTTACCGCCAATCTTGCCGTGGTTACATAGTGCACTGGGTTTTGCAACTAGTTTAAGTGGGTTGTTGACGACGATTCCTCTGCTGATGTTTGCCTTATTATCACCAATGATTGCTAAATGGGGCATTCGTTTCGGCAATGCGCAAGTATTGTGGTGTACGTTACTGACATTAACGGTTGGGGGTTATTTACGGGTCATTCCGAGTACCTGGGTTTTATTAATTGGGACAGTTTTAGTCGGACTAGGTATTTCTGGCGGCAATGTTTTATTACCAGCAGTGATTCAAGAATATTTTCCCCAAAAAGCGACCTTATTAACCAGTTTATATACCTTTACGATGGGATTGGTGGCTTCGGCTGGCACAGGTTTAGCAGCACCTTTAGTTAAAAAGACTAATTTAGCGGCCACAATTGCATTAATGACGACTGTTAGTTTAATTGCTTTTGTGATTTGGTGGGTTGTGGTTCGCCAACTACCAAAAAAACAATCAGTGGCCAAACATGAAGCGGTTAAAGTACCATCAATTAAAAAATACCGCTTAACGTGGTTTATGACCTTTTTCTTTGGGACACAATCGTTGTTATATTATTCCATGTTAACTTGGTTGCCTGTTTTTTGGAGTCATAATGGTTTTTCAACCACACAAGCCGGATTATTAGCCACCGTTTATCAACTGTGTGGAATGCCAATGTCCTTAATAATTCCTGCTTTAGCTAGCAAAAAGCCGGGAATGTATGCGAGTGTAGCGATTGTTGGTGGTGGCTTTGCGATCGGAACCTTTGGCTTGTTACTAGTGCCACATAGTTTTATGGGCAATATGATTTTAGCAATTGTCGCTGGTTTAGCTTCGGGTTCCGCCTTTAGTTTGTGTATGGTCTTTTTCCAGCGGAAAACTAGTTCCGTTTATCAAACAGCAAAATTATCAGGAACAGCGCAATCAGTCGGTTATTTGTTAGCAGCGATTGGACCAACCCTAACGGGAGTAATTGAAGGCCAGCTTCATTCTTTTACGCCAATCTTCATTGCTTATAGCATTTTAGGCATTTTATTGTTGATCAGTGGTATTGTGATCACTCATCAAAAACCATTGCCGAATGAATAATTTAATTGAGGGTTAGCTAGTGTTTTGTCACTGTAGCGAGCCCTTTTTTAATAATCTTAATACACAAAAATAGCGAACTAGTCTTTAAGGCTAATTCGCTATTTTTGGATGTTAAGTTAACTACTGAAAATTAAGCTTCAGTTTGAGTTTGTTGCTTTTCAATCACCTTGCCCATTCGGGTAACTAGTAATACTAAAGCAATCACAGCGCACATAATAGTTGCGGCAATGAATGATGCTTTACCAGCAGGGATTTTAATTGCTGCCCAGAGCATTGGTGCAATCACACCGGCAATTGAGGAAACTAGGGTGTTCATCGAAATAACAACTGGAAATTGCTTCTCGTCAGCTAAGATGGATAATTCGAATTGAATTGTCGCATTAACCATTACAATGCCCATACCAGAAAACATATTACCGATAATGTGGCAAGCCGGATTATTAAAGAAGATGACAAATACATAGGATAAAGCAAAAGCTACAAAACCAAAGGCCATCGTAAGCTTCCGGTGCATTGGTTTTTAAAATCTCTAAAATAATAGAAACTTCCTTGCCAATAGCTGATAACTTCTATTTCAATACCCGCTACAACTTCTAAAACTTTATTATTGCTATCAATATATTCTTGAAACTTGTCTGTTAAAGTAGCAATTGACTTATCATAAATATCTTTTTTGTAGTCATAAAAATCAGCAGTCAATGCTTTTTCTAATAAATTTGATACCAGCTCATCTTGGTTTATTTTGATTCCTTTTTCTCGCATATCTCTTAACTTTTGTTTCAACATTGCCGAAACAGTTGGGTCTAAATTTCTAACAGTTAATTTCATAATTACTTCCTTTCATAAAAAAGCAGGGACTAAAAGTTGCTCCTGTAAACAGGACTGTCCTATTTACAAGGCAGTTAAGAATGCTGGTAAAACAAATATCCCTAAAATAGGACTGTCCTGTTTTAGGGATATTTTTAAGAAATTTTGACGGCAAGATTTAGGTCTTAGAAACCGCATAGGCACAGCCTATGCAGCAAATCCAGAATGGATTTGCCAGCAGGTTTCCTTATGCTCTTTACTAAAAGACGGTTTTCGGCCCTAACCCCCGTGCTTTTAAACTTAAGTCTGCTTTAAAATTAATTCCGATTAATACTCTGAATTTGCTTTTTTAAGCTACTGATTTTTTGATTAATAGAATCAATTTGTGACTGATCCTGCTTAATAGTTGACTGATAACTTTGAACTTGTGACCGATGATTTTCCAAGCTTGAATCTGAATCGATTTTTTCTAACTTTTGAACCTTAGCAACCAACTTTTGCTTATCTTGAATGTCTTTTTGAAGCGACTGATTTTCTTTTTGACCTTGCTTAATTACTTTCTTAATTGATTTGATCTTTGCTTTGTCGGCGTCAAATTTGTAAGAATAATAAGCGTCGTTCAACGGTTGCTTAACATAATCTTTACGTAAAAAATAAGACCTAATGGAAGAGTTATTATTAGAACTAATCGATGAGTTAACATTTTTATTCATGACTTTTGGCGTTAGCACTACTCGAATTAAGGGCTCAGACGCAGGAACTTGATGCACATTAATAACCAAGTAATCAGAATTAATTATCCGTACTTGATTGGGTAGTTTAACATTTTGTTGCTTAATGCCAATCGCTTCTGCTTTGAATTTAATATTACTCATCGTCTCCAAAATTTCCGAATCGTTATCTAAGTTATTCATCATATCGTTAAAATTAGTTTCACTCTTTGTTTTACTATTGCTATTCATAGCTTGATTGGTAACTAAAATACCAATTCTTAATTCTTGTTTGGACGCGTCGTAAGTTACTTTGTCAGTTATTAAATTTAAATCACCCATTTGCGAATAAGTTGTTGTCTTGTATTTAGAAATACTTTGGGGCTTTGAAAGAGTATAAACAAAGATAATAAAGATACTAAAAATAAACCCCAAGATAATCATTAGATATCTTTTACGGTGTGAGTTTAAGTCAATTGCGCTACTCACTTTATGCTTTTTTTTAAACATAATCAGCACCTCAATTATCCGTTTTAGGAACGTCATAAGCGGCGTCAGTCACAATTAATTTGTTATTATCACCAATCCCCATCGTTAAATTAATGCGCGTGGTCATATCTGTTTCGTCAATTTTGTAGTGGGCGATGGCGTAAACTTTAGCGACTTGATCAGTGATCGAACTCTTGTCAATAAAACTATCAACGTGGTCAATCGTGATCTTCGATTGTGGTACTTTAGAATCAAACTTTTCATTTTGATCTACCGGAGCAACCTTATCAATCACTTCTTTAGTAGCTATACCAGTTAAATTTTTACGAATGTCAGCGGCGGTATGTGGGCCAATTATTTGCGAAACAAACTTTGTTGCTAAATCACCATAGCCATTTAAAAAAACATTTTGTGAGCTCAAAGAGTTATTATTTTTTGTTTCTGATTTTTGTTTTTGATCACTTAATTGTGCTTGTAAACTTTGATTATCTGCCCTTAAACTACTGATCATCTGTTGATCCTTAGTTAATTTCTTAGAAAATGGGGCCACTATTTTATTAGCTTTAGCTTTGTTAATTTGACTACTTGTTAAAGTCGTATAGCCAAACAAAATTGTTAAACAAAAGAAAACTGCTGCTATTATTCCTAAATAGGTTTTTGTTCGATCATTACCATTGTTGATCTCTTTTTTCATCATAAAAACTCCTTTAATAATTAATGATTTATAAATTAGGACGAACAGCAAAGTCTGGCTGCCATGCTGATAAGGGCCGAATATGACAAACGTCAAAATCATATCTCCGGCGGACAACTGACTGAGCGGAACAGGTGTGCCACAACTTTCTAGCGAAACTGTATATTGTGGATATTGCTTGCCCGTGACCTTAGTTAAGACGTAACCCACGAAACCCGAACAATCCATGCCTGTTGCGGGGTCATGGCCGCCCCAGACGTAAGGAACTCCGAGGTACTTTTGAGCTTCGTCAATAACCTTTGAACCACTATGCTTTTTTCGAGTTCGTTTGTGTTTGCTGCTGCCAAATTGCAAATATCTTTTTACTAATTTGTCATAAAAAAAGTTCCCGCCATTGGTGTATAAAAAGCCGCCATTGTAGGGAACCGAAATTTCGTTTTTATAAACATAAGTTGCGCCACTAGTATTTCCTAAGGCAGGCGCAACAACGTTTTTTGAGTATTGATCAGCAATTGGTGTCGTGCTCTTTTTATAACCATTTTTGGCCATCCAATTAATATAGTTGGATCCAAAATTGTAGCCCATAATCGCACCGAAAATATCAATTCCATACTGATCAGCTAAGTTTTTATTACTTTTTAAATACGCAACACCATAATGAATGCTTTCACTCGGACTTAAAGAGTTGGGTGGTAATCCTTGCGATTCTGAACATTGCATAACGTCATTTCCAATACCCCGCGTTTCATTCATCATAATTGCCAAGACATAAGGAACAAGTTCGGGGACGCCTTGCGCTTTGCATTCTTTTTCTACCAAATCTTTATAAGCCAAGACCTCCTTTGACAAGCCAATATTAGTTACGTCACCATAATCGTCACCATCGTCACCACCCGAACCGGCTGCTTGGGACATAGCGCCAATAATTATGACAACTAATACTACAAAGGTAACTATTAATGCCCCCGAACCTCCTACAATCCATTTCCAAAATTTTTTTAACATTAAAGCCCTCCATCAAATCTCTTTAATTGTTCTTTATCAGGATTAAATTTGACGGTGTAGTTAATATTTTTACCAAAGTTACAAACAGCCTGGCCAACTTTTAAAGTTCCCAACTTTTCGTATTCAGACTTAGTTATGGAATTGCCTAATAATCGTTTAATTGCTGGAATGGTCGCTGGATCAGTCCGCATTAAAAATTTGTACGTGGTAAATTGTAAAACGGTTTTAATCGTTGAAGCGTCAGCACTATTAGCACCTTCAGGGATCATTTCTTCTGGTGATTGGGTGGCAAACCAAACACCAGCGTAATTCTTCCGCATTTCCCGCTCAAATCGACTCACGTATTGAACAGCAAAGATCATATTGGTATTAATGATATTGTGGCACTCGTCCAAAATAGCTAAACAATACGTTTCTTCGCCTTCTTTAATCTTGCCAGATTTTAAGTTTTGACGAACCCGAATACCATTTTGTAACGCATGATTCCAAATGATAGTTAACGCTGTATACAACTGACAATGGAAAACCTCACGGGATAGTGATTGCAAATTACCGGCACCAAAATAGACGATTTGTTCGTGAGACAAGTTTTTCACAGTTGAATGTCCGTCAAAGACATACCCGTAGTTTGAAATAATATCTTGCAATGACGTCTGTATTTTTTCTAGCGTCCGCTTTTTATCAAATGTTGCTTGATTACCAACGCTTTGCTTCATTAGCCAATTGTAAAAATCCGTTAAAGTCGGGTATTCATTAGCAGGCAAGTCGGTAATTTGGAAGTGAGGGTCTTTTTCGTAATTTTTTGGAACTAAATTAATTGCTTCATAAAAGCGATGCAGATAAATTCTTAACTCCGTCAAATCATCGGCGGTAAAGGCTGGATTTAAAAAACGAAATTGATCGCCATTATGGGCGCCAACAGTTGAAAAATAAATTGGTCCGGCAACAGCACCGTTTCTTCCGAGCGAATAATCGTTCCTTGCTTGTTACGAAAAATTGCTTTTTCTACCAAAACTTGTAAGCGGTCAACTTCTTGTTTGAACAATTTACGTTCTTTTTCATTAGCCCATGTTAACATCACATTTTGAGTGATTTGATTAACCTGACATTGATAATCTACTAGATTTTCCAAATCCATTAAATCACTTTGATCCAATTGTGGTAAAAAGCGGTTGGGAATTAAGGAAGTGATAATGGCAGTTGGTTGCTGTTGTTCTAACAAAACGAAGACGCGCTTTCTTAAGCGGCCTATTTTTTGTGCAAACATTGTATTATAAAAACCTGATTCTGCGACTTCTTGTACGTTAATCAACTTCGGATGCTGCTTAACTTTTTGAAGAGGAGTCGTATCTTTTTTTAAATCAATTACTTCCATATTATTTTCAGACCATTCTATCAATAGCGTTCCATGCTTGGTAAATTGCTTATTACTAACATATTATATACCACCGTTTAATCGCTAATTATTCAGACTTTCAGCCACTGTTTCTGATTCTAATCAACTTGTAATAGCAAAAAAATAAGGTTGGAACAATAAGATTAATGATCGTACTCTATCTAGAAGTAAACGAACATTAATTCATTATTGCGTTCCAACCTTATTGTTTTTTAAAACAGATTAATTGATATGCAATTTTTGCCGTAAATTAGCAACTTTGGAGCCTAAAATCTTCTCCGCTAAGTGCGATTTTAAAATTAAATAACCATAGATCCCAACACCTAATACAACTTCCAGGCATAATAACACAATAGCCCACGGGCGACCTTGATTATTCACCAAATGATATGCAACAAAATCCAAGATTAAAATGGCTACTAACATCACAACTGTTAACATAAAAATGCCACAAGTACGGTTAATGGTCGGCTGTAATTTAAACTCAAATTTCACACACAATAATCGCAACATCAGCCAACACGTGACCGCCATGCCAATAGCAGTCGCCATTAAGGGTCCAAAACTACTAAAAATTAAAATACATGGATATTGTACAAGCATTTTAACAATAAAACCAATCACAAAATATTAATCGCCATTTTATTTTGATATAGTCCTTGTAAAATAGCTGACAAAACCGTAAATAGCCCCAACAAGATAGCTACTACACAACTAAATTGTAACAAGTAAATCCCCAACTGATCATATCGATAAAACAAAATATACAAAGGCTTAGCTACTGCATACATGCCTAAAGCTGCCGGTAACATAACTAAGAAAAACAATTGTAAGATATTACCAATTTGATCTTGAATTTCTCTTTGGTTATGACGCGAATAAGCTGCTGACAATAAGGGAATCGCAGTAACAGCCATCGCTGTTGATAAAGAAACCACAATCATAATTAATTTATTTGCATTAAAGGCAAATAGAGCATACATAGCATTCAATGTGTCTTTACTAAAATGTTGAAACGACGACATCATTGAATTAAACGTCGACTGATCAAATAATTGGAATAAGATAATGCCAGAATCCAGAATAATAAAAGGAACTGCTTGGCGAATAATTTCTCCAAAAAATTCTGATGACGTGTATCAATTTCAAATTTTACTTTGTCGTGATAGACGGCGAATTTGCGGTAATTGTTTTAAAAAGTAAATTACCAACACTCCTAAACCAAAGACCGCACCAATGAAAGCCGCAAAGGTCGATTGCGTTACGGCACTAACATAACTGCCCTTTTGCACCTTCATAATTAAATACGTTGCCGCTAACATATAAATTACGCGCGCCACTTGCTCAATTAATTGAGAAACCGCTGAAGGCGCCATTTGTGAATAGCCTTGAAAATAGCCCCGCATGAGACTCATCAACGGAATGATTAATAACGCAATCGCCAAGGCTCTTAAAACTGGAATGGCATTGGCATTGCCATCAGCAAACCAATCACTCAAAAGCGGTGCGCCAAAATACATCAGCGCTGCACTAATTATGCCCATCCAAGCCATGATTTTGATGCCTTGTTTAAATAACTGGTTTCCCGCCGCATACTCGTTTAAAGCATTGTAATGCGCAATTTGTTTGGAAATTGCCCCGGGAATACCCGCCGTCGAAATTATCAAAATAGACTATAGATATTATAGCCCTTAGCAAATAGGGCATTGGCCAAGGTAGCCGTTAAAACGGAACCAAACCACATATTCCACGGAATGATATAAATAGCACCCAAGACTCGCGAAAAAATACTTCCCGCCGTCATCCAAGCTGAACCCTTAATTAAATCATTTTTGCCACCAGTTACCGCAGTTGTCACTGTATTCTCTTCGACATCTTGATCCATCAAATTGATCCTCTCTAAAATTGATGAATTATTATTTTACCACAAAATTCACAATTTTTTGCGGAACCACAATGGTTTTTACAATCTTTTTATCAGCAATAAATGATTGTGTCTTTTCATCAGCTAATGCTCTTTGTTCTAAATCAGCTTTGGAAATATCAACTGGCACCGTAATCTTATTTCTTAACTTACCATTAACTTGCAAAATAACTTCGACTTCAGCACTAACTAGATCTTCTTCATTGTAAGTTGGCCATTGAGCATAAGTGATGGATTCATCATGACCTAATTTTTGCCAAATTTCTTCAGCAATATGCGGTACGATTGGGGCTAACATTTTAATTAAACCTTCAGCGTAATCCTTTGGAAACTGATCTTGCTTTTGCACAGCGTTGACAAAAGTCATCATTTGCGAAATTGCCGTATTAAATTGTAACTTTTCATAATGATCACTAACTTGTTTCACAGTTTCACTATAAATCTTTTTCAAATCAGCATTCGGCTGCTCGGTAATAAAATCAGTCCGCAAAGTGTTGTCATCATCTGCATTAATATATAAGCGCCAAACCCGCTCTAAGAAACGATAAGAACCAGCTAAGCCATCTTCACTCCAAGAAATGGAAGCATCTAACGGTCCCATAAACATTTCGTAAAGACGTAACGTATCAGCACCATATTCATCGACAACATCATCAGGATTAATAACGTTGCCTTTGGACTTCGACATTTTTTCGTGATTATTACCCAAAATCATTCCTTGATTAAATAATTTTTGGAACGGTTCTGGTGTCGGTACAACACCTAAATCGTATAAGAACTTATGCCAAAATCTTGCATACAGTAAATGCAGCACAGCATGTTCGGCTCCACCGACGTATAAATCAACGGGCATCCACTGTTTTAATTTTTCATAATCAGCGATTGCTTCATCATTATGTGGATCTACATAACGCAAGAAATACCAAGAACTACCAGCCCATTGTGGCATTGTATTGGTTTCCCGCCGACCTTTGCGGCCATTTTTATCAACCACATTGACCCAGTCAGTCAAGTTAGCCAACGGACTTTCAATCGTACCTGAAGGTTTAATATCATGTTCTGCTGGCAAACGTAATGGTAATTCATCTTCAGGAACTAAACTCGTGGTTCCATCTTCCCAATGAATAATTGGAATGGGTTCACCCCAGTAACGTTGCCGTGAAAAGACCCAATCTCGCAAGCGGTAATTAACTTTCTTTTGGCCAACCTGATGATCTTCTAACCACGCCAAAACCTTATCAATTGCCTGCTGTTTATTTAAACCATTTAAAAACTCCGAATTAATATGTTCACCATCACCTGTATAAGCATGATCACTGACATCACCACCCGCAATGACTGCTTTAATTGGTAAGTCAAACATTTTAGCAAATTCGAAATCTCGGTCATCATGTGCTGGAACAGCCATGATAGCACCCGTCCCGTAGCTAGCCAAGACATAATCAGAGATCCAAATTGGTAACCGATCGCCATTAATCGGATTAATAGCGTAAGCGCCTGTGAAAGCACCTGTTTTTTCAGTATTTAAATCGGTCCGATCCAGATCACTCTTTTTAGCAGTTGTTTCCTGATATTGTTGAACTTGTGCTTTTTGTTGTGGGGTAGTAATTTGATCCACTAGTTCATGCTCTGGAGCCATGACTACATAAGTAGCGCCAAATAACGTATCTGGCCGTGTCGTAAAGACATTAAATGTTAAATCATGATCGGCAATCTCAAACTTAACTTCAGCACCGACTGACCGGCCAATCCAATTGCGCTGCATTTCCTTAATATTTTCGGGCCAATCGATCAAATCTAAATCATCCAATAAACGATCCGCATAAGCCGTAATTTTGAGCATCCATTGTCGCATTGGCTTACGGTAAACTGGAAAACCACCACGTTCAGTTTTGCCGTTGACAATCTCCTCATTAGCGACTACTGTACCTAAATCCGGACTCCAATTAACAGGAACTTTGGCTTCATAAGCTAACCCTCGTTTATACAATTGTTCAAAGATCCACTGTGTCCATTTATAATAATTGGGATCAGTAGTATTAATTTCGCGCTCCCAATCGTAAGAAAAACCTAGCGAATTAATCTGCCGCTTAAATGTATCAATATTTTGTTGCGTAAAATCAATGGGATTATGTCCAGTTTTCAGCGCATATTGTTCAGCGGGTAAGCCAAATGCATCCCACCCCATGGGATGTAAGACATTATAGCCTTGCATCCGCTTCATCCGGGCAATAATATCGGTCGCGGTATATCCTTCTGGATGCCCAACATGTAATCCTTTACCGGATGGATAAGGAAACATGTCTAACGCGTAAAAGTTTTTCTTATTTGGATCTTCTGTTGTTTTAAACGTCTTATGTTCGGCCCAATAGGCTTGCCATTTTTTTTCAATAACGTTGTGATTATAACCCATAATTACCCTCCTACAAAAAAAGTCCCATTGCTCTTGCAATAGGACGAAATTTACCCGCGGTACCACCTAAGTTTTATATATTAACTATATAACTCTCAAGTATTTAACGATACCCCGTGACTACTTACTATTAGTTCAGTAATCAAACTCCAAAGATGAGTTCATTAAAAAATATCTGTGAAATCACACTAACCTTCCACTCTCTGATAATCAATTTTTCAATTACTATTCCTTTGGTAAAAACTAATCTGACGCATATTATAAATAAAAATCACGCTAATTGCAACTAGTCTGACGAATTTTCAGTTGCAGCTTCCTGTGGCGAAACTTGAATTGAATTATCAGTAGCTGGGGTTGACTTAGTATTAGAAACTGCTTTAGCCTGCACAACTGGTGCTTTTTTAATAACAGCAGCTGGATCAGCATGATCTCCACTAGGAATTGTCCGTGAAAAATCAGTTTCAGTTTTTGCATCCTTAGGCCGATTGCTTGGTTTAGTACTAGGAGCTTGCAATATTTCCTTGTTGGTATTAATTAATTCATTCAGGGAATTATTAACAATAACCGGTAAAGCCGGCGTTTGTGTTTCGCTAGTAGCTGAAGCATCAGCTGCTGGATTTTGAAATTTATTTCTCACAATTACCGGGGCTTGTTGATTTTGATAAGTATTCCTTGTAGAATTATGGTTCACATCATTTGTGACTAAACTAACATTATTGACTACAATGTCATTGACACTTGGTTTAGTAGCATCAACTGATTGATCAAACCGCGTTAGATTATACTTTTCAATCAAACTGTTCAATTTATCGGCATATGATGTATCCGTGGCATAACGCCCCGTTAAAAAGCTAGTAGCATCTTTATAGGAACTAGTTTTACTACGCCAAGCTCCAGAATACATGCCATTATCGCGCAGTAAACGAACGTAGTCTTCTAAGGACTCACGATAGGAGGGATACTTGCGAAAATTAGCTTGAATACCATACAAATTACCACTGCCATCATCTTCTTGCGTGGCCATATTAACCGCTGATCCTTGAAAACTGCCTTTAACACCAAACAAGTTATAATTAGGCGCCTGGGCTAAAGTACTTGTCCCCCAACCGCTTTCTAAGAGTGCTTGGGCTAACATAACTGAAGCATAAAGATCATTATTATTGGCTAACTTTTGCGCCGATAAACCCAAATAATTTAAAAATGTTTGATCCCCATATCCGGACGATGTGACCACATTTTCCAAGTTATCAGCATCATTGACGTTAATTGTCACTTGATCAAAACTATCAGCATAACTCGTCACACTACTATGCTTTAAAGCATTTAATGCAGTTAAACAACTTAAG